>NZ_JAKTHX010000029.1:0-671461 GCF_027854635.1 Acinetobacter sp. AOR43_HL
GTACCGGGTTTGTCGGAGAGTCAATATTCTGAGAGACTATCCCGATGACAAAATTAAAATATACCCCTGAAATCAGAGAAAGAGCGGTTCAATTATTGATTGAATCTGAAAAAGATTATCCATCGAATTGGGCTGCGATCACCGCTATTGCTCCCAAGATAGGTTGTACTCCTGAAACACTACGTGTTTGGTATCAAAAATATTTAGATAAACTAAATCCAGTTAAAGTACAGCAGCTTTCAGATCAAGAACGTATTAAACAACTCGAACGTGAAAATAAAGAACTGCAACGCGCCAATGAGATTCTACGTAAAGCAGCCGCTTTTTTCGCCCAGGCGGAGCTCGACCGCCCACACAAATAATGGTGGATTTTATCCATAATAATAAAGAGCTGTACGGAGTCGAGGCGATTTGTAGAATTTTACCGATCGCACCCTCAACCTATTACCGGACTCTAGATCTCTGCGAAAATCCAGAACATCGAGCAAAGCGAGATTTACATGACTTGCATCATGCTGAGGAGATTAAACGAATTTGGAAGGAAAGTTCAGGTCGGTATGGTGTACGTAAAGTCTGGCAAAAACTGAAACGTGAAGGCTATATTATTGCACGCTGTACTGTTGCTCGATTAATGAAAAAGCTAGGTATACAAGGTGTTTGGCGAGGTAAGAACAAACAAACCACCCGTAGCCGAGATGACCAAAAACGAGCAGATGATTTAGTGAAACGTAATTTTACTGCTGATCATCCTGACCAACTGTGGGTCAGTGACTTTACGTATATTCAAACTCATTCAGGCTGGGTCTATACCGCCTTTATTATTGATGTGTTCTCACGAGCAATTGTTGGCTGGAAAGTATCTACACGAATGAATACAGATATGGTGCTCGATGCATTAGAGCAAGCATTGCATGATCGAGGCATGCCAAAGAATGTGATTCATCATTCCGACAGAGGTGTGCAATATCTTTCCATTCGTTATACCCATCGTTTAGAAGCAGCAAATTTACGAGCATCAGTCGGTACGACTGGTGATTCATACGATAATGCTTTGGCTGAAACGGTGAATGGCTTATACAAAACAGAGGTGATTGAATATCTAAAAGCAGATTGGCAAGGTTTAGCAGATGTACAACTTGCGACACTAAACTGGGTAGATTGGTTCAATAAAAAGCGTGTACACAGTGCACTGGGTTATGTATCGCCTTTTGAGTTTGAAGCAATGTACTATGATAAGATTAACCCGTTAGGTCAGGTGGCCTAACTTAAATAAAAAAGTCTCCGACAAACCCGGTACGGTTCAGTAGTTATTATTGATGATACTTTAAGTACAGGAGGAGCCGTGATTGCCCTTGCTGAAGCATTAAAAACAGCAGGAAGTACTATTGAAAAAGTCATATGTGCAATTGAAAAAGTTCAAAATAAGGGTAAAGAAAAAGTAAAAGAAATTACAGGATTAGATGTGACCTCAATTATGAAAATTGAAGTATTTCCTGAAGAGGTAAAAGTCGTAAAATGAACTCAATAATATTAGATAATTTTAATAAGATTATTAATGATATTCACCAGTTAAACTCTTCTACACAATTGGTTGCAGTTTCTAAATTTCAACCGGTAGAAAAAATTTTACCTCTTTTAGAACATGGGCACCGCATGTTTGGTGAAAGTAGAGTAGAGGAGGCCTATGAAAAATGGTCTTTGCTGAAAGATAAATATACTGATCTAGAATTACATTTTATTGGTAGTATTCAGTCAAAAAAAATTAAGAAAATAGTTAATTTTTTTGATGTGATAGAATCAGTAGACAGCGTTAATACTCTAAATAAAATTATAAAATATGCAGCAGAAGTGCAAAAGATAGTAAGGATTTTTATTCAAATTAATATAGGAAATGAATTGCAGAAAAGTGGTGTTGATTTAAGCGATCTAAATGATTTATTTCATAAAGCCATTAGTAGTAGAAGTATTAAACTAGAAGGATTCATGTGTATTCCGCCCAATACTGAAGAAGTAGAGCCTTATTTTTTAAAAATGAAGGAATTAAAGTCTTTATATGAAATAGAAAATTTAAGTATGGGAATGAGTAATGACTATAAAAAGGCTATACCGATAGGGGCCAACTATATTCGTATAGGTAGTTCTCTATTCGGAGTTAGAGATTACTCTTAAATAAACTGTATTAAGGATAAATAATGGTTTCAATTGAATTACTTATAACTTTTGTTATAACTACACTAATTTTTGCCTATATGCCTGGACCAGCTATGCTTTATACAGCAGCTCAGACTCTTTCTAAAGGGAAAAGAGCTGGGTTAATGGCATCATTAGGAATTTTTATTGGTGGATGTTTCCACATAATTGCAGCTTCAATTGGATTAACTGCAATTTTTAAAACAACACCTATGCTCTATGATGTAATTAAACTATTCGGTGCGGCATACTTAATTTGGCTTGGGATCAAGCTAATAAGATCAAAGCTACAAGGAAATCTAGAAATTGATCTGCATGCTCCTGAAGTTTCATTCAGGCAAAGTATTTTAGTTGAAGTATTTAACCCCAAAACAGCAATATTTTATATTTCTTTTTTACCTCAATTTATAAATACGACTTCCGGATTTTCCGTATGGCTACAATTCATAATATTAGGACTTTTTGTAAATTTAGCTTTTGTTTCTGCCGATATAGTATGTGTCTTTCTAGCAAATTATATTTTGAAAAGGTTTAAAAAGTCTGAAAAGACTCAAAAAGTCATGTCTTTAATGGGGGGATCAATTTTTATAGGATTAGGCTTATTTTTAGCTTTTAATACAAATTAAAAGTTAATCTAATAATTCTATTTAAATTTATTTTAAACTCCTAATGAATAAAGCCATTACTTACCCACACTGTAATGGCTTTTTTATTTACCTCAACCGCTCTACTTTAATACGATTGTCATTTCCCACGCTTGACGCCAACAAGTGCGAATACTATCCTTTGCGTGCTGGCCTACATCGCCAGTCGGTTTTAGCAGACCGTTTTCATCTAGAACATCAAAAAAGTAATTTTTTGGTGGTGAACTCGTTCGTCCCCCTTCGTAGCGGTAGGACGGAGGAGGGACGCCTTCGGGCGTGCCAGTTCCTAGATGACTGGTCTGCTAACCCTTCTTCGTTCTGCCACCATAATCATTTAGCAGTGATCTGGTAGAACTTCTATTTCATCTAGGAGTCCGCTATGCGTACTAATTCTTCTCATTTATTGGCCTTTGCCAAACTCTCTCTAGCCATACCGCTTAAACAGTCTATAAATCGGTTTAACCGACCCTAGGTTTTTATGCCTAAACATCGTTACGACTAAAACATAGCAACAATAAACCCGAGATAGGCGAGCACACCTTTAGTGCCGCTTTTGCATGCCTGTTTTTAGCACTCAATTTAAGAGTGACGGCATTTCTATCTCTTTTACATACAACAAAAAATTATTTTAAGCGGTATACATGAAAAATTTAGAATCTTCATTTAGAGCACTACGAGTGCTGCACACAGCAAAAGGCTTATTTACTTAAAATGGGTTTAACAAGGTCGGAGTTGACCGAATTATTGCTGAGGCCAAAATTCCCAAAGCGACTTTCTATAACATCTTTCATTCAAAAGCACGACTGATCGAGATGTGTTTAACTTTTCAAACGGATGCGCTCAAAGTAAAAGTTCTTTCAATTATCAATTCATACAGCGAACTTATGGTGTTCGATAAACTCAAGCAAATTTACTTTTTACATGCCAATTTAGAAGGATTTTACCGTTTGCCATTTAAGGCAATTTTTGAAATTGAAAAGTGTTATGCAATGGCTTATCGAGTGGTTGTTGATTATAGAAATTGGTTTATAAATGAGCTTTATAAGCTGCTTCTTACCGTCAAAACTACCGCTTCAATAAAAGACGCACACATGTTTCTATTTGCAATTGATGGGGCAATGGTTCAGCTGTTAAGTATTAATAGCGTAGATGAACGGGATAAATTATTAGATTACTTTTTATTTATGCTATCTGAGCATTCAACTTAAACCTTAAAAATAAAAAAGCCCATGATTGGGCTTTTTATTTTTGGCGTGGCGATTAAAACTTAAGTTTTTTAAGCCCACGACTCACACCATTTTGTAGGGCGGCTTTAATAATAGGGCCAATAAATGGTACGCGGCCTTTAAAGCTAATGATGTAATCCAAACGAGTTCGATTATTTCCCAAGTCAGTAAATTTCATGACACCACGGTGACCTTTAATTGGGCTAATGCCGCTCGTAATTGCATATTCAATCAGTTCATTTTCTTTATAGACTAAATTGGTTTCTACAAATGAAGGGGTCAATGGAATAGACATTTTGCGCGCAGAGCCAACACCATTACGAGCGTCTTTTCCGTTGCTAATGCGAGTCACTTTAGCAGGAGCGAAAAGTTTACTTAGGTTTTCATGCTCACTTAAGGTTGCAAAGACCTTATCTACAGGTGCATCAAATTCTTGTACGATGTTGATTTTTTGAGTTTTTAACATCTTATTCCCTCTAGAAATTATTTTGACATTGGTGATTGTCAGAATCTGGATGTTAGCACGCTTTGAGCAATGGGGGAAATCTCCTTCGTCGGAGTTATCGCATACTTAAAAAATTCACTTTGGTACATCTACAATGCTTTTTGGCCTTTTCTTAATTTTTTAAAGAAGGGCTGAATCACAGACCAGTTGGTTGAAACCCAGCAAATAAAGGAACCAGCCGTCACCATTGCTGTTCCTTGCCAAAAGCTCATTGAAAGTTGAGTTTGTAAAACAAACATTGCCAAAATAGACGAAATAATCGGGGTGAAATAAGAGGCCACCACAAGCACGGTAATGTTTCCATGAATGATGCCAATATTCCACGCGGCATAACCAAAACCCATGGCAGCAGAAGCAACTAAAAGAGTCATGACTGTTGGAATATCCATTGAAGGAATAGCAAAGTGGCTCGATACAAGCAGCTTGAGCCAGAGAGTGAGCGCGACACCAACAAAAAAAATGGAAATTGGATTTTGCCCATTACTTAATTTTTTGGTGAGTACACAGTAAAAAGCCCAAATGATGGCGCCTGCAAATGCCAAAATATAGCTCAGTGGGTTGCTATGAAAATTATCGACAAGACTATTTAGACTAAAGTCACCGCTTCCAGTTTGAATAAAAACAATGCCGAAAATTGAAAGCATTAGACCTAAAATAATAAGGAAATTAAACTTTAATTCCTTAAAAATAACAAAAGCTAAAACCGTTAAACTCGGCCACAGATAGTTAACAATACTAATTTCAATTGCTTGCCGTGCTGTCTGAGAATAAGCAATCGCAAACGAGAAGCACACCTCATAAGCCACGAATAGAATTGTGCCAAATATTAAGTATTTTTTAGAGATCTGCTTAAAATCTGGAACTTTGAAAATGGCAAGCAACAGTAGCGCACTTAAAGAATAAATAAAGGTAACACCTAGCTCAGGTCCAATGGCGGCACTGACTTGTTTCATTAAGCCGACCAGAGATGCCCACATGAGAATGGCGCTTAAACCAATCAATGTTGCTAGATTTTTTGACATAAAATTCAGTAAATAACGGTTAAAAAATGGTAAAAGATGAAGCTATATAGATGAAAGGAATCAATTTTCAAGCTAAGGAATATAGGACAAATTATATAAAATATAAACAATTAAATTTATTGATTGGTTGAATCTGCTATGTTTATTTAGCATTCAATTGAGTAACGAAATTTCGAATAAAACAACATTTGTACGAGGAAAATATGGAAGTCATTAAAACGGTTGGTGTTGTTGGAGCAGGTGTAATAGGTGCGAGTTGGACTGCCTTATTTTTATATAAAGGATTTAAAGTTAAGGTCTATGACCCATATCCTCTAGATGAAGCGGTCTTTAAAAATAGAATATCTGCAAATTTAAATGATTTATTGGCTTTAGATCAAAATGCTGAACACGCCCATTCTCAATCAGATGCGCTGCTTCATCTGGAAATTTTTAATCATTTAAAAGATGCTGTTTCAGATGTAGATTTTATTCAAGAAAATGCCCCTGAACGTCTCGATGTGAAACAACAGCTATATCAACACATCACAGCATATTGCCCCAAACACACCATTATTGCTTCAAGTTCATCGGGCTTAAAAGTGTCCGATTTTCAAAAAGAGGCGCAGCATCCTGAACGTATTTTATTAGGTCATCCTTTTAATCCACCTCATCTTTTACCTTTGGTCGAGATCGTTGGCGGTAATTTGACTGATCCTCAAATTTTAAAACAGGCTTCTGAGTTCTATAAACAACTGGGCAAAAATCCAATTGTTTTAAATAAAGAAGTAAAAGGGCATGTCGCAAACCGTTTGCAGGCTGCGCTATGGCGAGAAGCTTTTTCACTGGTTGAACAAGGCGTGTGCTCTGCTGAAGATGTCGATGTCGCGATTACCAGCGGGCCGGGTTTAAGATGGGCGCTCTTTGGTCCTTACATTAATATGCAGCTTGCCAACCAAAAGGGCTTTAAAGAAGCAATTCATCATTTAGGCCCACCAATGACAGAATGGTGGAATGATATGCACGCATTTCAACATTCAGACGAGACAACAGAGTTATTGGAAGCACAAACTAACCAGCTATTAACACAATATAAAAATATCGATTTATATGAAACCAGAGATAAAGGTCTGGTCGATATCTTAAAGCTCAGACAGCAACTCAAGTTAGATTGAGTCAAATCTTTAAGACGAAACCAGTCATTTTATTGCAGAGATGATTGGCTTTTTTATTGGGGTAAATAACAAAACATGTCTAGCAGAAATAATCCTACATTCATTAAATGTTACTGAAATTCCTATCGCGTTGCATTTGAACTATACGCCTTACGTGAAAAGTAAGAATCGTTGCAAACCGTAAAGAAAGCCTCCTCATAATCAAAGGACATGATAGAAAATAGAGGAATAACAATATGCGCGCTTTAACTTACCACGGTGCAGAAGACGTTCGAGTAGAAACAGTAGCAGACCCTATTATTCAAGAACCAGATGACATCATTTTACGCGTGACTGCCACAGCGATATGTGGCTCTGACTTACATTTATATCGAGGCAAAATCCCTAGAACCGAACAGGGTGATATCTTTGGGCACGAATTTATGGGCGTGGTTGAAGAGGTCGGTTCAGCTGTCACCGCAGTCAAAAAGGGGGATCGTGTCATTGTTCCTTTTGTGATTGCCTGTGGTGAATGTTTCTTTTGCCAACTTGACCTAACTGCTGCTTGCGAAACAACTAATACAGGGCGCGGCGCAATTATTAATAAAAAGCAGATTCCATCAGGTGCGGCTTTATTTGGCTATAGCCATCTTTACGGCGGTGTACCAGGCGGGCAAGCAGAATATGTGCGTGTACCAAAAGCCAATAAAGGTCCTTTTAAAGTGCCAACTTCACTGTCAGATGAAAAAGTACTTTTCTTGACTGATATTTTACCGACTGCTTGGCAGGCAGTGACCAATGCCCAAGTGACTCGTGGCTCAACCGTTGCAATTTATGGTGCTGGTCCAGTCGGACTGTTAAGTGCTGCTTGTGCCAAGATGCTCGGTGCTGAAAAGATATTTATGGTCGATCACAATGACTATCGATTGAACTATGCAGCGGCAACATACGGTGCCATTCCAGTTAATTTTGATGAAGTCGATGCGGCCGAATTTATTATTCAACATACCGACAATTACCGCGGTGTCGATGCTGTGATTGACGCCATTGGTTTCGAGGCAAAAGGCAGTGTGATTGAAACAGTCCTGACCAATTTAAAACTTGAAGGTTCAAGTGGTGCAGCACTGCGTCAATGCATTGCGGCAGTTCGCCGTGGTGGGGTGGTCAGCGTACCGGGTGTATATGCAGGCCCAATTCATGGTTTTTTATTTGGCGATGCTTTTGATAAAGGACTAACTTTTAAAATGGGTCAAACCCATGTGCATCAATATTTACCGCAACTCTTAGAATTGATTGAGCGTGGCGAATTAACACCTGAAACGATTATTACCCACCGAATGAAATTAGAAGATGCCGCAGAGGGTTATCGCATTTTTAATGAAAGAGAAGAGGACTGTCGTAAGGTGATTCTGCTTCCTTAATACGCTCTCTTATAATTTAGTCTTAAGCCTCTTAGTGAAAGGGGCTTTTTTATTTTGAAATGCACAACTTTGAGTGCAGCTTTTTATTTTGTGTTTTAAACCGCACCCAAACAGCTCAAGTTTAGTATTACTTTTAACCAAAACCGTAATACTAAGCTGGCATGTCCTTTGCATAGTCATAACCAATCAAAAGTGATCTAGGGTTCCGATACTTTATGTATGACTGGACCGAGAGTTCACGGTTCCTAGCGAACTACACGGAGGGATAAAAGCCCGGGAGGAAGTCTAAAACTATCCGACAGGAGTAGCTATGAACACTGCAAGTTATCATAACAATCAGGCGATTTGGACCGAACTTTTACCCGGCGGACACCACTGGTCGGGTCGTATTCAAAAAGGAACCATTCTTAGATTTACATCGCTTGGCGCTCAGGCAAATGTTTCTTTGTTTTGTGTAAATGCTGCCGATGTGCTTGAACGTTTTAACATGCCCGACAGTTTAAAAGGGCAACACACCGCCTATTTAAAAGCTTCCAATGTGCTCTATTCAGACCTTGGCCGTGTGATGGCTTCCATTGTTCATGATGACCATGGTTGGAATGACGCGCTTTGTGGCCCAAGCCGACCAGAGCAAATTGAAAAGCAATTTAGTGCGCGCACATTTCAAGATGCCCGCAATGATATGTACCAAAACGGCTTGGACAGCTTACTCATTGAAATGTGTAAATACGGACTTGCCAGCCAAGACCTGAGTGCCGCCGTTAACCTATTTTCTAAAGTTGTGCCAGATGAAAACGGCGCTTTGTCTTATGTCAGTTCTGACAACACCGATCAAACTATTGAACTGCGTTTTGAAATGGACTGCCTGCTATTTTTATCTGCCGCGCCGCATGGTTTAGACACCAGCCAAAGCTATCAACCTGCTGATATTCAACTCAGTTTATTTAAAGCCAATTCACTAACAGACGACGATATTTGTCGTGATGCGTGTTCACAAAATCAGCGTGCGTTTCAAAACACAGCCCGCTACTACGCGCTTAGCAATATTTAAATCAGGAGAAGCATCATGACAGTTTTACAATCATTTGAAAAAGCAGTTTTAAATGAAGTTTGTCCTGCGGGTGAAGCGTGGATGTGTGAGATTAAAAAGGGCCAATATTTTCGAATTATTGATCTGGAAGGAAACCAAGCGGTCGATACTTTGTTTATGAGTGCCGAAAACCCGACTGAGCGTTATAGCGCAATGGACACTTTGGCTATCAACCAACAAATCTATTTAGAAAAGGGTACCAAGCTCTATAGTAACTTTGGCCGTCCAATTGCTGTTATTCATGATGATAACTGCGGGCGCCATGACACCATTGGCGGTGCCTGTTCTTGTGAAAGTAATACGGTTCGCTATGCACATGAAACGTACCCTATGCATAGTTGCCGTAACAACTTTATGTATGCCTTGGCAAAACATCCGATTGCAAAAAAGCATGGTTTAAATGTCCGTCATATCGGTCCAAACATTAACTTTTTTATGAATGTGCCTGTGACACCAGACGGTCAGCTTAAATTTGATGACGGAATTTCAGGCCCCGGTAAATATGTCGAAGTTCGGGCCGAAATGGATTTAATTGTTTTAATTTCCAATTGCCCTCAGCTCAATAACCCATGTAACGCCTATAACCCAACCAAAATTCAACTGGTTGTCCATGAAGCAGAAGGGGGGTAAGCATGTTTAAAAAAGTTCTAATTGCTAACCGCGGTGCAATTGCCTGTCGCGTCATTCGCACCCTTAAAAAACTCGGGATCGCTTCGGTTGCAGTTTACTCCGAAGCCGACCGTGATTCGTTACACGTGACTTTGGCCGATGAAGCTTTCTTGATTGGACCTGCGCCTGCGCATCAAAGTTATTTAAATATTGAAAAAATCCTTGAGGTTGCTAAACAGTCGGGAGCAGAAGCCATTCACCCCGGTTATGGTTTTTTGTCTGAAAATGCCGAGTTTTGTGATTTGTGCGAAAGCCAAGGCATTGCGTTTATTGGGCCAACTTCAAGCCAAATGCTCGATTTTGGTTTAAAACATACTGCACGTGAACTTGCTATTAAAAGTAATGTACCTCTACTTCCGGGCAGCTCACTACTTGCCGATGAAGCTGAGGCTTTAATCGAAGCGGCCCGTATTGGTTATCCGGTCATGCTGAAAAGTACCGCGGGCGGTGGTGGTATTGGTATGCGTCTGGTTTGGAATGAAACCGAGTTAAAAGATGCCTATCAAACCGTGTCTTATTTGGCACAGGTCAATTTTAAAGATGCAGGTTTGTATTTAGAAAAATTTGTACAACATGCACGCCATATCGAAGTACAAATTTTTGGTGATGGGAAAGGGCAAGTTTTAGCGTTGGGTGAGCGTGATTGTTCGGTACAACGCCGTAATCAGAAAGTGATTGAAGAAACACCCGCACCACATTTAAATGAACAGCAACGTGACTACCTTCAAAAAGTTGCGATTCAACTCATGCAGTCGGTGAATTACCGTTCGGCAGGTACGGTTGAGTTTGTCATGGACACCGAAACCCAAGAGTTTTATTTCTTGGAGGTCAACACGCGTTTGCAAGTCGAGCACGGCGTGACCGAGCAAGTGTTTGGTGTCGACTTAGTCGAGTGGATGGTTACTTTAGCAAGCGGTGACTGGTCAGCACCCACTGAACAGTTAGAGCCAACAGGACATTCCATTCAAGTTCGTCTCTATGCCGAAGACCCAATTAAACAGTTCCAACCCAGTGCGGGCTTACTCACGCATGTTAAATTTGACCCGCAAGCCCGAGTCGAAACATGGGTTGAAACAGGTTCAACGGTGTCGTCTTTTTATGACCCAATGATTGCCAAAATCATTGTGACTGCTGCAACACGGGACCAAGCCATACAGGCAATGAGTGCTAGTCTTGCCAACACGCAAGTCGCAGGGATTGAAACCAATCTGGAATATTTACAAAACATTATTGCTTGCGATGTGTTTGCTTTAGGTACTCAAACTACTCGATTTTTAAATACGTTTGAATGGAAAACTCAAAAAATTGAGGTGTTGCAGGCTGGCATTCAAACTGCCATTCAAGACGTAACAGGTCGATTAGGTTATTGGGATGTTGGTGTGCCACCATCAGGTGCTATCGATCCGCTCAGTTTAACTGTGGCAAACCAGCTTTTGGCCAATGAACCAAATACGGCAGGGCTTGAATGTACCTTGCAAGGGCCAACTTTAAAGTTTCACTGCGATAGCCAAATTGTGATTACGGGCGGTGATATGCCTTCAAAACTTGATGGTGAACTGGTGCCGATGTGGCAAACCATCAATGTGAAAAAAGGCCAAGTTTTAAAATGTGGGATTATCCGTTCAAGTTGCCGTAGCTATATAGGTGTGAAAGGTGGTTTTGATGTTCCTGAGTATTTAGGGTCACAGGCGACTTTCACTTTAGGGCAGTTTGGTGGGCACGCAGGCCGTAATTTATTAATTGGCGATATGCTGCCGATTACTGAATATTCTACTCAATCGACCACAGCTTTAGCTCAAGTGCAAATTCCTAGCTTTACCCAAAACTGGGAAATTGCAGTGATGTATGGTCCACATGGCGCACCAGATTTTTTCACCAAACAAGATATTGATACCTTCTTTGCCAATGAGTTTGAGATTCACTATAACTCAAGCCGTACAGGCATTCGCTTAATTGGTCCAAAACCTGAGTGGGCACGTGAAGACGGCGGTGAGGCAGGCTTACATCCATCCAATATTCACGATAATGCTTATGCGATTGGGGCAATTGATTTTACGGGCGATATGCCAATTATTTTGGGTCCAGATGGTCCGAGCTTAGGCGGCTTTGTTTGCCCTGCGGTAGTCATTCATTCCGAGCTTTGGAAAATTGGGCAGCTAAAAGCAGGCGATAAAGTTAAATTTGTACCAGTGAGTTATGTGCAAGCAAAAGCACTTGATCAAAAATATTATCAAAGCTTAACTGCGGCTGATACAACTCAGATCGATTTTAACCCAGCCATTCAAGCAGAACCCGACACTTTAAAAGATGCAGTTTTGGCAACTTTAGACGGTAAAGCTGACTTACCAAGCGTGACCTATCGACCAGCAGGAAATAGCTATTTGTTGGTGGAATATGGCGAGTTAGTACTCGACCTAAACTTACGCTTCCGTATTCATGCACTCATACAATGGGTCAAAGATCAAAACATTCAGGGTATTATCGATTTAACACCGGGTATTCGTTCACTACAAATTCATTTTGATTCAATTCAACTCGATCAACTGGAGCTTTTACAGAAACTTCAACAAGCAGAAGCCGAGTTACCCGATATTCAAAATATGCAGGTGCCTTCACGGACTGTCTATTTGCCTTTGGCTTGGGAAGATTCGCAGACTCAACTTGCAACTGAGCGCTACACACAAATTGTTCGACCAGATGCACCGTGGTGCCCAGATAACGTCGAGTTTATTCGCCGTATTAATGGCTTAGCTTCTAAGCAAGCGGTTAAAGATGTGGTCTATAGCGCAAACTATTTGGTGATGGGTTTAGGCGATGTGTATTTAGGTGCACCCGTTGCGACGCCGCTCGATCCACGCCAACGTTTAGTCACCACAAAATATAACCCTGCGCGAACTTGGACACCTGAAAATGCGGTCGGCATTGGCGGTGCGTATATGTGTGTGTACGGTATGGAAGGGCCGGGCGGCTATCAATTCGTTGGTCGTACCACTCAAATGTGGAGTCGTTATCGTAAAAATGCCGACTTCGAAGAAGGCAAACCATGGTTATTGCGCTTTTTTGACCAAGTTAAGTTTTATGAAGTTTCTGAGGCTGAACTTCTGCAAATGCGTGAAGACTTTAAGGCAGGTCGTCTACAACTTCGTATTGAAGATGGTGTGCTTAACTTAAAAGAATACAACGAGTTTTTAAAGACGCATCAAGACAGCATTCAAGCCTTTAAAGATACACAGCAAGCTAACTTTGAGGCTGAACGCCGCCGTTGGCACGAAGCGGGCTTGCAAGAATATATTTCTGAAAGCCTAGATGCTGTAGATGATGGCGAAACCGTGGTGATCCCTGAAGGAGGCTGTACAGTCGAATCACACATGCCGGGGTCAATCTGGAAAATCGAATGTGCATCGGGTGATATTGTTGAAGAAGGTGCAACCCTTGCGGTAATTGAGGCAATGAAAATTGAAATTCCAATTATTGCGCCGGAACGTATGAAGGTAGAAACCATTACCATTGAAAAAGGGCAAACCGTAAAAACAGGACAAGTGCTATTTACCTTAGCACCTGTCGCTTAAACCAAAAGAGAGCATCAATATTGATGCTCTCTTTTTTTATTATGCTTCGCTCAAATGCTTTAATACTTTATGACCATGTTCAACCGCTTCTAATTTAATTTTCGACTCTGGATTACCTGATAAAGGCGAAACGTCATAAAGCAAGTAGGTGGCGCTTAACTGCATTTGTGTATATTGAATTGAATATTGAACCGCTTTTAAAAAACTATCCGCTAAGTTTTCTCGGTCATTCACCATATCGGCTTCTTTTTGCCCGACTGTCATACTAATAATGACTTTTTTATCTTTTAATTTGTCGCCTTGAGAGCCATAAGCAAACTGATAAGTAAAAACTTCATCAAACCATAACTTCAAAATTGCCGGCATATTAAACCAGAACATAGGATATTGCAGAATGATGGTGTCATGGCGTAGCAACACTTCGTGTTCAGCACTTACATCAATTTTATAGTCTGGATAAAGCTGAAAAATATCTCGCACTTCAAGGTCCGGATAGGTTTTTATAAGTTCATTCACTATCGTTTTATTTGCAATTGATTGAGTGTAGTAGGGATGAGCCAAAATAAGTAAAGCCATAATAATACCTTGTAGCTATAAAAATCATAGTCACTATAATTTTTATAGTATGGGTGTACAATAACTATCAAAGTTGATAGGTGGCATGAAAAATGGCAAATACTGAAAATAAATGTGAAATCACCATGAATGGAAAAACGTATCCATGTCATATCAGTATGGCTATGGATTTGGTGGGTGGAAAATGGAAAGGCGTTATTCTGTATTATCTAAAAGATGGGCCAAAACGTTTTAATGAAATCAATCAATTAATGCCAACGATCACAGAAATGACTTTAAGCCTTCAACTCAAGCAATTAGAGCAAAGTGGCTTAATATCTCGAACTGTTTATGGTGAAAAAGCACCGATTAAGGTGGTTTATGAAATGACCGAATTAGGCCAATCTTTTAAGCCTGTTTTAGAGTCTTTATCAGTATGGGCACATACGATGATTGGTCCAAATTAGTATCAAAATTAGTTGTTGTAATTTATCACCAAGAATTTCTTCAAATTATTAGTGATAAAGTATTGTTTTTAATATTTATCAAAGAGTATTATTTAAACTTTACACTTAATAAAATCCTTGGAATAAAATGCAAAATCAAAAGTTTAAAGATTTAGTTAAACAAGAACTTAAAAATAAAACCAGATCAATTAAAGATCTAGCAAGGTTTGTTCAGCGTAATAATGGTTATCCGTCATATAGTGTATTTTTAGGGGCTGGTGCATCTGTAACATCTGGAATACCAACCGGAGGAAGTTTAGTTAAACAATGGCGCGAAGAAATATATAAGGAAGTATTTGATAGTAATATTGAATCTTTAAAAGATAATGAGTTGGAAATAATTAATTATTTGTCTAAAAATGAGGGGATTTGGTATAATCCTCAAAATGAATATTCTTCTCTATTTGAAAGGAAATTTGATTTACCATCTCAAAGAAGAAGGTTTGTAGAATCAATAGTAGATAATAAAAAACCATCTATAGGATATAATTATCTAATCAATCTTGTTAATGAAAAGGCATTTAATACAATTTTTACAACTAATTTTGATGATTTGTTAAATGAAGCATTTTATCATTTTTCGGATGTTAGGCCCCATGTTTGCGCTCATGATTCCTCGATAGGTAGTCTTTCAGTCTTATCTGATAGACCTAAAATTATTAAACTACACGGAGATTATTTATTTGATGATATTAAGAATACTTTAAAAGAAACTGAAAGCTTAGAAAATAACACAAGAGAAAAGTTTATTGAATTTTCAAAAGATTATGGGTTGATAATAGTTGGTTATTCTGGCCAAGATAGGTCCATTATGGATGTTTTAAATTATTTAGTACAGCAAGAAGAATATCTTAAAAATGGAGTATATTGGTGTTTTAGAGAAGATGATGAGATATCGCATGAGGTTCGAAAGATATTATGGAAAGATAAAGTTTATTGTGTGAAAATTGATGGTTTTGATCAATTGTTTGCGGAATTAAATAATGAATTGGGTATTAATCTAAAACAGTTTTCAGAAAAAAATTCTTTAAAAATTGATAAGTGTATTGAAAATTTTATTAAAGATGATTTTAATTTAAGTTCTAATGATTATATTAGAAAAGATTTACTTAAATTAAAAGAAAAATCTAATAATCAAGATATTTCTGAATTAATTGCAAAATTAAATGAATCTAATCAAAATAATAATTTATCTTCAATAGAATTTAAACAAATACTAGAAATACAAAATTTGATTCTAACCGGTAGTTTTAATAAAACAGTAGCTAAAATTGATAAGCTTTTGCAAGATAGCGGATGTGATTTATCAAGTGAATTAACAAAGTTTCAGGAAAATTTATTTTTTATGAAAATAGATTGTCTTGAAAAAGAAAAAAAGATCGAGCAGGCCAATGAAGCAATTAATAGTTTAATAGCAAGTGATAAATTTAACTTAACCTATCATCATAAAAAAATATTACTTATTAATGATAGTAAAAAAAATATAGAATACCTATTGTCTATTCTTGATTTGTTTCCTTATAGCTCATCAATTAGAAATGATATTTGTAGAAGTTATCTTTCATACTATTTGAAGAGTAAAGTTGAACCTGATTTAATTAATGTTGATAAGTGTTTAAATTATATTGAAGAAAGTTTAAATATTGATAATAGTTTGGATAATCTTGCTTATGAAATAAAAGTAGAATTGCTTTTTATTAAAAAAGATTTAATTTCAAAGAAAACCTCAAGTACTCTTAATCGTAATAAAGTTATTGATGAAACTAATGATCAAATAAAAGAATTAATTGTTAAGGTTTTAACAGTGAGTCCAAAACATCAAAATAGTATTGATTGTTTAATTAATTACTTAATAAAGAGCGATTCCTCAGTTGATTTTTTAAAATTTTATAATCAAATTTTTTTAAATATTGATAAATCTAGTAAGAAACAAAAAAGATATATTATTAAAAGTTTTGCTATGTTGTTTAATAAAAGAAAAATGTTAGAGCGTTATCAAAAAGATAGTGATATTAAAAAAGAGGCCGTAAACTTTTTCTCGAAACATGAATTTGATAGTAATATATTTTATTTGTTATATAAAACTATGTTTATGATTTCTTTAAATGTAAGAGATATTTCATTTTACAATCTAATTGAAAAATGTATTAATCATAAAAATGTTTATGAAATTGCTTTAGAGTTAGTTTCTCTTCTAGAAAGTTTAGATTTAAAGGATGAAGTAAGAAGTTTGGATTTGATAATGAAAAACCATCAAGATAAATTAACACCATATGAAGCTAGTTTATTTTCAAAGAATGTTTCACTTTTACTGTATGGTGCAAAATCTGATGAATTTATGGATTATTTAGAAAATACAAGAAAACTCTGTCCTAGTTTTTCAAGATATTTAATTAAATATACCTATGATTTACTTTTGGCAGAGAAATTTGATAAAGTTCTAGAATGTTTAAAAAATAGCTCTGAGATTATTCAAGATTTGGATGAGGATGACAGAGCTGTGCTAAAAATTAATGAAGCTACTGCTTACAAAAAAATTAATAATGGGCAATTATCAAATAGTATTTATGAAGAATTGAAGAAGATCGTTTCTAAATCTCTTTCACAAGAAATTACGATATCTTGTAAATCACTTATGGATGACCAGCAAACTTTATCGAACATCAAGACATTAATAAATATTGATCACCACTTTTATTATTATTTCCAACAATGGCCAGTAATATCAGATAACTTAAAGCAGCAATTACGGAATAATTATGAGAAACATATGATTGTAACATTAGATAGAGCTAGTTAATTAATTAAAAGCCCCATCCCTGTGCATGGGGCTTTTTTCTGCCCAAAAATCACTCATAAATATCCATAAAGCCTATCAAAACGATGCTTAAAAACTGGCACATTTTCTGCATCTCATATCAGTAATACAAAAACTGAATTTGGTAATACCAAACTAGAGGTGCGATATGAACGATGTAAAACCTGTGGTTCAACCAAAGCCAACTTTAAAAGCTTTTTTAGTCGAATTGCTTAGCGTACGTGCAGGCGTATATATCAAGCAAAACAATCAGCCGCCTAAAACAAAAGGATAAGACTGTGGCAAAACAAAAGTTGGCTCGAATCAGTATTACCGTGCCTGAAACGACACTTAACGCACTCGACCAAAAAATTGTCGAGCAGAACTATGAAAGCCGCTCGCAAGCCATTGTCGACATGATTAATAAACACCTGATTGCAGAGCAAGCACAGGCCAATGAAGTCATGGTAGGCACGTTGACGCTACTTTATGACGCTAGCCAAATGACCTTGCGCAATCAATTGGTCGATTTACAACAACAGTTTTTAGCACAGGTGATTAGCTCACTTCATATCCAGCTCGACCAACAAAAGATATTGCAAGTCATGTTAATGCAGGGCGCGAGTTCTGAGCTTAGACAAATTAGCCAGCAATTTATTGTGCTTAAAGGGGTAATCAAAGGACATCTAGAACTGATGGATGCCGTCATGCCGCCTATACAGCAAAATGACTAAATGAGGAGTAGCGTGTTGAAAAATTTATGGACAATTCAAGACTGGAAAACAGCATATCAAAACGGGCAAATCCATCTTGAAGATTTGACTGGCTACGTTGCAGAAATTAAAAATGATGATAATGCGTGGATTGAAATTGCATCGAACGAGCAGATTCAGGCACAAATCGATGTTTTAAAAAAACAGAATATTACTGACTTACCTCTATACGGTGTGCCATTTGCAGCTAAAGACAACATTGATGTTGCTGGCTTTCACACGACTGCTGCCTGTAAAGAGATTCAATATTTAGCGAACCAAGATGCCGCCGTAATTGCTAAGCTGAAAAAAGCAGGGGCGATTGTGATTGGTAAAACTAACCTCGATCAGTTTGCAACGGGGCTGGTTGGCGTTCGCTCTCCATACGGTGCAGTAAAAAATAGTTTTAACCCTGAATATATTAGTGGTGGTTCAAGCTCTGGTTCTTCAGTAGTGGTTGCCAATATACCTTGTGGTGGTGCAGAATTTCGATTGACTGCATTTTGTGCTTCGAGATAGAACACATTTTTATCAATGCGACTTCCTACTTGTAAGTAAGAAACACTGCCTGAACTTGTGATTTGTACTTGAGGATGCCAAACAAAAGGTAAATAACTGATTGCGCACCAAAGACATATTGGAATCACGAAAGAACAAATACTGAGAATCAGCTTGTTCTTTCGCGTAAATTCCTTTGCAACATAACCCATATCGAGAGCTCCCCATTTTTATCAGTATTACGATTTTCATAAAGCGTAATATTGTTAAGCAAAATAGGTGCCATCTTTAAGGTGCTCTAGATGGGTTAAAAAGATGAGGGAACTAAAGTTTCATGTAAATAAACCAAATAACATTTTTCGCCGTCTACTTTAATGCCGGCCGTCGAAGTGCGTACTGTCTCGGTTTCACTCGTTTGCTGATGTTCCTGATATTGCACCCAACAATAATTTTCAAATTCGTATAAAGCTGTACTCTTAATAATGTCGATTTTTAAAGAAGGCTTCTTTCCAATATTTTGACTAAATAAGTTTTTAACCTCGGCTAAGCCAATACTCTGACCTTGAACCGTTACCATCTTAAAATTTTGATCAAAGCTATCTAAAAGCGGGCTCAGACTTTGCTCTGCATTTTTTCCTGTAAATACATTTTCGATCAAAACATGTAGGTCAATGACACTTTGAATGGCTTGATCCATTTGTTTAGACATGGGTTTTCTCCTTTAAAACGGGAATGAGTGAAAGTAAGCAGAGTAAAGCTGCAATTAAAAAAGTATGTTGATAGCGAAGTAGATCGCTTGAGCCAGACATCAAGTTATATATCGAAATGAGAACAACAGTACCGACACTGAATGAAACTTGTCGATTAATATTCCAGAGCACACTTCCTTGTAATAAATCTTGGCCTGAAAAATCAATCAGTGAGCTAATTTGGGCAATGTTGGCACTTAGACCGCCACCCATACCCATTAATAAATAAGCAATCACTAAAAAGCTCAAAGGGCTAGTGTTTGAAATACAAAATAAAAGAAATATGCCAAGGCTATGTAGGGTTATTCCAATAATAAGAAGATACTTTTTTCCTAGCCGTTGATAGAGCAGGCCACCACTAATCATGGCTGCGAGTGCCCCAGTTGCATAGAGCAACATGAATAAACCAGTTTGTTTTGCATTAAAGCCAAAGTTAAGCTGTAAATTAAAAATATTGAGTAAATTAATGCCTGTAAAAATACCCGGAACGGCGTAATAGACAATAAATGCATTCCGTAAATTTTTATTTTTTAATAACTCAAGATTAAGAACAGGATGGGAAATTTTTTTCGCATGTCGAATGTAAAAAATAAGCATTCCGACTGAAATTAGAAAACTCGTTAGAGCGAATGAGGCGTTATGATAATCACTATAAAATGAAAAGGAGAGTAATAAAGATAATAGGCTTATATTAAAAATAACCAAGCCTTTTATATCTGGTTTTTCACTCGATACATTCTGTGTTTTTTTAATCCATAACCATGCCAGAGCTGCTGCCAGTAAAGAAAAAGGAAGATTAGATAAAAATACCCATCGCCAGTTCAATGAATCAATAATCACGCCGCCAATCGCAGGTGAAAAAGCTGGTGCAATTAAAGCAATTGCCATAATCATGGTAGAAATACGTTGGCGTTCTTGGTTCGGGAATAAGGCATATACGAGTGCTTGCCCGACTGGAATTAATAAGCCTCCAGCTACGCCTTGAATAAATCGCCAAAAAATTAAGCTATAAATCGATTCACTAAAGCCAATAAAGCAAATGCTGATCGAAAATAACAGCATCGAATAACACAATAACTTTTGGTTCCCAAGTTTGGTGGCTAACCATAAACTCATAGGCATAATTAAAATGAGGCCGAGAATATACGCATTTGTTACCCAAGCGATCATGGAGTGGCTAACTGAAAATGACGATGCAATATTAGGCAATGCAATTGCGGACATAAAAATGTTGATGCAATCAATAAAGAACCCAAGTAAAAACACTGTCGCTATTTTATATCGATAAGACATACCTACCTCCGTGTAGGCAGGGTAAGATCCAGCTCTTTTATTGTCGATGCAAGCGAAGTAAAATCATTGTTTGATAATTTTAAACAATTGGCTTAATTGTGCAAAAAAACCTCAAGCAAATAACCAGTTTTTTACAAGTCGTTGATTCCGGTTCTTTTACCAAGGCTGCTGAAATTTTAGGCTTAAGCCGATCAATGGTGAGTATTGATATAAAACAATTAGAAAAGCAGCTAAATACAAGCCTATTAATTCGCAACACCCGTAATATTGCATTAACTGAAATTGGTCAGCATTTTTATGAAGATTTTAAACAAATCCAACTTCAGATTGATGAGGCATTTGAGCGAAGTCAACACTTAGGTACAAGCATTACAGGCACTTTACGGTTTTCGTCTACCAATGAATTTGGCCAACGTTTCATTTTGCCTTTACTTCCTGAGTTTTCTCGGCTTTACCCACATTTACGTTTACAGTATTCATTTAATTCATCTCTCGATGATTTAGTGACTGAAAAATTAGATCTGGTTATTCGACTAGGGAATTTAAAAAACTCATCTCCAAAAACTCGAAAAATCGGAGAATATTCAATCTATCTTGTGGCTACTCCGCAGTTTATAAAAGACCATCCTATAGAAAATATATCTGATTTAGCGAATGTTCCGTGGATTGGTCACACATTATTGAACTGGCAAGATTCACAATATATTTTGGAAAATAGTTTAGGTGAGCAGTATTCATTACCTTTTATTCGAAGTCAGTATGAATCAAACTCGGTAACAGCCATTCATCAAATGGCTCTCTCATCTTTAGGTATTGCGATTTGCCCAGCATGGTTAGTTGATGAAGATATTCAACAAAACCGGTTAATTCGATTATTTCCCGATTTCTCATTACCGCTACAAAATATTCAATTACTTTATCCTAATACTTCTAATTTATCGGGCAAAACGAGAGCATTTATAGACTTTTTGGTGTCCCATCTTTCTTTTAGATAAGCTAAAAAGTATGTAAGTCATGGAAGATAAGCTATTTTATATAAATAGACAATTCTGTCTGTTTTTTATAAAATATCGATGATTATGACTCAGTTTTTATAATAATGATGTCCCATAAAATATTTCAAATTTTAGATAGTTTAGGGTTGGTCGCACAGAACCGCGTTCTTCATGTGCAATTTTCCAACGCATCATTAAACAATCAAGTCTTCTTGCAACGCATCGAGGGCGAACATACCCTCAACCAAGGTAGCGTTGCTGAGTTACTGTGCTTATCGACAAACGCGCATATTGCATTAAAACAATTTATTGGCTGTCAGGTTGCCGTCGATCAAGTCACTGACATGGGGCAGTTTTTTAGAACTACGGGCATTATTACAGAAGCGAGCCAAGGGCAAAGCGACGGTTCATTGACTATTTATAACTTAACCTTAAAAGACCCAACTGCACTCTGGCATAAACGCCGTAATAGCCGTGTGTTTATGAACAAAAGCGTCCGCGATATTAGCGAAATTTTATTTAAGGAATGGCAAGGCAAAAGTCCGTTATTTGCTTCAAGCTTAACGCTCGACACGGCAGGCTTAACTAAAGACTACGATGTGCGTCCATTTGTGATGCAGTCAAACGAAAGTGATTATGACTTTTTAACCCGTTTATGGCGTAGTGAAGGCATTAACTGGTTAGTCGACGAATCACAACTTTTTGTCGCTGACCAGAATGCTTCCATTCAGCCACAAGTGTTACGCTTAATTGATGATAACCAAAACTATCAGGCGCTTGAACGCCGTAGTCTCCGCTACCAACGCAGCAGTGCGACAGAACAGTTCGATACCATTACTCAAGTCAAGGCAGAGCGCCGCTTACAGCCAACTTCGGTTCATGTGCAACGCTGGCAAGCTGATGTCCTACAACAAGAAGAAGGCAGCGGTAGCGTACAAGGCACACAAAAGCACAGCGAACACTATGACAATGCCAGCTTAAACCTTGAAGATGCATGGCATGTCAGCCCAGCGTGGATGCAAGATTTAAACGGTGAAGATCAAGCTACAGCTTCAGGCAATAGCCAGATTGAACAGCTTAATCAGCACATCAATGCGTACCATCACTTGAGTTCTAAACAGTTTACGGTTTCGGGCAACGTCCGTGATGCACAGGTGGGTTACTGGTTTGAGCTGAATGATCATCCTGAACTCGACCAACATGACAGTGCTGATAAAGAATTCTTAATTTTAAGCAAGCACTACTATAACCAGAATAATTTACCGAAAGAATTACAACAGCAACTTGAGCGTCTGTTGCCCAAAGACAAACTCAAGGTAGCTCAGCTCGACAGCCAAAATCCTGAGCAGCGCCACTATGCTGAGCTGAACGTGGTTCGACGCAACATTAAAGCTGTGCCTGAATATAGCCCGCTAGAACACCGACCAGCCGCTCACCCGCAGCGTGCTAGAGTAGTTGGGTTAGAGGGCGAAAGCATTCATGTTGACCAGTGGGGGCGTATTAAAGTCCGTTTCCTGTTTACCCGAACAGATGATCATAGTCATGACGGTGGAGCAGGCAGTAACGACAATGACACCGACTCGGCTTGGGTTGATGTGCTGACCCCATGGGCAGGTGCAGGTTATGGTGCACGTTTCTTACCTCGCGTGGGTGAGATCGTGGTCATCGACTTCTTTGACGGCAACATTGACCGACCATTTGTGGTGGGTCGTATTCACGAAGCTGAACGTCATCCAACGCAATTCGACCAGAAAGGCCAACTACCTGACACTAAAAAGCTCAGTGGTATCCGCTCCGAAGAAGTGGATGGCAAAGGCTTTAACCAGCTACGTTTTGATGACACCACGGGACAAATCAGTGCGCAGTTGCAAAGCAGCCATGCAGCCAGCCAATTAAACCTCGGTAACTTAAGCCATCCAAAAGACAAGGCGGAAAGTGAAGGTCGTGGTGAAGGTTTCGAACTTAGAACAGACCAATGGGGAGCGGTAAGAGCGGGTAGTGGCTTACTCGTTAGTACCCACAAACAGGACCAAGCTCAAGGCGTACACCTTGATGCAAATGAGGCCAAACAACAAATCGAAGGTGGCCTTAACAATGCCAAGGCACTCAGTGAAGTTGCTAAAAATCAGCAAACTGATCCATTGGAAGTTCTTGAGAACTTAAAAACGTTCATAGAACAAATTGAAGAAAAAGATCAAGACAAAGCTGCCGCTTTTAAGCAAGCCTTGATGATATTAACTGCGCCTAACAGTATTGCTCTCTCCAGTAACGAAGACATTCACCTCAGCGCAGATGCTCAGTTAAGTCAAACTGCGGGCGACAGCATCAACCTGACCACTCAAAAAAACCTGATTGCGCATGCCCAAAATAAAATTAGCCTTTTCGCAGCGCAAGAAGGGGCAAGACTCTATGCAGGCAAAGGCAAAGTCGAGATACAAGCACAAGGTGATGGAGCTGATTTAATTGCCCGTAAAGCGGTTCAGATTATTTCAACTGAAGACAAAATTGAGATTAGTGCTTCTAAAGAAATCGTTATCACGGCGGGTGGATCTCAAATCAAGATTAATGGTTCAGGAATTTTCCCTGTCACTGGCGGCAAGTTTGAGGTAAAAGCTGGGCAGCATTTGTTTATGGGGGGAGGAAGTACTTCTGCTACTTTGCCTGCTTTGCCAGCAGTAGGAAAAAATACGGGTTCAATAGAGCTTAATTATGTTTATGAAGATTTATCTCCTGTAAAACAAGCAACATATGAACTTTTATTTGAAGATGGGACCAGTAAAAAAGGTATGTTGGATGCAAATGGTTACGCTAAAATTGACAATATCGAGTTAGGTAAGAAAGCCAAAGTTTTATATGGTGAAGATATTAGAGTTAAACCAGAACATTTTATAGATCTTTTGGAAAATCCTATTGCTGAGCAAAAAATACGTACTGAAGAAGAGGTGTTATCTGCGAGGGCAACATTTTCTGATACATACAATGCTTATCTAAAAGATAATTTTTTTGATGATGAAATTGAAGAAATGCAAAATAGCAGCGAAATTATACATGACTACTATGATGATTATATTTTAGAAAATGAAATTACACCTGAGACAAAACCATATAAAGAAATGCATTCGCAAGATTTAACAGATGACGAAGCTGAATCTGAGCGTAGTTATCAAGAAGGTGATATTTAATGGCGACTTTACCTTCTGTACCAGCAAAAGCAACTAAACAACCTGTAACACAAAGAGTAACACCTCAGCAGTTAAAAAAAGCAGATGATGATGTAGGGAAGTGGTTTTTAGGCTTACTAGATGGGAGTGGTACGGGGCCTAGTCAAATTATTGTTACAGCAATTTTAGGATGCGTTCCTGTCGTAGGACAATTATTTGATTTACGTGATTTAATTAAGGGAATTATCTTAGTAGCCACAAATCCGGCTAATATAATGGGATGGGTAGATTTAGTCATAACTTTAATTGGATGTATTCCTGGATTTGGAGATGCATTCAAAGCAGGGTTTAAGCTTGCAAGAAGTGGTGCAAATGCAGAGCGTGTATTTGATGCTATGCGTAAATATGCCAAGATAGATCCTAAAAAAGCATTAAAAGAAATGGATTGGAATCAACTTAAAAACAAATGTCTTTCTTTACTTAATAAAATGATTGATGAATTTGTAGATGTTCTGGATTCTTGGTTGGCAAAACAAGTAATGGGTAGACCCAAAGTAAACGACGTAATTCGTATGCTTCAACAAGTAAAAAAAGATGCTCCAAAATATATGAATTCTGCGTTTGCAGAAATTCAAAAAACAGTTAATCAAATGTTGAATATGCATCCCCCATTACCAAGTACAGCAGCAGCTAAGACGACACGTCAAGTTCCGCCTAGACAGACGACAGTTGCAGGGAAAGGGAAAAACTCATCTCAACAACCTTCAAGTCATCAACGAGGTGGAGCACAGCAGCAAGTAAAAGATAAAGCGCCAACTGTTCAGAGTTCTGCTGCTAATAAAACAAAGCGTAGTCAAGAAATTAGGCAATCGAAAAAAAAGCGTTGGTCTACCGGGGTGCCTGCTGAGCATATTGTAGATTACTATTCAAAAGAAAGACGAAAAGGTTTACGTAAAATTAATGATAATGGACGTTTAATAGAAGAACATGATCGTTTAAAGCGTAATGCAGCGGGTGACCGGATACGTAAACAAGATATTAACCAAACTGGTATAGATCATTTGTGGTTTGGAAGCCATAAAGGTCGTAAATATTTGGTTGGTGAAACAAAGGGAAGCATTTTTGGTCATTTTGCTTTTTTAGCGGGAATGGCAGATTCTGATGCTAAGGCTATTGAAGGTAATCGGAGCGAGATTGGTAAAATTTTTGATGAGAAGACTGAGTACAATGAACAGTCAGGGTTAGGTAAAAGATCGACTAGTGCAGAAACTTCTATAAAAAATGAAGGGGCTCTAACGGGCAGTCAAGGGAAAGCTGGGTTAAGTGGAACTAAGTCTAAAGGTCGTCAGATGAGTCATAAATGGATTAACTCATCAATAATTGTTGATGCATCGATATCAGTGGGTTATAAAAATCAATTTATTCTTGAATATCGTAGTGCTCAGAGGTTAAGAAAGCCTATTACGTTATACTGTCGTGAAATTTATATGGTAACAGGTAAACAATATGAGCAACATGATCGATCTAAGGGTAAAACCCATAATATTCAGCAGCCTATAATTTTATTACCCGATAATGTTTTGATGGAATAATACTTAAATGATTACCTTATTGAATGAGAAAGACTGGAAAAATTTAAGAAGAGAACCTTATCAGAAATATAAGGATTATCAGATGGTTGTTTCCTCTGCAATTGATGGCATTCCGGAGACTATGAGGTCCATAAATGATGATAGCTTATCTGTAGAGGGGTATCATTTTAGTGGTTTAATGAATGCCTCAAGTCTTTTGTTTAAAGAAAGCTTAGAGCTTATTTTTTATAGTTATTCTGCTGGTTCATCTATAAAAGAGTTAGCTAATTATTTTCCAAATATTATTGAATATTTGAAACTTTATGTTAAGCACCATATCAATTTTCATCAAAGTTTAGAAAGTGATGGGCATTTAGTACCACATTTAGAACTGGTAACTGATGAATATTGGGAAGCTTTACAGTTAGTTTGTTTCTCTATTTTATTTGCTCAACCTGAGCATTTAAAAACAATTATGGAAATTCTGGCTTATGAAAATGATGAGCAAGATGCTTTACTGGATAAGCTAGTTTCTCCATGGTTACCAGATCGGGAAATCTCGGGGGTGTATTTAAGACAACTTCCATATAGAAAGCTTGAAAAAGTATTTACGGCGAATGAAGCTGACCGTCCAGCTTTGATGTCTGCTTATATGGATGAGTGGTATGGTGCAAGCAAAAGAGAACCTTATCATGATCGCCATAAGAGTAGTTTTTTCCCAGGCTATTGGTCGCTAGAAGCAGCAGCTATGACGGTCATTTTGCGAATAGATGACAGTAGTTATCGAGATAAACCATACTATCCAAAAGACTTAGTTGATTATGCTCGAAGCCAGTATACAGTTCTAGATGAACATGGAAATGTAGAGGGAGAAGCTAACCGTTTACGTTGTGAAGCTGGTGAGCCTTGTCCACAGTCTGGAGAATGGTATAGCCCAGCGAATGGCATGCAAAAGCGTCATTTTAATCAGGGCGAAATTATGCCGGAAATTAAAGATAATCCTTGGGGCGAAACCATTTGGTATTTAGATATAGAAAATGAATAATATTTTATTTTTTGATCTTTTAATATAGGGCCTATCTAACGGATAGGCTTTTTCGTAATTTATTAAATTTAAATAGTATTTGGCAGATTGTAGTTTATTGCCCATAATATTTTTAATGGAATAATACTTATATGATTAGCCTATTAAATGAGAAAGACTGGAAAAATTTAAGACGAGAGCCATATCAAAAATTTTCAGATTATCAAAAACGATTGGATTTTAATCTTAAAAATATTCAAATAGGTTTAAATAATCTAGAGAATAATTTTTATCATGGACCTGATGATTATTATGTTGGGTTAATGAATGCTGCAAATGCTATTGCTCAACTATCCCTTAAAAGTATTTTTTTTAGTTATTCTGCTGGTCTAACTGTAGACGAACTTGCTGATTTTTTTCCAAAGGTAGTGGAATATTGGCAGCTTTATGCAAAGCATCATATCAATTTTCATCAAAGTTCAGAATGTGATGGACATTTAGTACCACATTTAGAACTGGTAACTGATGAATATTGGGAAGCTTTACAATTAGTTTGTTTCTCAATTTTATTTGCTCAACCTGAGCATTTAAAAATAATTATGGAACTTCTAGCTTATGAAAATGATGAGCAAGATGCCTTACTAGATAAACTAGTTTCCCCATGGTTACCAGATCGGGAAATCTCGGAAGTATATTTAAGACAACTTCCATATAGAAAGCTTGAAAAAGTATTTACGGCGAATGAAGCTGACCGTCCAGCTTTGATGTCTGCTTATATGGATGATTGGTATGGTGCAAGTAAAAGAGAACCTTATCATGACCGTCATAAAAGTAGTCAGTTTCCGGGGTATTGGTCATTAGAAGCAACAGCAATTACTATTATTTTACGAATAGATGATAGTAGTTATCGAGATAAACCATACTATCCAAAAGACTTGGTTGATTATGCTCGAAGCAAATATGGTGCATAACTAACAATTAATTTTCTAATAGAGAAATATAATATTTGATAAAGATTTTAGTCGAAGACAACAATTTTTAGATGAAAAGTATTATCTCTCTACTAGACCTGCTTTAATATTTGATGGGGAAACAGGGCTTCATTACAACCGTTATTATTATTATTCGCCGTATGTAGGGCGTTTTATTTCCAAAGATCCTATTGGGCTATTTGGAGGATATAATAATTATGCTTATGCGCCGAATTCTGTGGGTTGAATTGATCAGCTTGGGCTAGCAAAAACACCCACCCGAACTCTGTAAAAAATTGGAAAAATTATGTAGGCTGTAAACATACTAATTCAGATATTCATCATGGTTTTCCCGAAGAATATACAGAAAGATTTAAAAATATAGCTGGTATCGATGTGAATAATCCACAATATTATTATAATCTTCCAAAAAGAAAAGCATACTAAATCTCCTGGTATTCAAACTAACAGTTCGCGTACTGGTCAGAATTGGAATAAAACTTAGGGAGGAATTTTAAACTAAGCTGAAGCTATGAATTCATCACAAGCTGAATCGAAGGAAATCTTGGAACAACGCTTGAGAGCATTAGCAAGGAAAAAGCGTATTGGAAAGCATAATGCTACAGCTGTTAAGGATGCAAACTTTTGTAAATTACAGTAAGTTAAAAGGTATATGAAATGTTTGATAAATTAATGACAGATCAAGAAGTTAAAGCGAAATTATTTGAAAAAGTAGCAAAATAAAGAAATTTGGCAAACTGCCTCAGCTTAATAATAACTATTTATCTTTTTTAGGTAAATTAAAAGAAATAGAAATTACATCTGATATCTTAATTTTTGGATATGAAATAGCATTAAAAGAAAATCAATATCTTCATGAAAATTATTCTGAAATAAGTGAGAAAGTTTGGATAATTAGTCGTACTGGTCAAGGTGATAAGTGGTTTATAGGTAAGAAAAAAAATAATATCTTGTTTTATGATCATAACCAAGGCGAGTATTTGAATATTAATCAGTTTCTAGATATGAAAATTAATTTTGAAGACTTTCTTAAAATGGAATTTTCTTATCAACAACTTGAAGAAGTATTGGATATACACGAAGAGCTTAATAAATTTGAGCAAGATCAATTTAAGAAATTAGTCAATTCGATTAATGAAGGTTTATATGGAAGATATCCCTTTGAATATTTTTAATTTTTATTGATCTTTAATAATTTTTAGGTGAAAATATTTGATACTATTTAATTGTATTAAATAGGGAGTCTTAATAGTGCGGGTTTGTTTTAAAAAATTATTAGAAGAAGTTGATAAATGTAATGAAATAATTTATGGTGAAAGATTCCTTCTTAATCAGGATAATTCTTTTAGTGATGATCTATTTAAAAGCTATTTAAGTTATATTTCTGAAAATGATTTTAATATTGATATAGGCGGAAATATAAATGATTTTTTAGGAAAAGATTCGTTAGACAATATTCAATATATGTTTGAAGATATATTCGATGGAGAAAGTGCTACAGTATTCTTAACACAACATGATGTAAATATAGTATACATAAATCATAATAGTGGCGAGATAGGAGCATGTATTTCAGGCGATAAATTACATATCATTGCTAAAAATTTATTTGATTTTTTTTCGCAAATTAATATTGTGCAAAATTTAATTGTTGACTTATATTATTCTAACCCTAGAGATGAAAATGGAGGATATAAGAAAGGTTTCTTAGAAGAACTAAAGAAAACTCTTATAAAAGAAAATGTAGTATTGGATGTAGACTATTTTTTAGAATTTTTTATGGTTAAGGTGTAAAGGTTGTTTTATAATTGAAAGTAGCACTTTAATATATTTGGGAGTGGTACTTTAAAAGAAGATATATAGATGAATATGGATGATTTAGAATATTTTTTAAATAAAGAACTTTTATTACCTCTAAAAGTTCCTTCAAATTGGTATATTTCTAAAAACTATCTTTATCAGGTTAGCTGTAATTGGTTAAATCAATTAAATGATGAAGATAAATTTAAGATGTCAGAAATTTTTCTGTATAAAAATATCTTTTATGCGAATTTAAAGAGAATAATTAATAATTTAACATATAGTTTTGTGGTTGATATTTCTGTTTATCCAGAAATTAAAGAGGGCTTATATACGAAATTTGAATATGAAATTGGTTTGGGGTTGTATGAAATTTCAAAAAAGAATAAGTTGATTTTTATGAGGAATTGTAGTTTTTATAATATTTTGGATATTTGTGAGTTTTTGAATATTATATTGATAGATATCTATCATAATTTAGGAGATTCTATTAGTGAGAATGATATATTTGAAAACTTAGATGTTTTTTTTGAAAAAAATAAATGATAATATTTTTTGCTAAATATTTAAATCAAAGCTAAGTTTTTTTTAGTCATAATTCATAGGTTGATAAATAGAAATTAGAAATTAGGGGTAATTTTTTGTTTGTTTACATTGCTAAAGAGTCAAACTTGCAAAGACAGCTGCTGTTCTTAATCATATAGCTTAGTTTTTAAAAGAGGTGGATTGTGTTAAAAGTTAATAGGAAGTTAGTATATTCAGGTGATGAAATTTTGAAGGTTTTACAAGAGATAGAGTTTATATTAATTTCATTACATAAAATTGGGTCCTATTATGCTAAAACTCTGCCTAATTCTTATGAAGAACATGCAAAAGAAACCACTGATTTTATAGATAATAATAATATATGTGATAGGTTAGCTAATATTAGAAAAGTTTTATCTTGTAAGTTTAATAATGATCTAGGTGTGGATGATATGTCTGATATTGAAAGAGCATTGGAAAATATAGATTTCTGGGAGGCTAGAAAGTAAACTTAAAAAGAATTTAATTATGATATCTAATGATTAATTTAAGTTATTAATTAGATATCATAGAATATTTTTAAATAATTGTTTGGGAAAAACATAAAGTAAAGCTACAGTTTAAGTAATTATATAAATATTAGGTTTAACAGTGAAAATGAATATTTGGTGGAATATTGATATTAAAGATGGAGTTGTTAGTCATGACTCCATTTCTTGGATTGATGATAATTTTGAAATAAATGAAGATACAGTCTTTGACTTGTCTAAAGATTTACTACAAATTTCTTTTATTAACAATAAAATATTGGATGTCGAGTGGTATCCAGATCTAGAGGTAGTTGGTTTTTTTAAAATTATATTGATAAAAGATAGGAATTGGGATTCACCTATAATTGAAAAAGAGTGTGGGGATATAAGCAGTTTAAAGGAAAATATATCAAATATTATATCTAATAATATTTAGGTAGTGAACACATTACTAATTTGAGGGTTGTGAACCCTCTTTAATATACAAAGCATTAACAGGAAAGAAGCGGATGCAAGAATCCAATTTTAATTTGAATGTCAATATTGAATCAATTGCGGTTGGTATACAGGAAGAAAAATAGATATTGAGTACATCATAGAAGCATGGAAAGCAGATAATTATAAAATTTTTAATTCTGCTATAGTCTTCGTTCATAGTTTCAATGGATTAAATATAGCTCATGAGGTATATAGAGGAAAAGAAAAAGATTTTTCGTATTTTAATTCTATTAAAGCAACAGAAGGTATAGATCCTGCCTGGATATTTGAGGAGTATTCATTAAAGGTAGGAAGTGACATTTTATCAATTGGATTGGGCTATAGTGAAAATTTAATATATTTTATTGATCAATCATTTCAGTTTTATGGTGGTTATGATGACTATTTTTGCAAAATTGGGAGATTCAGTTAGCGGAATTAAAAATTGTTGGGAAAAATTTTTTGGAGGTTATAGATAATGGATTCGTGGCATAAGTTATATTCAGAAAAGTTAGTAAATTTAATTGTGGATGAGTTTCTAGTTCTTTACGAAAATTATAATAAAGATGAAGATAAAATATATGCTTTAGCATTAATTACTGACGATGATGCTTTGACAAATTATATAATGATATCAACAGAACGTACTAGAAATAGTGCACATGCAGGAGTTGAGTGGGAACCACATTCATGGATACAGGGCTTAAGTGATGATGATACTTTTGGAGTTAGAGCTTTTACTCCAATTATAATGGAACATTATGAGAATGATATTGCTCCAAAGTTTCAGAAAGGATTTGATTATGATGTAGAATTTAAAGAAAACTTAGAGCTCTATGTATATGCTTTAAAAGAGGCAAAAAATAAATTAATAAAAAAATGGATAAAAGTATTGAAGAAATTGTTTTCTTTGTATCTATCTTAGGAAATCCTAATATAGAGGTATCCACTGCAAAAGAAATTAATGTTTTAACCAAAAATCTAAAAGATTTTTTAGAGATAAAAAAATAATTTTAATATATTGAAAGACACCCTTAATTTTGAATAAATAGTTTTATTATTATTTTTCAATAATAGGGTGTTTTGTATAGGTTAGTATGAGTAAATAAATGAAAAGTTGGGATCAAGTGACTAAAGATGCTAGTGATTTTATTTCATTCTTAGAACAAGGAAATTTCTTTAATAAACCATTTCTGATGAGTGGAAATTATAAAATCATTACTGATGCTAAGGTTGGTATCAATTATGCTACGAATGATGACTATGATACTTTTGATGAGTGGGAAACTGTAACAGATACGCCCAACGTATTTCCAGATGATTTTAAATGGAATGATAAAATTAAATATAAGTTAAAACAGAATAATTATTTTGATTTTGAACAAAAAGAATTTAATGGTGCTAAAGAAAAATGGGTTTATGGGGAAGCTTGTATACTTACTGAATTAATGTATAGAGATATAGGGATTATTTTTCAGTGTTATGCGAATGATTGTTTCCCAGAAATCTGGAAAAAAATTCTTGAAGTCTATTTAAATGGTGGGTTTCCATGTGGTTGGGATGATCATCTACCTAATGGTAAATTAGTAGTTTACTCAAATAACTGACTTATTTTTTGTTTGATGAAAAGTATAAGGTTTATAATGCTTATACTTTTCATAAGTTTTAATTAAATTTGTGATGAATAAAATTAAAAATCTATAAGCTTGTGTCATCTTAATGACAATTATTTATCTTTTTATATAAATTAGAAGGAATAGAAATTACATCTGGTATCTTAATTTTTGAATATGAAATAGCATTAAAAGAAAATCGATATCTTCATGAAAATTATCCTGAAATTAGTGAGAAAGTTTAGATAATTGGTCGTACTGGTCAAGGTAATGAGTGGTTTATCGGTAAGGAAAAAATAATATCTTGTTTTATGATCATAACCAAGACGAGTATTTGAATATTACTCAGTTTCTGGATATGAAAATTAATTTTGAAGACTTTATAAAATAGCATTTTATTATCAACAACTTAAAAAGAATTGGATATATACGAAGAGCTTAATAAAGTTGAATAAAATTAATTTAAGAAATTAGTCTATTTAATTATATTAAATAGGAGTCTTAATGGTAGAGGTTTATTTTAAAAAAATATTGGAGAAAGTTGATAAATGTAATGAAATAATTTATGGTGAAAGATTGCTTGTTAGTCAGGGTAATTCTGTTAATGATAATCTATTTAAAAGCCCCAGATCCATACCCAGAAGATTATTTTGATAAGAATACAACAAGAGAATAGTAATGGAACTTAAATTAATTCAGGGGCCAATCCACTCTCTAGATAAAGCCAAATCTAAAATACCTGTAAACCAAGATGTGGGCGGCATCGCAGCAGGTACTGCTTTTGCAGGTGTACTTGCTGGAAGTAGTTCCTTACTCACAAGCTCACCTATTTTATTAATGGCTGGAAAAGCAAAAGATGGGATAACTTTTATTGGTGAAATAGATAAGTATCCATTAATAGGGCAATTTACAACAGCACGTTTTGAAGAAAATGACGAATTGATTGCTGTAATTAGCGAAAAACCTATTGATGGACGTCATCAAGTTTATGCAATTGTTGATCCTAAATCAGGCCTATTGTATATGATCTATGAAATGGGTCGTTCAGTAAAAATGGGATATAAAGCTATTGTGATGCAGACTTGTTTTTTTAGTGCTCTGTCATTTGGCTTGTTCATGGTGATACTTATATTCAGTTTTATCTCTTCTTCTGATTATTCTGGTGAAAGTATAATATTCTTCTTTGAGACAGTGCTTATAACATTTTTTATTTCAGTTTCATTTTCTGCATTCATAAATTATTTTAGTTTTCGAAAATCATACGAGAATTTTGGCTATTTATCTGAACAAATATTTGAAAAATTAGGTTTTGAAAATCCTAAAGAGCAGGATTTCTATAATGATTTTTTAACGGATGATAGTGTTCAGATTAGTGTAATGAAGTATCGAGAAAATTTAAAAGGAAGAGACCCTTATCCAGAAGATTATTTTGATAAGAAAAATTTTTGAAGAAAAAGGTTATTTAATGAAGCTTAGATTGTTTGTCATTACCCTAATATTAGTTACGTCTGCATGCAGTCAACAGAAAGAAGAATACACTCAAGGGACTTTAACTAAAGATTACAGAGAAGTTTCTCAATATAAATCAATCGGAGAACTCGAGAAAGCAGCAAAAGCAAGTAATCCTGAAGCATTGTTTGTGTTGGGTTCTATGTATGCAAGAGGTGAGGGTGTTGAATTCAGCCAGAAGAAGGCATTTGAATTATTTGAAAAATCTGCAAAATTAGGTTCTTCTAATGCAATGTTGCAGTTGGGTTTGATTTATCGGAATGGTAATGACTTTATAAAAAAAGATGATTTAAAAGCCTTAAAGTGGTTTGAGGAAGGAGCAAAAAAAGGTAATCCTTCAGCCATACATAATGTTGGGTTGGCATATTATAAAGGATTAGCTGTGACTGAAGATAAAACAAAAGCATTTACATATTTTATCCAATCGGCGCAGTTGGGGTTGTTGCAATCCCAGACAATAGTCGCTTCTCAATTATATAGAGGGGACGGAGTTGATAAAAATCTTGAGGAATCATTTAAATGGTCTTTGAAAGCTGCTGAACAAGGAGATGTTGAGTCGCAAAATGATGTGGGCCTATCATATGAGCGAGGAGAAGGTGTTGCCAAGGATCCTATTAAAGCACTTTATTGGTTTAAAAAAGCAGCTGATAATGGTCATACTGAAGCACAATTCAATACAGCAATTAAATATTATAATAGTGCGGGAATTGAGCATAATTTAGATAGATCAATTGAATATGCGGAAAAGGCTGCTAACAATGGAAGTAAATCTGCGGTAAGATTGTTATTTAATATTTATTCGGATGATAGCAGTTTAAAATATAATTCTGAGAAAGCTAACTACTGGAAATCTAAGCTATAATTGAATATTGGTATAAGGATTTTTAAGGCATGTTAGTATCAGTATGAACATGCCTATCTTTAACTAAGTTATTATAAATTATGAAGAAAGAAAATTTTATATTGCTGTTATTCTGTACTCTTTTGAATCTTGCTTGTAGTGAAGGTGGAAATAATCATACTGTGTCCGATACACACCTAAAAAAAACAGTTTATAGTTCTCAAGATGAGCTCAATAAAGCTGCACAAAAAAAAGATCCTAAAGCTTTATATACTTTGGCTTCTGCTTATGCAACAAACAGTACAGATGTTGAAGATCAAAAAAAAGCTTTTGAATTATTAACAATCGGCAAAGCTCGGGAATGATGAAGCTATGTTGCAACTTGGCTTAATTTATCAAGAGGGATCGAGTTATATAAATATTGATGACCAAAAAGCATTAAGTTGGTATAAGCAAGCAGCTAAAAAGAATAATGCTATGGCCTTACACAATGTTGGAGTAGCTTATTATGAGGGTATAGGAACTAAATTAGATAAAAAACAGGCTTACGAATATTTTGTTAAGGCAGCGAGATTTGGCTTTTTACAATCACAAAAAATTATTGCCTATCAGCTATATACTGGTACAGGAGTAAAGAAAGATTTAAAAGAATCTTTTTATTGGTCTCTTAAAGCAGCTCAACAAGGTGATATTAAGTCACAGAATAATGTGGCACTTAATTATGAAAAAGGTGAGGGTGTAGAAAAAGATCCAATCCAAGCAATGAATTGGTTTCTAAAATCAGCGAACAATGGTAACCCTGAGGCTCAATATAATGTTGCGTTAAAATATTTTGCTGGAAATGGTACTGATCAAGATTTTGATAAATCAATTGAATATGCTGAAAAAGCAGCAAAAGTACAAAATCAAGCAGCGATTCAACTATTAATTAATATCTATTCTGATATAAAAAATCCAAAATATAATACAGAGAAAGCAAATTATTGGCGAGCTAAGCTCTAATTTTTACAATTTATAAAGTCTATAAGACTTATTTGTACTTTAAGCTAATAAGTCTTATTTTTAATAATATAAGTTATGAAAAATATTATTTTATCTTTAATATTGGTTATTTTGACATCTGCATGTAGTGAGGGTAGTCAAAATAATACACAAGCAACTCTAACCAAAGACTACAGAAAAGTTTCCGATTATAAGTCGAAGGAAGATTTGGAGAGTGCGGCGAATGCGAATGATCCTGAAGCATTGTTTGTATTAGGTTCTATGTATGCAACAGGTGAAGGTACTGAATTTAGCCAGAAGAAGGCATTCGAACTATTCGAAAAATCTGCAAAACTCGGTTCTTCTAATGCTATGTTGCAATTAGGATTAATTTATAGAAATGGTAATGATTTCATAAAAAAAGATGATTTGAAAGCCTTAACGTGGTTTGAGCAGGGGGCTAAAAAAGGTAATCCTTTAGCTATACATAATCTAGGCGTTTCATATTATAAAGGATTAGGTGTAACAGAAGATAAAGCGAAAGCTTTTAAGTGTTTTAGTCAATCTGCAGAATTGGGCTTATTACAATCACAGGTAATAGTTGCGGGGCTTTTATACAACGGTGAAGGTGTAACTAAAGACCATAAAAAGGCTTTTGAGTGGGCATTAAAGGCCGCGAATCAAGGGGATGTTGAGTCGCAAAATAATATTGGTTTAGCTTATGAAAATGGAGATGGGGTTGCAAAAGACCCAGTGCTTGCTAAAAAATGGTTTGAAAAAGCTGCTAATAATGGTTTTGTATTAGGGCAATATAACCTTGCTCTTAAGTACTTTGATGGTAATGGTGTGGAACAGAATTTTTCAAAATCAATTGAGTATGCAGAAAAAGCAGCAAATGCGCAGAATAAAGATGCCATACAATTGTTGGTTGATATCTATTCAAATGACAAAAAACCTAAATATAATCCTGAAAAAGCTAATTATTGGAAGTCTAAGCTCTAATTGAGATTAGCGTAAGAATTTTTTAAGGCATGTTAATATTAAGTATGAACATGCCTTTTTTAATGAGTTATTAAAAAAAAGATTTGACTTGTTATTATTAGACGCACTTTTAAATCTTGCTTATAGTGTGGGTTGAAATAAGCATACTGTGCCAGATATGCAGGAAAAAACAGTTTTAGCTCCCAACAGTGATTCACTATTACAGTAAATTATGAACAAACATACTGTATAAGAATTATTTTATAGGTTGTTGGATATTGGCAACACAACGAACAGAATATAAGCGATATTTTGATTTGGTTTCCTCATCTGGGGTTGGTGGGGCTTTATTTCTAGCTATATTAAAACCATCAGCCATCATTAAGTTATCGGCTCCCATTGCTACAGTACCTCTTAAAACCTTTTCTGTACCCATTTTGGGTCCTGTTGGATTATCACTAGGTGAGTGTTTATAATAATCTTTATCGTACCAATCATTCATCCATTCATAATTATTGGTAACAAGATCGTAAAAACCTAAAGGATTTGGTGGTGTTTGACCTATAACCGGAATGTTCACGACAGTTTGTAAGTCATGTGAATGCCTGTAGTTATCATATTGATCTAATTTCCATAGATTTTTCTTTGGTTCTACTTTACCTGTATTTGTTGCGAATAAAGTATATTGTCCTTTATTTCGGGCTACATATTCCCATTGCGCTTCAGTAGGTAAGTCCATGGGTGTACCCACTTGTTGTCCGAGCCATTGGCAATAATCTTTGGCTTGTTGCCACGCCATACCAGTTGCTACTTCATGAGCAATGTTTGCACCATATCGTTTATTATCAGTACTTTCAATTTGTCCAGTTGCTTTTGTAAAAATATTAAAGTCTTCTAAGGTGGTTTTTAAGCGCTCATGTTAAAACTGCTAAGGGAAACTTTATGAAGTGTTTTATTATCGCCCCTTAGGGAGAATGGTTGGTTATTAGGTTTTTTAGTATTACCTTTAGGATTTTTTACTGCCATGCTATCAAGTACAGTTTTTTCTAATTCAGGAGTTACTAGCCCAAAATCTCCCATGAGATAGCTACCACCTTCGACAAAAATCATTTTTTTTTTAGTTTTCTCAACCAATTTCTGAATTTTTTGCTCCAGTTCAGGTGAGGGCTTTGTTTGTTTTTGATTTGATTCAGTGGATTTGGCACAAGCATTTAAAGCAATGCTTGAAAATAAGATAATAGCTATATTTTGTTTCATCATTTTTTGAAAATCATTAGGTTGTACATATTAAATGTATGCTTTAAAGGAAATCGAATTTGCTATAAAGAGGCATTATGTTAATGCTTTCTTTTAAAAGAAATGCATTCGCGTTAATTTCCTTCGGTTAGAGAGGTTCTTAAGAATCTATATTCATTAAAAAATTTAGCTGGGTATGATCTATACAAATGTTACTCAAAGTTGTAATAATAGTATCCAATGTCTATAGGAACTTCTCTTTTAGCAAGTTGCTAAGTAAATTAAAACTGAAACAAAATATAATAAATAGACAGATTAGTCTTGACAATTTTGTTTTTATTTATATTAAGTTTCTACTTTCATAAATCCGAAATGTATCTTTTACAATCATTTAATTCTTTTTCTTTTAAATCAAATAAAATATTTTTAAGAAAATGTTTCGTAAAATCTTAACTAAGTGATATTTATGATAAATTTTAATTTAGTTTTAATTTTTAATTAATTATTAAAATTCAATAACTTATTTTTAATTACAAAAAATAACATTATTATTTTTTTGTTAGAAAAACTTTATTAAGCTATATTTTATAAGCATCTTAACTATTTACTTTTAGTTTAAGTTGATATGATTTTTATATAAAATATGTTTGTTTATATGATAAACTGTGTCTAAATTTTTTGAATATAAGGTTTTTAGACTGATTTTTTAATGTTTTAAGAATATTAATTTTTCGGTAAAGCCTTGAATAAATAAGAAAACAGAGGAATGAAAGTTGTGTTGAAACGAAGTATTTTGATACTTTTTCTGACTGGAAACATTATCGGTCTATCATATGCTCAAGCAGCAGAACTAGAGCCTGTAAAACTTAAAAAAAGTTGTATTAAGAAGAACCCTTTAGCTGAAGGTCAAAATGATCCTGAGCTATTGAATATTTTTAAACAAGTTTGTGATAGCGATAATACAACTCAAAAAAATGATTTATTAGCTAAAGCTGCTATGCGGTTTTATCAAACCAATCAACCAGTTAAAGCGTTGAATTTAGCAAGTCAATTGCAAAGTCAAAATATACGCGGTTCATTAATAACAGATGTCTTGTTTTTATCTGGTGTGAGCATTGCAAATAACTCTTTGCAGCAAATGCGTACTCAGGAACTGAGATATTTAAGCAATAATGTGACTTATCCTCCTGCAAAACAGCTAATTGAAAATATTCATACTGCTATGCCTGCTCCTGATCCATCGAGCTTTAAAGCGAGTTCAGAAAGCAGCTCAGATGATAACGAAAAAAGAAGTTATAAAAAACAGTATGTAACACGTAATAAAGCGAGTACGTCTAGAACATCAAATAAACGAGTATCAAGTCCAACAAAGACGACTACAGTAAAACCTAAAACTGCACCCGCAGCCACTGTGAATAAATCAAAAAGTTCGCCTTTTGACCCTTTAATTAAATAATCCGGAATAGAATCTTATGGCTAAGAGAGAGAGCGTACAAAAGAAGCTTCAGCGAATTCGACCTCCACGTGTTCAGCTTACATATGATGTCGAAATTGGTGATGCAAAAGAAGCGAAAGAACTACCATTCGTTGTAGGTGTGATGGGTGATTTTTCGGCTGCATCTGAGCTTGAGCGTACAAAATTAAAAGATAAAAAATTCATTAATGTTGATTTAGATAATATTGATGAAGTTATGGAGTCTTTGTCTCCAAGAGCTGCTTTCCAAGTAGATAATACGTTGACAGAAGAGGGCGGTAAGATCGCTGTTGATTTAACATTTAAGTCAATGGAAGATTTTCGTCCAGAAAATGTGGTTCAACAGGTTGATCCATTAAAGAAACTTGTGGAAGCTCGTGAGCGTTTAACTGATTTAAGAAACAAAATTTCTAACAGTGAACGTTTAGAAGATTTACTTGATGAAGTTCTTAAAAATACAGATCAGATTCGTAAATTAAGTGCGGAGGCTGATCATGAATAATACTCAATCTGCAGCAATGCCACTTGTTGAAAATGAACAGGTTAATCTCTTAGACTCGATTGTTGAAGAAAGCCGTATTGCCCGAAATGAAGAAGAACATTCGCGTGCAAAAAGCTTAATCGGTGAGCTTGCTAAAGAAGTAATGGCAGGCACAATTACAGTTTCTGAAAATATGACCTTATCAATTGATAAGCGTATTGCAGAAATTGATGCTCTGATTTCAAGTCAATTAAGTCAGATCATGCACAATGAACAATTCCAAAAAATTGAGTCAACTTGGCGTGGTCTTTATTATTTCTGTCAAGAGACACCATCTAACTCTCTTATTAAAATTCGTATGTTGAATACGACTAAGAAAGAGTTGGTAAAAGATTTCCAAGGCGCTACAGATTTCGATCAAAGTACCTTATTCAAAAAAATCTATGAGGAAGAATACGGATCTTTTGGTGGTGCACCATATTCAGCGCTCATTGGTGATTTTGAATTTGACCGTACGCCTTCTGACATGTATTTGCTTGAGCAAATCTCTCATGTTGCTGCAGCAGCTCATGCGCCATTTATTTCGGCCGCTAGCCCAAGCATTCTTGGTCTAGAGTCATTTACTGATATTGACCGTCCTAGAGATGTTTCAAAAATCTTTGAAACAGCTGAATATGTACAGTGGCGTTCATTCCGTGACAGTGAAGATGCTCGTTATGTTGCTCTAACATTGCCACATGTGCTTGGTCGTCTTCCTTATCATCCAAAGGAAGGAACGGCTACTGAAGGCTTTAACTTTGCTGAAGATGTTTCAGGCGCAAACCACAATGAATATTTGTGGATGAATGCTGCTTATGCTTTCGGTACTCGTTTAACAAATGCATTTGATATGCATGGTTGGTGTGCTGCAATTCGTGGTGTTGAGGGCGGTGGTTTAGTCGAAGGCTTACCTGTTCATACGTTTAAAACACAAGATGGCGAAGTTGTATTCAAATGCCCAACAGAAATTGCGATTACTGATCGCCGCGAAAAAGAATTAAGCGATCTGGGCTTTATTCCTTTAGTGCATTGTAAAAATACCGATTACGCTGCTTTCTTTGGCGCGCAATCAACTCAAAAACCTAAAAAATATGACAATGATACAGCAAATGCTAACTCTGCTTTATCAAGTCAAATTCAGTACATCATGGCCGTTTCACGTATTGCTCATTATTTAAAAGCAATGATGAGAGACAAAGTGGGTAGCTTTGCTTCTGCTGGAAATGTTGAAGCATTCTTAAATGAGTGGTTGTCACAGTATGTATTACTTGATGATGGCGCTTCTCAAGAAGCAAAAGCTCAATACCCTCTACGTGAAGCGTCTGTAAAAGTTGTAGAAGATCCTGCTCAACCAGGTCACTACAAATCTGTGGTTTTCTTGCGACCACACTTCCAGCTGGACGAGTTGTCAGTTTCTTTACGACTTGTCACTGAGTTACCTCAGTCCTCAAATTAATAAAGGTCAGCGAAAGAATAACTTTAAATTACAAATAGGAAAGTTCTAAATGAAAGATATATACGTTGAGTTTCGCGGTAAATATAAAGTTGATGGAGAGTCTCGTGACTCTGAGCACAAAGGCTGGTTAGAAGTTAACTCTTGGTCTCATAACATTCGTCAACCTAAATCTGCTACTTCAAGTAGTGTTGGTGGTCATACTGCTGAACGTGTTGAACATTCAGATATGGTTTTTGTTAAAGATCTAGATGCAACTAGCCCGAAATTATGGGAAGCATGTTCAGCTGGTTATACATTTGATGAAGTGCAAATCGACTTCTACCGTGCAAATGGTGATAAGCGCATCAAGTACTTACAAATCAAATTGAAGCATGTTCTAGTTTCTAGTGTAACTCCAACAGTTAATGAAGAAGGTGTTCCAACAGAAGCGTTTGGTTTGAAATACGCAGCTGTTGAATGGACTTACAATCAACAAGATATTAACGGTACTGCTAAAGGTGCTGTTACTAAGAAATGGTCACTTTCTAACAATACTGCTTCTTACGCAGCGTAATTGTTTAAGTGAATATTTGGTGGAGGCTGACTTAAAGTTAGCCTCTGCTGTCTTTAAGCATGCTTGTTGTGAACTCGAATGAATTTAGATCGGCTTTATCCATATGGATTTCGTTCAACTTTGTTTGACCGCTTAATTCCTGAAAGTGAAGATTATGCAAAAGGTCTTTCTATTCAGCAATTAAGAGAATCGGTAGCAAAAGATTTAGAAGACTTACTTAACAGTCGAGTCGCTAAATTGGATCATGTAGTTGATGATTACCCGCTAGTTAAAAAATCTATACTTCAGTTCGGTATTATTGATTTTGTGGGGCTTTCTACAGCCAATCCGCTAGATCGTGACAAGATTTGCCAATCTATTGAACAGTCAATTGCAGCTCATGAACCTCGGTTAAGACAAATACGGGTAGAGATGTTGTTGGATGGGCACAATATGGGGGCATTGTGTTTAAGCATTCAGGCGTATCTAAATATTCATCCACTGTATGAACCTGTCGTTTTTGATGCATTGTTGAAACCGACAACGCAGCAATATGTAATTTCAGCGAGAACCTAGGCATAGTGGGTGTGTTGTGATAGAAGAGCTTTTACCTTTTTACGAAAAACAACTACAGGAATTTGGTCAGCAATCTCGTGAATTTGCTCAAAAATATCCGAAAATTGCTCAGCGTTTATCTTTAAATCAAGAGCAGATTGATGATCCGCATATCGAACGTCTTATACAGGCATTTTCATTAATTTCTGCTCGTATTGATAAGAAGCTTGCTGATAGTTATGACGTATTTACCCGTTCTTTATTTGAGGTGATGTTCCCTCAATACTTACGTCACTTTCCAGCTTGTTCAGTAATAAGTTTTGAAGATATAAATAAAATAAAACAGCTCACAGAAGCGCATATTGTTCCTGCTCACACAGTTTTGAAGTCACGTAGCTTTAAAGGGGTTCAGTGTGAGTTTAATACTACGCAAGAAGTCAAATTACTCCCTATAAATTTACAAGCGCTAGAGTTTAAAAGCACACCTAGTGCACACATGCATTTAAGCCAAAATGCGACTTTAACTTTTAAGTTTGAAATTTTTAATCATGCTCATGTATGTTTAATAAATGAAAAACTACCTATTTATTTAGATGCAATTTCTAATTTTCCACTTCAAGTACTAGACAGTATTTTTAAGAAGGGAACAACTTTTGCCATTAAAATAGGACAGAAAATTGTTGAACTGGATAAAAATCCATTTGAGTTAACAGGTTTTTCTGAGCAAGAAAGTCTATTGCCACTCGATCAGCATACCCATCATGCTTATCGTTTGCTGATGGAGTATTTTTGTTTTCCTGAAAAATTTAATTATCTAAAACTCGATTTAGGTTTTTTAAAGCGCTTATCTCTAGAAGATAGTAATTTTGAACTGCTTATACATTTTAAATTAAATTTAAATGATCAAGCTGTAGTGCGAAATTATTCTGAATTAAATGTCGCTAATTTTAAATTGTTTACTACACCAGTTATTAATTTATTTGAAAAATACGCTGAACCACAAAAAATTATACATAAGCAATTAGAATATCCGCTGATTACAGATGCTCATCATCCTGAGTTTTATCAGGTGTATTCAATTACTGAAATGAATATGGTTCGTGAAAAAACGAGTCAAGAAGAAAGCTATGTTCCGGTGCTGCCTTTTTTTGCCATGAGTCATTATCATGCTGACACAGCACGTTTTTTCTATTCTGTAAACTATCAAAAGCTACAGCCCAATTTTGTCGAAATGGGGTATTCAATTATTTCTAAAAATTTAAATCCTTCGTCAACACGTTCGGACTTTATTAGTACAAAACTATTATGCTCAAATCGTGACTTGCCGCATGAAGCACTAGGGCAATCTAATAATATATTAAACCTTAATGATAGTAGTCTGGCTCGCCGCGCTATTGTTTTAAAAAGACCTACAAAACCTTATCAATTTGGTCAAAGCCAGAGTGAGCAGTGGCGTGTTATTTCACACCTTTCATTAAATAGTTTAGCTTTAATGAAAGGTGATGCGGTATCTCATATTAAAGAATTACTTGCTTTATATAACTTACCTTTATCAAAAGAAAATTATCTAATTATTGAATCAATCAAACATCTGGAATTTTCACTTACTCACAAACTTGTAGATGGAAAGCCATTTCCAATGTTTGTAAGAGGAGTAAAGGCAGAGTTACAAATTGATTCATCCGTATTTAGAGGTCATAGCCTATACATTTTTAGTCAGTTATTAAGTCGTGTTTTTAATTTAAAGGTTCAAATTAATAGTTTTGTTGATTTGGTTGTTAAAGATTATTCATCTCAGCAGGAGTTATACCAATGCAGTCAGAACGTTGGTGGCAAGACTCTTCTGTAACAGCTGAGCTCTTTACAAAGCCAAAGTCTTTTGAGTTTATCCAAGCAACACGGCTATTAAGGCACGATTCAAGTCGTACAGTTAGTTCATCTTGGAGTGATCATTTTAAGTTTGAGACATCTTTTAATTTAAATTTTCCTGCTACAGAGATTGAAAATTTAGAATTAACGGACGAGCGGATTTATATCACGAATTTAATTGTTGGTCTTACTGGTATACAAGGTGCTTTACCATATACCTATACGAATAAGATTAAGCAAGCTCCACGTCAGCAACGAGCTGAGACTAAAGAGTTTCTAAGCTTATTTAATCATAAGCTTACTGCTCAATATGTAGATTCTAGTATTACTTATAATCTACCGATTAGATATGAGATAGAACATAAAAATGACTATTTAGATATTTTGCATGCTTTGAATGGTTATGTGCGTTCGCAGCATCAACAAGCTGATCTTGATGAATATTTTGCAGAATTCTCTGGATTAATGCAGGGACAAAATAATACAGTTCATGCATTAAAAACGATGCTGTCGTGTATTTTTAAACATGAAATTACGATTAAAGAATTTGTACAAGAATCCTTTAAGTTAGCGAGTGATCAGTTAACAACTTTAGGTGGAAGTCAGCCGAGTCTACTTGGTGTTAATACTTTTTGTGGGGAAACCATTCAGCAAATTGATGGAAAAATTGAAATTCAAATTGGACCATTAAAACGTCAGCAATATCTCAGTTTCTTACCAAATCAAGAGTTAAGCTTAAAGCTTAAAAAACTTGTAGAAACGTGGTGTAGTCCAACTTTATCAATAGATTTACGGCTTATCTTGGATGAATCAGAAATACAACCTATTTGTCTCACTCATAAGAATCAGAGTGGGTTAGGCCAGGGTTCTTTTCTCATATCACGACAACCCAAAGTACATAGTCATGAAACCTGCTATAGCCTTATTGGAGAGACAATATGATTAAAAAAATATTACTCTCATTCATTGCTATTTTTTCAGTAGTTAGTGGAATTATTATTTTCTACTGGCGTGATGTTCAATATAATCCTGATAAAGCAGATTTTTTCCTTTATTTCTTAGTTTTACCAGCAATAATTACATTGGTGATTTTATCACCGTGGTTAATTTATAGCGCTTATACAACGTATAAAGACAAAAAAGAGCAAGCAATAAATCAAGATAAAGATGACGTTAACTCAAAACAAACTGCGGTAACTAATCAACCATTAGAACAGCTAGATTTCAATATTTATTCTGCTTTTGCTTTACATGCTTTTGGTGAGAATGAAAGCATTATTGAGCAGCTACAAAACTTTAAAAGTCCAGAGCTGGATAATCAACTGTTAAATTCTTACGGATTACCCCTTTTATCTTACCGTATTAAAGATTTGGATGAAGATAATCATGAGGAGAGTGATTACTCATCTCCACGACAAGTTCGTATGATGTCATTAATAAGACAGCAACTCGAACAAAATATAGACAATCTATATCTTCTAGCTGAGCATTTAAAGCGTTCAACGTTATTTTATGAGTCGCAACAAGCCCGTGAATATCATATGCATCCAGCATGGGTAGATCCCGAGTCTGAATATGACGATGTTGAAATGCCGATCGTAGAAGTTTATCGCTTAAATCGCTTAAATCTACACATCCTTCTTTCGGAGGATTTGTTACATATCTGGAATGATGACCACAGTAATGAATTAATTTTAGAGTTTTTTACTGAAATTGGTATTCCTGCTCAAAAAATCCATATTGAATATCATTTTTTTGGAGAGCAACTGGCTTACCAAGAATTGATACACCTATTAAAGGGTATTCATAAAAGAGAACATGAGATGTTCTTTTTGGTCGTAGCTGATTCTGAAATTGATCAGGATCTGGTCGATGAAAAATCTTGGATGATTAAAGATTATATTCCTGCTGAATTTGCAGCAAGCTGTTTGCTCGCAGACCCTTTAGTTAAAATTCAAGAATTAGAACCGACTAAAGCACTGAAAGTGGTAGTAGGTCAACAAGATACAGCGAAGCTTTTTAATAATTTTGAATTTAATAATTTACCTCAGCATGAAGGTGATGAGCCTTATGTACTGATATTGTCAGATCAAACCGATGTAAAAGTTTCGAAGAAATTGCAGCAACACTTTCTTCAAACGCCTGTAGAACCGCATCACTATATTTATGTGAAATCGTCATTAGGGCATACCCAACATTTAGCTGATATTTACGGCTTTATGCTGAGTATGCATTTCCCTGAACATATCATTCCTTTTGTCTTTGGAGAAAATACGGTATCAGCACATACGTTTGTGCAGAGTATCACTGAAAACTCAGAAGATGATGCGATGGTGTTGAATAACTAATTTAAACTTTGGACTTAGAACGAGAATAGAATGCATACAATTTTAGGCTACTTGTGGCAGTACATCACGAATCCTAAAGCAATTATCGCCTTGTCATTGTTCGTGGCATTGATGTCTTCATATACTTCAATTCCTCGTCATATATTCTGGGCTTTAGCAACTGCCTATGCTTTGGGTCTTATTGTTTATGGTATCTATTGGCTTATTCAACGAAGAAAGCATGCTGCTCAAGGTGAAGAATTAGCCGAGGCGATCGAAAAAGATAACCAAGCTGAATATGGCAAAAATAAAGATAAAGAAGAGCTTCAGCTAGTTAGTCAACAAATGAAAGAATCAATTCAACTGATTCGTAAATCTAAGTTGGGTGATAAAAAAGGGAATGCTGCATTATATGAGCTTCCTTGGTATATGGTTATTGGTAACCCAGCCGCAGGTAAAAGTTCAGCTATCTATAACTCTGGTTTAAAGTTTCCTTTTGAAGAAACACATCAGAAAATGGTATCTGCCGGCTTAAGTGGTACTCGAAATTGTGACTGGTTCTTCTCTACAGAAGGTATTTTGCTCGATACAGCAGGCCGTTATTCTGTTTATAGCGAAGATCATTCTGAGTGGTTAGGTTTCTTAAATATTTTAAAAAAGAACCGCTCTAAAGCACCAGTTAATGGTTTGATTCTAATTGTTAGTATCGCTGAGCTAATTAGTCAAAGTCCTGAAAACTCATTAAAGCTTGCTAAAAATTTACGTGCTCGTATTCAAGACCTAACCGAACGTCTAGAAGTGGTTGTACCTGTTTATTTAGTCTTTTCAAAAATGGATTTGATTGCAGGTTTTACTGAGTTTTTTGAATTTTATGAAGCTCAAGAATATAACCAAGCTTGGGGAGCAACGCTTCCATATGAGCAAAATTCTTCTCATAACGCGGTAGATTTGTTCGAAAAACATTACACCATTCTTTACGATGGTCTAAAAGGGGTAAGTTCGACTCATTTAAGTCGCCGTCATTCGCAGAATATCTCACCAAGCGTAATGACTTTCCCATTAGAATTTAAAACATTAAAACCAGCTTTAAAAAGCTTTATTGGTACACTTTTTGAAGATAACCCATATCAATTTCAACCAGTTTTCCGTGGGTTTTATTTCACCAGTGCTTTGCAGGAAGGTGTAATTGAAAGTCCAATGACTGAGCAAATTGCACAAGAATTCCAGCTGACTCAAATTGCTCAAAATGATTTAAAAGACCATACAAAAATTACTCCTAACCATGGCTATTTCTTAAATGGTCTATTTTCAGATGTTATTTTAAAAGATAAAGATCTCGTTAAGCAGCATGTAAATACGGGCAGAAAACGTCAACGTTACATTGCATTTATTGGTGCTTTAGCGGGTGTTTCAATTATTTTGGGTGTATGGGTTTGGTCTTATCGTAATAACCAGCAATTAATTGGTGAAGTTCAAGCAGATTTAAATAAGGTCGTTCAATTAGAAAGAGCCTCTGGTCAGCAACTGTCTACCCAATTAGAAGCTTTGCTGATTCTTCAAAGACGTCTACAGCAGTTAGATGAGTTTGATGAAAATAGACCACTTAAGTTTAGTTTTGGTTTATATCAGGGCAATGAGCTTCGTGAAAAGCTAAAAGCTGAATATTTAAAAGGTGTTAAGCAGATTGTGTTAACACCAACACAGCAAAATATTGCTCAATATTTGCAACGTGTAAAAAATAATGAAGCAACATTAAAAGCGAACCATACGAATGTTGAGATCAAGCAAACTGCTCAATCTCAACAATATTTGGAACCTTCAGATACCAATCCTCAAGATGCTTATAATGCATTAAAAGCTTATTTAATGATGAGCAATCCGCAATATATGGATGCTAGTCATCTAAGCGATCAGGTTACGCGTTTCTGGCGTTCTTGGTTAGATGCAAATAAAGGCCAAATGCCGCGTGCAGATATGATTCAAGAAGCTGAACAGATCTTGTCGTATGCAATGACCTTAGCAAATGATAAACAATTCCCAGTTTTAGAAGCAGATTCGCAAATTGTTGATCAAACTCGTCAAGTATTGCTCTCTGTTGTTCGAGGGATGCCAGCGCGTGATCGTGTTTATAACGAAATAAAAATGCGTGCAGCGGTACGTTTCCCAGCACTGACTGTAAGTCAGATCGTGGGTGAGGCAAATAAAAATATTGTATTGGGTAGTTATGCATTACCAGGCGTATTTACCCAAAAAGCTTGGAATGACTATGTAGAAAAAGCAATTGAGGAAGCTGCAGATAAGCCAACAGATAGTAAAGACTGGGTGTTAAATAGTCGACAATCTGATGATTTAACTTTCTCGGGTAGTCCAGAGCAAATTAGAAAGCAGCTAACAGCGCTTTATAAGCAAGAATACATTGCTGAATGGAGAAAATTCTTAAGTGGTATTCACTATGCTAAAGCTGGCCAATTTGCTCAGCAAGTAAAAAATATTGATGTTTTAGGTGAACCGCAAAACTCTCCAATTAGAACATTAATTGAAAGAGTTGCAGTCGAAACAAATTGGGATAATCCGGTTGTTCAAGCTGAGCTTGCAGCTCCACAAAAAGGATTTATTGCATGGTTTAAACGTAAAGTTTTAAATCATGATGACAAGCAAGTTGCTAATCAAGTGGCAAACAATGCCCAAGGTGCTATTTCTCAAGAATATCAAATGTTCTACCAGTTGGTTCGCAAACGTGATGATCAACAAGGTAAGTCATTGCTTGATGAATATATGACAAATTTAGCACTCGTTCGTAGTAAGTTTAATGAGCTTAAAAATGCGGGTGAAATTGGATCTAATGCGATGACATTAGTCAAGCAAACCCTTAATGAGCAAACGTCTGTATTTAACCAAACTCAAAAAATTGTAGATGAAAAAATGGCGGTTGGTTTCAATGAAATTGATCAGCGTTTACTGCAAAAATTAGTAGTTAGCCCACTGACACAGGCTTTTGAGAGTTTAATTACACCGACCCAAGACGAAATTAATAAATTATGGGTAATGCAAGCCTATCAACCATTTACAGCAAATCTTGCTAAGAAATATCCATTTAACTCATCAGCTTCTTTACAAGCAACAAGTAGTGAAATTGGTCAAATCTTGTGTGAGAACGGTAGTATTTCTCGCTTTGTAAAAGAAAGTCTTGATCCATTTGTGATTCGTCGTGGCTATACGTTAACGTCTAAAACTTGGAAAGATTTAGGTATTAGTTTAAATCCTCAATTCGTTATGAATTTCCAAAGATATGTGGCACCAGCCAATGGTATGGCAACTGGTGAGTTGAATGCTCAAGCGCAAGCGGCGCCAGCAACTAACCAATCTAACTTCCAGTTTTACCCAATTCCAAACCCACAATTACTTTCATATACCGTTGATATTGATGGTCAGCGTATGACTTATGAAAATGGTGTTCAGCAATGGGTTAACTTCATTTGGCCAAACCAAGGCAGTATTCCGGGTGCTCGTATTACCGCTGTAGATTTACAAGGCCAAACCCACACGATTTTTGATGAGCCAGGTGAGTACGGTATTAACCGTTTAATTGATAGCGCTCAACGTAAGGAACAAAATGGCGGATTTGAAATGCTTTGGCGTAGTAAAACTGATCCATCATTATTTGTAAAAATGAATTTCCGTCTAATTAGCAGTAATTCAGGCAGTATCGGTTCAAGCCGTGGTTATGCAGGTATGCAACTGGTTGATAAAGTCACTGCCGACAAAGCTGCTCGTGTGGTGTCTGCTCAGCAAGCACCAGCTCAAGCTGCTCCAGCAAGAACTGAAAATCCTGTTTCTGCACTTGCTCAGCCTTCTGCGGGAGTTAAACCATGACATGGAAAATAACCTCTATGCGAAAGGAGGAGCAATAATGCAAACATTAAAAACAACTCCTTTGTATTACGGCAAAAGTCCTGCACGAGGCGACTTTTTAAAAACAAAAGGTCAGAATGCTCTAATACAGTTGCTTGATCAGTGGATTACTGAAGCATTGGAATATGCAATGCAATCAGGCAGCTTTAAAGAAGCTTATAACACGTTGCCTTCGCTGGATTTCTTTATTGCGAATCCGAAAGAAAATATGTTTTTAGCGGCGAACCTTCTTGCAAGTGAAGATAGTTCGGGTCGATCTTTTCCAATGGTACTGAGCCATTTATTAGAAATTGATTTACCGTATGATAATTTGTTGTATGCGCCCTATAGCTATAAACATGTATTAGTTGATTTATTTCAAAACAATCGTGCTTTAAAAGGAATTAAAGATTCAGATCTGTTACTTGGAAAATTAGGTCACTTACAAAATCAAATTCAGGTTTTAACTGAACGTGAATGTGTGGGTTTCTATGAAAATCATACGATGCACTCATTTGCTCAGTTAATGAAGATAAGTATTTATGAGTTAGCGCAAAGTATGATTGGGCTGGGATTATTGCTACAGCCAATTTTACAAAATGGAACCAGTCGATTAAATAAAGTTTTAATTTTGCCTATTAATAATCCTGCTTACAGTTATGAAATAGCAGCATTTTGGGTCAGTATTATTTGTCGCTTTTTAAAAGAGCATAATACTGAGGTGCTGATAGGTTTGTTACATCGAGAGCAACCTGTATTATTCTTCGGTTTTCAAGGGGCGGATATTTTGGCCCTGAGCGATATTTTTACTCAGAATATGGATAGTAAACACTGGGTTTCTTTAATAGAAGCACAATGGATTGATACTTATTTGGAGCAGAATGCTGGTTTAGCTACGCTAGAACAATCATTATGCCAACGCCAACTAAGTTTAAATCAAGGTTTAAAACTATTTAGACAGACTTTTTTGGGTGAATAATAATGAATCAACGATATCAAACTAAACTTTCACAGCTCATAAAAGGCTGTTTTATCTATACAATCGCTAACTATGCTTTAGCTCAGCCGATTGTTGTAGAAGGTGTGGTTCCTAACGAAGCGAGTAAACAGGCTATCTTATTAAAAATGCAATCTGTTTATGGTGCTGATCAGGTTGTCGATAAAATACAAGTAAGACCCGTAGCTGCTCCTAATGGTTGGAGTGACTCGGTAACTCGAGTGATTACGCCTGATCTTAAAAAGGTTTCACAAGGCAAATTAAGCGTAAATGGTACTCGGTTTGAGTTGAGTGGAAAAATGCTGAACCCAGTAGATATTCAGCCTACAATTCAATCTTTTCAAGGATTAGTGCAACCACCGTATCAACTATATTCGCAATTATCAGTCAATCAGGCTGAGCAAAAAATCATTGATGATGCACTTAAAAATCGAATTATTGAGTTTGAATCTGGTAGCGCAGTTTTAACTGATGCAGGTCAAAAAATTCTAGATGAGATGGCTATTGCTTTAAACAAAGTAGGTGGTAAGAAAGTCAAAATCGTAGGACATACAGATAGTTCTGGTGATGCGAATAAAAACTTAAAACTTAGCCAAGACCGCGCATTAGCAGTTAAAAACTATTTGATTAGTAAGAGTATTCCCGCCGACCATTTATCTACAGAAGGTTTAGGTTCATCTAAGCCAGTTGCAGATAACACTTCTCCAGAAGGAAGAAAGAAAAACCGTCGGATTGAGTTTACTGTTCTATAAATATAAGGAGAAGAACATGGCTAGCCCTTACATTACGATTGGATGCCCAACAACTGGTGGAGGGCAAGTCATTTCAGGAAACAGTACATTTTTAATTGATGGAATTGCAATTGCCTGTGTAGGAGATAAGGCTACTTGTCCGTTACACAAAACGGTTTCTACGATTGTATCGGGAGACCCAAATATGCTTGTTATGGGAAAATCTGCAGCACGTGTAAATGATTCATTATCATGTGGCTGTAAATTATTACCAAAACAGAGTTTAGTTAATCAAGGATAAGGATAGAGATATTCTTATATAGATATAAATATCTACTAAAACATATTAACGCTTGAAATGATGAGTAGTTTGTCTGATAAAGCTGAATTTTGTTAATATACAGGCATTATGATTTTAAGCATTAAATTATTTAAAAATATTGAGAGTAATGATGAGTAATTTAAAAATTTTAATTACAAAACTTTCTACAGTTGCACGAACTGCTTTAGAAAAATCGGCTAATGCTTGTGTTATTCAACAAAATTACGAAATTGAAATTGAGCATCTATTTTTAGAATTACTTAATCAATCTTTAGAGAATGATTTAAAAATTTTATTAAAGAAATATAAAATTTCATCTGAAGCTTTAGCTGATGATTTAAAAGAAACAATTTCTCAATTACCAAAAGGTAATACCCGAACTCCTATTTTTGCTAAATCTATTGTTCGTTTGTTTGAACAAGCTTGGTTATTAGCTTCGGCTGAACAAAATCCCGTTATTCGTAGTGGTCATTTATTAGTTGCGTTATTAACTGCGCCTGATTTATATCAAATTGCAACAAGAGCTTCGAGTTTATTTGACCTTTTACCGATTGATTCAATGAAACACAAGTTTCTTGAAATTTGTGAGAAGAGTGTTGAACAACAAGATGAAACAAAAACATCTTCTGATCAAGCTGAACCTACAGACACAACTGTAGCAAATACCAAAGTAGCTAAAACACCTGCACTTGACCAATATACGATTAATCTCACTGAAAAAGCGAAAAAAGGTGGTATAGATCCAGTTATTGGCCGTGAATATGAAATTCGCTTAATGCTCGATATTTTAATGCGTAGACGCCAAAACAATCCGATCTTAACCGGAGAGCCAGGTGTTGGTAAAACAGCTGTAGTGGAAGGTTTGGCTTTAAAAATTGCTCAAGGTTTAGTGCCAAACGCCCTAAAAAATGTACATTTACATGTGCTGGATATGGGGTTGTTGCAGGCAGGTGCAAGTGTTAAAGGCGAATTTGAAAATCGTTTAAAACAGGTTATTCAAGAAGTTCAAGCTTCTACTCATCCTATTATTTTATTTATTGATGAAGCGCATACTTTAATTGGTGCAGGTGGACAAGCAGGGCAAAATGATGCTGCAAATCTTTTAAAACCAGCACTTGCACGTGGTGAGTTGCGTACGATTGCTGCGACAACTTGGGCAGAATATAAACAATATTTTGAAAAAGATGCTGCATTGAGCCGACGTTTTCAGGTAGTAAAAGTAGAAGAGCCAACCGAAGAAGTTGCAGTAGATATGTTGCGGGCGATGATTCCAGTTATGCAGCAGCATTTTAAATTGCAAATTGATGATGAGGCGATCGTTACTGCGGTTCATTCTTCACATCGATATATTAGTGGTCGCCAACTTCCCGATAAAGCAATTAGTGTGCTTGATACGGCTGCAGCACGTGTTGCTTTGACTCAAAATGCTCAACCTGTAAAGCTTGATCAGTTAAAGGCCCAAGAGCATAACTTAAAGCTTGAACAGCAAATTTTAGAAAATGAACATCGTCAGATTCCAATTCATCATGAACGCTTGGAAGCTTTAAAAGCTAATTTAGAATCTCTGCAAAAAGAGATCCATGAAACCGAAGAGCAGTGGCAAAAAGAATTAGAACTTGTTCATAAAATTCAAGAGTTAGAAGCACAGAATCATGCTAATGAGTCTGAAGCTTTCGATCAGATTAATCTGCTGCGTAAAGATCTTGCCGATATTCAAGGCCAGCAACCATTAGTATTTGAAAGAGTAAACTCTCAAATTATTAATGAAATTATTTCTGACTGGACTGGTATTCCTGTTGGAAAAATGGTCAATGATGAAATTAAACAGATATTAACGCTTGAAGATAAATTGGGCGAGCGTGTAATGGGGCAAGATTATGCACTCACACAATTAGTTCAAGGGATTAAAACTTCAAAAGCAAAACTTGAAGATCCTAATAAGCCACAAGGTGTATTTCTTTTGGTCGGACCAAGTGGTGTAGGTAAAACTGAAACTGCATTAACTTTGGCAAATGAGTTATATGGTGGTGAGCAGCACTTAATCACAATTAATATGTCTGAATATCAAGAAGCCCATACTGTATCTTCGTTAAAAGGTGCGCCTCCAGGATATGTCGGATATGGTCAAGGTGGAGTTTTAACAGAAGCTGTTCGCCGTAACCCATATAGTGTTGTGTTGCTTGATGAAATTGAAAAAGCTCATAGTGATGTTCAGGAACTGTTCTATCAAGTATTCGATAAAGGTACTTTAGAGGATGGTGAAGGACGAGTAATTGACTTTAAAAACACGACTATTTTGTTAACTTCAAATGCTGGTTCAAGTGCCATTATGCAGGCTTGCTTAAATAGACCTGTAGAAGAGTGGCCTACAGCTGAAGAGTTGATTGAGCACTTAAAACCAAGTTTATATAAACAATTCAAGCCTGCATTTTTAGGCCGAATGAGAGTTGTACCTTATTTCCCACTGCATGATGATCTACTTGTACGAATCATTAAGCATAAGTTAGGCAAAATCACAGCAAGAATTGAGCAACAATACGGAACACAAGTCCAGTATTCTGATGATTTGGTAGAGCTCCTCTTAAGCCGTTGTACAGAAGTCGATAGTGGTGCGCGTAACGTTGATAATATTTTAAATTCTACAGTGTTACCTGCATTAGCTACAGAAATTTTGGTGGCTTTAGCAGAGCAAAAACTACCAAAAGTTATCATGATTGATGCTAAAGATGACGAAATTCAATATGTACTAGACCCAGTTGTAAAAGCTGCTAAAAAAAGGACTAGTAAAAAATTGAAGTCAGAAGTTTAAAATTGAATAGAGCTAAAATTAGATGAATATTGATATTTCTGAACTACTCGAACCCATTAGTGATAGTTTGCCTTGTGGTGATGACTTTTCGTTTTCTAATGAATTTCATGAAATTAAAAAAGCGAAGACACAAGATGATCTATTACTAGATCAAGGTGATTGGGTTGCTGAGCGCAAACAAGCCGATTGGGACTTTGTAGCAAAGAACACGAGTGTTTTGCTAAAAGATAAAACGAAAGATATTCGTCTATTAACTTGGCTCTTAGAGGCTTGGACTCATCTTTATGGTTTTGAAGGTATGGCTAAAGGTTTAACTTTAAGCCATACCATGCTGAATCAATACTGGCAGGAAATTCACCCTGTTATTGAAGATGATGACTTAGATCAACGCATTGGTTTACTACAGGGTTTAATTAATCAGTTGCCTGGCTTGTTGAAGAAAGTTTCTTTAACCAATACAGCTCCTTATTATAATTTGCTTGATTACGATAATTTTCTATATCACGAAAATGTTCGCCGTAAACAAACTGAAGAGTATGACAGCCAGTCGGGACCATCTGAACTAGAACAATTCGACCAAGCCATTTTTAATACTTCTAAAACTTTTCAATATTCTAATTATCAAGATTTTAGTTCAGTCTTAACCGAGTGGGATGTTTTAAAACAGACTCTTGATCATTTAATGGGATTAGATTCGCCGAGTTTTGCTGCTATTGATTCGGCATTTGAGACTATTCACAGCACATTACGTAAGATTTATAAAGCAGAAGCTTTTGGTACAGGGCTTGCGCCAATCCAAGAACAAGCTACTGTTATCACGAGTTCATCTATGGAAAATCAAGTGCCTGTACAAGTTGTTTCAGATCAGCCAGCTTTTCAGCCTCAAGCACAAACGCACTTGGCTAACCGTGAACAAGCAATGAAAGTGCTGCAAGATATTGCCGATTACTTCCAAGCAAATGAACCGCATAGCCCTGTGAGCTATATGCTTCAAAAAACGATTAAATGGAGTCAAATGCCATTACATGAATGGTTAGCGCAAGTCATCAAAGATGAGCATCCATTACAAATGGTTCAGGAAATGTTAGGTGTGCAGCCTAAAAATGAATATGAATAAAGATTGGTAAAGACATATGTTTAAAGCTGAAAAAGTCCTGTGGGGCGAAGGTTTATTTTTAAGACCTCAACATTTCCAAATTCAAGATACTTATCATGAACAACGCCTAAATCATACGGTTCGCGCAGTTGTGCCTTTTTCGTATGGCATTCAAAAGTTAAGTTTCGATGAAGCTCAGTTGAGTACGCATATTCTTGCTCTTGAGTCTGTAGAGATGATCTGGCAAGACGGTGAAATTTATCAGGCACCTGCATATGATCTATTGCCTGAACCAATTTTATTAGACGATCTTAATTTACGTGGTGAGATGCTAATCTATTTAGCATTGCCGCTTTTACAAGCAAATAAGCAAAATCTAATTGATCAAAACCAAGCGCAAAAGGGTAGATATCAATCACACCTTGTTGAAACGCATGATTTGTTTACTAATGCTACTGAAGCAGATATTAGTTTGCTACGCCGCCGTGCTGTTTTTAAATTATTAGATGTACATAGTAATCCAGACCACAATCTAGATGGTTTCGTATATCTGCCGATTGGAAAGATTAAGCGTCAAAGCTCCGGCGCTTTTGAAATTGATCGAAAGTTTATTCCGCCAATTTTGCACGTGGATGCCTCAGAATCACTCATTTCAAACTTAAAAAGAACACTGAATGTGATTAAGGCAAAAATTAAGACGATTCAAAACAATAACCGAGAAAATGAACAGAAGTTAATTGAATTCCGTTCAGGTGATATCGTTTCATTCTGGTTAGTAAATGCCTTAAACACAGCTCATGCTGGCCTGAATCATTTTGTGCAATATCCACAGATCCATCCAGAACGGTTGTTCTTCGAATTGTTACGTTTAGCAGGTTCTTTATTAACCTTCTCGACGGCGTATGATGTTGATCAGTTGCCTGCCTATAAACACCATAATTTACAAGAAAGTTTTTCGCAGTTAGACACAATTCTACGTGATTTACTCGATACGATTATTTCGAGCCGTTACATCAGTATTGCACTTAAAGAAATCCGCCCTTCATATTGGGTGGGAAGTCTTGAGACCGATAAGATTACTCGAGACACTCGACTTTATATTGCAGTATCAAGTAGTGCAATGCAGACACATGAGTTGATCCAGATTGTACCTTTACGATTCAAGATTGGTAGTACTTTAGATGTAGAGCAACGTGTAGTTGCTGCATTACCTGCAATTCCATTGCATCACTTGATTCAGGTTCCAACCGCGATCCCTGTACGTTCTGGTGTGAGCTATTTTGAAGTTGAACCACATCATGAATTATACCAGCGCATGTTAGATTCAGAGACGATTTGTATTTATGTTCCAGCTGGATTCCAAGATATCAGTATTGAACTGATTGCGGTTATGAACGCTTAAGGGTAAAGGAGAGAAAAATGTCACAATCCACAGGTGCTCCTTCTTTATTTGACGATGGGCAAATTGGAACGGGTGGGAATAATAATAGCCAGTCTCAAGCAAAACTACAGGCAATCAATCTTATTGATTTATTGCATGATGGCTTTTATTTGGTTTTTTTGATTCGAAATCAGTATGTGCCGGCAGACGCTCAGCAGTTTCGTGAAAAAATCTTAAATTTACTCAATCAATTTGAACAACAAGCTAAAAAATTACAATTTTCAGCTGATGATATTCATGATGCGAAATATGCATTTTGTGCTTTGATTGATGAAACTATCGTAACTCAACAAGACCCAAGCTATTTTAATTTGCAAAATGCTTGGTTAATTAGCCCATTACAATTGAGCTTGTTTGGTTCTCAGTTAGCAGGGTATCGTTTCTTTGAAATTTTAGAGCAATTGCGAAGTCGTGGAAAAGAACGTCTAGCTGCTTTAGAAGTATTTCATTACTGCCTTTTGCTCGGTTTTCAGGGTAAGTACCGAATTGAATCTATTGAAAGTCTCAACCACCTCGTATCAAGAGTGGGTGATGAAATTGACTATTTAAAAGGGAAAAAAGTTGCGTTTTCGCCGTTCTCGGCAATTCCCGATCAAATACGAAATATTATTCATCGCGAAGTACCTTTCTTTTGGATTTTGATCTTTTTATTGATTTTTGCATTACTTACCTTTGCAGGCTTAAGATTTATGCTCAACAATCAAAATGATAAAGCATTATCTAACTATCAAAATGTGATTTCTGCTCCTCAAGAGCAAGCACATATTACAATTTATTTACCTTGATGATGGAACGAAATGGCTCAGGAAAAACCAACTTCTATTCGAGTTTTACAATCGAATAAAAAAAAGCCGAAATCACCAGTACTTTATATTGTGATTGGTGTGATTGCAGGGGTGTTTGTCAGCATCTCGCTATTCCTGTTCTTGTCTCAACCGAATTCGCCAGAATCAACAGCAATTGAGAGTAAATCAACGGAAGAGCAAGTTTTAAATCAAGATGTTGTACATTCTTCAGATGAACAAAATCAGATTGCTGTAAGTCAAGACAACGAGACGGATTCAATGAGTCGTGATGGCTTTGAACAGCCAAAAGATAATGAGTTAAGCAATATTTTTAAACCTGTTCCACATAAACCTGTTGCTACGAATGAACAACGAGTTTCACCATTTGATGAACAGCTAACAGGTGAAAAGAAAGTTCAGGTTGTGCCTCAACTACAGACGAGTGCAGCTAAAGCGGCTCAACCCAAAATACAGCCAGCTCAGCAAAAACCTGTGAGTAAGCCGCAGCAGCAACAAGTGGCGCAGGCTAAACCCGTAGTTGAGAGTAAAGCTCCAGCCGAACCAGAACCTGAGGTTGAGCCGCCTAAGGCATCGGTAGATATTAAAATTACACGAAGTCCTTTTGCCGTGAATTAATGAACTGATGATGATCTTTCTCATATTCTTTTGCTTTACATGTTTGGCAATTGGTTTAGCGTTTTTAATGTCTTATGAACTCAGGAGTAGAAGCAAAGATTTTGTTTTGTCATTACTGCCCCAAGGGCGTAAACAGCTTAATCAGGTTAAACAATTTGCTCAAACCATGAATCAGGCAGCTGCTCCTGAAAAATTACAATCTCATTGGCATTTACAGCAATGGTGGATTGTAATTGCAGGCTTTTTCTTGTTTGCCAGTATATTAGTTTTTGCTTTTACTCGTCCGATTAGTTCAACCCGAATTGAAGCTGAATATCTGAAAAAAACAGATCCTCAAATCTATGCACTTTTAAATGGTGAAATATTATCGCCACCGCCAGAAGTAGATGAAAGCCTAATTGAAGCCGCAATTGTTGAGGCGACGCAGTTAGAGCAGCAATATTCGTCTCAAAATAGTGGAGCTATTAATTCTTCACCGATTGATAACGCCAGTTTCGATGGTCGAGCTATTTTGGATACAAATTTAGTTGATCGTAAATGGGACAAAATGAACCCACGTTATAAACAGCGTTTACTCATGGTCTTTAAAATCATGAAAGAACAGTATGGTTATGAGTTGGTTCTATTAGAAGGCTATCGTAGCCCAGCACGTCAGAATATGTTGGCGGGCAATCCAAATACGACTAGAGCGAGGGGTTATCAAAGCTATCACCAATTTGGTTTAGCTGCTGATGTAGCATTTAAGCGAAATGGGAAAGTGGTTATTTCTGAGCGAGATCCGTGGGCAATGCAAGGCTATCGATTATATGGTCAAGTCGCCGAATCGGTTGGTTTGACTTGGGGTGGACGTTGGAAATCTATCCAAGATTATGGGCATACCGAGTTCCGTATGCCAGGCTTAAGAAAAACTCAAGAAATGGCAGAAAAACTGATTGCTGAAAGTTCGAATGATATAAGTTAAATATTGATTGAGGATTGAAAACGTTCTTGTAAAACAGTCGTCATTTTATCTATAAGCTGGGAAATTATCCCAGCTTTTTCCCATGTGTAAATTGAAACGGTCATAGGCGGCACAGCTCCTAATGCATCATATCGACGTACTCTCCGGCCATTGGTCGTAGCTACAGGCAATAAAGATAATCCTAATCCTGTTTCAACACTGACTAACACGCTTTCTAGGCTACTACCCGTAAAGGCAATATACCAACGTCGCCGTTCGCGCTCTAACGTTGCGAACATTTCGTCCCGATAAAGTCCGCCTTGAGGAAAGGTCACTAAACTTATGGGATCAGACCATTCAGTTGTTGAATTCGAACTTTCAAACCATGCCATTTCTTCTGGGAATGTAGCGTGGTGATCAGCACTAGCAGCAGGTTCTTTGACAATAATAATATCGAACTCACCATTCCGATAACGTTCTGTTAAGTTGCGACTCAAGCCAGAGGTTACGTCTAAACGAATGGAACGATGCTCTTTGGCAAATATACCAAAAACTTCGGCCATTGCTTGACTCATCATATCTTCTGGTAAACCAATACGAATGGGAATACTTCCTGTTGGATCTTTAAGTAGGGCCTCAGCTTCCTGTTGGAGAATTAAAATCCTTTGCGCATAACCAATTAGATACTCTCCAGATGCCGTCAATTTGAAAGGTCTCGCTGTCCGATCTATAAGGGCATGACCGACAGATTCTTCAAGTCGTGCTAACTGCTGACTAACTGTTGATTGAGTCAGGTGTAATCGATCGGCAGCTGCGGTAAAACCACCAGTTTCAAAAATAGTGACGAAAGCACGTAAAAGGCGAGGATCAAACATATTAGGTACCGCCACAATTAAAAGCCGATAAGATAAGTATTTATAATCTTAATACTATTGATTAAATAATTTAATTTCCAAATACTTTTGGTGAAGCTTATTCTAATTGCAAAATGTTTTGCCATAAGTTTTTATTAGGAGACCAACATGCGTAAGTCACTAATATGGATGAATCTGATCGTCGCATTAGGGGCTTTGGGTTTTACAAATATGACGAATGCAATAGGTGAGTATCCTTTACATCAAGCAGTGATAAATAATGACACACAATCTATCAAACAAATTTTATCTCAAAAAGCTTTAATTGATGAGCGAGATGAAACTGGTTCGACTGCTTTGATGGTCGCTACAAGAGCAAATAATATACATGCTGCTCATATGCTGATAGAGGCTGGTGCCGATGTAAATGCAAAAGACAATATTCAAGACAGTCCATATTTATATGCTGGTGCACAGGGATATTTAAAAATTCTAAGAATGACACTCATGCATGGTGCCGATTTAAAAAGTATTAACCGTTACGGTGGAACTGCGCTAATTCCAGCAGCGGAACGAGGCCATGTTGAAACAGTCCGTACATTAATTGCGGCCGGTGTAGATGTTAATCATGTGAATAATTTGGGTTGGACAGCATTACTTGAGGCCATCATTTTGGGAAATGGAGAACCCAAATATCAACATATTGTAGAGCTTTTATTAAAGGCAGGTGCTGATCCGAACTTGGCTGATAAAGACGGCATAACTCCCTTACACCATGCGCGGTCACGAGGATATCGCGAAATTGAAAAAAGACTTCTTGCAGCTGGTGCAAAATAGAAAGTGAGAGTATGTGATGGAAAAAGGTGAACAGTTTTTACGTAAGGCGATTGAGCTTGCCTATAAAAATATTGAAAAAGGTGGCAGGCCATTTGGTGCTGTGGTTGTAAAGAATGGAGAAATTATTGCTTCAGGCGTAAATCAGATTCTGGTAACGAATGACCCAACCGCACATGCTGAATTACTGGCGATTCGTGCAGCCAGTCAAGTTTTAGGATCTGCCAACCTAGAAGGCTGTTCTGTGTATGCAAGTGGACATCCATGCCCAATGTGTATGGCTGCAATGCGTTTGGTCGGTATAAAGTCCGTGAGCTATGCTTATTCTAATGAAGACGGAACACCATTTGGTTTGTCTACAGCTGAAATATATATTGAGCTTGCCAAGCCCTTTGCTGAGCAATCAATGAAAATTCAATATATACCGATCAGAGTTGAAAACCGCACTGATCTTTATGCGCATTGGAAGAATTATCAAGCCAATCATTCAGGTTCAAAATAATGAAGCAGCCTGGAGCTTTTTTGACCCAGCCGATGCTCATTGTAACTGTGGCTTTAGTTGGCCTTAATTTAAGACCATTTATAACAAGTATTGGACCGTTAATTGCAAATATTCGAACAGCCACTGGCTTAAGCCTACAAGGAATGGCACTACTTACTTTGCTACCGATGATGCTTATGGGGCTTGTTGCATTTGTTGGCTCAATATTGCAGAACTATGTGGGCGAACGAAAAGCGATTCTTGGTGCATTACTTGCCATTTGTGCGGGATGTGCTGCCCGATTTTTATTGCCTACATGTGAAGGATTAATTCTTAGTGCAATAGTAATTGGATTTGGCGTTGCGATGATACAAGCGGCTTTTCCAGGCATGATTAAACGAGAATTTAGCCAATATACTGGTCCGATGATGGGGCTTTATTCGGCTATGCTCATGGGCGGTGGTGCCTTAGGTGCATGGTTAGCGCCTGTAGTTTCAAATATAACGGGCCTTTGGTCGATTGGACTGGCTTTTTTTGCTATTCCAGCTTTATTTGCATTTATATTGGCGCTTGTCTTTTTACCTATAAAAGTTAGTTCATCCATTCATCATGCGCCTGTACGCAAGTTGTTAAATCAACCTCGAACATGGTTATTAATGATGTGCTTTGGACTTGTAAATGGTGGCTACTCGTCCGTAGTAGCGTGGTTGGCACCTTCTTTTCAAGATCAGGGTTGGAGTGCAGCACAAAGTGGAAAATTACTCGCTTTGCTGGCCTTTAGCCAAGCAGCTTCAGCGCTAATTTTGCCTGTTTTAGCTAGGAAATATAAAGATCGACGTCCATGGTTATGGTTTACGTTAGCAATGCAGCTAGTCGGTTTCTCTGGAATGGCTTTTATGCCTGATTTTGCCTCTATACTTTGGGCAATTTGTTTGGGCGTAGGTTTGGGAGGATGTTTTGCGTTAACGCTTATCGTTGCATTAGACCATTTTGATGATCCGATTCATGCAGGGGCTTTATCTGCATTGATGCAGGGTGGTGGTTTTTTACTGGCAGCAATCCCGCCGTGGATTATTGCGATTTTGCATGATCTTACGGGGGCTTATAAAGCAGGATGGCTTTTTCATTTAGCCAGTGTGATATTAGTCGTTGTTTTAGTGATTAGATTAGCTCCTAAAAGTTATTTTAAGATGAGTCTGTAAAATGTTGAGTTAGTCGAGATTCTTTTTATAAAGAATTACCGATTCTAAATCACAAGCAAATGAGGAAATAGTGATACGATAGTACTGAAAATTTCAGCTTCTAAATGAATACAACAATATTTGATTTCTATGACTTCTTCTTTGAAACAGCTCACTTTATTTAATCAAGGCTTAGGAAAAACCAGTCGATTTGCAAAAGGCGTGGATGGAACCTTACAGGCTATTGAGCATTTAGGATATGTGCAGATTGATACCATATCGGTTGTAGAGCGAGCTCATCACCATATATTGTGGAGCCGAGTACCTGATTATGAGTTAAGGCATCTCAATAGTTTGGTTGGTGAGCGGCAGATTTTTGAATATTGGTATCATGCAGCGTCTTATCTTCCTATGAAAGATTATCGTTATGCATTGCCTGCCATGATGTCTGTTAGGAAAGGTGAAAGCCGTTATTTCAATAGAGGTGATCAACACCTTATGAATGAAATTTTGGCACGTGTTCGTGCTGAAGGAAAAATTCGTCTACGTGATATTGATAAAAATAATAAAAAGAGTTTGGGAAACTGGTGGAATACCGGACCAGGCCGCCGTGCTTTTGAGCAGTTATATATGCAGGGTGACCTGATGATCTGTGAGCGTAACGGAATGGAAAAGGTCTTTGATTTGACCGAGCGCTGCTTGCCTGAAAATATTGATTTAAGTATGCCTACGCTTTATGAATATGCGCAGTATTTATTTAATAATACGCTTCGAGCACATGGTGCATTTACATGGAAACAATTAGTTCATCTAAAGAAAAATGATTTAAAAGAAACTATGCGTGTCGTTCTGAAAGAACATATTGACGCAGGTGTTGTATCAGCAATTAAACTTGAGAATGGTCAAACTTTATATGTTGATGTTGCTGCAATGGAACAAAAGGTTAGTACTGATTTTGGTTTAAAAATACTATCGCCTTTTGATAATTCTCTTATTCATCGTGACCGTCTAGCTTCCTTATTTGAATTTGATTACCGCATTGAATGCTATGTACCAGCGGCTAAACGAGTATATGGTTATTTTTGCTTGCCGATCCTATATCAAGACGAGTTAGTAGGCCGAGTAGATTGTAAAGCGCATCGTTCTATCAAAGAGTTAGAAGTGATTAGCCTGCATATAGAAAAAACAGTAAAAAATAAGGAGCTCTTCTTCTTCGAACTAGAACAAGAGCTCAAGCATTTTGCTGCGTTTAATCAATGCTCAACTATTAATGACAAAGTGATTAAGTGTATTCGCAGTAAAACTTAAACACCAAAAGCACTCCAGCTTTTGGTGTTTTCACTTTTTTAGTTCAAAGGCATACGATATTGAATAACTCCTGGTTTTTGTGCAATCCAGTCATAAAGCTTTTGCGCTGTTAGATTGGTTTCTTGAGTATGCCAATATAAACGGTCACAGTTGTGTTCGATAGCTTGCTTCTGCACATATTCAATGAGTTGCTTACCAATGTGTTGTCCACGAACTTCAGGTGAAACATAGAGGTCTTCTAGATAACAGTAATTATTTTTTGCCCATGTTGAACGATGAATAACATAATGCACAATTCCTAAAACCTGCTCACCTTGTTTAGCAACGGCACAGTACATAGGTTCATTCTCATCGAAGAAACGTTCCCATGTTACTTTTGTGACATGAAGGGGTAAATTCACTTGATAAAAATTTTGGTAAGCAAGCCAATATTTTTCCCATTGTGAATAATCTTGCTGCTGAACAGGAACGATTTGAAGACCTTGATTTTGCATAATAATTACACTCTGTTTTAAAGTAATAAAAAATCGACAACTAGAGTGTAGTTTTGATAGTGGTATTTTTATAAGGTACACTTTTGATATTTTTCACAGTACCAGTTTTGATATGGCCGCTCCAATTTCTGCATCTTTTCCACATTTAATTTTGCCAAAAGGCCAGATTAAAGATGGATTATATACGGCTTTGCGTGATGCAATTTTAGATGGAAGGCTGACTGCCGGAACAAAATTACCCTCAAGTCGTGCTTTGGCAGAGATGATGTCAATTTCAAGGAATTCTGTATTGGCGGCTCTTGAACGATTACTGGATGAGGGATATTTATTTACTAAACCAAGTTCGGGTACCTATGTTGCTGAGGTTGTGCCAGATCAGTTAATACACGTTCAAAAAAATTCAAAAGAAACGTCTAAAAATACTCATCGTTCCTTAAATATTAATCCGAATATTGAAGCTTTATTGGATTCATGGCGAAAGCAGTCATGGTTAAGTAAAAAGAAAAAGATGTTTCATGTAGGGGTAGGCTGTATTGATTTATTTCCTCATCAACTGTGGGGCAAGTTATTAACGCAAGCTTGGCGGCAGTCGTATTATCAGCTTGGTCAATTTTACGACCCACGTGGCTATCTACCTTTGCGTCAGGCAATTTCTGAATATGTTCGCTCCACCCGAGGGCTAAACTGCAACGAAGAGCAAATTATTATCGTAAACGGAACGCAGCAAGCTATTCATTTAACAGCCTATGCATTAGTTCAAGCAAATGATGAAGTGTGTTTGGATGAGCCGGGATATGATGCAGCTTTTAAGATTTTTCGAAGTTTTGGCGCTCAGATAAATTTGATCGAGAGTGATGAGGAGGGAATGCAAATTTCTGAAATTACTGATCATTACTTCAAAAGCAAACTGGTCTATACAGCACCTTCACATCAGTTTCCTTTAGGGGGAACTTTAAGTTTAGCTCGCCGTTTTGCTTTATTAGATTGGGCAAACAAACAAGAAAAATGGATTTTTGAAGACGATTATAATAGTGAGTTTCGCTATGGCACTCACCCAATTCAAGCACTACAAGGTTTAGATCAGCAGCAAAGAGTCATTTATTCTGGCACTTTTACCAAAATGATGTTCCCGGAGTTTCGTTTAGGGTTCATGGTTGTACCTGAAGCATTAATTGAAACCTTTAGTGCAGCTAAATACTATACTGATGTACGAAGTTCATATTTAGAGCAGGTCGCTTTAGCTTTATTCATTCAACAAGGCCACTATGCTCGACATGTACGTAAAGTTCGAAAAGCATGCTATGAGCGTCAACAAGTATTGATTAACGCTATTAATGAATACCTTTCAGAAGTACTCGATGTTCAGCCAACAGATTCAGGCATTCATCTTATATGTTGGTTAAAAGCACCATGGACAGAGCAGGAGTTTATTTCTCATTGCTCGGCATTAGATTTGGAGATTCAACCTCTATCAAGATATTGTCAACTTGAGTCGAAAAAAGCAGCAGTTATGTTAGGCTATGCTGCACATCAACCTGAGGAAATGGTGGAAAATATTAAGAGACTAGCCATCAGTATCAAAAAGTAAAATAGCTAAACTTTTCAAAATTATATCTGGATTTTAGAGTGATTTTATTTTTAATGAGAAGGGCAAAGTATTTATTCGATTTAAATATTTGATGAAATTTTAAAAAATTTAAATTTAAAAGATTTATTAATCTTATTTTAAGCTAACTTCATTATTCTAATAATATCAAAGCTCAGTACAGTACACCTTTTGGCCACATTCTCCAGATGTGGCCTCTTTTTATTAGGAATAAATATAGCTTAGAATGAATTAATTTTTTAAGGAGAATAGGATTTAATCTTCTTCCATGGCATTACTATAAAACTTAACACCTAGTTTAATTCGGTCTCGACCATTACTCATACGCCAACGGTTGGTGTCACGTAAAGAATATACACAACCGCAATATTCCTGTTGGTAAAATTCCTCTCGCTTACTGATTTCAATCATTCGACTAGAGCCACCATTTTTTCGCCAGTTATAATCCCAATATTGAATATCTGGATAATTGGATGCTGCTCGAATTCCGCAATCATTAATTTGAGCCATATTTTTCCAACGAGAAATTCCTAACGAACTACTGATGAGACTAAAGCCGTGTTCATGTGCATAAAGGGCAGTTCGTTCAAAACGCATATCGAAACACATGGTACAACGAATACCGCGTTCTGGTTCATCTTCCATACCTTTAGCTCGAGCAAACCAATTATCCGTATCATAATCGGCATCGATAAATGGAATATTATGCTTTTCTGCGAAACGAATATTTTCTTCCTTACGGATGAGATATTCTTTTACCGGATGAATATTAGGATTATAAAAAAATATTGAAAATTTAATTCCAGAATCAATTAATGCTTCCATAACTTCTCCTGAACAAGGAGCACAGCAAGAATGAAGTAATAATTGATCATGTCCAGATGGGAGTTCTAATTTTAAACGTTGAGTTGACATAATAAAAAATTAAATTGCAATTCTAATAATTATATATTTTTATTTTGTATAATGTGAACTGAATTATTTTCAATTAAACATGAAATTAATTTAATATCTTAAAATTTATTTATTACTTTATTTTTTGGTTTAGTTGAATGTAATGAAATAATTAGATTATTAAATATTAAAATTATTTATATAGGTGCTTTTAAATTTATTAACCGAAATACTATATAGTAATATAAAATATAGATAAATTTAATATTTTTTAAAATAATAATACTAAAAAACAGCTAGGTAAGTGATTGATGTTTCTAGATATAATTTTAAATTTTTTATGTTTTTATTGTGATGTCTGTCACAAATAAACCTTATTTTTTCAATTAAATTATTTCTTTAGATTTGTAGCTTTAATAAATCTATACTATAAAATTCGATGTGTTTTTAAATTTAAGTGTGTGATTATTTGAGATATGAAAGATTGGCAATGTAAGTATTGTAATGGTTACATTATGGTTAATCATTCAAAGATCAGTGTAGGAGAAAAAGTTTACTTTTTGGTATATAAATTTGATGCAAAGAATGAACGGAAAAAATTATATAAAAAGGGAATTGTAGTTGCTCGCTATGATAATATACTTCACATTGAGTCACGTAAAAAAACTTATAAGATCGAACAAGCTAAGGTCTATCCATTAGGAGCACCAATGCCTTTTGTTTATAACATGTTTTGGATTTGCGGGTGTCCATGTACCCTACAAAATTAATTTCTAAAATTTAATTGAATTAATAATCGTATCAAATTTATTTTCACAGCGCTTATAGAGCTTATAGAAAAGCCAAGACAGATAAGCTCATAAAAGTGGTTTTTAGCAGTTAAGGTGTTTGGATTTTTATTTGACAAAGTAAAGATGCTCTTTTATAAACCTCGAGTAAAGTTGAGGTTAATCATGATAAGTGAAAATAAAAAAGCTGACTCTAGTCGAGTTTTGACTGTGGGTGAAGTTGCAAAAAGGAGTGGAGTTCCTGTCTCGACCCTACATTTTTATGAGACGAAAGGGCTGATAAAAAGTATAAGAACCAATGGTAATCAGCGCCGTTTTCCCTTAATCGTTTTAAGATATATTGCGATTATTAAAGTTGCTCAAAGAGTAGGAATTCCTTTAAATGAAATTAAAGAGGCTCTTAGCGCATATCCTATGGGGAGCAAATTAACAGCTAAACAGTGGAAAGAGTTATCAAGCCATTGGCGAAAAGATCTCGATGATCGTATTCAAAAATTAACGAGGTTACGGGATGAAATGGACTGGTGTATTGGTTGCGGTTGCTTATCATTAGAGCAATGTCCATTAAGAAATCCTGAAGATGTTTTAGGGCAAGACGGATCTGGAGCACGAATTTTGGAAAGGCCATGATCGCAATATTTTGATAATTATTTTTAGAAAGGAAAATCTTAAATTCCAATTAATTAAAGAAATGGTGAGTAGAACTCCCAAGTGAGTTTTTTATTGTAAACAAGACACATGAAACATGAATTTTTTTGATATCTTTAGTTTTTTTATTAAGAAGCAAAAATTTATGAAAAAAATTATCTTTCTTGGCTTAGCGCTTGTTTCGTTAACGGCTTGTTCATCTGTACAACATAAAGATTCAACTCCACCAAAAATTGGTTCACCAAACCCAGCTAGTCAATATTGTGTTGAACAAGGTGGGAAATTAGAAATTAGAAATGAAGCAAATGGTCAGGTTGGGTATTGTCATTTACCAAACGGCCAAGTCGTGGAAGAATGGAAATTATTCCGTGATAATCAAGCAAACTGTGTAGCAGAAGAAGCTCAAAAATTAGTGGGTCAATCTGGCCTTACTGATGATCAAATTAAACAAAAAACTAAATCAGAAATTGTGCGCAAAGTGGCTCCAGGTCAACCAATGACTATGGATTATCGTACAAACCGAGTTACAGTTACTATTGATCCTGCTTCTAAGAAAATTACTCAGGCAACCTGTGGTTAATATGTTTAATTAAAGTTTGCTAAATCAAATTTTAAAGAAAAGAGCCTGCTGAAAATGCAGGCTTTTTTACTTTAATTTTCGGAATAATGGATAACGGGATACTCTTTTTGTTGTGGCAGCTTCTGTAAAGCCTGATTAATTTTGATGAGAAAAATATCCACTTTGTCTTGGCTTGGATTGTTGGTGTTGTATGAAGCTCTTTCTTGATAGTTAATTCCGCATCCAATAATTTTCATATTTGCAGGATTAAAGCTCCAGTCATTTGCATTCTTGATCGAGATATCTAAATCACTATCACATTCTTTCCAGAGTTTTAAAAATTGATTGGAATATACAGCTGGAGCTTCTTGTGCTCGGTAGGCTGTAAATCCTTGCATTTCGGGATTAGCAAACTGAAGGAGATGATTGGTAGGCATTCCTCCCCAAAGTATAGCCGTATCTTTCGGTAGCTTTATTCCTGTTATATGTTCTTCTTTAAGTGGTGCAGTTTGCTCATCTTTCTGTTTGGACTTTTGAGATTTATAAACCAGTTTTGTTCCAACAGGAACTGTTACACCTTTGATTTGAGTTATTTGTGTTGTATAGAAATAAGGCGAATCATCACGGCTACAGCCTGTCGGGTTATAACAACCAATACAACCACTTAATAATAAAACCGGGCAACTTAAAACACTTAATTTGAATACTCGATCCATTTTTCTTGTCTTTAATTATGTCTAGAAATTTAATATATCAGTATTTAAATCAATAATAAAAAAAGCCCCTAGCGGACTAGAGGCAGAAAAACATCAGATGCAAGAACAGGTGAATTATGCATCTGAGTTAAGTAGGTTGTATCAAACCATGTAAAGCACTTTACCAGCAAAAATGAATAAAAATAGGGAGGTGCGACTAATGGCTAATATTTGTAGTTTTTTATTTGTACAACTTCCTGTACTTGTTTTAAGGAAGGAGGCGCTAATACATTTATATTTGTTAATAAAAACTACAAAAGTTATGGCTGTGAACAAAGTTATTTATCGTGATTGTTCAACCGTTGTCTTTTTGTGCTACTGCCGAAGAGTTATTCGTGATTTGTACTTGGCTTAATGATAATTTTAGAGCTATCCGAAAGGACACAATAATGACGAACATACGAATAATAATGAATCGAAGGTAGGACCACGTGTTTATTAGTGTATTTGATCTTTTTAAAATTGGCATCGGCCCATCTAGCTCCCATACAGTTGGACCCATGCGAGCGGCATACAGTTTTGTGGATGATTTATTGAAGCAAAACGATTTACAAGCAACAGCTAGAGTTCAGGTGAAGTTATACGGTTCGCTGTCGGCAACGGGTGTCGGTCATGCGACAGACAAGGCTGTTCTGTTAGGTTTAATGGGTTTTGACCCTGAACATATTGATACCCAAGTAAGTACAAGCTTGATTGAAGATGTTCTAGAAAATAACGCCATCCAGCTTCATCGGCAAAAGAGTATTGCTTTTGACTATAAGCATGATGTGCTTTTTTTAGATGACTCTTTGCCTTATCACCCCAATGCAATGGAGTTGATTGCGTATAACGAGGCTCAAGAAATTTTATATGCAGAAACTTACTATTCGGTTGGTGGTGGCTTTATTGTTAGCCAAAGACAATTAGCACACACCCAAACTGAAACAAACGACGTTAAGGTTCCATATCCATTTCACAGTGCGGCTGAACTTTTAAGCTTATGTAGAACTCATCATTTATCAGTGAGCGAGTTAATGCTTGAAAATGAAAAAAGCTGGCGTAGTGAGGCTGAGATTCGTAGCAAGATTATGGAAATCTGGAAAGTGATGCAGCAGTGTATTCACAACGGATTAATTAATGAAGGCATATTACCGGGCGGATTAAACTTAAAACGTCGGGCTAAAAAAATTCACGATAAGTTATTAAATAAGAAAAACTCAAACCTGATTGTGACGACTTTCCATGCGATGGAATGGGTCAATTTATTTGCCTTAGCGGTAAATGAGGAAAATGCTGCTGGCGGTCGAGTAGTGACGGCACCCACAAATGGGGCAGCAGGAATTATTCCGGCAGTTTTATATTACTACGTGACTTTCTCTAAAGACTTTTCCGAAGATAAAGTGGTTCGTTTCTTTTTAAGTGCAGCAGCCGTTGGCATTTTATGTAAACTCAATGCTTCTATTTCTGGTGCAGAAGTAGGGTGTCAGGGCGAAGTCGGTTCGGCATGTGCGATGGCTTCGGCGGGTTTAGCCGAAATTTTAGGAGCATCACCTGAGCAAGTGGAACATGCGGCTGAAATTGGGCTTGAACATAATTTGGGTTTAACGTGTGACCCGATTGGTGGTTTGGTTCAGGTGCCTTGTATTGAACGAAATGCAATTGCAGCCGTAAAAGCCATTAATGCAGCCCAAATGGCACTTCATGATGACGATGAACACTTTGTCACGCTAGATAAAGTGATTCAGACCATGAAAGAAACAGGCAGAGATATGTCTGAGAAATATAAAGAGACTTCAAAAGGTGGTCTCGCTGTTAACGCAATTGAGTGCTAAAAAAAAGAGATGGGGACGAGGTACCCCATCTCAATTTAAACATTAAGCCTCGCGAGCAACTAAAGTTAAAATGTCATAAGTTGCGACAAGTTCACCACGTTGGTTTTTGACTTTAATATCCCATACCACAACGCCATGCGCAGGCTGAGATGGGTCTTTTTGTGGCTTAGGTGTTTTTTGCTTACAGGTCAATTCAACCTGAATCGAATCACCAATTTTAACTGGTTCAACAAAACGTAAGTTGTCCATACCATAATTGGCAATCACAGGGCCTTGTGCTGCATCTACAAATAGACCTGCTGCGGCAGACACAATGAAATATCCATGTGCAACACGCTCACCAAAGAAAGACTCGGCAGCTGCAATTTTGTCGGTATGCGCATAGAAATAGTCACCGCTTAAACCAGCAAAGTTAACAATATCTGCTTCGCTTACGGTGCGACGCGCCGTTAATAAACGTTCACCAATCACTAACTCATCAAAAGACTTTTTAAATGGATGTACGCGGTCTTCGTTAACTTTCGAGCCAGCAGTCCATGAGTGGGTAATTTGCGTCAAACTATTTGGAGAACCTTGAATTGCAGTGCGCTGCATATAGTGTTTAACCGCGCGAATACCACCTAACTCTTCACCGCCACCTGCACGGCCAGGGCCGCCATGCACAAGATGAGGCAGTGGTGAACCATGTCCTGTACTTTCTTTTGCCGATTCTGTATCGAGTACATGCACACGCCCATGCCAAGGTGCAATTTTTTGAATAATCTGCTCAATATTCTCATCGTTATTTTTAACGACTGAAGCCACTAAGCTACCTTCACCACGTGAAACAAGGTCAGCTAGTTCTTCAATGTTGTTGTATGGCATGAGGGTACACACCGGACCGAAAGCTTCTGTGGTATGAACATTCGTCGCTTGTAAAGGTTGTTCACAGAGCAATAAAGTTGGAGCGAAAAAAGCGCCTTTTTCAGGATGGTCTGCATTAAATGTAAAGCTATCATTGCCACCAAAAACAATTTTTGCGTCTTTGCTGAGTTCAGCAACTTTTTCTGCAACGTCATATTTTTGTTTTATGCTCGCTAAAGCCCCCATGGTGGTTTCTTCTTTTTGCGGGTCACCCACTACAACTTTAGCAAGTTTGGCAGTTAGCTTTTCTTGCACAGTTGCTAACAAGTTTTCAGGAACAAATGCACGACGAATCGCAGTACATTTTTGGCCTGCTTTTGTGGTCATTTCACGGAAGACTTCACGCACAAATAAATCGACAGTTTCTTCATTTGCCTCAGGGCTTAAAATTGCACTGTTTACCGAGTCGGCTTCCATGCTAAATGGAATTGAATATTTATTGAGGTGAGGGTGGTTACGCAGTTTTTGGCCTGTGTAAGCAGAACCTGTAAACGTAACACAGTCTTGAGGGCTTAAGTGGTCGAACAAGTCATAAGTCTGACCACAAATGAGTTGTAGCGAGCCTTTTGGTAATACATGTGCTTCTTCAATGGCTTTTACAACAGCTTGAGTTAATTGAGAGCCATCGGTTGCAGGTTTTACAATACATGGCACACCTGCAAGTAGCGTCGGTGCAATTTTTTCAAGCATTCCCCAAATTGGGAAGTTAAATGCGTTGATGTGAACGGCAACACCTGCTTTTGGGCTTAAAATGTGTTTAGCGCCGAAAGTTCCATTTTTAGAGAGTTGAATCCAGTTGTCTTCGGTAATAATTTTTTCGTCATTGAGTTCACGACGAACCAGACTCGAATAAGCAAATAATGTCTGGATGCCACCTTCAATATCAATCCATGCATCTTTACGAGTTGCGCCTGTCGCATAAGCAAGTTTGTAGAACTCTTCTTTACGCTCAAGTAAATGTTGGGCAATTTGTTTTAATGCATTGGCACGTTGGTGAAACGTCCAGTTAGCCAGTTCTGAACCATTTTTTTTGGCATATTGAACAACACGTTTCATATCAATGCCATGACTACTTACGGCATAAATCGGTTCACCTGTAATAGCATGATAAACAGGGCGCAGTTCTTCACTCGTCGAATGCCATGTTCCATAGACAGAAGAAGCAAGATGAGGCAGTTGATGCTCAGACTGCTGAAAATCTGTGTCAGTTGAGGTTCCTTCTAGGTGTGCTTGTTCAAGCATGACCAAACTCCTTTTTTATTTGATACATCAATTATAAAAATTGCAAAAATATGATTCATAATTTCAGATTAATTTGTCTAAAAGTCAACTTTATTTTGATTTGTAAACGTAAAAAGATTTTTTGTTTTTAATTAATGTTTATTAATTTCAAATATTTATTCATTGTTTATCGGTTGGATTTAATTTGATACTAAAAAAGTGATTGACTTTGTTTTTAGTGTATCGAAAAATAGATTCAAGGGTGATACCTACAGGGAATGAAAGAATGGAAAACAATTACCAGAAATTTGAACAAAATATTGCCAATGAAATTACGATCGAGGCTAAGGATCAAATGCCCGATGCCTACCGCAAAACATTGATTCGTCAAATTGGGCAACATGGCCATTCTGAAATTGTAGGTATGTTGCCTGAAGGAAACTGGATTACTCGCGCACCAACTTTAAAACGTAAAGCGGTTTTACTGGCGAAAGTACAAGATGAAGCGGGTCATGGTTTATATCTATACAGTGCAGCAGAAACCTTAGGTGCTGACCGTGATGACATGATGGAAAAGTTGATTGATGGAAAAATGAAATACTCATCAATCTTTAACTATCCAACTTTGACTTGGGCAGATGTGGCTGCAATTGGTTGGCTTGTCGATGGGGCAGCCATTGTGAACCAAGTTGCGCTTTGCCGTACTTCATATGGGCCATATGCACGTGCGATGGTACGTATTTGTAAAGAAGAAAGTTTCCATCAACGTCAAGGTTTTGAAGCGATGATGGCTTTGGCAAACGGTACGCCAGAACAAAAACAGATGGCACAAGATGCGGTAAATCGCTATTGGTGGCCAGCACTGATGATGTTTGGTCCAAGTGATGAGCATTCTCCAAACAGCGCACAAAGCATGGCGTGGAAAATCAAACGTTTTAGTAACGATGAATTACGTCAAAAGTTTGTCGATAACACCGTACCGCAAGTGTTGCAACTTGGCTTGGAAGTACCGGACCCAGATTTAAAGTTCAATGAAGAAACAGGCCACTATGAGTTTGGTGAGATTGACTGGCACGAATTTAATGAAGTGATTGCCGGACGTGGGCCATGTAATCACGAGCGTATCGAAGCTCGTCGTAAAGCATGGGAAAACGGTAAATGGGTTCGTGATGCAGCAGTAGTCTACGCGAAAAAACAGCAGCTTGAAGCGAACAAAGTGGCTTAACAAGATTTATGGAAAAATTTGAGGAAATCAAAATGGAAGATAAAAACAACTGGTCGCTCTACGAAGTATTTGTACGTAGTAAACAAGGCTTAAGCCACCGTCATGTAGGCAGCTTAAGAGCACCGGATGATGAAATTGCACTACAACATGCTCGTGATGTTTATACGCGCCGTAATGAAGGAATTAGCATTTGGGTGGTTCGTTCAGAACTCATTAAGTCATCACAGCCAGATGAAAAAGCTGAATTTTTCGATCCTTCTCTAGACAAGGTTTATCGTCATCCGACTTTTTACCATATCCCAGATGGCATTGAGCACATGTAAGGGGAGTGGCAAATGAATCATTCAGTTTTATCTAAATTCTTATTACATATTGGTGACAGCCAACTGGTTTTATCTCAGCGTTTGGCTGAATGGTGCGGGCATGCACCTGAGCTAGAAATTGATATTGCCTTAGCCAATATCGGCTTGGACTTGTTAGGTCAAGCAAGAAACTTTTTAACGTTGGCTGGTCAATATGATGAAGCTCAACGTGATGAAGACCAACTTGCGTATTTCCGTACAGAACGCGAGTTTTTAAACCTATTGTTGTGCGAACAACCCAATGGTGACTTTGCACAAACGATTGTACGCCAATGGTTGATGGACCATTACCATCTTCATTTATTTACGGCTTTAACGCAAAGCTCACTTCCTGAATTAAGTGCGCTTGCTGTCAAATCTTTAAAAGAAGTGAAGTATCACATCCGCTTTTCGACAAGCTGGATGGAACGTTTAAGTTTAAGCACAGATGAAGCACATCAACGTGTGCAAGACGGATTAAATAATTTATGGCGCTTTACCGCTGAGTTATTTGAACTTAATGCAGATGAACAAGCATTAGTCGAACAAGGTGTGATTCCAGATTTTTCAAATGAAAAAGAACAATGGAACCAAACCATTGCAGATGAGCTTAAGCGCTTTGAATTAAATGTTGCCGTGAACGGTGCTTATCGCCGTGGTGCGAAACAAGGATTGCATACCGAGCATTTAGGTTATTTGTTGGCTGAAATGCAATGTATTCAAAGAACTTATCCGGGAATGACCTGGTAAGACAAGGAGGTGAGCCATGCAAATGATTCGTCATTGCATCGACCAATGTTGGGATGTTCTACAAACGGTAAGTGACCCTGAAATTCCGGTTTTATCAGTTGTCGATTTGGGCATGATTCGCGGTGTAGAGATTAACAATCAACAAGAAATTATTGTTCGTCTAACGCCAACATATAGCGGTTGTCCAGCAACAGATATGCTCAAAGCACAAATTGTTGAGGCATTTACCGCAGAAGCTTTGACACCGGTCAAAGTGATGGTCGATTTATCAGAAGCATGGACCACAGACTGGATGTCGGAAGCGGGTAAAAAGAAACTGCAAGTTTATGGCATTGCACCACCAGAAGGGTTAGCGCATCAGTGTGGCACCCATGTTCACTTAAATGATGGCGTTGAGTGCCCACGTTGCAAAAGCCGACATACCCGACTGTTAACAGAGTTTAGTTCTACCGCCTGTAAAGCACTTTATAAATGTCAGGACTGTCTTGAGCCTTTTGATTACTTCAAATGTATTTAAGTCTTTAGATAAGGAAATCAGCCATGAGCCAATTTGTACCATTAAAAGTAAAAAGTATTACGCCTCAAACCGATCAGGCAATTTGTATTGCATTTGACGTTGTACCTGAACAACAAGAACAATTTCAATTTCAACCGGGTCAACACTTAACCATTCGCCATTTAACCGAAGCTGGTGAAATCCGCCGTTGTTATTCAATTTGTAGCTATGCGGGTAAAGAAGACATCAGCATTGCGGTTAAAAAAATTGATCAAGGTCAATTTTCAAACTGGGCCAATGACCATTTAAAAGTGGGCGATGTGCTTGAAGTCATGCCACCACAAGGTGTGTTTTTTCAAAAAGCAGCCAAGATGGGCGGTCAAAACTATTTAGGCGTTGCTGCGGGCAGTGGTATTACCCCAATTTTATCCATTGTTAAACAAGTTTTGTTTGAACAACCTGAAGCTAAATTCACGTTGCTCTATGGCAATCGTTCATGGAAACAAACCATGTTTGCCGAGCAAATTATGGATTTGAAAGATCAGTTTAAAGAACGCTTTCAACTCATCAATATCTTTTCTCGTGAGTTCAATGATAGCGAACTGATGAACGGTCGTATTGATGCAGAAAAGCTTAAGCAACTTTTTGATTTTGAAGTGCTTGAAACGAGTTTTGACCATGTATTTGCCTGCGGCCCAGACGAAATGATGAATGCCGTAGAAAATACGTTGCCGAACTTTGGTATTGCCAAAGAGCGCATTCACACCGAACGTTTCCATACAGGACAAGCCCGTAAACGTAGTGTTGAAGCGGATGCAAACCGTAAAGAAGAAAAGGTCAACATCATTTTAGATGGTCGTGAACTGATTGTTTCTGTGGCTCAAGATGATGAAAGTATTCTTGATGCGGCTTTACGTGCAGGTGCTGACTTACCGTATGCATGTAAAGGTGGGGTGTGTGCGACCTGTCGTTGTAAGGTGCTTTCTGGGGAAGTTGACATGTTCCTTAACTATAGTCTTGAAGAAGATGAAGTTGAAAAGGGCTATGTGCTGAGCTGTCAGACCTTACCAAAAGGCTCAAATGTTCGTTTGAGTTTTGATGAGTAGAGGCTGTCATGCAAGAGTTGATCAAAGCCAGCACAGCAACTGACGGTGTTTTGTTATTAACCTTAAACCGTCCAGAAAAAAGAAATGCTTTAAACAATGCAACATTGCAGTGTTTATGCGAGTTGCTCGAAGAAGCTGAACATAATGCTCAAGTCAAAGCGGTGGTTTTAACGGGTAATGCTCAATGTTTTGCGGCTGGAGCAGATCTAAGTGAGTTGGCTGCAATGGACGCCGTGTCTTTGCAACTCGATATTCGCCCGAAGCTTTGGCAAAAAATTGATGCGTTTAGTAAGCCACTCATTAGCGCAGTCAATGGCTATGCCTTAGGCGCTGGGTTTGAGTTGGTTTTGCATTCAGATATGGTGATTTGCGGTGAAAATGCCCGTTTTGCACTACCTGAAATTGGCCTTGGGATGCTGCCGGGTGCAGGCGGAACACAGCGTTTGGCTCGCTTGGTTGGGCAACAGCTCACCATGCGCTGGGCCATGACAGGTGAAATGATTTCGGCAAAACAGGCAGAGCAACATGGCATTTGCAGTCAAGTGGTGCCGACCGAATTAACCGTCGAATATGCAGTTCAACTTGCAGCCAAAATTGCCAAACAAGCGCCTTTAGCGATTCGCGTGATTAAACAATCAATTAAAAGTATTCATGAAACAACATTAAGTCAGGGACTCAAGTTTGAACGTCAAAACTTTGTCTGGCTGGCGGCTACAAAAGATCGAAACGAAGGGATTAACGCTTTCTTTGAGAAAAGAAAGCCAGTGTTTAGAGGTGTGTGATGGACTATCAAAATATTATTGCTGAAGAAAAAAATGGTGTTGGCTACCTGACATTTAACCGCCCAAAAGCACTGAATAGCTTTAACGTTGATATGCACTGTGAAGTTGCTGAGGTTTTAAACCTGTGGACTAAAAATCCGGATGTTCGCTGTGTTGTGATTAGTGGCGAAGGCCGCGGCTTTTGTGCAGGGCAAGATTTAGGGGACCGTGTAGTAGACCCAAACGCTGAAGCTCCAGATTTAGGATATTCCATTGAAACTTACTATAACCCGCTCATTAAAATGATTGTAAATATGCCAAAGCCTGTGATTTGCGCCGTAAATGGTGTGGCGGCAGGTGCAGGGGCAAATATTGCACTGGCATGTGATTTGGTGATTGCAGCTAAATCGGCAAACTTCGTACAAGCATTTTGCCGCTTAGGTTTGGTTCCAGACTCGGCGGGTACATGGTTTTTACCACGTGCTGTAGGTCATGCGCGTGCTATGGGATTGGCTTTGTTAGGTGACAAGCTCCCAGCAGAAACCGCAAAAGAATGGGGCATGATTTGGGATGTTGTAGAAGATGCCGAGCTTAAAACAAAAGTGACTGAACTCGCTGAACGTTTAGCAAAACAGCCTACATTTGGCTTATCTCTTATTAAAAAAGCGATTCATCAATCAAGCAATAACACTTTTGATGAGCAAATGCTTTTAGAGCGAGATTTACAACGTATTGCGGGTCGTTCCGAAGATTATCGTGAAGGGGTACAAGCCTTTATGAATAAACGTGAACCAAATTTTAAAGGGCGCTAAGCATGACAGATTTAGACTTATCTCGTGCCCGAATTGCCGTTATTGGTTCTGGCACCATGGGCATCGGCATTGCTCAGTTAGCGATCGTTAATGGGCACTCGACCGTTTTATATGATCTGGACGCTCAAAAAGCGCAACAAGCCGCTCATGGCTTAGGGCAGACATTTAAAAAGCTGGTTGAAAAGAGCAAGCTTACACAACAGCAAGCTGATGAAGCCTTAGCGCATTTAACAGTGGTCAATCAAATTGAAGCGCTGCGTGATGTCGACTTGGTGATTGAAGCTGTTGTTGAGAAGAAAGAAGTTAAACAGTCTTTATTTAAACAGCTCGCTGAAATTTGTAGTGAGAAAACCATTTTTGCAAGTAACACATCTTCAATTTCAGTGACTGCAATTTCGGCGGGTATTGCTCATCCTGAGCGCGTAGTAGGTTTACACTTTTTTAACCCTGCGCCAGTCATGAAATTGGTCGAAATTGTACAAGGCTTAAAAACACCAAACAGCTTATGTTTGGCTCTAAAAAATTTGATGTTGAATTGGAAAAAAATTCCAGTACTCACCAAGTCGACTCCCGGTTTTATTGTTAACCGAATTGCACGTCCATTTTATGCAGAAGGCTTTAGAGCACTGCAAGAACAAGTCACCAGCTACGACCAGCTAGACTATGCTTTAAAGCAATGTGGCGGTTTTGCGATGGGGCCGTGTGAACTCACTGACCTCATTGGGCAAGATGTTAATTTTTCAGTGACCCAGAGCGTTTATCAAGAGTTTTTTTATGAGCCACGCTACCGTCCAAGCCTCATTCAAAAAGAATTGGTCGATGCAGGTACTTGGGGCCGTAAGTCAAAACAAGGCTTTTATCACTATAACGAAAAAAATCAGTACGAGACATTTCAGCCTCAAGCTGTGGTTGCCAAACCAGTTGATGCCCATATTCAGCTAAAAGGGACTTGGTCTCAGCTACCTGCGTTTTTAACCCGTTTAGGTTTAAAAGGCGGATCTGCGAGCGACGACAATATCCTTCAAATTGATGATATCGACTTGCGTTTAAGCCAAGGTGAGTCTGCCAATATTCATTACTTAAGCCGTAAAGTGGTTTTAATGGATTGGCATCATGATTTTGAACACGCAGAGGCTTTAGTACTCAGTCATAACGAGCTTTGTGAAGCAAGTGATTTGGCTAAAGTTGAGGCTTACTTTGCACAGTTTGGTATCAGCGTGATGTGGATTAAAGACCATCCGGCACTGTTAACCTTACGAACCATCGCTTTACTCATTAATGAAGCCTGCGAAGCAAGTTTACATGGTGTTGCGAGTCTGGAAGATATTGATAATGCCATGAAATATGGAGTGAATTATCCTAAAGGCCCTTACCAGTGGTTGACACAAATGGGCGGCGCTTATGTGCTCCAAACCTTAAATAATTTATATGCACTGTATGGAGAGGAAAAATATCGCGCGAGTATCTACCTCAAACAATATGTAGCGAAAACTCAAAACATTGCTACCCAATATTCACGCGATATGACCGAATTTGCATAATCAGGAGTCAACATGGAAGACGTTTTAATTTGCGATTTTATTCGTACCCCAATTGGACGATACGCAGGTGCCTTAAGTGCAGTACGTGCAGATGATTTAGCTGCATTGCCGATCAAATATTTAAAAGATAAACACCCGAACTTGCCGTGGAATACGGTAGACGAAGTGTTTTTAGGATGTGCTAACCAAGCAGGTGAAGACAACCGTAACGTTGCACGTATGGCAACACTCTTGGCAGGCTTACCTGATACAGTTCCAGCCATGACCGTCAATCGCCTGTGTGCTTCGGGTTTAGATGCAGTAGGCCTTGCGGCACGCTCAATTAAAGCAGGTGAAGCGCAGTTCGTGTTGGCAGGTGGTGTTGAGTCAATGAGCCGTGCACCATTTGTACAAGCTAAACCAACCGAAGCGTTTAGCCGTACACCTGAAATTTATGACACCACTATTGGCTGGCGCTTTGTAAATAAGCAGCTCAAAGCACAATACGGCACCGACAGCATGCCTGAAACTGCCGAAAATGTAGCTGAAAAATATCAAATTAGTCGCGAAGACCAAGATGCGTTTGCATTGCGTAGCCAACAAAAAACCGCTGCTGCCCAACAAAACGGTTTTTTTAACGAAGAGATTTTGCCTGTCGAGATTGTAGACCGTAAGAAAAACGTAGTTGTGGTGAACCGTGATGAACATCCGCGTGAAACAACACTTGAAGCACTCGCTAAGCTAAAAGCGCCTTTTAGAAAAGAAGGTGGCTCGGTGACTGCCGGAAATGCTTCTGGTGTAAATGATGGCGCCGCATGTGTATTAATTACAAACCGTGAATTTGCAGATACACATGGTTTAAAACCTTTAGCACGCGTGATAGGCATTGCAAGTGCAGGGGTTGAACCCAAATATATGGGTATAGGTCCTGTTCCGGCTGTGCAGAAAATTTTAAAGCAAACAGGTTTAACGCTAGATCAGATGGATGTGATTGAGCTGAATGAAGCATTCGCAGCCCAATCTTTAGCTTGTATGCGTGAACTTGGTTTAAAAGATGACGATGAACGCGTGAACCCGAATGGTGGTGCGATTGCACTCGGACATCCGCTCGGTATGAGTGGTACTCGCTTAGTCATTACGGCAACACGTGAGCTAAAAAAACGCGGTGGACGCTATGCACTTTGCACGATGTGTGTAGGTGTTGGACAAGGCGTCGCACTGATTTTGGAAAACTTAAATTAATTCAGACGGTTTTTAAAATTACATAATGAGGAGAGAGGCGATGGACAGCCTTACAATGGATAATGTTGAGCAATTAACACTTGCAGAGCTTAGAGAGCTGCAAACTAAACGGTTAAAACAAACCCTGACTTTTGTATATGAAAATAGTCCGGTCTATAAGAAAAAGTTCGATGAAGCGGGTGTACATCCTGATGACTTCGTGACTTTAGACGATCTGGCGAAGTTTCCATTTACCACCAAACAGGATTTAAGAGACAACTATCCTTTTGGAATGTTTGCCGTACCGCAAGAGCAAATTGTGCGTTTACATGCATCATCGGGTACAACGGGTAAACCGACCGTGGTGGGTTATACCCAAAAAGATATTAATACTTGGTCGGACATTGTTGCGCGTTGCTTACGCATGGCAGGTTTAACCGCGAAAGATATGGTTCAGGTGGCTTATGGCTATGGACTGTTTACAGGTGGTTTAGGTGCACATTATGGTGCCGAGCGCTTAGGTGCAACAGTTATTCCAATGTCTGGCGGGCAAACTGAAAAGCAAGTTCAGCTTATTCAAGACTTTAAACCGACTGCAATTATGGTTACGCCATCTTATTGCGTGAGTATTATTGAAAAGCTCGAACAACAATTTGGTACTGCACGTAATACATCTTTAAAAGTCGGTATTTTTGGTGCCGAGCCTTGGACCAATGAACTGCGCCGTGAAATTGAAGAACGCCTCAATATTAAAGCACTCGATATTTATGGTTTGTCTGAGGTGATGGGGCCGGGCGTTGCGATGCAGTGTTTAGGTGAGGGCGAAGGGCTAACCATTTGGGAAGATCATTTCTACCCGGAAATTATTAACCCTGAAACAGGTGAAGTCTGCAAAGATGGCGAACTTGGAGAGCTAGTCTTTACGACTATTACCAAAGAAGGCTTACCAATTATTCGTTACCGTACTCGTGATTTGACCCGCTTACTACCGGGTGAAAATCTGGCAATGCGCAAAATGGATAAAATTGTGGGCCGTAGTGACGACATGCTGATTATTCGCGGCGTGAACGTTTTCCCAACTCAAATTGAAGAGCAAATTTTGCAAGTTCCGAATTTAGTTCCAAATTATGAAATTTTGGTGACTAAAAAAGGCCATATGGATACTTTGCATATTCGTACAGAGATGTGTCATAACTGTACTATACAGGCCAATCAACTTGCTCAGGAGTTGATGAAACGCATTAAAACCATGATTGGGATTAGCGTTACTGTAGAAGTTGTGACAGAAGCGACCTTACCTCGTTCGGAAGGTAAGGCAAAGCGGGTAATCGATATGCGTCAGATTGCTTAACATCAAGATCATTCAGGGTATAGAATCTATACCCTGAAACTAAACGCCAAGACATGAGTATGAGTGCAAAAATACAGCAAATAATTGATTCTGTTGTAAAGAATGAAACCTTAAGTGGAACTTCGCTTATTTCGACAATTTTTGGAGATTCAGTACTTCATCGGGGTGGAAACATTAGTCTTGCAAGCCTGATTCAGTTATTAGAGCTATTTGGTTTTAATGACCGCGCTGTAAGAACCTCAGTTTTTCGTTTAGTTAAAAATGATTGGTTATGTTCAGACAAAATCGGCAGAACCAGTTTTTATCGAATTACCGATTCGAGCCGTTCGACCTATTTACAAGCCGAGCAACGTATTTACAACGACCAGATGAAAGAATGGGACCATTATTGGGATCTTATTCTGATGTCTAGCCTCGACACTGAAAATAAAGCGTTGTTAAAGAAAGAACTCGAATGGTTAGGATTTGCCAATATTTCGACAAACTTAATGGCTTATCCGGGTTGTAACCGTATTGAACTGCAACGCTTGTTGGTTGACTTAAATATGAGTGAGCAAGTGGTGGTGTTTAAAGCCGAAACCTTGCAGCTCTTTAATAATTCGGTCGATACCATTGGTCGTATGCTCAGAACCAACTGGCCAATCGATGAATTACGCCAAAGATATTTACAGTTTCTCGATATTTTTAGAGAAATTGGCGTGTTGCTGATGCAAGAAAACGAACAACTTGAACCTGTTCAGGCCTTTCAAATTCGAACTTTGCTGATTCATTATTATCGACGAATTTTATTGAAAGACCCAGCATTACCGCTTGAATTGTTGCCAACTGACTGGCCTGCAATTAGTGCACGAACTTTATCAATGAACATTTATAAAAAAGTATTTGAACCTGCGGATGAATACTTCTTGTCTGTTGCAGCAACAGCAGAAGGACCAATGCCAAATGCCACAGCACATTATTGGCGCCGTTTTGGAGGTTTGGTGGCGACAAATGAGAGGTTAAATCATGCCTTGTTATAGTATTGACGGTGTTATTCCGGTGGTTAGCCCAGAGGCTTTTGTACACCCAACTGCTGTTTTAATTGGTGATGTGATTATTGAAGCGGGCGTATATGTGGGGCCATTTGCCTCATTACGTGCCGATTTTGGCCGTATTCATATTAAGCAAAATGCCAATGTTCAAGATAACTGCACCGTACACGGCTTTCCACAAAGTGTGACTTTAGTTGAGGAAATGGGGCACATTGGGCATGGCACAACTTTGCATGGCTGCCGCATTGGGAAAAATGTTTTGGTCGGCATGAACAGCGTAATTTTGGACTACGCCGAAATTGGTGAAAACACCATTATTGGTGCAAATAGTTTGGTCAAAACCAAAGATGTTATTCCGGCAAATGTATTGGCAATGGGCAGTCCTGCCAAGGTTGCACGCGATTTATCAGAACAAGAAAAAAAGTGGAAAACCAGAGGCACGCAAGAGTACATTGAGCTTGCGCAGCGCTGCTTAAATTCAATGCAAGAAGTTCAGCCTTTAACCTCAGAGTTGGATGACCGCCTGACCTATAAAGACTTTAATTCTTCAAACTATCAGATTAAACAAGATAGTGTTTAAGGGCTTTTAATCAGTCGATTTCAATACACATAGGTTCATAACACTTAAGGAATACTCGCACGAGTAGGGAGACGTTTGTGCAAAAAATGGAAACTACTGCGGTTGATCAATTCGCAGAGCTATTGGGTGTACAAGTAGTGCATCGCAGTTTTGACGAAGCGCGTTGCAAGCTTAATGTGAAAGACGAGCACATGAATGCCTTGGGCGGCGTGCATGGTGGAGTCATATTTTCTTTAGCCGATATCGCTTTTGCGATGGCTTGTAATGCAGGGGATGCGCCATATACTGGCATACAGGCGGATATTCGCTATATGAGCGGTGCGAAAGATAAAGTGTTAATTGCAACGGCAACCAAGGTTGGTAGTAGTAAAAAATTTGCGCATTATGAAGTGTTAATAACGGACGGTTTGAATAATAGAGTCGCTTTGTTTACATCGACCTGTTATAGGCTTGCGCCGTGATAGGCGGCTAGTTAGGGGGTGGATGGGCCTTTTACTCTGAACTAATATTGTTTGCCAATCCACGCGAATACTGCAAATTTAACAATTTACTTTAAGTAAATAAAAATCCATATAAAAAATTGATTTATATTGAATTAATGGGGTTATTGTTTAACTTTAAAAGTACTAGATTTCACCAATCATACTATTTCTAACTTCTATCAAGTGCTGATAAATAGCCTCACTTGCTGCTTTTGAGTCTCTTTGTCTAAGAGCATCTACAAGTTTTCGATGTTGATCTCGATAATGCGCTAATCTTTCCGGAGTTAAGCTTCGTTGTTTTAAAGATTCCCACTCTGGCTGTCTACGAACACCATTAATAACTTCATAAAGATCAGTTAATAGATTATTGTGAGCTGCACCCAGAATTGCTTGATGCAACATACCATCCCAATGTTCAAAATCTAAAATTGTATTAGCTTTCTCACTTTCTTCTAAACAATGAATAATTTGTTGTAAATCTCGGCTAGATGCTCGAGTTGCTGCTAATTCCACAAATTGTGGTTCTAGCATTATACGTAATTCCATTACTTCAACGGGACTAGCGCCATGAATGCGTTGTATTAATGAATCAGCTTTCTCAATATTAGTACTTGAAGGGGTATCTGAGACAAAAGTGCCACGACCCACGTGGCGGGTGATTATTCCTTCTTGTTCTAATTGATCCATTACTTTTCGGATTGTATTTCGAGCAATACCAAATTGTTCAACTAGATCACGTTCAGGTGGCAGTCTATATCCTGCTGGCCAAGTTCCATCGGTTATACGTTTACGAATATGCTGTATTAGCGCTGTACTACTATGTCTTGCTTTTTTTCGTAAGCCTTGTACCGCAATTTCCATAACATCTTTCACCTCTTACAATTGTGATCCAATTCTAATCCAATTTAAAAAAATAGTCCATTTTTTTAAAAAATGGTTCAAATATGATTGACAATAAAAGACCAATTAACAATAATGGTTCATGTAATAACTGATATGGTTTACAATTGGATCAAGATATGAAGCTATTAACATTTCGTAATGTTGCAGGCGATAATACTGTAGCCAAGTTAAATACTGATGGAACAGTTCAGCCACTTGCTTACCCAGATGGACGAGTTGTAAATGATTTATTAACTCTAATTAAAGAGGATATATCTTTAGAAACCCTAATAGATTTCGGACCGGCTCAAACTTTAGAATCAATAAAGTTATTAGCACCAATTCCTAAACCAATACGAAATATCTTTTGTGTTGGGAAAAATTATATTAATCATGCCCAAGAATTTACTAAGAGTGGTTTTGATGCAGGGCAAACTGCAGCAGATGCAATTCCAACTGATCCAATTGTTTTTTCAAAAACTCCTGAAACTGTAATTGCACACAAGGATCGTATCTGGGATGCAGCTGGTGTAAGTGATGCTTTAGATTATGAAGCTGAATTAGCAGTTGTGATTGGCCAGGGTGGACGTGGTATTAATAAAGCTGATGCTATGAACCATGTTTGGGGCTATACCATTATCAATGATATGACTGCACGTGATTGGCAAAAGCGTCACAAACAATGGCATTTAGGTAAGTCCTTCGATACCTTTGGTCCTATGGGTCCTGTAGTTGTTACGGCTGATGAAATTGACGGACATAATCTTGACTTGAAATGTTGGGTAAATGATGAGTTACGTCAAAATACCAATACTAAAGATCTTATTTTTGATATTCCAACTCTAATTGAAGCGATTTCTTCTGGTATTACTTTATTACCTGGGGACATTATTGCTACTGGCACTCCAGAAGGTGTGGGTATTGGTTTTAATCCACCACGCTTCCTTAAAAGAGGGGACGTTGTAAAAATTGAAATTAGTGGTATTGGCCAACTTGAGAATGAGGTGGGTGCGTGACTTCTTCAGTAATTAATGGTCTTTGGGTTGAAGACACTGGCCTTGGTGAAGAGGTATTTTTGTGTATCCATGGGTTAGGCGGGACTTCAAATTTTTGGTCCCCAATTTTAGGAGCTTTTGGTAATTATCGAGTAATTCGACCAGATTTAGCAGGCGCTGGTCGTAATTCTTCAGTATCTGGAAGCCTAACTATACAAGGTCATGTTGAATCGTTAATCAAAATTTTAGATATTCTTAATATCACGAAAGTACATCTTGTCGCACACTCTATGGGGACAATTATTGCGCAACATTTGGCTGTAAACTATCCTCATCGTGTTCTTTCTATGTCTTTGTTTGGACCTTTATCTGCTCCAGCAGATGGGGCTCGGGAAGCAACACGTAATCGTGCAAAACAGGCAAGAACAGGCAATGCAGCTATGCAAGAAATTGCTGATGCAATATGTAAAGCTGCAACTAGTTCAGAAACAAAGACTGAAAGACTAGTTACACTAGCATTAATTCGTGAATCAATTATGCGCCAATCTCCGGATGGATATGCTCTTAACTGTGAAGCACTTGCTGAAGCTGAAAAAGCTGAAATTGAGAGATTAGATTTACCTGTTTTACTTGTTACTGGTGATGAAGATGGAGTAGGGACTCCTGAAGGAACCCAAGCTTTAGCTCATCGGTTAAAGAATGTTCAGCAATTTGTTTTACAAGGATGTGGTCACTGGACGGTTTATGAAAAGCCTTTTGAGTGCATCCGATTAATAACAGATTTTTATAAAAAATTGGGTTTATGAAATAATTGATTCAATTGAAGGAATAAATAGTATGGATACTATAGCTATTACAAATATTTCAATTTTTGATGGAAGTGGAGCAGATCCTTATTTAGGTGAAGTTCTTGTGGAAGGCAATAAAATAAAAGCTATTGCAAAAAATGGTGAATATTTAGAAACAGGAGATGCAAAAATTATTGATGGTCATGGGGCTTTCCTCATGCCTGGTATGACTGAAGGACATACACATTTTTCTTGGAATGATCAACCTAGTTTATCCGCAATTCAATTCATGCCCCCTGAAGAGCATATCCTTTGGTGTATTCGTGTAGCTAAAAGATATTTAGAAATGGGCTGGACAAGTGCATTAGGAGCAGCAACTGCTAAACCTCGTTTAGATGTAGTAACTCGTAATGTTATTGAGGCAGGAGCTTTCCCAGGACCGCGATATCTAGCAGGGAGCCAAGAAATTACGACACCTGGAGGGCTGGGTGATAATACTTTGCCTCATCTTCCAGATACTGCAATGAATTTTGGTGCTATTTGTAATGGCCCAGAAGATATGCGTCGTATTGTGCGTACATTTGTTAAATATGGTGTAGATCACCTAAAAATTAATCTTTCAGGAGAATATATCGCAGGAATTCCAGCAGAAGCTAACCCTTTTTCTGAAGAAGAAATTGCTATGCTGGCATCAGAAGCCAAAATAGCAGGCAAAAGAGTTGCTGCACATGCTCGTTCAAATGAGTCAGTAAAAGCATGTATAAAACATGGATTTGAATTAATTTTCCATGCTAGTTTCGCTGATGAAGAAGCTTTAGATATGCTAGAAGCTAATAAAGATAAGCATTTTGTCGTTCCTGGTTTAGGTTGGTTGATAAATACACTTTATAACGCCAGTGATTATGGTATTACTGAAGAAATTGCAACCAAAATGGGATACAAGCGTGAGTTAGAAGTTGCTTCCGAAGCACTTTCCAAAATGCATAAAAGAGGTATACGTGTCTTACCAGGAGGTGATTATGGTTTTGCTTGGATGCCTCATGGGACAAATGCTAAAGATCTCGAATATCTTGTCAAATATGTAGGTATGACTCCTAAAGAAGCTTTAATTTCAGCTACTAAATATGGAGCTGAATTAATGATGAGACCAAATGATTTAGGTCAGATTAAAGAAGGATTTCTTGCAGATATTATATTGGTTGATGGAAATCCAATCGAAAATCTTGCCTTATTACAGAATCCTGAAAAGATTTTAATGGTGATGAAAGATGGTGAGATCTATAAAAATATGCGAACTGTCCTTCCACCACGGGGAGTGATTCGTTCTGTTTATGGTGGAAATCCACTAGTAGAAGCAGGAGTACGCAAAGTATCTCCCAATGATCCAATGAGTTCTCATACTACCTAAATCATTTGATGGTTTTACCTTTGTAAATCGCGGGGTAAAACCACTTTCCATCTTTTTTCGGAGAATTATCATGTCCCGATTCTATTTAATGGGGGCAATAGCTTCGCTTATTGTTTTTTTTACAACAAGCGTATCTGCCCAAAATTTTACGATTAATTCATTTTCATTATTAGCAACTAATAAAGCAAAATCTGATGCTATCTATGGTTACGGTACTAGTGATGAAGATTTGCAGATGTTTCAATATGAACATTTCAGTACTCATGATTGGGGCGATATTTATTTTGATGCGGAACTATTCCATGGAAATGATGTAGGTTCGCCTGTAGTGAGCGGAAATGATTTTCAATCACTATTTGTATTAAACCCAAGATTAAGTATTAGTAAATTAACTAATAATCCAATGAGTTGGGGGCCTATCAGTGATGTAAGTCTTATAGGAAGATGGGAAGTTAGTAGTTATCCATCTAGTAATAATTTCCATTCACAGAATTATGGAATCTCTCTAAATTTTAATGTGCCTTATTTTTCTTGGTTTGAATCGGGTTTGCTTTATCGTGACACCAATTTTGATCCCGATACGTGGTTATGGCGTACTGTGTTAATGTCTAATCCAATAAAAATAAAAGAACAAAATTTTCATATTAATTTATTATCTTTAGTAAATGGTAGTAGCCACAATGGAACAGAAATATTTGAGAGGGGAGATTTATTATGGGAAATAGGAAAAAAATCTAAAACTCAAATTGGAGTTCGACTCGAATATGTGAATTATGCTAATGATCCTTTAAAAACTAGTGGAGACTATAGCCGATTTACTCCTTTTTTAATGATTAAATACACACCTTAATTTTTCTAAACAATTTTAAATTATAGTAAGACGTGTAAGCAGGGATATATATACCTGCTTACTTATAGCTATCTTTCAACGAGCCTTTTCAGAAACTAATAGAGAATCTCATCTTTGGTATGAGATGGCTTTATTTGTTTATGTGAATGAAAGTTTAATAAATATTCCCCTCTACAACCCTCACTTAACAATAACCCACCCATTATTTAGCCTTACTTTTCTAATGATTTAATTTAAAACAAATGGCATTTTGCGTGCTTGACTGCAAAAGGGTTGGGCACTATTCTTTGCCTGCTGGCCACATTGCCAGACGGTCGTCGCGGACCGTGATGAAAGATCGCATCAGAGTTATTCCTTCTGAGGGATAGTCTTATGCGTGAACTCCTCGTCTCCTCCCGTTGCGGTAGGACGGGAGAGGGACACCTTCGGGTGTGCTGGTTATATCTTTCACCAGTCCGCGAACCCTTTCTCGTTCTGCCACCATAATTTTAATGTCGGCAGAACTCCCAATAAAAAGGAGTTGGCTTTGCACATCCATTATTTCTTGGCTCTCAATGCCAAAAGCTATAACGACACAGCTTAAAAATTAAAGCAGCTTGATTGCCATAAGGCTTTCAGGTTTAAAGTCTTTTTTATTTAAAACTTAGCAATAACAAACTCGAGATGTGCTATGCACAGTCTTTACGGCTTTGCTATGCCTTTTTTCTCCCAAAAAGGGCACAGGCTTTTTTTATCTCATTTAGAAACAACAAGAATTTATAACGGTAAAACTATGCCAAAGTTAGTGCTTTCTTCGCGTGCCATACAAGTCATCAACAAGTCGATTGATTTATTTCACCATCGTGGCTTTCATACCGTTGGGGTAGATCGAATCGTGAAAGAATGCAAAATTACCAAAGCGACTTTTTATAACTTCTTTCATTCAAAAGAACGGTTTATTGAAATCTGCTTGATCGTCCAGAAAGAACGATTAAAAGAAAAAGTGGTCTCAATTGTTGAGTATGCCCAAGACACAAGCGCGGCCGATAAACTCAAACAGCTTTATTTCTTACATACCGATGTAGAGGGGATGTACTACCTATTATTTAAAGCCATGTTCGAAACGAAACTGACCTATCCAAAAGCCTATATCACCGCAGTGAGATATCGCACATGGCTGCTGAATGAAATCTATAGCCAGCTGATAAAACTAAAAACCGATGCGACTTTTCAAGACGCCAAACTATTTTTATATATGGTGGAGGGCACAATTATTCAGCTTTTAAGCTCAGATGGGGCAATTGATCGGGAAAATATGTTGGATTGTTTTTTTATGCAGTTTAGGTAGGTGATGTAAAATGCTGGGCTGATAACAAAAAATATTAGACCGGTCGTCTACTAATCTATATAGTGAGGTCTTACTTTGTTGACCTTCTAGTTTAAAAGAGAAAATTAATGTCTATTATTCTTCATCATTTAAATGCTTCACGCTCATTTCGCATTCTGTGGTTACTTGAAGAAATTAATCAACCTTATGAATTAAAAAGTTATTTTCGAGATAAAGCTACAAATCTTGCACCTCAAGAATTAAAAAATATTCATCCTTTAGGAAAATCACCAGTGATTGAGCTTAATGGAAAAGTAATTGTAGAATCAGGTGCAATTGTAGAAATTTTGATTGAAAAGTTTGCTCCTCAACTTATGCCCGTAAAAGATTCAGATAGTTATCTTGATTATTTACAATGGGTTCATTTTTCAGAAAGTTCGGCTATGGTTCCATATTTATTAAATATTTTTAATTCGATTGAGTTAAAAAATGGCACTCAATTAAAGTTCTTGGATCAATATGCGCAAACTGAGTTGGATAAAGTATTTTCGTATTTAGATCAACAATTAGTAGGCAAAAAATTCTTAGTAGGCGATTGCTTAACGGGTGCAGATTTTATGATTGGTTTCGTAGTCTATGGTCTAATTAATTCTTTAAATATTCGATCAAAATATCTCAATATTGAGCAATATGTAAAAAGTCTCGAAAACCTAGCAAGCTGGCAAAAAGCCATGTCTATAGAACAAAATCTTCATCACCAAACCAATGCCTAAAAACGAAATACCCTTAAGCAATTAAAAATAGAATTGATTTCCCAAGTTGAGAAATCAATTCAGCAATTTAGATCCCTTCAACAAAACTCACCATGACATCACAGCAGCCTTGGCGTTTACTTTTGGCAAGCTGATATTCAGGTGAAAAATAACATTCACGTGCAGTTTCCATGTCTGGAAATTCAATGACCACGTGACGTTCAAACTCTTGTCCCTCTAAAACTTCTGAGGCACCACCACGCGCAAGAAACTTGGCGCCGTACTTTTGAAAAGCTTGCGGAGCAGTGGCCATATATTGTTTATATTGTTCCATATCATGAATGGTGACATGAGCAATCCAGTAAGCAGACATATCGTATTTCCCTATAATTCATTCAATAAAGGTTTATTTACCTTTTCCTAAAACTTGTGATTTCAGGCATCTAAAATATTTTTTGCGACAGCAGCAGCTTCGGCAATATGTTCAGCAACCGCTTGTTTTGCCTTTTCAGGGTCTTTGTGAAGGTAGATAGCTTCACACATATTTTTAATACGTTGATAACCTGAAATTTCACGCTTTGTTGATTTCATGGTCATGGCACGAAGACGGCTAATTCGGCCATTTAAGCGTTGCACCACTTCCCAAGCAATATGATGGTTTGCTGTAGTAAAGATGGTTTGATAAAGCTGGGTTGAGGTCTCAATAATCAGATTGATGTCATCGGCAGCAAAAGCAGCTTTAAGATCTTCTAATAGAAGCTTTAATTTTTCAGCAGTTTTCTCATCCAGGTTTTTAGTGCAGTCAGCCACAGCGCTTTGCTCTAACAAGAGACGAATTTCATAAATCTGTGAAGCGATGTCCCAGTTAAGTAGCGAAACAATAGGGCCTTTATTTGGCAAAATCTCGACTAAACCTTCTGCTTCCAAATAACGAATCACTTCGCGAACCACAGAACGGCTCACGCCGAGTTCTTCACATAACGTTCTTTCAACCAGTCTTTTTCCCGAAGGGAAATAGCCTGTAATAATGGCATTACGCACTTTATCTAAACACAGCTCTCGTAAAGTTACGGGCGGGTTTTCAATTTTAAGATTCATAAATAATTAAATTTTCCTGTTTTTTAACATGTTGAGTTTCATCACATGTTTTTCAATGAAAATTAGCATAGCAAACTCTTGCTTTTTTTTCAGTATGTATTATGGTATACCATAATACGAATGACAAGATAATTTACTTGCAAGGAAGAGCAATGGAACTTATACGTAAAACAGTGCTTCATGTAGAAACCACTTATGTAGATGGCGGTAAAGAAGCAGCAAAGCCTTTAAAAATGGTGGCAGCTGCAGCGGTCATTAAAAACCCGTGGGCAGGGCAAGGTTATGTAGAAAACCTAACACCGGAAATTCGCCGTATTGCGCCAATCTTAAGCGAGCATTTAACCAAACTTATTCTTGATGAAGTGGGTTCAGGTGAAGCCGTTGAAGCTTTTGGCAAAAGTGCAGTGGTGGGCTTAAATGGTGAACTTGAGCATGCATCAGCTTTAATTCACACCTTACATTTTGGTAATACTTACCGTAGTGCTGTCGGTGCGAAATCTTATTTGGCATTTAACAATACCCGTGGCCCAGCAAACGCGCCGATTTTAATTCCAATGATGGATAAAAATGACGAAGGCCGTCGTTCTCATTACTTAACATTGCAATTTGCAATTCCAGATGCACCTGCTGCTGATGAGCTGGTTGTTGTGATTGGTGCAGCAACAGGTGGTCGACCACATCATCGTATTGGTGATCGTTATAAAGATTTGGAAGAGTTAGGTCATGATGTCAAAAACCCTGCAGCTGTCAAATAACCGTATAGCTCACTATTTTGAGCAAGGCGAAGGAGAGCCTCTGGTTCTGATCCATGGAGTGGGAATGCAAGCTGCGGCATGGTATCCACAAATTGAATATTTTTCTAAACATTATCATGTAATTTCAGTGGATATGCCGGGACATGGTCAAAGTACCAAATTACCGGCAGACGCAAAATTACAAGATTTTGTTGAATGGACCATCGAATTTATTACAGCCTTAAATCTAGGACCTGTAAATTTAGCGGGACATTCAATGGGATCACTGATTACGACAGGGGTTAGCGTTACCCGACCTGATTTGGTTAAACGAATGGCGGTGCTCAATGGAGTATATAAACGTACAACACAGGCACGTAATGCAGTCATCCAAAGAGCTGAAGAGTTAAAAACAGGCCGTATTGATGTCGAGACTCCACTACAGCGCTGGTTTGGCGAAAGTGAAGTCGAGCGTATAGCAGCAGCCAAAGTAAAAACTTGGCTCGAAAATGTCGACTTGTCTGGCTATACCACTGCATATTCTGCTTTTGCGCAAGGCGATGAAACCTATGCAGATGACTGGTCAAAGATCACTTGTCCTGCTTTGGTGTTGACCGGAACAGATGATCCGAACTCAACTGCAGAAATGGCTTTGCAAATGGCGAATCAGGCAAAGCATGGCACTGCAATAGTCATTGAAAATGAACGTCACATGGTGAACTTAACTGCACCTGACAAAGTGAATAATGCAATGCAAGCGTGGTTGGAAACCAGCGTTTAATTTGCCACACATTGCTGAAGGAATATAACAATGAGTGAAATGGATACTATCAATAAAATGCGTGAACTACGTGATGCTTTCGGGTCATTTATGACAGGCGTTACCGTGGTCACAACCTGTAAAGAAGATGGAACGCCACTTGGCTTTACAGCGAACTCTTTTGCTTCGGTGTCTTTGGACCCAGCTTTACTTCTAGTGAGTATTGCCAAGACATCAAGCAATTATCATAACTTTGCAAATGCCACACATTTTGCAATCAATATTTTGGCAGAAGAGCAAAAGGATGTTTCAAATACTTTTGCTCGTCCAAGCGAAGACCGTTTTGCAAATATTTCATGGTCAAAAAGCACTTGCCAAAATCCGCTGATCGATCATGTCAGTGCATGGTTTGACTGTACAACCTACCAAGTTGTCGATGCAGGCGACCATGCCATTTTAATTGGTAAAGTTGAAGATTTTGCTTCAACCGGTTTTGCAGGTCTTGGTTATTATCGTGGTGGATACTTCACACCAGCCAAACTTTCTGCCGAGGTTATCTCTGGTCCTAAAGTGGTAATGAGTGCCATTATTGGACATGAAAATACCATTTTGCTTGAAGAAACTGCCGATCATAAATGGACTATTCCACATGTCATGGTAGATAAAGACGGTGCAGATAAAGCGCTTGAGAAAATCTTTGCACAATATCAGCCAGATGCTTCTGCCAACTTCATTTACTCTGTATATGAAAACGTTGAAAACCAGCAGCAATATATTTCATTTTTATGCAACACACCCGTAGCTCAAGCCACTAAAGGTCAGTTTGTCGATTTAAATGATCTTGAAAAGCTAGAGTTTGTAGACAGCGCTTTAGAAAGTATGTTGATGCGCTATCGCAAAGAAAACCATTTGAAAACTTATGGTGTTTATTACGGAAATCAGACAACAGGTACAGTTCGTCAAATCGTTAAAGAGGAAGTTTAATCATGCGTTTTTCATTATTTGTGCATATGGAACGTGTTTCTGATCAGCAAACCCAGAAGCAGCTTTATGATGAAATGATTGAGCTTTGTCAGATTGCAGACCGTGGTGGTATGCATGCAGTTTGGACAGGCGAACACCATGCCATGAACTTTACCATTGCACCCAACCCATTTTTAAATCTGGTCGATTTAGCCAATAAAACCAAAAATGTTCGTTTAGGTACAGGCACGGTGGTAGCACCATTCTGGCACCCGATTAAACTTGCAGGTGAAGCTGCAATGACCGACATTATTACCAACGGCCGTTTAGATATTGGTATTGCTCGTGGTGCTTATTCATTTGAATATGAACGTATGGTTCCGGGCATGGATGCATGGAGTGCTGGTCAGCGTTTACGTGAAATGATTCCTGCAATTAAAAATCTTTGGAAAGGCGATTATGAGCATAACGGTGAATTTTGGCAGTTTCCAAAAACCACCTCGGCACCTCAACCGCTTCAACAACCGCACCCACCAATTTGGGTTGCTGCTCGTGATCCAAATAGCCATGAATTTGCTGTGCAAAATGGCTGTAATGTACAGGTAACGCCTTTGCATTTAGGTGATGAAGAAGTTGAAAAGCTTATGGGACATTTTAATGCAGCTTGCGAAAAGTTTAATGAAATTCAACGCCCTGAAATTATGTTGCTCCGCCATACTTATGTAGCAGATAGTGAAGAAGATGCTCAACTGGCAGCAGATGAAATTAATACCTTCTATAACTACTTCGGCGCTTGGTTTAAAAATGAGCGTGAAATTAATCAAGGTTTAATTGCACCTTTAAGTGTTGAAGAAATTGCTGCACATCCTTTTTATACACCAGAAGCGATGCGTAAAAATAATGTGATTGGACAAGCCCAAGAAGTCATTGACCGCTTAAAAGCTTATGAAGCAATGGGCTATAACGAATATTCTTTCTGGATTGATACGGGCATGAGCTTTGAACGCAAAAAAGCCTCATTAGAACGTATGATCAATGAAGTTATGCCGGCATTTGCATAGAGGCGAATATCATGACAGCAGATTTTCAGCTTTATATTAATGGTCAGTTTGAATCTGGTGCAGCAACATTTGAAAGTATTAATCCTGCAACAGGTGAAGTCTGGGCACAGATGCCGGAAGCTCGAACCGATGAAGTCAACCGAGCAGTTCAAGCGGCATCTCAGGCCTTAAAAGCACCAGCTTGGGCAGGTTTAACTGCCTCACAGCGTGGTAAATTGCTCTATAAACTGGCTGATTTAATTGAAAAAGCTGCACCGCAACTGGCTCAAATTGAAACCAGTGATACGGGCAAGATTATTCGTGAAACATCGAGTCAGATTGCCTATGTCGCTGAATATTATCGCTACTATGCAGGTATTGCCGACAAATTAGAGGGCAGTTTTCTACCGATTGATAAGGCAGACATGCAAGCATGGATTGTTCGTGAACCAGTAGGCGTGATTGCTGCAATTGTTCCTTGGAACAGTCAGTTATTTCTATCGGCAGTAAAGGTAGGGCCAGCTTTAGCGGCAGGTTGTACCGTTGTGCTAAAAGCATCTGAAGACGGCCCTGGACCATTATTGGCTTTTGCTAAATTGGTCCACGAAGCGGGTTTTCCGGCTGGAGTGGTCAATGTAATTACTGGTTTCGGGCCTGAATGTGGCGCCGTGCTGAGTAGTCATCCTGATGTTGCCCATGTTGCGTTTACAGGTGGTCCAGAAACGGCACGGCACATTGTGCGTAACTCGGCTGAAAATCTTGCAAAAGTTTCACTCGAATTAGGTGGCAAATCACCATTTATTGTATTTGCTGATGCAGATATTCAAAGTGCGGTAAATGCTCAGGTCGCTGCTATTTTTGCGGCCACTGGGCAAAGTTGTGTTGCGGGTTCACGCTTACTGGTTGAAGAAAGCATTAAAGATGAATTTGTTCAGCGTTTGGTTGAGCGTGTACAAACTATAAAAATTGGTTTACCTCATGAGATCACAACCGAGTTTGGACCACTTTGTACCCTACGGCAGCGCCAAAAAATTGAGCAAGTCGTTGCAAGTTCAATCCAGCAAGGTGCAAAACTTCTTACTGGTGGTAAAAGCCTTGAGCGAGCAGGGTATTACTATCCACCGACCATTTTAGATTGTACCGATGCACCTCAAGCAGATTGCATTACCACTGAACTATTTGGTCCGGTGTTATCGGTAGATAGTTTCAAAGATGAAGCGGAAGCTGTGCAAAAAGCCAATAGTACGCCTTACGGGTTGGCAGCAGGCGTTTTTACCACCAATTTAAGCCGTGCTCACCGCATGACGAAAGTCATTGGGTCGGGAATTGTTTGGCTCAATACTTACCGTGCTGTTTCTCCACTTGCACCTTTCGGTGGACATGGGCTTTCGGGGCATGGTCGGGAAGGTGGCGCAAATGCGGTTCTAGATTATACCGCCACCAAAACAGTTTGGTTACGTACCTCAGATGAGCCAATTGATGACCCATTTGTCATGAGATAAATCATGACTTGAGGTATGAAAATATAACGGGATTTTAATTTCAAGGATGAAAAAATGAATCAGTCAAACTCAGTAATCGCCTAAAGCTTTAAATAGTTGAAAACGTAAAACTAGATGTATCGATGCTTAATCAAGTATTGATCGGACTGGCTTTACCTTTTTCTTGGCTAAAACAACACAAACAGAGTTATGAGCTGTTTGTAACAGGAAATAAAAAGATGAAGCCGAGTCATACCGACATGACTTTGGCTGGGCAGATTTTTTGATGTTGAGGAAATGAATTCCTCAAAGAGAGATTAAGGATATGAGCCAAAACGAAAATAGCAATAATGCTTTCGCTATCGAAAGTCATTCCATTGATTATGTTGCTCCCTCTGAACGTAATGGAAAAGTTCGCGATCTATTCACATTATGGTTTTGTACCAATATTGCACCGCTTGCCGTCATTACGGGTGCAATGTCAATTTTAACCTTTAACCTCAATATTGTAAGTGCATTACTTGCGATCTGCTGCGGGCATTTTTTTGGTGCAGCGATTCTGGCCTTAACCTCTGCACAAGGTCCGCAGGTCGGCATTCCTCAAATGATTCAGAGCCGCGCACAGTTCGGGCGTTATGGGGCATTGCTGGTTGTACTGTTTACCACCCTCATTTATTTAGGTTTTTTCATCTCTAACATTATTTTGTCAGGCAAAACCCTTCATACCGTTGTTCCTGCCATTCCTGTGCCGACCGCAACCGTGATTGGTGCGATTGCAGCAACTACAATTGGCGTGATCGGTTATCACTTTATTCATAAGTTCAATAAAATTGGAACTTGGTTTATGGGTGGTTCGTTGCTCATCGGGCTCATGATTATGGTGCCGCATATTAATGCAGATGTACTTGCCAAAGGCTCTTTCAATATGAAAGGCTGGTTTGCCATGTTTGGTTTGTGTGCGGTATGGCAAATTAGTTTCTCACCTTATACCTCAGATTATTCACGATATTTACCGAAGTCGATTGCTATTTATAAGCCATTTATCTTTACCTATTTAGGCGCATCGTTAGGAACTATTTTTGCGATGGCATTTGGGACGATTGCGGTCAGTATTGGCTCAACGGCGGATGCCATGGAAGCGGTAAAGTCAGGTACAGGTCTTTTTGGTTATGTTCTTATGATTTTGTTCTTATGCAATATCATTGGACATAATGCCATGAACCTCTACGGTGCGGTTCTTTCCTGTATTACCTCTATTCAGACTTTTGCAGGGCAGTGGATGCCAAGCCGAAATATCCGAGTCGTGTTATCAATCATTGTATTAGTTCTAGCGACTTTAACAGCGCTTTGGGCATCAAGTAATTTTATTAGTTTCTTCTTGAATGTGATTTTTGCGCTCTTATTTATTTTGGTGCCATGGGTATCTATTAATTTACTAGATTTCTATGTCGTGAATAAAAAATCTTATGACATTCAATCCATCTTTGCACGTGATGGTGGTATTTACGGCAAATTTAATGCAAAAGCGCTTACGGCTTATTTCATTGGGATTGCGGTACAAATTCCATTCTTAAAAAATGCGTTTTTCACAGGTGCACTGGCCGATGTAATTCCGGATGCGGATATTTCATGGGTGATTGGATTGGTGGTGAGTCTGGTGGTGTATTACGCCTTTAATCTAGGAAAGATTAAATGTTCTGCACCTGCATTAAACGCAAAATTACCTCAATAAGCATTGTAGTGAAAGGAATCCCACAATGAAAAAAAGCTATTTACAAGCGGCTCTAAGCACAGCATTGATGGCTGTAATCTATCCGAGTTACGCAGATGTAAGTTTTGGAAATAGCGATGGTGAATACGGCAAGCTCACCGTATCAGGCTATGTTCGCGCTAATTATCAAGATAAACACTATGGAGAATCAGTTTCTGATCAAAAAATTCGTTTTGATGCTGCGCAGTTAAAACTGGACTACGAGCGTGGATCGTTATTTGGTCACGCGGAATATCGTTGTTATCAATATGACCGTCTATGTGATTTTTCTACGTTGGTTGATGGTTATGTAGGGTACAAATTAAATAAAACAGATCAGGTGGTGGCAGGTGTTCAGCCGATTCCATTTGGACCGGGACGTTTTTGGGGTAATAGCCTATATGGAAGTATGAGCACAACCGCAGGTTTAGAAGATGTTCATAATCTTGGTTTGAATTATCATTTTGAATTGCCGACAGCAACCAAGTTTGATGTGGGTTATTTTGCGGTAGATGGTGGAAGCTACACAGGCTCTACCCAAGATTCAGGACGCTACACTGCAAACTATGTGAGTTCAGACGATCCGAATAAAACCGATTTGCAAGAAAAGAACATGTGGGTAGGCCGAGTGACTCAAGATATAAATCTTGGAATTAATGGATTAACCACACAGCTCGGTGGCTCATATTGGACATCGGATATTGAAAATAAAGCCACTTCGAGTGATGGGCGCCGTCATGCATGGGCACTTTTTGGTAAAGCCAATTATGGCAATTTTAATGTAACCCTTACTGGTGGTAAAAATGACGTAACTAATCAGGATCAGCTCAATCCTAATCAGTCACTCATGGGGTCCTACGACAGTGAATATTATGTAGCTAACAAAGGAACGTTCTATACGGCAGATGTGGGCTACTCTTTCAAAAATGTTAAGCAGATCGGAAACATTACGCCGTACTTTATGTACAGTCAGTACGACAAAGATCAGGACAATATGAAAGATTCGGTCCGTAATATTATTGGTGTGTCTATTGACCATAAACAGCTATCGTTGGTGGCTGAATACATCATGAGTAAAAATGACCCATTCATTGGGGGAACTCAAGATTCATTGGCAAAAGGGGATGATAACCAGTGGAATAAGTTGCTTAACTTAACGCTGTTTTATTATTTCTAAAGACATTTAAACATTCGGGCATACCGAAAATTTTTTTAAATTAATTTTTGGTATGCCATAATACAAAGTTGATGGTGAGCTATTTAATTTATGTATCGCTCCACTATCAATGCAGAAGATCTCAATAGGATAATGATCATGCAGCTTAATGAACTCGCTTTATTTCGTCAGCAAGCTTTTGTTGCTGGAAAGTGGTGCGATGCAGACCATCAACAAACATCCGAAATTTTAAATCCGGCGACATTAGAGATTATTGGTACTGTCCCGAATATGGGCAAAGCTGAAGCTGAACGTGCCATTGAAGCTGCAAAAGAAGCTTGGCCGCTATGGAAAAATAAAACAGCAAAAGATCGATCAATTATTTTAAAAAAATGGTTCGATTTAATCATTTCAAATGCAGATGACTTGGCTTTTATTTTAACGAGTGAGCAAGGAAAGCCTTTAGCTGAAGCCAAGGGTGAAATTTTATATGCTGCCAGTTTTATTGAATGGTTTGCCGAAGAAGCAAAACGAATATATGGCGATATTATTCCAAGCCCATATCCCGATGCTCGTATTGTCGTAAATAAACAGCCTATTGGCGTCGTTGCAGCCATTACACCGTGGAATTTTCCGGCTGCCATGATTACGCGTAAGGTTGCTCCAGCCTTGGCGGCGGGTTGTCCTTGTATTGTAAAACCGGCACCTGAAACACCTTTTACTGCTTTGGCTTTAGTGGACTTAGCTGTGCAATCGGGTGTGCCTGCTGAAATCTTTAGTGTGATTACAGGCGATGCAGCTCATATTGGCGATGCGATTTTTGAAAGTGATGTCGTACGCAAGTTTACTTTTACTGGGTCAACACCAGTCGGCAAAATGCTGCTTGAGCGTTCAGCAAAAACCTTAAAAAAAGTTTCCTTAGAGTTGGGTGGCAATGCGCCGTTTATTGTATTTGATGATGCCGATTTAGATGCAGCAATTGAGGGAGCACTCATTGCTAAATTTAGAAATGCAGGGCAAACCTGTGTCTGCGTCAATCGATTTTTAGTGCAGGCAGGCATTTATGAAAAATTTATTGCTGCCTTAAGCCAAAAAATTCAAAACTTTAATATTGGTAATGGATTAGAAGCAGGGCATGACATTGGGCCATTAATTAATGCCAATGCGGTGAAAAAAGTTGAAGCTCATATTCAAGATGCATTAGATAAAAATGGTCGTCTTGTGGTTGGTGGTAAAAAGCATAAAGCGGGTGAATTGTTTTTTGAACCGACACTGATTGCAGATGTTACCGCTGATATGGATGTGGCAACTCAAGAAACGTTTGGTCCACTGGCAGCCGTATTTAAATTTGAAACCGAGCAACAAGCGGTAGAAATGGCAAACGCAACTGAATTTGGTTTAGCTGCATATTGTTATACCAAAGATTTAGGCCGTGCTTGGCGAATGAGTGAACAGCTTGAATATGGCATGGTCGGAATTAATAAAGGCCTTATTTCAAATGAAGTTGCACCGTTTGGTGGAATTAAACAGTCTGGTTTAGGGCGTGAAGGTTCTAAATACGGTATTGAAGATTATCTGGAAATTAAATACACCTTGTTTGGAGGATTGAATATATGAGTAATGAAAAATTTGAAAAGGGTTTAGCAATCCGTAAACAAGTTCTTGGTGAAGAATATGTAAATAATTCAATCAACAATGCCGATGAGTTTAATCTTCCTCTTCAAGAATTAGTCACTGAATATTGCTGGGGAGCTGTTTGGGGGCGTGAAGAATTAAGTAAACCTGAGCGTAGCTTAATTAACTTGGCAATGATTTCAGCTTTAAATCGTCCACATGAACTAAAACTACATGTTAAAGGTGCACTTCGAAATGGCGTACCTAAAGAGAAAATTCGTGAAGTGCTTTTGCAGGTTGCAATTTACTGTGGCGTACCTGCTGCTGTAGATAGCTTTCGTATTGCTAAAGAGGCAATTAAAGAATTTGAATCTGAGCAATAAACATTAGCTTTGAATATTAAAAAAGGCCTTGTTCAAGTGGACGAGGCTTTTTTTTAAGCTTGTTTGTTCAGCTCAGGGGGTAAATGCTGCGCCAAATAATCAATTGCAAGACGGGTTTTGAGTGGCATAAAAGGCAGCGTAGGCCATACCAAATGAATCGGAAAAGCAATGCTCGACATGGTTTCTAACACTTGTACGAGCTTACCTTCCTGTAATTCATTTTGAATGAGCCAGTCGGGTAGCCAAGCGATACCAGCTCCAGCAAGCGCTGCATTTTTAATGGCTTGTAAGTCATTTAAAAGAAGTTTTGCTTTAGGTTTTATAAATAAAGGTTCTGCATTTTCCTTTTGAAGTCGCCATTTTTGCATTTGACCAAAATGCGGATCGGCAATCGTGGCGTGCTGGTCTAAATCTTCAATATTTTCTAGAGGACCTGCTTCATTTAAATAGTCAGGTGAGGCACAAAGTAGCATTCGATGTTCACCAATCGGTTTGGCAACGAGCTGAGTGGTGTCAGGTAGTGAACCAATTCGGATGCATAAATCAAAACCTTCTTCGACCAAATCTACAGTTCGATCATTAAATGAAATTTCTAGCTGTAAGTCCGCATGCTGCTGAGCAAATTTAACCATGAGCGGGGCAGCAAAGAGTTGCCCGAACAGCACTGGCACAGACATTCTTAACCGGCCTGTTGCATTAATTTTCCTTTGGTCTAATAAAGCTGCCGCATTTTGTATTTCACTTAACGCTCGGCGGCTATGCTCATAAAATAAAGCACCTTCGTCAGTCATGCTGAGTGAACGTGTTGTTCTTTTAAATAAAGCAACGCCAAGCTGTTCTTCAAGCCGAGCAATATTTTTACTAATGGCTGAGCGAGTTAAATGCAATTGCTCGGCAGCTTTTACAAAACTTCCAGCTTCAACCACAGTCACAAATATAGATATTGCACTTAGTTCATGTTGCATTATTGTTGCCTAAATGGAACCAATATTAAGAAATAATATCACCACTGTTGAATTTATTGTGGAGTTAATATGGTTTCATCAAAAATGTGGAGATGGTCATGGCTAAAATATTGGTATTAAAATCCAGCATTATGGGTGAGGGTTCACAAACCAATCGCCTAATCGATATCATGCTTGAACACCGTAAAGACCAAGGTTTGCAAGATGACATCACCATACGCAATTTGGCTGAAATGAACCTACCTGTATTAGATTTAGAAATTTTTCAGGCGCTGCGTGGGGCTGAAAATGTAAATCAAGACATTCAGCAAATTGTTGTTTTGTCGGACGAATTAATTGCTGAATTAAAAAGTGCTGATTTACTAATTATTGGCGCACCCATGTACAACTTAAATGTTCCGACTCAACTCAAAAACTGGTTTGACTTGGTGGCACGCGCAAGACAAACATTCCGCTACACCGAAACTTACCCTCAAGGCTTGGTTGAAGGGGTAAAAGCGGTGGTGGTAAGTAGTCGGGGCGGTATCCATGTTGGCCAAGAAACTGAGGCAGTCACGCCTTATCTCAAAGCTGTGTTAGGGCTAATGGGCATTCATGACGTCGATTTCGTCTATGCAGAGGGCTTAGACATGCAAGCTTATCGTAACAATTCATTAGTTCTGGCAAGCCAGCAAGTTAAAGAATTCGCCATTTAAAATCATGATTTGAAACTCTTGTACCTCTAATTGATCACAAGAGTTTCTGAATCTATTTAAATTACATTTCTAAGTTCATTAGCTGTATTGCGCAGCAATGGCAAAATTTGCTGAACCAAATAATCTTCTTGTACACGGTTGGTTTGAGACATGCAGTTAAGCGCTGCTATGGCTTGACCTTGTGCGTTAAAAACGGGCACTGCAATCGCAATCACGCCAAGCTCATGTTCTTCTTTAGAAAGACAATAATCCGATAATGAAATACCCTTAAGCACTTCAAAAAACTTTGACTCATCTACAATGGTAAACGGGGTTAAGCGCTTTAAACCATAATTTTTTACCCACGTATGCTGGGCTTCTTCGGGCAGTGCTGCCAGCAATACTTTACCTGTAGACGTGGCATGGGCAGGGAGTCGATTCCCTAAATGCATACCATACGGGCTTACACGTAAATTATCTTGCTGTGGTAAATAGCTACGCGCAATTGGCACCACTTCGTTATCGTCTAGCACCACAATTGAGAAAGTCAGAGACGTCTGCGCGCACAAAAGATTTAGAAATGATTGAGCAACTTTAGGCAGGTGGGCAGAGCTTAAATAAGAACTTGAAAAGCGCAGCACGCGATGAGTGAGCCAAAAGTAATGTTCATCGGTTTCTAAATAGCCTAAGTATTTTAAAGTTTTTAGATAACGCCTTGCCGCTGTACGGCTAATACCGGTTCGCTCAGCCACTTGAGTGACATTAAGTCGCTGGCGATCTGTTCCAAAAGCTTCCAGTAAAGCCAAGCCTTTTGCTAAGCCTGCAATGTAGTCTTCTTGACGAATTTTCTCATGCGAGTTTGGGTGCTCTAAAAAAGCATCGAGAGAAGGCATCCTTTTATTCCTGTTATTTTGGTTGTTTCTGTCCGCTATTCGGACAAACTCAATGATAAACGGTTATTTTCGTCTTGGATACATAGTGCACAAAACTTAAAGCCAGTAATTTAAAAGTCAGGATGAAACAAGGATGAAGTTATGGATATTTTAAAGACACAGGTTGCAATTATTGGATCTGGACCAGCTGGTTTATTGCTTGGGCAACTTCTATATAAAGCTGGCATCGACCATATTATTGTTGAGCAACGTAGTGCTGAATATGTGGCTTCACGGATTCGTGCAGGAATTTTAGAGCAAGTTTCAGTCGACTTACTGAAACAAGCAGGCGTTGACCAAAACTTAAAAGACAAAGGATTACCGCATTCGGGCATTGAAATCTTAACCAATGGTGAATTGCATCGCGTTGATTTGGCAGCACTCACGGGTGGCAAACAAGTAACCGTATACGGTCAGACCGAAGTCACCAAAGATTTAATGACTGCGCGTGAAACAGAGCAGCTCACTTCATTTTATGAAGCTCAAAATGTACAAGTAAAAGATTTTTACACTGCACCAAAAGTTGAGTTTGAGTATCAAGGTAAAGCTTTTCAAATTCAATGTGACTTTATAGCAGGGTGTGATGGCTACCATGGTGTCTGCCGTGCTAGCGTGCCAGAAGATAAAATTAAGACCTTTGAAAAAGTTTATCCGTTTGGCTGGTTAGGGGTATTGGCCGATGTGCCACCTGTAGCCGATGAACTGATTTACGTACAGTCAGAGCGTGGGTTTGCTTTATGTAGTATGCGTTCAGAAACGCGTAGCCGTTATTATTTACAAGTGCCTTTAACAGACCACGTAGAAGATTGGTCGGATGAAAAGTTCTGGGATGAGTTAAAAAACCGCCTAGATCCTGAAAGCCGTGAAAAGCTAGTCACAGGACCTTCTATTGAAAAAAGTATCGCGCCGTTACGCAGCTTTGTGACAGAACCAATGCGTTTCGGAAAACTATTTTTAGCTGGCGATGCTGCGCATATTGTTCCACCGACAGGAGCAAAAGGCCTCAATCTCGCGGCTTCTGATATTGCTTATTTATCAAGTGCGCTAGTTGAATATTATGTCGAAGGTTCCGAGCAAGGTATAAATGAATACTCAGAAAAATGCCTACAACGTGTATGGAAAGCTGAGCGTTTTTCTTGGTGGATGACTCATTTATTGCATCGTTTTGAAACTGAGAGCGAGTTTGATCACAAGATTAAACAAGCCGAGTTAAGTTATGTGCTTGGCTCGATTGCAGGTAAAACCACATTGGCCGAAAACTATGTCGGTTTGCCTTATGAGATTAAGCAAATTCATAGTTTCAAGCACGCAAGCTAAAGACTAAGTAAAAAATAAAAAGGGCATGCAAATGTCCTTTTTTTTATATAAAAACTGGATGGAATAAGATCGCTTAAAAGATGTGATTCGGCTAAAAGTAGCCCCAATACTTTTTGGAATATAGGGCTACCTATCAATTCACCTAAAGTTTAGTTGGCCTTTGCCGTAACTTTATTATTGGTTAATATCACTTGTTGCTGAGATTGAAGGGGTTTAATCACTTGTGGGTTAGAGTTACTCCACGGGATATAGGCTTCTGTCAAAATATGGCCTGTAAGACTGGTTAAATCACTCGTTTTAACTTCTGCATTGCCTTGACGACCAAATAATACAACTTCATCACCTGCTTTGGCCTCTGGAATATCGGTTACATCAACCATAACAGTATTCATTGATACTCGACCAACCACTGGCGCTTTTTGTCCATTTATTAATACAAAAGCTTTATTACTAAAACTACGACGGTAGCCATCCGAATAACCTACAGGGAGGTTTGCGAGTCTAGAGTCACGTTTTAAAGTATAAGTTTGGTCATAACCTACAGTTGAATCTTTCAGGTAATTATTCACTGCGGCAATTTGTGTTTTAAATGCCATCATACCTTTAAATTCAGGGTGATTAGGAAAATCACCATATATAATTGCGCCTGCACGAACCATATCTAAATGTGATTCAGGAACGTTTACAGTAGCAAATGAATTAGCCGTATGTAATGTTAATTCTTTACGATTAAGTTTGGCTTTTTTAATCAACCATGCGGTTTGTTCATTAAATTGCGCCAGACGCTCACGAACAAATTTTTCATCTTCTACAGCATAGTGGGTCATAATGCCGTCAATTTTAAGATGTGGAAGTTTGGTGATCGCCACAGCTTGTTCTTTGCCTAGAGCCGTAGCCATTTCAAGACCATTACGGTCCATACCGCCTGAATTTAAAGCCAAGCTGTAATGAACAGTTGTATTGTTCGCTTCTGCCCATTTAGACATACGAGCAGCTTGGTCATAATTACCTAAAAGCTCTTCAATATTTAACGCCTGTGCATTGATAATTTCACTATCTGTGGCGGTACGTAAACGTGTAATTTTGCCTTTATAGCCATGCTTACGCACCATCGCCGCTTCAGCATTACTGGTAATGCCAATACAAGATACGTTTAACTTCATAACACTTGGCATAAGTAGATCAATACTATGGCCGTATGCGTTAGCTTTCATGACTATACAAAGTTGTGTTTTGCCATTAAGTAACTGATTTGTCCTTTTAATATTATCTTCAAAAGCTTGAGTATCAATTTCAATCCATGCATTTGCTGTAGGAGCAGGGCTTACTTCATTTGTAACATGGGGAGTAAGTAAGGGAGCTGCATGAGCAAATTGCACCGAACCGAATAATATTAATGCACAGCTATAAGCGAGATGAGAAAATTTTGTTTTAAGTTTCATGAGCTTTTTAATCTTTCCTGGCTGAATATGATTTAACGCTGGGTGGATTTTTATGGTTAAGTACAGAAATATAATTGATTTAAAATGTCACACGATTTGGTCGTAATAATACTTTCTCCTTAAAATATTATAGTCGCTATTAAGTAAAATTTAATTTGCTTAAACTAAATTGAAAAAATACAAATCTAATTTCAATTAATCTTAATTAAATCTAAATATACATTCATAAAAAACAAGAAGAAAAATTATTATAATTTTTTGAATGTTATTTTTTTAATCTATTTATTGGTGCTGTTTTTAATAAATTTTTTTAAAATATAACATTTGGTAAATAATTAACTTTATTATTGCAAAAGATTTTTTTATTTTTTAAATATATTAGATTATATTTTTATCAGTTGGTAAAATATAAAAAATTGGGGAAATAAATATCCGTAATTTTATTCAACAGAATGAAAAAAATGAAATAACTATATTTTTCATTGGTTTATTTGTTTTTGTCAAAGCTGTTTAGAAGTTGTGGATTATTTTTAGTCAATTTTTAAGCATCTAACGTCATATTTAATAGTTTTTAATAAGTTAATTTAAATTTTATAAATAAAATATTAATTAGATTGATTGAATAATTGGATGTTATTTAATCATAGGTGTTTGGTCTTGGTTTTGTGCAATAAATGAACTGGTATATCTTATATTCTTTTTTTAATTTGATTTATTGTTTAAGATTTTAGTTAAATTAAAATTTTATGTTTGTTTTTAAGTTAAGTGATTTTCTTAATATTTTAGTTTTTATTAAATGAATAATTTTGTATTAAGACTTTATAAATATAAGATGATGAGTGTGTTTTTTTATTGCTTAGGATGGTTTGGGTTTTTCTTGATCATATTATTCTAATTCTACAAGAATGTAATATAGGAGGGCTGATATTGATTTTTAGTGCAAACCATCAATTCCTGTGTAAGAGTCCGTACAGAATATGAATTTTTATCTTAAAAAGTGTCTAATTAAATATGATGTAATGGCTATGCCATGCCGATTTTCTTGATGAACAAATGAGCTAAGGAAGGTTTTTCGAAGCCATTGGTACACCCACCATTTTTTATGAAAAAATGAATTGGAAAAAAGCAGGGAATAGGACGCATTTTGCTTAAAAGATCAGCATTAATAAAAGCTTTTGTCACATTTTTTCAGTATATTGCTATTAATTTCTTTATTTATAAATTTTAAGTTTGTATGGAACAGGACCAAGCTCGCATACCTAAATATATTCCTATCCGCGATGCAATTGCCCACGATATTGAATCTGGCGTATTAGAAGCCCACGCAAAACTCCCATCAGAAAGAGTGCTTTCTGAACAATTCCAAACCACTCGTGTTGCTGCACGTGAAGCTTTGCTGGCTTTGGAAACTGATGGTCTGATTTATCGCTTAGACCGCCGTGGTTGGTATGTTCGTTCTCCTCGTATTATTTATCACCCGCAATCGACCAAAAACTTTAATCAGTTTGTGATTGAACAAGGCTATGAACCTTCGACAGAAGTGATTTCGAGTGAATTGACTCAGGCTACTTCTTGGGATGCTAAGCATTTAAAAGTTGAAAAAGGGCATCCGATTTATTCGGTTTGGCGACGTCGTTGTATTAATGGTCGACCTGTTTTGGTTGAGCATTTACGGGTGAACGCCGAGCTTTTTCCTGAGTTTTTAACTTATGATCTCAAGCAATCGATTACTTTACTGATGGCAAATCAATATAACTGCCATATCACCAGAGCCGATATTAATCTGTATCCAACAGCTTTATCGGAACAGCAGGCCAAAGCACTGCATGTCAATGTGGGCGCACTGGGTTTATATATTTGTCGTAGCAACAGAAATGAAGAGGGCCTGATTACCGATGTTGACCAAGAATATTGGCTACACGATGTTTTAGATTTACATTTCGAAGCGCGAGCATAAAAATAAAATCTGGTTTAAACCAGATTAATTAAACTGTCATATAAAGCTGTTGAAATACGATCATCAAATAATTGCATTCGATGGTTTGCAGATGAAACAGTATGTTCAACAGACAATTAAACTTGGTACTGCATCAGTTTTGGGTGTAGTGGTCGCTATTCAAATGGGATGTTCATCAGCAACATCAAAACAATCAGAAGAAATTACAGTCTATACGGCAGTGGAAGCCGACCAGCTTAAACAGTACCAAGAAGAATTACATAAAGCCTATCCAGAGCTAAAAGTAAAATGGGTACGTGATTCAACAGGTGTGATCACTGCTAAACTTTTGGCAGAGCAGAAAAACCCACAAGCGGATGTGGTTTTTGGTGTGGCTTTAACCAGCTTACTAGTTATGGAAAAGAAAGACATGCTTGAGCCTTTCAAACCTGAAGGCGTCCAAAATTTAAAACCAGAATTTGTAAGTCAAAAACCTGTACCGACTTGGACGGGTATGGATGCATGGGAATCTGCAATCTGTGTAAATAAAGTCGAATTAGAAAAACGTAAGCTACCTATTCCAAAAACTTGGAAAGATTTAACCAACCCAATTTATAAAAACCTGATTGTGATGCCAAATCCAGCTTCGAGTGGCACAGGCTATTTAGATGTCACGGCTTGGATGCAAATTTGGGGCGAAAAGCAGGCATGGGATTATATGCAGGCTTTGGATAAAAATATTTCCCAATATCCTCATTCAGGCTCAAAACCTTGCAAGATGGCGGCACAGGGCGAAATCCCAATTGGTGTTTCTTTTGGTTATCCAGCCTTTAAATTAAAAGCAGAGGGTGCACCTTTAGAAGTGGTTTATCCAACTGAAGGTTTAGGCTGGGAGATGGAAGCCTCAGCAATTGTGAAAGGAACCAAGAAATTAAGTAGCGCACAAAAATTTATAAATTGGTCGGTAAGCAAAGCGGCAAATGAAGCCTATGCCCATAACTTTTCAATGGTAGCCTACAAAGGCATTGAAAATACCACTATGGACTTCCCGAAAAATCTTTCTCAAATGCTCGTAAAAAATGATTTTTATTGGGCGGCTGAGCAGCGTGAACGTATTTTGGCTGAATGGTCAAAGCGTTTTGAAAAGTGATCTTTTGGATAAGGGCCTCATTATGCAAATTCCTTCGTCATTGCAATCATCGCTGCTAGATCAAAACCCAAAGGGCGAGTTAGCAGGGCATTTATTGTCGACATTAACGACTTATAAATATCCTGAACATGGTCCGTCGGTTTTAGAAGTGGTGGATATCCAAAAAAAGTTCCAACACTTTCAGGCCCTAACGCATATTAATTTAGACCTTAAAGCAGGCGAGTTCGTGAGCTTTTTGGGACCTTCTGGATGCGGTAAAACCACATTGCTACGCATAATTGCGGGTCTAGAAAAACCTGATTATGGAAAGGTTATAAAAAAGGGCGCAGACATTACGTTGTTGAGTGCTGAAAAGCGTCACTGTGGAATTGTGTTTCAGAACTATGCGTTATTTCCAAACTTAAACGTTGAAGAAAATATTGCTTTCGGCTTAGATAAAAGAAAGTGGGATAAGACACAGTGTAGTCAAAGGGTTCAACAGTTATTGGAACTAATTGAATTACCCGATATTGCTAAAAAATATCCAAATCAATTGTCAGGCGGGCAGCAGCAACGTGTTGCGCTTGCTCGAGCAATTGCGCCGAATCCAGATATTTTACTGTTAGATGAACCCTTGTCTGCTCTCGATGCTCAGGTACGCCTAAACCTAAGGCAAAAGATTCGTTCAATTCAATCACATCTTAATTTGCCAACCATTATGGTCACACATGACCAAGAAGAAGCATTAAGCATTTCTGACCGTGTTGTGGTGATGAATCATGGCGTCATTGAGCAAATTGATACGCCGCACAATATTTATTACAAGCCACAAACCCAATTCGTTGCCAAGTTTATTGGCACCATGAACTTTTTAAAAGCCACGTGTTCGATAGTTAATCAGCTCGAGGTTCTAGGTTTTATTCCTCTAAATTTGGAGCAACAAAAACTTAAAGCAGGGGAAAATTACAGTATTGGTTTTAGACCCGAAGCTGTCGAGTTGGTTAATGATTTTGGCAGTGATAAAGAGTCTTTGTATTTGCCAGTTAAAGTATTAAGCACTGAATTTTTAGGCGCCAAACGCCGTTTGTTTTGCACTATTCATATCGATGGAATTGAGCAGGCAAAACACCTCTTGCAAATTGAAATTGAAAATACCAAGTTCAAGTCCTTGCAAGAACTCATGTTTATAAAAGTACCTAATCAGCTCATTCATGTCTTTGACGAACAAGGGTATGCACTATGTTAAATGAAGCTGCTTCAGCGGTTTTAAAAACACAGCCGCGTCGAAAAACTGAATATTCATTAAGATCAAATATTGCTTTAGCTGCCGTCGCAATCGCTTTGACTTTAGCAATTATTGCTCCTTTAATGATGCTGTTTGAAACCGCATTTTTTGATGAAAATCAAAATTTTGTTGGCCTTGAAAATTTTTATAACTATTTTGCAAGCCCAGCTTTACTCAGCTCTGTATTTAACTCGCTGTGGGTTTCTTGTGCTGCTACTGTCATTACAGTATTTTTTGCCAGTATTTATGCTTTTGCACTCACCAATGTAAATATAAAAGGTAAAGGCTTCTTTAAACTGGTCGCTTTTTTACCCATTTTAGCGCCATCACTTTTACCGTCTTTGGCATTGGTTTATTTGTTTGGTAAGCAAGGTGTGTTTAAACCTTTACTGGGCGATATACAAATTTATGGTCCAATCGGTATTTTAATCAGTTATTGCTTTTGGCTATTTCCAGCAATTTTGATGTTGATGATGGTGTCTTTTCGCAGTGTCGATCAGCGTTTAATTGAGGCATCTTTGTCGCTCGGCAAAAATATCTGGAAGACGCATTATCACGTCACATTACCTGCAATTCGTTATGGACTCATCAGCGCAAGTCTGGTGGCTTTTATTTATGTACTGACCGATTTTGGGATTCCAAAAGTCATTGGCGGTTCATTTAACATGATGGCACTTGATGTCTATAAACAGATTATTGGTCAGCAAAATATGAGCATGGGTGCAGTGATTTCCATCTTATTGTTGTTACCAGCAGTTTTTGTATTCATTTTCGATCGTATTCAAACCAAACGCCATGCACGATTTCAAGCTTTTCAGGCTAAACCTTATGTTTCAGCATCGAATAAAAAACTCGAAGTCGTTCTGGGCTTATTTTGTGGTTTAGTTTCAGGTGCGATTTTACTGATTATCTTTACGGCAGTGCTGGCTTCATTCATTCAGTCTTGGCCTTATGATTTGTCTTTGACCTTAGCACATTACAGTTTTGAATATGTCGATGGCGGCGGTTGGGCCGCGTACTTTAACTCGGTTCGCATGGCACTCTTTAGTACGGTTTTTGGAACAGCACTGATTTTTATGGTGGCACTATTAACCGAACGTTTTAAGACACATCCATTCATTAAAAACTATGTGCAAGCTTTGGTTTTATTACCTCTTGCCGTGCCAGGGTTGGTGCTAGGTATTGCTTATATTTTATTTTTTAACCAGCAAAGTAATCCGTTAAATGTGCTGTATGGAACCATGACCATTTTGGTGATTTCAACCATTGTGCATTATTACACCGTGCCACATCTGACTTTAAGCAATGCCATTAAACAAATTCCTTTACAGCTCGATCAGGCGGCGGAAACTCTGGGAACATCGAAGTGGAAAACCTTTTGGAAAGTCTATTTGCCAATGTGTTTTCCTGCGCTATGCGATGTATCGGTCTATGTTTTTGTGAATGCCATGACCACTGTGTCGGCTGCGATTTTCCTCTATTCACCAGACACCAGTTTAGCTGCGGTAGCTGTTTTAAATATGGATGATGCGGGAGACACGGTTGCTGCTGTTGCCATGAGCATTCTAATTTTAACCACCTCATGTGTTGTAAAACTCATTCACTGGTTATTTACCCGAAAAATTATGGCAAGAAGTCAGCAATGGCGTGAAAGCGCTCACTAAGTTTTAGCTAAACACAATTTTTATTTAACCGACTGAAACGAAACGCTTTGTTCAACAAGGCAAGGGTTTATTCATCCTAAATTTCGCAAATTGGAAGTCTTATGAATAACGCACAGTTTGATTTAATTGTTGTCGGAGCCGGTATTTTAGGTCTATCCGCTGCCATACAGGCACAAGAACAAGGCTTAAAAGTTTGTATCTTCGAGAAAAATGCCAAGCCTGTGGGCGCAACTCGCCGTAATTTTGGCATGGTCGGAACTTCGACCTTAACCCATCCAGAGCAACAGTGGCGAAAGTACGCTCTTGAAACGCGTTCTTTTTATCAACGCATTCAGGCTGAAGCCGATATTTCATTTGCTCAACGCCAAGGTGTTTATCTCGCAAACACTGCACTTGAATGGCAGGTTTTAAATGAGTTTGCCGAGCGTGCAAATAATTACCAAATACCTGTGCATTTACGAAGTCATGATGAGCTGGTCACCCAATTTTCCTATTTGAACCCCGAGCAGCAGTTTCAAGGCGGCTTGGTTTTTGAGGAAGATTATTCGGTCGAACCGCATGTGGTTGGGCAGCGACTATTGGCATATGCCGAAAGAAAAGGCGTAAAGATTTATACCAATGCTTGTGTCGTTCAAACCCAATATCAACATGAAATTTGTCAGGTTCGTTTGGCAAGTGGCGAGGCATATCGGGCAAATAAAGTTTTGATCTGTCACGGTGAAGTGATCGATATTTTATATCCAGATCTCTTACAAAGTTTAAATCTGAAACGTTGTGGCCTACAAATGGCTCTGACACAACGGTTTCACCAAAACTTAAATGCTTCTCTTTATTCAGGCTTATCTATTTCACGTTATCCGGCTTTTGAAATTTGCCCAAGTCATGCCGAGCTAGTTAAAGCATCACAACAGGGTTTCATTAAAGAATTCGGTATTCATATTCTGATTAAACAAAATGAATTTGGTGAACTGATCGTGGGCGATAGTCACGAATACCATCCGATTAATGAAGCGCCTCAGTTCGAGCAGCGTGAAGGGATTAATGAGTTTATTCAAACGTACTGCCACGAAAAACTAGGGCTGACTTTACCTCCAATTCAAAAACGTTGGAATGGTTATTACCTGACTCATGAACATGAGTTGGCCTGTGTCACTGAAGCCGAAAAAAATATCTTTCTGGTGAGTGCGATTGCGGGTAAGGGCATGACTACAGGGGCTGGCTTTATGAAAGAAATATTAGAACAAAATATTTACTAGTTTGTAATCTGGTTTAAACCAGATTGGTGTATATTGAAATGAACGCGAAAGAAATGAGTAACATTATGAACATGCAACCCCAACTCGATATGGATTTAGAGAACAAGTATTTGCTTCTTACTCCAGGACCATTATCAACATCGGCAACAGTACGCCGTGCCATGCAAAAAGATTGGTGTACTTGGGACCAAGAATACAACTCGCTGGTACAAGATATCCGCTCTCGTCTAGTCAACTTGGCAACCAGTCAACCTGAAAAATATACGGCTGTGTTAATGCAAGGCAGTGGAAGTTTTGCTGTGGAGTCTGTGCTTGGGTCAGCTATTCCACGTGATGGCAAAATCTTGATCATTAATAACGGCGCATACGGTGCACGTATGGTGCAAATGGCGCGTTGTCTAAATATTGAAGTTGTAGAATTGAACTATTTAGAAACCCAGTCACCAGATTTACAAGAGATTGAGCGTGTTTTAAAAGATAAAACCATTAGCCACGTTGCATGTGTGCACTGTGAAACCACCACAGGTATTTTAAACCCGATTCAAGACATTGGTCGTTTAGTTAAAGCAGCAGGAAAAATCTGGATTGTAGATGCCATGAGTTCATTTGGTGGTGTGCCCATGGATATGGCTGAGCTGGAAATTGATTTCCTGATTTCAAGTGCAAATAAATGTATTCAAGGTGTTCCGGGTTTTGGTTTTATTTTGGCGAAGCGTGATTGCCTAGAGGCATGTAAAGGTTTAGCTCGTTCAGTTAGCCTCGATTTGTATGACCAGTGGAACACGATGGAGCAGCATAACGGTAAATGGCGTTTTACTTCGCCAACCCATGTGGTACGTGCATTTTATCAAGCATTGCTTGAGCTTGAGGCAGAAGGCGGTGTTGCTGCACGTTATCAACGTTATTTACAAAATCAACAAACCTTATCTAAAGGTATGCAACAACTTGGCTTTGAATTGGTGCTCGGTAAAGAGTGCCCACAATCGCCCATCATTACCACATTCCTTTACCCAACAGCCGAAGCATTTAGCTTCCAGTCATTTTATGAAACGTTGAAAAAATCAGGTTATGTAATTTATCCGGGCAAAGTCACTGACCTTAACTGTTTCCGTATTGGCAATATTGGCGAAGTTTATATTCATGACATTGAAGGACTTCTTGCTGCGATTGCGAGCTACTGCGAAAGCCATCTCAATCAAGCTGTAACAGCATAATTTTTATTAAATTAAAGGGAATACATCATGACAACCAACAATACACAAATTCAGGCTGTAGTTTTTGACTGGGCTGGCACAACTGTAGATTTTGGCTCACGTGCACCAATTTTGGCTTTTATGGCTTTATTTAAAGACAATAAAATTGAAATTACGGTTGAAGAAGCGCGTGCGCCAATGGGTTTAGAAAAACGTGACCATATTGCTGCCGTTTTAAAAATGCCGCGTGTCGCAGCTGCATGGCAGGAAGTATATGGGCAAGCTGCAACTGAAGCAGATATTGACCGTTTATATAAAGACTTTATTCCGTATCAGTTAAATTCTATTCCAACATGTTCTGCTTTAATTCCGGGAGCATTGGAAACGTTTGAAAATATTAAAAAGCGTGGTGCAAAAATCGGCAGTAACACGGGTTATGCATCCATGATGATTGGTCGTTTGGTCAAAGATGCTGCCGATCAGGGTTATCGACCGGACTGTATTGTTACTGCCAGTGATGTGAAATATGGTCGTCCATATCCTGAAATGCTATGGAAGAACTTAATTCAACTCGACGTATCCGATATCAAAACCGTTGTAAAAGTAGATGATACTGTGGTGGGAATTGACGAAGGTTTAAATGCGGGATGCTGGACAGTAGGACTTGCGATTAGTGGTAATGAAGTCGGTTTAAGCTATGAAGAGTGGAGTTCGCTATCGGCCGATGAACAGATTATTCTAAAAGATAAGGCATACCAAAAAATGAATGCGTCGGGCGCTCACTATGTGATTGATAGTGTGGCTGACTTACCAAATGTACTCGATGATATTGAACGCCGTTTGGGACAGGGTGAACGACCTTAAATAAAGTTTAGGTCAATATATTTTTAAGCTTAGCTCCCTTGAGAGCTAAGCTTACCTAAAAAATTAAAATGAAGAGTAATAAACTCTACATATGTGGAAATAAGGAATAACTTTGAGGAGTAAATTCCTTATTTCCGGCTAACGATTTAAAACACATGTTTCGATCGTTAGCACCATCAATCAGATAGGCATATGACCTATGTGATAGATCTTTTTATGACTTTTGAGGGTCATATAATTTTTCTTTAATAAATAGGGCTGGTATCACGCCACAAATCAGGTAGGCAGCACCCATCACGACAAAACCTAACCCAATTGAGCCGCCAGAGGCTAAGAAACCAATCGTTGCAGGGGCTAAAGCAGCACCTAAACGTCCGACGTTATAAGCACCACCAATGGCTGTACCGCGGATTGCTGTTGCAAAACTTTCGGTCATGTAGGTTGCATTTACGCCATAAGGGATGCCGTAGAGGAAACCAAAGGTCACCAGTAAATATAGAATGTTGCTTGGAGAGTTATAAAAAACAATTAAAGGTAGGAAAATAGCAGTGCCGATTGCACCAAAAGCATAGGTAAAACGACGTCCTAATTTATCGGCCATCATGCCCGCAAGAACTTTACCCAAAATCATGGCGGTATATGTACCTACCATATAGGCGGTCATTTCCTTAAATTTCATACCGAGTTCACTTTCAAGGTATGACGGCATCCAGTTATTTACACCATAATAGCCAAACTGTAAAAAACCTGCCGTTAAAGCCCACAAGATAAACATATTGCGGTTTCGTTTATCTTGGAAAATAAGCTTAAATGCTGAAGTTTTTTGAGCATTCTGAGCCACGACTGGTTGTTGTAGTCGTGACTGTTGCCATGCTTCTGGTTCGGGTACAAGCACATGCATGAGAACAGCAATAATGACCGGAATAATCGCAACATAAAACAGCATGCGCCAGCCATAATCAGGAATAATCCAACCTGCAAGCAAAGTCGCAACAATATAGCCAACCGTCCAACCAGCTTGTAAAGTGCCCAGTACTGTGGTGCGATAACGGGTTGGGACATATTCGGCCATGAGGGTATTACAGGCGATATAAAGTGAACCTAAACCCAGTGATGCAAAAAATCTTAAAATACCAAACTGAAGAAAGCTTTGAGTAAAACCTAAGCCACAGGTGAGGAGCGAGAAAGTTAAAATAGAAATAACAACAATGCGAACACGACCAAATTTATCGCACGCCCATCCCCCAAAAATTCCACCAACAGCCATGCCTGCCAGTGTGAAACTGCCAAGCATACCTGCTTGTACTGAACTTAATCCAAAATCTGCCTTAATACTATTTAAGCTATAAGACAGCATCATCAAATCTGCACCATCTACCAACAGTGCTAGAAAAGCAAAAGTAAAAGCTATTTTCCACGTATGAGGCTGTATACGAGAAAGACCTTCTTTGTAATTTGTAGCCATAATCCATTACCTACATTTGATAAAAAGCACTTCAAGTCGTTTTGAAGCGCTTAAAATTTGATTAAGACGCAGCGCGAATCATGTTTCGGGCAATAATCACTTGTTGAATTTGAGTAGTCCCTTCATAGAGACGGAACAGACGAACATCTCGATAAAAACGTTCAATGGCATATTCACTGATGTAACCCGCACCACCGTGAATTTGTACGCAGCGATCAGCAACGCGGCCACACATTTCGGTTGCAAACATTTTTGCGCATGAGGCTTCAGTGCTAACGTTTTGTTCTGCATCGCGTAGGCGTGCAGCGTCTAAGACCATACATTTAGCGGCATAAATTTCAGCTTTTGAGTCGGCAAGCATGGCTTGAATGAGTTGAAATTCGGCAATCGGTTGTCCAAATTGCTTGCGTTCGATGGCGTAATTTAAAGAGTCGTCTAGCATTCGTGTTGCTGCGCCGACACTCAAAGCCGCAATATGCAAACGGCCTTTATCGAGTACTTTCATGGCCGTTTTAAAACCAACACCTTCTACACCACCAATGAGCGCTGAGGCTGGAATGCGACAATTTTCAAAAATAACGTCACAAGTATGGGCACCTTTTTGTCCCATCTTTTTATCGCGTTTGCCAAGAGAAATGCCCGGAGTTTGGCTATCAACAATAAAAGCAGAAATACCACCAGCGCCTTTAATATCAGTGTTTGTACGTGCCATGACTGTAAATACACCAGCGTGCGGAGCATTGGTAATAAAGCGTTTGGTGCCATTTAAAATATAAAAGTCACCCTCTTTTACAGCGCTGGTTTTTAAAGAGGCTGCATCAGAGCCTGCATCTGGTTCGGTTAAGCAAAACGAACTGATCACTTCACCACGTGCTAAACGTGGCAAGAAAAATGATTTTTGTGCTTCGGTCCCATCAATAATCAGGCCACTTGAGCCAATGCCATTATTGGTCCCAATGAGAGAGCGAAAAGCAGGAGAGGTACGGCCTAATTCAAAAGCCACATAGACTTCTTCTTCCATTGTCAGGCCAAGACCTTCGTACTCTTCAGGAATGGTTAAACCAAATAAGCCCAGCGCTTTCATTTGCTCAACGATATCTTGAGGAATTTCATCCGTTTCAGCGACTTCATTCTCATGAGGAATTAATACACCCTCAACAAATTGTTGAATCATATCAACAAGTTGATTTAAGGTTTCCTGATCTCGAATCATAGTCTCGTCCTTTTACTACATGCAGAAAACATCAATGTGATGTTCGTAAAATCACCAATATTTGAAGCGATAGTAATCAAAGGATGAATGCAAAACAATATATTTTGAAAATTAATTTCGCAATGCGATACTTTGTTATTGATTTATGTTTGGCTAATTTATTGATTTATTTAAGCTATATTTTCTTATAAAAAATCATTATTTTTAGTGGAAAATTAAAGTTTGATTTTTAAAAAGAGCTGTGTATATTAAAAATATATATCGCTATGCGAAATTTTAAATGGATAAATTTTCCAATAGGAAATGAATCACAAAATATAGTGGGATGAAGATGGGTGCTTTAAATGGAATTCGGGTGCTTGACTTAAGTCGGGTATTGGCTGGACCTTGGTGTGGGCAGATTCTTGTCGATTTAGGCGCAGAAGTCATCAAGATTGAACGACCGAAAGTCGGTGACGATACCCGTTCTTGGGGGCCGCCTTGGATGAAAGATGACTCAGGCCAAGACACTCAAGAAGCCGCTTATTATCAGTCGACCAACCGCAATAAACTATCGGTTGCCATCGACATTGCGAGTCCTGATGGTCAAGAATTGATTAAAGCCCTCATTCAAGACACCGATGTCGTGATTGAAAACTACAAAGCGGGGTCTCTAAAAAAGTACGGTTTGGACTATGAGTCTTTATCTGCGATTAACCCTAAACTGGTGTATTGCTCGATAACAGGTTTTGGTCAAAATGGTCCAAGAGCAGAAGAGCCCGGTTATGACTTTATTATTCAGGGCATGGGCGGTCTTATGTCAGTCACGGGTGAGCGAGATGATTTGCCGGGTGGCGGTCCACAAAAAGTAGGGGTCGCATTTTCTGATTTAGCCACGGGACTTTATTCTACGATTGCCATACAGGCTGCTTTACTCAACCGCCATGTGACAGGTTTAGGCCAATACATTGATATGGCTTTGCTTGATGTTCAAATTGCCACAATGGCAAATCAGGGAATGAACTATCTTTCATCGGGTAATATCCCTAAACGTTATGGCAATGCACACGCCAATATTGTGCCTTATCAAGTGTTCAAAGCTTCTGACCGTGATTTTATTATTGCATGTGGAAATGACACTCAGTTTATTCAGCTCTGTCGAAGTATTGGGTTACCCGATTTACCAAATGATGCACGTTTTGCCAGAAATGCAGACCGCATTAAGCATCGTGATGAAATTATCGGGATTCTACAAACTCACTTTTTAACAAAAACAGCAGATGAATGGGTAGATGCAATCTATGCGGCTAAAGTTCCCGTAGGTGTAATCAATAACTTGGAACAAGCTTTTCAAGAGCCGCAAGTAATTGCCCGAGAAATGTTAGTCGAGATGAACCATCCTCAACGTGAGAAATTGAAGGTAATTGGCTCGCCAATCAAACTTTCTAGAACGCCTGTTGAATACAAAACAGCTCCTCCATTGTTGGGTGAACATACGCAGGCAGTTTTGGGAAGAGTGGTTTCTTCAGAAAAACTGGCTGAGCTCAAAGAAAAAGGTGTAATTGGGTAGGTGGCTTAAAAGCGGAAGATTAAAATTATATTTAAAATCAGAAAATAAAATATTTAATCTTTCGCTTTAATGAGTTAAATGAAGTTATCTTTTAGATGCAGACTTGGATGTTTGCTCTTTTGCTATTTATAGAAAAAATAGATTATAATTTTCGCAGTGCGAAACAAAATATGGATTGGTATGACAATGAACGATGCAGTCGATGCAGAACAGACAGAAAAATTATTAGCGCCTTTAAGGTATGAATTATTACATCCGATTGAAGACATGCAGGATGAAAATGATCGCCAATTTATTACTGCATTAGCACGTGGTTTAGAGCTATTACGTTGTTTTACACCGAAGCATCAGCATTTGGGCAACCAAGAGCTTGCTCAAATGACAGGTTTGCCAAAACCAACCATTACTCGCCTCACACATACCTTGTCGCGTTTGGGTTATATCAAACAAGTACCTAACTCAAGTAAATTCCAGCTTTCAGTTGGTGTTCTTGCATTTGGTTATTCCATGTTGTCTAACGTATCGATTCGCTCTATTGCTCATCCATATATGAAAAATTTGGCAGACTATGCTGGCGCTGCTGTAGCCATGGCAACACGCGATCGATTGAACATGATTTATCTTGATGTGGTACAAGGCAAAGGCAATATGACCATGCGCCGTCAAGTTGGAACTTATTTACCGATTCATTTAAGTTCTATGGGGCGTGCATGTTTAGCTGCAATGCCTGAAGACGAAAGAGAATTTTTACTTGATGCCATCCGTAGCAAACACAAAGAAGACTGGATCAAAATTAATCGTGATCTAGACAAAGCTTTCAAAGATTACCAAGATTTTGGATACTGTTTTTCAATCGGTGAATGGCATAAAGATGTCAATTCGGTTGCAGTTCCACTGATTCATGAACAACATGGTTTGCTGGTGTTCAACTGTGGTGGTCCAAGTTTTATTATGAACCGTGAAAAACTTGAAGAAGATATTGCACCGCGTCTTTTACACATGGTGAATAATATTCGTACCGAGATTAGCTAAACGTATTTGATTTATTTATAAAAGCCAGCTTTGATGTTCAATGCTGGCTTTTTAGTGGGTGCATTTAGGCTGTTTGCTTGTGAAAGTTCGGTTTTCTTTTTTCTTTGAAAGCATTTAATGCTTCTTTAAACTCGGAACCCTGTAAACAGTGTGAGAAAATAGTCGACTCATGATCAATACGATTGAGTAGATCATCGATTGGCATATCTCTTAGTAACTTTTTACTCAGTTGTAAGGCTTGGCTTGGTTTCTGGGCTAATTTGATTGCCACATCTTCAACTACCTGATCCAACTCAGCGGCTTCAAATATTTCATTTACCAGACCATAATTTTTTGCTTGGTCTGCCGAAAACTTTTCACCGAGTAAAATAATTTCCGAAGCTCGAGCAAAGCCCAATAGTCTTGGCAAGATGTAACTTGAACCCGCTTCAGGTACAAGTCCCAAATTCACAAAGGGGAATTGGAAAATAGAGTTTTGGCTTGCATACACAAGGTCGCAATGTAGAAGCATGGTGCTACCAATACCAATTGCTACACCATTTACTTTAGCAATAATCGGTTTTGGAAACGTTGCTAAGCTTTTTAAGAAAACAATCGAAGCGGGTGGTTCTGAACTGGTGGTATCGCGTTTTTCAAATGCATTGACATCATTGCCGCTGGTAAATGCGGAGTTTTCACCAGTCAGCACAACGACATGAATATCTTGATTAGTTGCAGCTTGATCTAATGCCTGACTTAGGGCTGCATACATTTCATAATTAATCGCATTCTTTTTAGTGTGATTACTCATGGTGAGCGTTAGTATATTTCTATCAAAAGATTCATGAATTGTGCCTGTTTTAAGCTGGTTTTGAGTTTTGTTGTCCTGCTGCATGATTCATTCCTTTAAATAACTTTCTGTCTAAAAATTAAACTTATTAAAATAATGCTATCGAAAAATAATTCCGTTATCAATTATTTTGTTTTATATTGTGGTATATAATTTTGTATTGTGAAATTTTTAACTTGAATTACTTTAAATGCTGATAGGATTTATGCGTAAATAAGCATCTAGCTCTGCTAAGGAAATAAGAGGCTAGCTATAGAACAGTGAGTGGAAAGAATATGAAGACCAAAATTACAGAATTATTTGAAATTGAGCATCCAATTATTCAAGGCGGTATGCATTATGTTGGTTTTGCAGAGCTTGCGGCTGCGGTTTCAAACGCGGGTGGGTTAGGTATTATCACTGGCCTGACTCAGCGTACGCCTGAAAATCTGGCAAAAGAAATTGCACGTTGCCGAGAAATGACCGACAAGCCTTTTGGGGTAAATTTAACCTTTTTGCCTACGGTAAATACTCCTGATTATCCGGGTTTTGTAGAAGCAATCATTAAAGGCGGAGTAAAGGTTGTAGAAACAGCGGGGCGTAATCCTGAACAAGTCATGCCATATTTAAAGGCTGCTGGTATTAAAGTAATTCATAAATGTACTTCGGTTCGACATAGCTTAAAAGCTCAGCAAATTGGGTGCGATGCGGTTTCTGTAGATGGATTTGAGTGTGGTGGTCACCCCGGTGAGGATGATGTGCCCAATATGATTTTATTGCCTTTAGCTGCTGATGCATTAGAAATTCCGTTTGTTGCCTCAGGTGGGATGGCAGATGGACGCTCACTGGCTGCTGCATTAGCGATGGGAGCCGATGGAATTAACATGGGAACGCGTTTTATTGCGACTCAGGAAGCTCCCGTACATGCAAATGTGAAGCAGGCGATTCTGAATGCAACCGAAAGAGATACACGTTTAATTATGCGTGCTTTACGAAATACTGAACGTGTCATGAATAATGCTGCTGTAGAAAAAATCGTGGCAAAAGAAAAAGCACTCGGCGATAACATTAAGTTTGAAGATATTATTGAAGAAGTTGCAGGGGTTTATCCAAAAGTCATGATTGATGGCGATGTAAATGCAGGTGCATGGTCATGTGGGTTAGTGGCAAGCTTAATCCATGATATTCCGACATGCGATGAACTGGTTAGCCGGATTGTCAAAGAGGCAGAAGATATTATTCGTGGTCGGTTATTAGGGGTTCTATAACGAACTATTGCCTACTTTATATAAGATCAGCACAAGTTTTAATTGTGCTGATTTTTTGCATCACTCACACAATAATAAAGACATAAAACGGCAAAAATTAAGCCTAAAATACAGACGCCCGTCCATCCGAAGTGTTTCCAAGCATAACTTCCTGCCGTTGTGCCTAAAGCGCCTCCAGCAAAGTAACCTGTCATATAAATCGCGTTAAACCGCGAACGTAATTCTTGATTAAGTTTAAATACAATACTTTGATTGGTGACATGTACAGCAGAAAGAGAAGCGTAGAGAATGAGTAAGGCAATAATATAAAAGGCGAAATGGTAGGGTAAAAGTAAAAACAGAACCCAACTTAAAATAAGGCCAACGCCGCAATAAATTGAAATTTTATGAATATAGCCTTGGTCAATAAATTTGCCTGAAAAATTGGCAACAAATGTTCCTAACACGCCAACAAAACCGAAAAGACCAATGGTAAAGTCGCTAAAAAAATAAGGTGCTGGAGCCAGAAGCAATGACATGGTGGTAAAAGTTAAACTTACACAAGCAAATGTAAAACCACCAATATAAGTTCTGGTTCTTAACCGTCGATTTTGAATAAAAATCTGTGGAAGAGAGCGAATTGTTTTTACATAGTTTTCAGATTTAGTCGGTAGAAATAACCCGATATTACGATGCAAAATAAAGGCAATAACAAGTAATAGAAAACCACTGACGAGATAAATAATATTCCAAGCGAAAAGCGTAGACATCAGCCCTGAAAGGGAACGGGCGAGTAAAACCCCCATCATCAGTCCGCTCAGTAAAAAGCCAACCACACGGCCGCTTTGTTGAATCGGAACCAGACTTGCAGCAAGCGGTAACAACAGTTGGGCTGAACTGGAAAATAGACCAGTAATGACGGTGCCAAGCAGTAAAAGATAAATATTGTGCGAAAACCCGCTAATAATTAATCCACTTGAAGCCAATAACATAAAGATAAATAGCAGCTTGCGCTTTTCTATTATGTCTCCCAACGGCATTAAAAAGAGTAAGCCACATGCGTAGGTGATTTGGGCTAGAGTTGGCACCCACGCTGTAGTCGTTTCGGTTAAATCTAGGCTTACACTAATTGAATGAATAAGTGGCTGACTAAAATAATTTCCACCTGTACAAATGCCTGCGGCAATTGCCATTAAAATAATGGTTGGAGTATAGAGTGCGTTTTTCATCATGCCTATAGTCATAATGAAAGTGGACCTTTAATCAACACAACCATGACTGTTTTAAGCACGGTTATTAGTGCGTTTCATTCAAGGCATCTTGAATATTGTGCACCATGTGGATTAAACGTGGTCCAATTTCACCTTCAAGTTTTTCCGGATTTAAATGAAAACTTGGCGCACCACAGTTAAAAACATAAAGACCGTGTTTCGAGCTGACCAAAGGTACAGCCACCGAGTTCACTTCTTTATGCCACTCACCTAAAGACAAACAATATCCATAATCTTGGTAATCACGGAAAGCTCGTTCTAAAGAACGTTTTATGGCTGGCCAGTTTTCTGGATTTTTTTGTTTCAACGCATCAAGTAGAAAATTGCGCTCACGTTCAGGGGTCGCAGCCAAGCATGCTCGTCCCATTGAACTACTATGGATTGGCAAAGTCGAACCAATTGGACGGCGCATATTTAATGCAGTTTCAATTTGCACAACATCGATATACACCATATTTAAGCGGTCACGCGTTGCCATCGCCACAGGCGCTTGAACATACTGACTCATCTCTTCCATATATTGATGAGCAATATTACGAATCGAGATGTTAGATAAAGCTGCATATCCTAAAGATAAGACACCAATATCTAGTGTGTATTTGGTCGAGTTAGGCAATTGTTTTAAATAACCTAATGACACAAGGGTATTGGTAATACGTGCAATGGTCGGTTTAGGTAAACCTGTCATTTTTGCTAATTCTTGGTTGCCAAGCACCTGATTATTTGCAGAAAAGCATCTTAAAAGTTCTAAACCGCGTGCTAAAGAAGCAATAAATTGCGGGTTGTTTTCCCGATGTATATGCGAAATAGGATCTAAACGTATCTCATCAAAATTTATTGGTTTTTCAGTTTCCGTGTTTTGAGACATTCGATCCTCAAATATAATTAAAGCAATAGTTTTGCCATTATATTTCGCTCTGCAAAATAAATCCATTCATCACTGCGCTGTTGTGATGAATGGATATCTGGTTCATGGTTATGAAACGTTTTCAATCACCATTGCAAGACCTTGACCTACACCAATACATAGGCTCACCACGGCATATTTCTTTTTACGGCGGATTAACTCGCGAGCTACTGTTAAGCTAAGACGAGCGCCAGATGCACCAAGTGGATGACCAACTGCAATCGCACCACCGTTCGGGTTCACACGCGGGTCATTAAAATCAACATTCAAACCTTTTAAACAAGATAAAACTTGTGAAGCAAAGGCTTCATTAATTTCGATAATGTCCATGTCATCTAAAGTAAGGCCAGCACGCGCAACAGCTTTTTTAATGGCTTCGATCGGACCTGCACCCATAATGCGTGGCTCAATACCCGCAGCTGCTGCTGACAAGATTTTTGCCATTGGTTTTAAGCCATATTTTTGACCTGCTGCTTCTGAACCAATCAAAAGTGCTGCTGCACCATCATTAATACCTGACGCATTACCAGCAGTGACCACACCACTTTCAAATAGAGGCTTTAACTTTGTAAGTGCTTCAACAGTTGAGCTTGGGCGAGGGTGTTCATCTTCTGAAACGAGTTTAGGGGGCAATTTTTTGCCTTGGAAAACCTCAATTGGGGTAATTTCATCGGCAAAGAAACCTTCTTCTTTGGCTTTTTGATATTTGGCTTGTGATTGGGCTGCAAATAAGTCAGCTTGTTCACGGCTAATGCCAAACTCGGCTGCGACGTTATCGCCCGTTTCAGGCATTGAATGACCGCCGTACTGAGCAATAATTTTTTTATTTGGAAAACGAGATCCAATGGTGGTGTCATAAATTTTTGCATCACGGCTATAAGCACTTTCGGCTTTACCCATCACAAAAGGTGCGCGAGACATACTTTCTACACCACCTGCGATATAGAGTTCGCCTTCACCACAAGTAATGGCACGTGCTGAGTCAATCACAGCACCTAAACCACTAGCACATAGGCGGTTTACCGTCTGGCCCGGTACAGTAACAGGTAAACCTGCAAGTAATAGCGCATTTCGTGCCACATTACGGCTATCTTCACCCGCTTGGTTGGTGTCGCCTAAAATCACATCTTCAATATCAGCACCCGGAACACCAGTTTTTTCTAGTAGTTTTTGAATGACAGTTGCGGCTAAATCATCAGGGCGAATTGAGGCAAGTTCACCTGCATGACGGCCAAATGGACTACGTAAACCATCATAGATATATGCATTTAACATTGAGAAATTCCTTTTCAAGACTCGTGAGTAAAAGTAAGAGGTAAACGAAGTGCGACACGACGCTGTAACCACGGGCTAGGGCGGTAACGCGGATCATGTGTAAGTGCGGTTATACGGTTTAGAATGAGTAAGATTTTTTCGCTACCGACTTGATCGCCCCATTCGATTGGGCCAAATGGATAGCCTAAGCCAAGACGTACCGCGGCATTAATGTCATCTACAGTGGCAACATTTTGCTGGGCAATATCACAGCCTAAATTAATGACCATGGCTAAAACGCGCTGTGCAACAAAGCCAATACTTTCATTAATCATGCTGACCAGGTTTCCATCTAGATTGAAAATAGAGTGAGCGGCTTGTCGGTATTCAGGTTTGGTAATAAGTGAAGGCATCAAGGTACGGTGCTTTGCAATGCCATAAAGCATGTCTATAGCAACAGCATGTTCAGGGTTAATCCCTAGACGGGTCGCCGCTTGGGTTGTGTCTTCGCCGTAACAAGCGAGCAAACATAAGCTATCTGTTTGTGGTTCCGAATTGGTGTCTAAGGTAATATTTTGCTGAGTTAAATAATCTTCGAGCTGTTTTTTATCGTCTAAAAAATCTGCCGCAATCCAAACTTTTGGATATTGTGCTAAACGCTCTACAAACTTCGCAGGTTGTTCACCTGTTTTTGAACCAGTTTCATAGTTATAAAAACCTTGATTAACTTTACGTCCAAGTTGTTTGGCATCTAGCATTTGTTTGGTGAGCGGGTTTGGTTTGTAGCGGGCTTCTTCATAGTATTGGTGATAAATCGACTCCATGACTGGATGAGAAACATCAAGACCTGTTAAATCGAGTAATTCAAAAGGACCCATTCTAAAACCAACGCCGTCACGTAAAATTCGATCAATTTCACTGATATCACAGACGTTCTCATTTAAAATTTTAAGCGCTTCTGTTCCATAAGCTCTGCCCGCGTGATTAATAATAAATCCAGGGGTGTCCTTCGCAACAACAGGACGATGACCAAATGCACGAGACAGATCGTTTAAAGCATCAATAATAAGTGGATCTGTTTTTAAACCACGAATGACTTCGACCACTTTCATGAGTGGAACTGGGTTAAAAAAATGATAACCCACAACACGCTCAGGCTTTTTACAGTTTGCCGCAATGGCTGTAATAGAAAGAGAAGAGGTGTTTGAGGCTAAAATAGTATTATCCGAAACAATATCTTCAAGTTGTTGCATCAAGCTTTGTTTGATATCAAGACGTTCAACAATTGCTTCTACAATCAGGTCGCAATTTTTTAAATCTTCAATTTGATGAGCAACAATTAAATGGTTGTTTGCCACTACTGCTTGCTCAGATGTAATCTTATTTTTATCGACTAATTTTTGAAATGTAGCAGCCAGTTTTTCTTTAGCCTGTTCTGCGGCGCCTTCTTTGGCATCATATAAATAAGTGGTATGACCTGACTGCGCAGCAATTTGAGCAATACCACTGCCCATGACACCTACACCAATCACAGCCATGCTTTTAATATCATAAGTCATGTCGATCATCCTGATGATTAATCTATATTTGAAATTAAACGGAAAAATAGGGTTGGGTGATTTAGCTTAAGCATTGTTTATCACCATCAATGGGTAAGATTTGTCCTGAAATTGAGCTACCACTGTCTGATGCTAAAAATAGGCATAAATCTGCAATATGCTTTGGATTGACAAAATACTTGAGCGACTGATTTTTCAGTGCATTTTGAGTCACTTCTTCAAGTGAGGTATGCGCTACATCGGCACGGGCCTGTAATACACGTTGAACTCGATCACCATCGACTGCACCCGGAAGAATAGCGTTAACTCGAATATTATCTGCACCGAGTTCCATAGAAAGCGTTTTGGTAAAACCGATCAGACCCCATTTTGAAGTAGAGTAAGCTAATCGGTATGGATAGCCTAAGCGTCCGGCAATAGATGACATATTAATGATCACGCCTGCTTCTGCTTGCTTTAAATAGGGAATGGCTAACTGAGTAATTAAAAAAGTGCTATTCAGGTTTAAATTTATAACTGTATTCCAATCTTCAAAACTTAGTTCATCTGCGGCAATGGTTGGGCCTGAAATGCCTGTGTTATTGACTAAAATATCAATACCGCCAAGTTTCTGAACTGCATGACTAAACATGAGTTTAATTTGCTCATGATCAGCCAAATCACACGTATATATATGTAGCTTTGGATAATCTTGTTGAAATTGTTCTAGGCTTTTAGCATTAATATCGCAAACAAAAACTTCATCCTGATTGTTTAAAAAGATTTCAGCAATGCATCGTCCAATCCCTGAACCGCCTGCACTAATCAATACTTTTCTGGTCATTTTCATTCCTTTGTTATTATGGTTTTAAATTATTTACCTTGATAAGACGGCTTACGCTTTTCGATAAAAGCTTGAACGCCTTCATTTTTATCTTCGGTAGAAAACAGTAACTGGAATGCTTTTCGTTCTAGCGTTAAGCCTGCATTTAATGGAACGTCTTCGCTCATTAGTGCAACTTCTTTAATTTGTTGCAGGGCAATAGGAGGCATTTTTGCGAGGCTTTGCGCCATTTGAATCGCAGTTGGAATGGTTTGGTCATCTTCTGTGACTTGTGAAACAAGACCGATGATATAAGCTTCTTCGGCTTTTACCATGGCACCCGTCATAATCATGCGCATGGCATGGAATTTACCCACAGCACGAAATAAACGTTGTGTACCACCAGCACCCGGCATTAAACCGACTTTAATTTCTGGTTGGCCAAAGGTTGCGCCTTTACCTGCAATAATAATGTCAGCATGCATTGCAAGTTCACAGCCACCACCTAATGCATACCCATTTACAGCAGCAATCACGGGTTTAGGACACTGAGCAATCGCATTCCAATAACGTTCGGTATGGCGCAATAACATTTCTGTTGAAGTTGCGGTTGCCATTTCTTTTAGATCTGCACCTGCGGCAAAGACCTCTTCACCACCTGTGAGCACAACCGCATTGATCTCATCGTTAAAACTTAATTCGGTAAAAGCTTGTGCTAGTTGTTTGCGAACCTCTGTATTCAATGCATTTTTTGCTTCAGGTCGGTTTATTTTTACAATCGCTATTTTTTGAATAGAAAAGTCGACTTCTACGAAATTATTCCCTATTGATACACTCATTTTTGAATTCCTTGTTTCGCACATCAAAACTATATTCCTTTTATGATGCTTATTTTGGAATTTATTTCAAGTCTTATTTAGTCCATTAGAGCAATTATGATTTATTAAATAAGCTAAGTGTTTGATATTTTGTAATGGTGTATTTTTAAATTTCGTTTAACGAAATTAATTTTCAAAAAAGCTTGAAATTTGTATTTTCGTTCTCGAACTATGAAACACATCCGCAGTAAACAAGATTTAAAACATGGTATCCAGACAAGCTGGAGATGGCTGATGGGTGCGATGGAAATACATAAAAAGGGAGATCACAGATGATCCGTGATGAAGGGATGTTGGAGCAGTTACTTTCAACAATTCGAGATTTTGTAAAAAATGAATTGATCCCTCGTGAAAACGAAGTGGTAGAGAAAGACAAAATTCCAGATGACATTGTGCAGCAAATGCGTGAGCTAGGTTTGTTCGGGCTCACAATTCCCGAAGAATATGGTGGTCTAGGCATCACCATGGAAGAAGAGGTTAGAGTTGCATTTGAACTTGGACAAACTTCACCGGCTTTTCGTTCTTTAATTGGTACCAATAACGGGATTGGCTCAAGTGCAATTTTGATTGATGGTACAGAAGAGCAAAAGCAGAAATATTTACCGCGTTATGCAAGTGGCGAAATTATTGGTTCATTTTGTTTAACCGAGCCTGAATCTGGTTCTGATGCTGCCTCTTTAAAAACCAGTGCAGTAAAAGATGGTGATTTTTATGTGTTAAACGGTACCAAACGTTTTATTACCAATGCACCCCATGCTGCAACTTTCACTGTAATGGCTCGAACGAATCCTGAAATTAAAGGGTCGGGTGGCATTTCAGCTTTTTTAGTCGAAGCGAATACACCAGGCATTACGTTGGGCAAAATTGACCAAAAAATGGGGCAAAAGGGCTCGCATACTTGTGATGTGATTTTTGAAAATTGCCGTGTGCCTGCTTCTGCATTGATTGGGGGCGTAGAAGGTGTTGGTTTTAAAACGGCCATGAAAGTGCTTGATAAAGGGCGTTTGCATATTGGTGCCTATAGCGTGGGTGTTGCCGAACGTATGTTAAACGACGCATTGCACTATGCGATTGAGCGTAAGCAGTTTGGTCAACCTATTGCAAACTTCCAGTTGATTCAAGCCATGCTTGCTGACTCAAAAGCCGAGATTTATGCAGCTAAATGTATGGTCCTAGATGCGGCTCGCCGCCGTGACAATGGCGAAAATATTAGTACAGAAGCATCATGCGCAAAAATGTTTGCAACTGAAATGTGCGGACGCGTTGCTGACCGCTGCGTACAGATTCACGGTGGTGCAGGCTATATCAGTGAATATGCCATCGAGCGTTTTTATCGCGATGTGCGCTTGTTCCGTTTATATGAAGGAACCACGCAAGTTCAACAAATTATTATTGCCAAAAACATGATTAGGGAAGCTACAGCCTAATAAAAAATCAAATGCCATGAGGCATTGGATGCCTCATGTTCCTTCTGAGGATATGGACATGACAACAGAAACAGTTACCCAAAATACGGCTAGCAGTGAAGCTATCCAGACACCAAAAAAGATTTGGATTACCGCATTTATATTCGCTTTTTTAACATTGTTGTGTGATGGGGCAGACTTAGGTTTTTTGGCATTGAGCCTGACCAGTCTTAAAACAGAATTTCATTTAACCGGTGTACAAGCCGGAACGTTAGGCAGTTTAACGCTTTTTGGATCGGCTGTGGGTGGTCTGATTGGTGGCTGGGCGTGTGACCGTTTTGGGCGAGTTCGCATTATTGTGTTCTTTATTGCTTATTCTTCAGTTTTAACCAGTGCGCTGGGTTTTACTGATTCTTATATGCAATTTGCAGTTTTAAGAACATTTGGAGCGATGGGCTTAGGCGCACTTTATATTGCCTGTAATATCTTAATGTCTGAGATGGTACCAACCAAACATCGCTCGACTGTTTTGGCTACTCTCATGACTGGTTATACACTGGGTTCTTTGCTCGCGACCTTATTAGCTGGACATATTATTCCTGAACATGGCTGGCGTTTCCTTTACTGGATTGCAATTGCGCCTGTGGTGTTGTCAGTTTTGATGCACTTTTGTGTACCTGAACCTGAGTCATGGAAAAAAGCCCGTCAACTAAAAGCGCTAGAAGTCGCTCAAAGTAACCAACCTAAAAAACGCCAAAATCCATATCTTGAGATTTTAAGAGATAAGAAACATGGCACCATGTTTGTTCTTTGGATTATCAGTACGGGTGCATTGCAGTTTGGTTATTACGGCGTAAGTAATTGGTTACCAGCTTATTTAGAGTCTGATCTGGGCATCAAGTTTAAAGAAATGGCCATGTATATGGTCGGTACTTTCCTGATTATGATGTTTGCCAAAGTGATTGCAGGGATCGTTGCCGACAAATTAGGGCGCCGCGCTGTATTCGCTTTCGGAACCATTGGCACAGCTTTATTTATTCCGGTCATTGTCTATTTAAATACGCCTACGAATATTTTGTGGATGATGCTGTTCTTCGGTTTCCTTTACGGTATTCCATACGCAATTAATGCCACCTATATGACAGAAAGTTTCCCGACTTCTATTCGAGGCTCGGCAGTGGGTGGTGCTTATAATATTGGCAAAGTACTTTCTATTTTCTCTCCATTAACAATTGGTTTTCTATCGCAAAACGGTTCTATTGGCTTAGGGCTCTTGGTGATGGCTGCGGCTTATTTTATCTGCGGTGTAATCCCATTGTTATTTATTAAAGACCGACTGTTTAACCCGCAAAAGGCAGAGTGACAGATCAATCTGTCACCTTAAATTAACGATGAAAAGGGACAAGTGAGATGATAAATAAAATCACCAGTGACATTGAACCAATTTTAAAAGCTATTCCTGATGGGGCAACCATCATGACAGGCGGGTTTGGTGTGACTGGGCAACCTGCTGAATTAATTGAAGCCTTAATCGATTTAGGAAAAAAAGAACTCACCATTGTAAATAACAATGCGGCTTCTGGTGATCGTGGCCTAACCAAGCTCATTATTGCTGGCTGTGTTAAAAAAATGATTTGTTCATTTCCGAAATCTGCTGGATCAACCGTTTTTCAAGACTTATATAGAGCGGGAAAAATTGAGTTAGAACTGGTTCCACAAGGTAATTTGGCTTGTCGTATTCAGGCCGCAGGTGCTGGTCTCGGTGCTATTTTTACGCCGACTGGTTATGGCACCAAAGTTGCCGAGGGTAAAGAGACCCGAACCATTAACGGTAAAAACTATGTGCTTGAGTATCCACTTGAAGCTGATTTTGCACTGATTTATGCCGATAAAGCCGACCGCTGGGGCAATTTAACTTACCGTAAAGCAGCTCGTAATTTTGGGCCAATCATGGCAAAAGCCGCTAAGACCACGATTGTTCAAGTGAATGACACAGTTGAGCTAGGAACGCTTGACCCAGAGTGCATTATTACACCGGGAATTTTTGTTCAGCACGTTGTAAAAGTAGGAGATATCTAATGTCAGTTCAAAAACGTTCTCGTGAAGATATTGCCAAGCTCATTGCCAATGACATTCCTGAAGGTTCTTATGTCAATTTAGGGATTGGCTTACCAACCAACGTTGCTAAATTTTTGCCTAAAGACAAAGAAATCTTTCTACATTCGGAAAATGGGGTTTTAGCTTTTGGTCCACCACCACAACCTGGTGAAGAAGACCAAGATTTGGTTAATGCCGGAAAAGAACTTGTCACTTTGTTAGATGGTGGATGCTTTATGCATCATGGCGACTCGTTTGACATTATGCGTGGTGGCCATCTGGACATTTGTGTGATTGGTGCATTCCAAGTTGCGGTAAATGGAGACTTGGCAAACTGGCATACCGGTAAAGCGGATGATGTACCAGCAGTCGGCGGTGCTATGGACTTGGCGGTCGGCGCAAAAACGATTTATGTCTATATGGAACATGTCACTAAAAAAGGTGAGTCCAAAATTGTAAAAGAGCTGAGCTATCCAATGACGGGTGAGCAGTGTGTAGATCGTATTTATACCGGTTTATGCATTATTGAACTCAAAGACCAAAAAGCTTATGTCACAGAAATGGTGGAAGGCTTAACTTTTGATGAGCTACAGGCAGTCACAGACTGTGAACTAATCGATGCACGTGTAGCCTAAATACACACGGAAAAACGCTTCTTTAAGGATTAAAAGATGAAAAAATTAATATTAGCTGCAGCTTGCGCTGCGGCTTCAGGGACTATTTTTGCAAATTCTTCAGATACGACAGAACAAAGAATTAATTTGCTAGAAACTGAGCTGCAAAAATTAAAAGCAGAACTTGCTGCTCAGAAACAAACCCAAAATAATTTACAGGTCAAACAGGTAAAAATTGAAGAAAATATTGAAAGAACTAAGGCCACTGTAACAGAGAAGCCTGTTGCTCCTTCGTGGGTCACTTGGACAGATAATGTGAAGGTTTACGGTATCGCTCGTATTGATGCAGCGGTTGATTTTAAATCATCACCAGACTCGGGCGGTAGAACGACCAGTAGTCTGTACCGAACACCTTTTGAAAGTGAAAAACGTTCAAACCATGCACGTTCCGATGTCATGATTAATGCAAGCCGATTGGGCGTTTATTTTAATAGCCCAAATAAAGCTGTGACGGGAAATATTGAAGCTGATTTCTTTGATAGCTCTAACATGGGCACAGGAGATGGTAAATTCCGTATTCGTCATGCATTTTTCACTTATAAGGATTGGACCTTTGGTCAAACATGGTCACTCATGTCCAACATGGAGACACGTACAGAATCTGTGGATTACACGCAATTTGTAGGAACTTCCTATACGCGTACTCCTCAAATCCGGTATGACTGGAAAATCGATGCCAATAATGATTTAAAAGTAGCCTTGGAATATACAGGTTCGAGAGTCTCGGCATTTCCGACTTTAACGGGTCGCTATACTTATAAACAAGGTCCTTTAACGGCACTTGCTCAAGGCTTTATTAATGAAAAGTCTACAGATGTGGCAACTGCCACGGTGAAGAAAGTAAGCTGGGGGGCAGGAGGCAGCTTAAAATATCAACTCACGCCACAACAATCGGTACAAGCAAATTATCAATATATTGTCGGTGATCAAAAATTTATGCCGTACACCACCCAAAGTGGGTTGGCAAATTCAGCAAGTTTAAATGCCGCGGGTGATTTTTCTTTAAACGAAGACAAAACAGATTTGGTTATGAATAAGTTGAATAGCATCAATATTGGTTATTCATATAAATTTAATGAGCAATGGCGTGCAAACTTATCGGCTTCAATGTTTGATTATGATGATGACACGGCTTATGCCAAACTTAACCCAGATGCCAACAAACGCCTAACTGACTATGCAGCTAACGTTTTCTATTCACCAATTGAGCAAATGGATATTGGTATGGAATATCATCAAGGCAAACGAGAAGTATTTGATGGCAGAACCGCTGATGTATCACGTGTAAACTTTGTATCGATGTATAAATTCTAAAATGGGACGTAGTTAAAAATGGAAAAAATAGTTGAGCCCAATGCAGAAAATATACTGTCAAAAAGCTTTATTTTTATCATGGCAATCACATGTGGCATTTGTGCGGGTTCAAACTATTATAACCAGCCCTTAATCTATTCCATTGCAGAAGCATTAAAAGTCAATGCCGATCAAGTCGCCTTAACTATTGTGATTAGCCAACTGTCATATGCAGTTGGCCTTTTTATATTGGTTCCCTTAGGCGACTTTTTTGAAAAGCGCAGTTATATTTGCTTGCTCATGTGTTGTACGGGGCTTGCACAAGTAGGGTTATCTTTAAGTCAAACCTTGCCAGCTTTATATGGCTTTACCTTTTTAGCTACATTCTTTTCGATTGCGACTCAAGTTTTGGTTCCTTTCGCCGCAGGTTTAGCCAGCCCGAAAAAAAGCCCTCAAGTTGTAGGCACTCTCATGAGTGGTTTGTTCTTAGGAATATTATTAGCACGTTCCATTGCAGGCTTACTTTCTACAGTTTGGTCTTGGCATGCGGTTTATTTAATTAGCGGAATCGTCATTTTGGTGTTTGCTTGGGTGATGTGGGTGAAGTTGCCAGTTGCACGTAAGTCTCACCAACTCAATATTCTACAGATTTATGGTTCACTATTTTCATTAGCTGTTCACCAGCCGCATTTATTACGCCGTGGTTTTGCTGGTGGAATTGGCTTTGGAATTTTGGCTCTGATTTTCACCACTATGACTTTTATTTTGGCGAATGAGCCTTATCACTTTAACGATTTCCAGATTGGTTTATTTGGGATTGTTGGATTGGCAGGTGTATTTGCGACTCCTTGGGCAGGTAAGAAAATTGCAGCGGGTCTTGAAAATAAAATTGCAGTGATTTGCATGGGGTTATTAATAAGTGCATGGATACCACTATTTTTTGCGCAGCAGTCTTTGGTGGCCTATGCTGTTGGTGTGATCATGGCGTACTTTGGTTTGTCGGCATTTCATGTTTTGAACCAAAATCTGGTCTACCGAATCTCGGCCGAGGCGCGTTCCCGTATTAATTCAATTTATATGACTTTATATTTTGGTGGAGCCGCCTTAGGTTCTTTTATTGCGGTGTATGCATGGAAACACTGGGGATGGGAAGCATGTGCTGCTTTAGGTTTGGCGATGGCAATGGTGAGTTTTATGATTGATCGCTTAGATTTTTATGAAATGGGTAAGATCACAAAGCAAGAAAAAGCTCCATAAACAGGAGCTTCAATATTTTATTATTTGCGAATAATCATTAAGGTTGCCGAGGCAAAAGCATACACTTTGCCGTTTTCATCTACGATTTTTCCTTCGGTACTAATAATGTTACGGCCTGCGTTAATCAACTCGGCTGTCGCATAGTACGAAGTATCAACTTGCATAGGACGAATCATTTTTACATTTAAATCAATAGTTCCATAACCAACGCCATGTTCAAGTAGGGTATGAGCTGCGCTGCCTGTCGCAGTATCTAAAGCTGTGGCGCAAAAGCCGCCGTGTACACCGCCTTGTATATTTCTATGTTCTTTGCGAGGAGTAACTTTATAAGTTGCTTTACCTTCGGAAACTTCAACGAGTTCCATTGGTATGGTGTGAGCCATAGGTGATGGAGAAACTTCACCATTTTTTAAAGCGGTTAAAAATTCAAGACCTGTGTATTTCGGGCTTTCCATAAATCGTCCTTGCATGATTAAGCAGTCTAATCACCATACTATAAATTGATTTTTTACGGAATAAAATTTTGCAATACAAAATATAAATTTATTCTGATTAAGCAGTGCTAATTACTTTTTATTCTATATTTGTATTTAAAACATGTGTTTATATTTTATCTCCACTCATGAGTTACGATAATTTTATTAAATTAGTGAAAATATATTTTGCTATAAGAAATTTTTTGATATTTTGGTGAGATTGAAACAATAAAAGTCCATTCAAGGGAAAAACGATATCTGCCCATGACATAGGCAGAGAGGTGAAAGGAAAAAAACTATGCCTTTATACAAAGCTCCATTACGCGATATGCAATTTGTACTGCATGAAATGCTTCAAACAGAACAGAACTATCAAGGTTTAAGCAACTATCAGGAAAGCGTAAATCGAGAATTAATTGATCAATATTTAGAGGCGGCCGCAGATTTTTGTGAAAATGAGTTGGCACCGATTAACCAAAATGGTGATCAGGAAGGGTGCCATTTAAATCAAGGTGTAGTTACAACGCCGAAAGGTTTTAAAGAAGCCTACCAAAAATATGCTGAGCTAGGTTTTACCTCGTTAACGGCCGATCCGGAATATGGTGGGCAAGGCTTACCGACATTGTTGCGGATCGCTATTTCTGAAATGTTATGTGGTTCTAATTGGGCGTGGGCAATGTATCCGGGTTTGTCTCATGGGGCAATGAGAACCATTGAGCACCATGGTACTGAGCAACAAAAACAGCAGTATTTGACTAAACTCATTAGTGGGGCTTGGACCGGAACCATGTGTTTAACCGAATCACATGCAGGCTCAGACCTTGGGTTAATTAGAACGAAAGCAGAACCAAATCCGGACGGTAGCTACTCAATTATGGGTGAAAAGATTTTTATCTCGGCGGGTGAGCATGATCTTTCTGAAAATATTATTCATATTGTTTTAGCCCGTTTGCCTCAGGCACCTGCAGGGACTAAAGGCATTTCTTTATTTATTGTGCCTAAATTTAATGTGAGTGATGACGGTCAGGTGTTGGACCGTAATAAAGTTGTTTGTAGTGCGATTGAACATAAAATGGGGATTCATGGAAATGCCACCTGTGTACTGAATTTTGATGGTGCCAAAGGCTATTTGATTGGTCCTGAAAATCGCGGGCTCAATTGTATGTTTACCTTTATGAATACCGCACGAATTGGAACTGCAGTACAAGGACTCGCTGCTTCTGAAATTTCATTTCAAGGCGCATTAAGTTATGCCAAAGAGCGCCTTGCCATGCGTTCGCTATCTGGTCCTCAATATCCTGAGAAAAATGCCGACCCAATTATTGTGCATCCTGCTGTACGTTCGATGTTAATGACACAAAAAGCTTTTTCTGAAGGTGGCCGTGCACTGGCTTACTTTTTAGCTCAGCATGTGGATATTGTGGAAAGTTCAAATGATCAGCAACAGCAAAAACACTCCGATGAATTACTAGCTTTTTTAACGCCAATTGCCAAAGCTTTTTTAACAGAATCAGGCAATGAGTCTGCAAAGCATGGCGTTCAAGTATTTGGTGGTCATGGCTTTATTGTTGAGCATGGCATGGAGCAAATTGTACGTGATGCGCGTATCGCAACATTGTATGAAGGAACAACCGAGATTCAGTCTCTAGATCTGCTTGCACGTAAAGTTCTCAAGTCGGAAGGCAAACTTTTAAAGAACATGACTGATTTAATTGATCAGTTCATTAGCCAGCACCAATCCAATGAAGTGCTGAAACCTTATCTAGAAAAATTAGCTGAGCTTAAGCAGCAATGGCTGTCACTGACCAAATCGATTGCAGAGAAAGCCAAGCACAACCCTGAAGAAATAGGGGCCGCTTCGGTGGATTATCTTTATTTTTCCAGTTACGTCGTGTTCGCTTATTTATGGGCTCGAATGGCACAAGTTGCCCATGAAAAATTACAATCGGGTACACAAGAGGAAGCTTTTTATAAAGCAAAATTAACTACTGCTAAGTTTTTCTATCAAAAGCTTTTGCATCGTACACAGAGTCATGCTGCTTCTATTGAGTCTGGCGCTGACGCTGTGATGGAGCTCGATCAAGATGCTTTTGCATTTTAATGAATCGTAATATCTAGAATCACTGGGTGAAATTTATGTGCGGAATTTTACCTAGTGATTAAATTTGTAATTTTAGACTCATCAGTTTTTGGTAGGAAAAACCAGTTGAGCCAAAGAAATAGAGGGTTAACATAAGCATTAAAACGTGAATTTTCATCAAATATAGATGTTGGATAAGGACTACGGAAAGAAAATCATGAATGCTTATTATCAATTACTGAATAGAACAATTGGTCCTCAAGGCGAAGTTATTGCTCATTATTGCTCAACTGTTCATGCACAAGGGGCATGGAACCCTCATGAACAGCATATGGCACCTGCAAGTGGTGTCATCGCAGCTGAGTTAGAGCAATTTTCACCACGACAAGATATGCGAATTGGTCGAATTAGTTTTGATATTTTTGGATTGATTGCATTTGGTGAATTTACGATTAAGACACATGTCATTCGTGCCGGTAAAACCATTGAATTGATTGAAGCCGAAATGCAAGCACAAGGTAAAACCTGTATTGTGGCTAGAGCATGGCGCATGTGTACTCAAGACAGTTCCGATATTGCTGGGCTTGAAGATCAGCCAGTTCATCACCCGGATACCTTTACAGAATGGACAGGTATGAAAAGATGGCCAGGTGGCTTTATTCAAACGCTAGTCACTAAAACGGATGATCAGTATCGCGCAGGTAAAGGCATTGTTTGGCTCAATAATGATAAAGAAATGGTTGAAGGGCAGCCGACGACAGATTTTGCCCATTTGATTGGCATGATAGATACCGCAAATGGAATTGTGCCTAGACAAGAAGGCGAATTTACGTGGGGCTTCCCAAATCTTGATTTGCAAGTTCACATGCACCGTTATCCGCAAGGGAAATGGCTAGGTTTGGAAACCGTTCAGCAATATGGCTCAGATGGTATTGGTTTAACCAGTGCAATTTTACATGATGTGTATGGTCCATTTGGACGAAGCGAGCAGATTTTAACTTTACGTAAAATGGCTAAATAAATTTTAAGCCAATAAAAAAGTCATCCATGTGGATGACTTTTTTATTTTGAGATTTAATTTTTAAGCAATTTCTTAGCTACGAACTTTAATCAGTGTTGGTGTAAGTTCATCCCAACGCTGTTTTGCAGCGTCCATTGCTTTCATTTTGATGTGCCCATAACCACGAACTTCTGCTGGTAATTTTGCAATTTGTTCAGCAACTGCCAAGTTATGATTGTCTGGTGCTTCAACAAGTGTTTCAACAAATGCGATATAACGGTCACGCCATGCTTGTTCGTGTTGACGTTCTTCTTGACGTGCAAATGGGTCGAGGAAAGTTTCACGAAGCCATTGTAAGCGAGCAAGCATCATCATTGGGAAGCGCATCCAGTAACCAAACGCACGTTTACGGACATTTTTCAGACCACCAAGCAACGCTGGTGGAGCAAGATGATACGTTAAACGTAAGCCTTTACCAAACTGGGTTTCAATCGATTCTTTGAAGCTCTTACCTGTTAAAAGACGAGCAACTTCATATTCATCTTTATAAGCCATGACTCTATAAAGCTGAGTTGCAATGGTACCCGTTAATTCTTCTGGTAACTTTTTAGCTGCAAGTTCTACAAGCGTGCGGTATTTAGCTGCATAAGCTTCATTCCAGTAGTCTGTTAAACGAGCAGAACGGTCTTCAATAAGTTCAGCCAAAGTTTGCGGAGTTTTGGTTTTTGGCATTGCCGCAACTAAGCGTGCAGCTAAAGTTGGGTCACTTGCAAGATGACAACCCACACGGAAAGCTTCGAGGTTCTTTTCAACAGCAGTACCATTTAGGCGAATTGCTTTTTCAATGCTTTCACGTAATAACGGAATACGACCAGATTGCCATGCCATACCGAGTAATAACTGGTTGGTATAAATTGAATCACCTAACAGTTGTGTTGCAATGCGAGCCGCTGGCAGAGAAACCAGTTGACCTTGACGAACACGACCACGAAGACGATCAATTAAATCACTAATAGGCGCATACCAGTCACGAGATTTAATAAACTCAGAAGTAGGCGTACTGTCTTCATTCACAATAACTAAAGCATCATCTTTTAAGCGAGATAGAGCAGCGCTACCACCAGCGACTACCGCATCTGCACCAATCAATAATTCACATTGGCCCGCCGGAATTTTGGTAGAAGAAATTTGCTCATCACTTGCCGCAAGTTGAACGTATGAATAAACCGTACCACCTTTTTGAGCAAGACCTGCCATGTCCATAACACGGGTTGCTTTACCTTCGAGGTGAGCTGCCATACCAAGGAGTGCCCCAATAGTTACAACACCTGTACCGCCAATACCACCAACCATGATACGACTTGGAACATCATATAACTGAGGAATAACTGGGGATGTTGGCCAGCCTGCACCAATTCCTTCAAATTTAGCAGGACGTTTCATATCACGTGTATGAACAGTCACAAAACTTGGGCAGAACCCTTCGGCACAAGTGAAGTCTTTATTACAGCTACTTTGGTTAATCTGACGTTTAGTACCTAAAGCAGTCTCTACTGGCTCAATAGATAAACAGTTTGATTTTTTCGAACAGTCGCCACAGCCTTCGCAAATATCACTATTAATGTATAAACGCTCAGCCGGATCAGGGTAGGCATCACGTTTACGACGACGGCGTTTTTCACTGGCACAGGTTTGTACATAAATTAAAGCGGTTACACCTGTAACTTCACGAAGCTCGCGTTGAACCGTATCGAGTTCATTACGGTGACGAATCTCTACACCCGGTGCAATGCCATCTTCTTCGTTTAATAGTTTAACTTCATCAGTAACAATGACTTGTTTTTTAATACCTTCGGCAGCAAGCTGACGAGTTAACTGCGCAACGCTCAAATGACCATCTACATGCTGACCACCTGTCATAGCGACTGCATCGTTATAGAGGATTTTATAGGTAATATTAGTTTTTGCAGCGATGGACTGACGGATTGCTAAGTAACCAGAGTGGAAGTAAGTTCCGTCACCAAGGTTGGCAAAAATATGTTTTTCATTGGTAAATGGTGATGCACCCACCCAACTTACACCTTCACCGCCCATTTGCGAGAATGTTTCGGTACCACGGTCAAGTGAAACTGCAATATAGTGACAACCGATACCGCCTAATGCACGGCTACCTTCAGGAACGACTGTTGAAGAGTTATGAGGGCAACCACTACAGAAATAAGGTTTACGTTCAGCAAGATCAATAACACGTTTTGATTCTTGCTCTGCTTTTAGCAGTAAGTCGATTCTGCTTTGGATTTGTGTTTTTAAGCTTTCTGGAATATCGAGTTTTAAGAAGCGAGCAGCCAGCATTTTTGCAATAGGTTCAGGCTGATACTCATAGTGACCAATGAGTGGTGCTTCTTCAATAGAGGTACTCCATTCACCTTTGCCATCGGTTGCTTTACCAATCACATGTGGGCGTTTGCCATCAGGTAGTGAGTACAGCTCATCTTTAATTTGTGTTTCAATAATTGGACGTTTTTCTTCAATAACGATCAGTTCTTGTAAACCTTCGGCAAACTCACGAACACCTTGTGGTTCTAAAGGCCAAATCAGACCAACTTGATAAACACGTAGCCCAAGCTGTTGGGCAGTTTCATCTTCAATCCCTAAAATACGTAGGGCTTCAATGGTATCTAAATAACCTTTACCACTTGCAGCAATACCAATACGGGCATTTTCACAAGGCCATGTAACGGTGTTGATTTTGTTGGCTCGGGCATAAGCCAAAACAGCAGGTAAGCGATATTTATAAAGACGTTCTTCTTGCTGAATGCCATGATCTGGCCAGCGAATATTGACGCCGCCTTCTGGGAAATTGACATCTTCTGGTATAACCGGAGTAACACGGTCTAGGTCGACATGAACAGAAGCAGAAGTCTCTACGATTTCACTGACTAGCTTCATTGAAGACCAAAGGCCAGAAAAACGTGAAACTGCAATGGCGTGAACACCAAAGTCTAAAATTTGTTGAACGGATGTTGGGTAGAAAATTGGAATACCACAACCAATCATGACATGTTCAGACTGGTGAGGAATTGTAGAAGATTTACATGAGTGGTCATCACCAAATAAAGCAACCACACCACCACGTTCAGAGGTACCAGCTAAGTTAGCATGGCGGAGTACATCGCCTGAACGGTCAACACCCGGGCCTTTACCATACCACCATGAAGACACTCCATCATATTTGCCTTGGCCTGAAAGATTAACTTGTTGGGTACCCCAAATTGCGGTAGCAGCCAAGTCTTCGTTTACACCAGGTTGAAATACAACATTATGGGATTTAAGTAATCCTTGAACTTGCCAAAGGAAACTATCATAGTTACCAACAGGAGAACCGCGATAACCAGAAATAAAACCAGCAGTATGATAACCATTCATCGCGTCACGGCGAGTTTGGGCAAGAGGCAAACGAACAAGCGCCTGAATGCCGGTCATATATGCTGTACCGTTATCACTTACATATTTATCTTCAAGTGACACATCCTTTGTTGCAATAATATTTGGAGTGACTTTTGTAGCTATATTCATTTATATCTCCTTAGAATTTTTAGTAGCTCGGACTACTTTCTTTTTTCAACATCCAGTTGAATATTTGGAGCAAGTGACATACGAAATAAAAAAAGATCGGTTCCTCTTCTTAAAAAGAATTAGTGCCAATGTATGTACATTTAGTCATTGTGGTTGATCTAAACTGGTGCAACAATCCGTAATTTAGGAAAACATATTTACGTTATGCGCAAAAATCTCGATGGTGGACTATTGCATGCAATGCATGCATTCCTGAAAGTGATTGATAGCGGGAGTTTCACAGCAGCAGCTGAGCAGATGGATCTGACCACAGCACAGGTTTCACGTCTTATCAGCGAGCTAGAAACACGCTTAGGTACAAAATTAATACAACGCTCAACGCGCCAGCAGGCACTGACCGATATTGGTGCGACTTACGCAGAGCGGTGTCGTCAAGTCATTTTAATGGTGGATGAAGCAGAGTCGGAAGTAACAGGAACAGCATCTAAACCCAAAGGCCGTTTACGTGTATTAAGCATGGGAAGCTTTGGGCATCATTATGTTTTTCCAGTGATGGCTGAGTTTTGTAAGCATTATCCCGAATTAACCGTGGAATATACGACTTCACAATACGTTCCAGACTTGTTGGCAAAAGGTGTCGATGTCAGTCTTTATCTAACTGAATCATTAACAGATTCTCGGTTTGTTGCACGCAGAATTGGCACTATCTTTTCTGTTTTATGTGCTTCACCTGCTTATCTCGAAAAACATGGTGTGCCGAAGTCCCCAGAAGACTTAAAAGATCATGCCTGTTTACGCTTGGTAAACCCGTCTATTACACCAGATTGGCACTTATTAAATACAAGTGGTGAGTCTTACCAAATCGACATTGGCGGACAACTCATTGCAGATAATCCTGAGTTATTATTAGATGTGGTGCAACAGGATATGGGCATCGCATTATTGCCGATGTTTTCAGCTTTAGATGCGGTTCAAAATGGAAGATTATGTCATATCTTGCCTGAGTGGCGTTCACCCGACATCGGAGTTTATACCTTGTTGCCTTCACGCCATTTTATCGATGCCAAAACACGTGCATGGTTAGATTGGGTGGAAGAACATATTTCTCCAAGAATTGAAATGGATGCATCTTATTTTTATAAATAATGAGATAAATTTCTTAAGGACTAAGATAGAAAAGGATGAAGAATAATACAGATTAGAATAAAAATAGGGTAGAAAATGCTTCTTTTTAAAGAGGCATTTAATACAGAAATAAATAATAGATTTTAAAAAATTGCATGAGGGATTCAGTCCCAATTCCTGAATGAAATGAGATAAAGATGAGATAGCATGATCTGGTACTTTGCCTAATATTCAGCTTTATACCAGATGCTGAGCTATTTTAATTTATGATTAGGCACACTTGGTTTGCCAATAAGCATTTGCATAATTCGACAAGCTTTTTCGGTTTAATACATGGCTAATATTTTGGCTGGCTTGCATCAGTTTCTCTAAGTCAATGCCAGTTTCAAAGCCCATGTGTGACAGCAAATAAAACAGATCTTCGGTCGATACATTACCCGAGGCACCTTTGGCATAAGGGCAACCACCAAGTCCAGCAAGGGACGAGTCAAAAACACGAATACCTTGCTGTAAAGACTGATAAATATTGGCAATTGCCATGCCATAGGTGTTGTGGAAATGCCCAGCCAAAACCTTGCTGTCGAGTTCAGCGAGGCATGCTTGCCAAACCTTTTGAACGCGATCAGGTGTTGCGGTGCCAATGGTTTCACCTAAAGACACTTCATAGCAGCCCATGTCATAGAGCCGTTTCACAACTTTTACGACTTGCTCAGGGGCAATTGCGCCTTCATAAGGACAATCGACAATACAAGAGACATAACCACGCACACGGATGTTATGTGCTTTTGCTGCGGTCATGACATCGCTAAATTTTTCAAAGCTTTCTTCGATTGAGCAGTTAATATTTTTACGGGTAAAGCTCTCAGAAGCTGCAGTAAATACCGCAACCTCTTTGCATCCTACTGCTTGAGCTGTCTCGAAACCTTTGATATTGGGGGTAAGCAAGCTAAATTGCACATCGCTTGTTTGCGGTAATTGCTTAAATAGCTCGTCACTTTGAGCCATTTGCGGCACCCATTTTGCCGAAACGCATGAACCGACTTCAATCGATTTTAGGCCTGCATTAATTAGGTCATTAATAAAGTTTAAGCGTTGTTCGACAGTCAAAGCCTGCTTTTCGTTTTGGAGGCCGTCTCTGGGACCAACCTCCACGATTTTGACAAACTCACTCATGCAACTTCCTCCTGAGCAGGCTGAAATTCCACAAGCTCATCGCCAGCTTTGACCTGATCACCGACTTGGAAGTAAGAATCTACAATCACGCCATCTTTAGGCGCACGAATGGTATATTCCATTTTCATTGCTTCAAGCGTCATTAAAATATCGTCTTTCTTCACGCTATGATTTGCGCTCACCAGTACTTGTGTGACCACACCCGGCATAGGGGCTTTTAAATGACCTTCATCGGCTTGGCTATCTGCTTGATTAAAGTCTTGGCGAATATAAGCAAACTTATAGCTTTGTCCATTTTGGAACAAGGTAATGCCTTGCTGACTTTGGTTAAAAGATAGCTTTTGCTGAGTCCCGCCAATTTGAACAGAGGCAGTATGCGCATCAAGCAATTGACCAGAAATCGGGTAGCTTTGCCCATTATATTCTGCGGTGAAGCCTTGTTCATTTGAGGCAAACTTGATTTGGATATTTTGGTTTAAATAATTCAGTTTAATACTGTGCTGGTAAGCAATATTTAAACGCCATAGAGGTTGAGCTTGCCAAAGCTGTTTTTGGCTTGAGCTTTTGTTATTAAGTTTGCTTAAAAACTCAATAAATGCTGCTGCCACCACAAGTTCGGGTTTGATCTCTTCAGGGCTAAACAAGAAGTTTTGTTCACGTTGAATCAGGTTGGTATCAAGCTTGGCTTGTTTAAACGATTCGCTACGAACAATTTTTTCAAGAAAGGCAATGTTGTTGCCTAAGCCATCCACATGGAATTGGCTTAAAGCATGTTGCATTTGAATGAGCGCTGCTTCACGGTTTTTACCCCATACAATCAGTTTGGCAATCATTGGGTCGTAATAGGTCGTGATTTCATCGCCTTCAACAATACCGCTATCTACACGCACATATTGGTTTTGCGTTGGGTAATGCAAATAGTTAATTTTACCAATCGCAGGTAAAAAGCCTTTTTCTGGTTCTTCGGCGTAGATCCGTGCTTCGAGTGCATGTCCGTGAATTTGGAGTTGATTTTGTAGTTTAGGCAAAGGTTCGCCATAAGCCACACGAAGTTGCCACTCGACCAAGTCTTCACCTGTAATCATTTCAGTGACAGGGTGTTCGACTTGTAGACGGGTATTCATTTCCATGAAATACGCCGTACCATCTTGTTCTACAATAAACTCAACCGTACCTGCACCGACATAATTTACGGCACGTGCAGCATCAATTGCAGCTTGGCGCATTGCATCAAGCTTCTCGCTTGGCATTTGTGGAGCAGGGGCTTCTTCTAGCACTTTTTGGTGACGGCGTTGTACAGAGCAGTCACGTTCAAATAAATGCACGTAGTTGCCATGTGTATCGCCAAAAACTTGGACTTCAATATGGCGTGGTTGAATCACATAACGCTCAATCAAGACATCATCATTACCAAAGCTCGATTTGGCTTCACGTTTACAAGAGGCTAAGGCATGCAGAAAATCTTCACTGCGTTCAACCAGACTCATGCCTTTACCACCACCGCCAGCACTGGCTTTAATTAAAACAGGATAGCCAATTCGGTCTGCCTGTTGTTTTAAAAAGTCGGCATCTTGGTTGGTTCCGTGATAACCCGGTGTTAAAGGAACGCCTGCTTTTTCCATTAAAGCTTTCGAGGTTGCTTTTAAGCCCATGGCTAAAATGGCATCTACTGGCGGCCCAATAAAGCAAATGTTGTGTTGTTGGCAAGCGAGCGCAAACTGGTCATTTTCAGAAAGGAAGCCGTAACCCGGATGAACCGCTTGGCTGCCTGTATCAATAGCAGCTTGAATAATACGATCAACCTGTAAATAACTTTGTGTTGCAGGGGACTGACCAATATAAACCGCTTCATCTGCAAGTTTGACGTGTTGTGCATTTGCATCTGCATCTGAGTAAACGGCAACCGTTCTAATACCTAATTTTTTAGCTGTACGAATTACGCGGCAGGCAATCTCGCCACGGTTCGCAATTAAAATCTTTTCAAACATGATGATCGTCCTTAATTGTTGTTATTCGAGTTAGAAACCCAAGCAGGCTGTTGTTTATTTAAAAAGGCACTTAGACCTTCTTTTGCCTCACTGCCTTGACGAACTTGAGCAATATGATGTGCTGTCTGTTGCAGCAAGTCATTGCTCATGGTCTGGTTGCTCACCATTTGAATGAGTTGTTTTGAAGCCGCTTGAGCGTGCGGGCCACCGAGTAATAGAGCATCAACAATTTCTTGAACTTTTTTATCTAAGTCTTCGGCATCTGCAACCTCGTGTGCCAAACCAATATGTTTAGCATCACGTGCTGAAATTCGCTCGGCAGTTAAGAAGTAACGAGAAGCTTGTCTTGCACCAACCGCACGAATTACATAAGGACTAATGGTAGATGGAGCAAGACCTAAACGAACTTCAGAGGTTGCAAACTTGGCATCAGTGCTGGCAATGCAAATATCACATGCCGACGCTAAGCCCATACCGCCGCCAAAAGCAATGCCATGCACTCGAGCAATGGTCGGTTGTTTAAGTGTTGCAAGTGCATCTAACATTTGGGCAAGTTTTAATGCATCTGCTTCATTTTCAGCTGAAGATGCTTGACCTGCCTGTTTCATCCAGTTGAGGTCGGCACCTGCCGAAAAGCTTTTGCCGCGACCAGCTAGAACCACAACACGAATATCATCACGTGTATTGATTTGCTTAAAGCAGGCATGTAGTTCTTCAATGACTTTGGTATTAAAGGCATTGTGCAATTCAGGGCGGTTCAGCCAAACATAGGCAACCTGACCTTGTTGTTCGAGTTGTAAAAATTGATAGCTCATATACACCTCTTACATGCGGAACACGCCAAATTTGGTTGGCTGGATTGGAGCATTCATAGCGGCAGCAAGGCTTAAACCAAGTACCTGACGAGTTTGAGCTGGGTCGATTACACCGTCATCCCAAAGTCGGGCAGAAGCATAGTACGGATGGCCTTGACGTTCGTATTGTTCACGAATCGGTTGTTTGAATTCATCTTCTTCTTGTGCTGACCACTGGGCACCTTTTTGCTCAATCTGATCACGTTTTAAAGTTGACAGTACACTCGCGGCTTGTTCGCCGCCCATCACTGAAATACGAGAGTTCGGCCAAGTCCATAAAAAGCGTGGTGAATAAGCACGTCCACACATCCCATAGTTACCCGCACCAAACGAACCACCAATAATCAAAGTGAGTTTTGGTACATTTGCGGTGGCAACTGCCATAACCAATTTAGCGCCGTTTTTTGCAATCCCTTCATTTTCATACTGGCGACCAACCATAAACCCAGTAATGTTTTGTAGGAATAACAATGGAATATTGCGCTGTGTGCATAGCTCAATAAAGTGCGCGCCTTTCTGTGCAGACTCTGAAAATAAAATTCCGTTATTGGCAATAATGCCGACTGGCATACCATAGAGTGAAGCAAAACCGGTAATGAGTGTTGAACCAAAACGTGCTTTAAACTCATCAAAACGAGAGCCGTCTACAATACGGGCAATCACTTCACGTACATCAAAAGGTTTACGTGCATCACTTGGAACTACGCCATAGAGTTCTGATGCATCAAACAGTGGCTCCTCAATTTGCTTGTTTAACTCATTTGGCTTTTTATTTAAGTTCGCGACAATGTTTCGTGCAATGGCAATCGCATGTTCATCATTTTCGGCTAAATGGTCTGCCACACCTGAAAGACGTGTGTGAACATCACCACCACCTAAATCTTCACTGCTCACCACTTCGCCCGTTGCAGCTTTTACAAGAGGAGGGCCACCTAAGAAAATCGTACCTTGATTACGGACAATAATGGTTTCATCAGACATGGCTGGTACATAAGCACCACCTGCGGTGCAGCTACCCATCACCACAGCAATTTGGGCAATACCTAAGCTCGACATGCGTGCCTGATTATAGAAAATGCGTCCGAAGTGATCACGGTCTGGGAAGACTTCATCTTGCATTGGTAAATAGGCACCACCTGAGTCCACCAAATAAATACAAGGCAAGTGATTTTGTTCGGCAATTTCTTGTGCGCGTAAATGCTTTTTAACCGTAAGTGGGTAATATGTTCCACCTTTAACCGTTGCATCGTTAGCAACGATCATGCAAGTGATGCCGTTGACCTGACCAATACCAGCAATCACCCCAGCAGCAGGAACATCATCTTCATAAACGTTGTACGCTGCCAATTGACCAATTTCTAAAAATGCCGTGCCGACATCAATCAGTTGGTCAATACGTTCACGGGGTAAAAGTTTGCCTCGAGCCAAATGTTTTTGACGGGCATTTTCACCGCCGCCTAAAGCAATACGCTGGGCAACTTGTTTTAGATCTGTGACCAATGTTTGCATGGCTTGCTGGTTTGTTTTGAAGTCTTCACTTCGAACATTAATCTTGCTTTGTAATTGGTTCATAAGATGCGTCCTTATTTGTAATTATTATTTGGTTTCATTGAAGAGTTCGCGGCCAATCAGCATGCGGCGAATTTCAGAAGTTCCAGCACCAATTTCATAAAGTTTTGCATCGCGCCATAAGCGGCCAGCAGGGAATTCATTGATATAACCGTTGCCGCCTAAACTTTGAATTGCTTCTCCAGCCATCCATGTTGCTTTTTCGGCAGAATATAAAATGGCACTTGCAGCATCTTTACGTAGACTGCGGTCATGGTCAGCTTTGTCACAGGCAGCACCAACAGCGTAGACGAGGGCTTTACATGCCAACCAAGTTGAATACATATCGGCAAGTTTGCCTTGCATAAGCTGGAACTCACCTAATGCCTGACCAAACTGTTCACGTTGATGTAAATAAGGAATTACCACATCTAGGCAGGCATCCATAATGCCTAAAGGTCCAGCACTTAAAACTGCACGTTCATAGTCTAGGCCGCTCATCAGTACTTTTGTGCCGTTACCAACACCGCCGAGTACGTTTTCAGCAGGTACTTCTACATTGTCAAAAAACAGTGGGTAAGTGTTAGAGCCACGCATACCGAGTTTGTCTAAGTGGTTGCCATGACTAAAGCCTTTCATGCCTTTTTCAATTAAGAAAGCGGTCATACCTTTCGCGCCAGCTTGCGGATCAGTTTTAGCGTAAACCACGAGTACATCTGCATCACCGCCGTTAGTGATCCACATTTTTGAACCATTTAAAACGAAGTGATCACCTTTTTGTTCAGCACGTAATTTCATGCTGACGACATCAGAACCCGCATTCGGTTCAGACATCGCAAGGGCACCCACATATTCACCAGAAATGAGTTTAGGTAAATATTTCTGCTTTTGTTGCTCGTTACCGTTACGGTTAATCTGGTTTACACATAAATTAGAATGAGCGCCATATGACAAACCAATTGCTGCCGAGGCACGAGAAATTTCTTGCATGGCAATAATATGAGCTAAATAACCCATATTGGCACCGCCATATTCTTCAGAAACCGTCATGCCTAAAAGGCCCATATCTCCGAATTTTTTCCAGAGATGTGCAGGGAATTTGTTGTCTTGATCAACTTGTTGGGCAATTGGTGCAATTTCCTTTGCACAAAATGCTGCCACTGAATCTTGAAGCGCAATTAAAGTTTCATCTAGACCGAAATTCAAGCTGCGTAGGTTCATGATATCTTCATCCTATTGGTTATATTTGTTGTCCATAAAATATTTTGTGGGTATTTGATAATTACCATACAATGATTTTTTAAAAAAGTGAATACTGATTCATAAAATGATTTACAATTCATTTTATTTGTTAGAGAATAAATTATGAGCTATAAACGATCATCTTTAATGCAAGAGCGGATGGAGCAAAATCGTAAGTCGATTTTGAGTTCAGCCAGAAAGTTAATTTCAGAGGGAGGGTTTAAAGACGCGCAAATACAAACAATTGCAGAGCAAGCGGGCGTATCAAGTGGTCTGGTTTATCGCTACTTTGATAATAAAAGCCAAGTGCTGATTGAAGTTTTGTCCGAGGCTATTAATACGGAACTATTGGTGATTGATTCGATTACCGAAAGTGACTTATCGGCAAAGCAGAAATTACACAAGGCTGTGGCAACCTTTGTAAAAAGGGCACTGAATAGTCCTCAGCTTGCATATTCACTCATGTTTGAACCAGTCGATTCAACGGTTGAACATGAGCGTTTTCGTGTGAAGCAATTGATTAAACAAAGTATTAAAAAAATACTTGCGGATGGAAATGCAAGTGGTGAGTTTGTCTTGGATGATTTAAATACAGCAGCACTCTGTGTTGTCGGTGCCATGACCTATGTAGTGGTTGAACCCCTAGACCCAGCTCAAAATACAAAGTTTGATCATGCGCACAAAGACTATTTTTCAAAACAGATTGCTGATTTTTGTGTAGATGCTGTGCAGAGGAAATAGGGCATATAAAGGATAAAACAACACAAAGAAGGCGGTTTAGAAAAATAGTTGCAGTAACAACAATTAGATCAGGTAAGAAGAGAATTAGAAGAATCAAGGAGAATGATTCAATGCAACAAGAACGGTTAAGCTACGCCTCGGGACCAAGCACACAGCCCTTATTGGGTATGACCATTGGTGAACAATTTGATCAGGCTTGTCGGCAATATGCTGAAAAGGAAGCAATCGTTAGTTTTCATCAAAACAGACGATTAACCTATAAAGCTTTACAGGATGAAGTAAATGCTTTTGCTTGTAGCCTTTTAAAATTGGGATTAAAAAAAGGTGATCGATTAGCGATCTGGTCGCCTAACTGTGTGGAATGGACAGTTACCCAATTTGCAGCTTTTAAAGCAGGGATTATTTTAGTCAATCTCAATACAGCTTATAAAAGCCATGAACTTGAATATGTGTTGAATAAGGTCTCATGCAAAGGATTGATTATTGCTTCTCAATTCAAAACGACTGATTACCAAGAATTACTCACAAAAATTGCTCCTGAGTTAACCAACAGTCCAGATAAAGTGCTGAGTTCAGCACGACTACCACATTTAAAATTTGTTATTAAAATTGATGATCAGCAACATACAGGTATTCATCGCTTTAGTGATTTAGTCACTACACCAACTTCTGAACAGCTAGAACAATTAAAACTATTAACCAAGCAACTTCAATTTGATGAAACCATTAATATCCAATTTACCTCAGGCACAACAGGTAACCCTAAAGGAACCATGTTGACCCATCATAATATTTTAAATAACGGTTATTTCGTGGGGGAAGGCATTCGTTTAACCCCTCAAGATAAAGTCTGTATTTCTGTGCCTTTGTTTCATTGTTTTGGCATGGTCATGGGGAATCTGGCATGCGTTACACATGGGGCAACCATGGTATATCCATCGGCTGTATTTAATCCTTTAGAAACTTTAAAAGCGATTCATCAAGAGCGTTGCACGGCAGCGTATGGTGTGCCAACCATGTTTATTGCCACCTTAGAGCATGAGCAGTTTAATGAGTTTGATCTGTCGAGTTTAAGAACAGGCATTATGGCTGGTAGCCCATGTCCACGTGAAATTATGCAGCGTGTTATCGACCGCATGCATATGTCTGAAATCACGATTTGTTATGGCATGACTGAAACCTCGCCTGTGAGTGTACAAAGTTCGGTAAATGATTCGATTGATAAACGGGTAAGTACAGTTGGACATGTTCATCCGCATGTTGAAATTAAAATTGTCGATTTAGAAGGGCAGATTGTTCCGCAAGGAACTTTGGGCGAGCTATGCGTTCGTGGTTATTCAGTGATGGCGGGTTATTGGGGCGAAGAAGAAAAGACCCGTGAAGTGATTGATGCTGCTGGTTGGATGCATACAGGTGATATTGCCGAAATGGATCAAGACGGTTTTATTAAAATTAAAGGCCGTATTAAAGATGTGGTGATTCGTGGTGGAGAAAATCTCTTTCCAAAAGAAATTGAAGACTTTTTATATACCCATCCAGATGTGAGTGATGTCCAAGTCATAGGCTTGCCAGATGCCAGATATGGTGAAGAACTTTGTGCTTGTATTATTTTGCATGAGCATCATCAAATTGATGAAGACAGCATTCGCCAATTCTGCAAAGAGCACATTTCTCATAATAAAGTGCCGCGCTATGTCCGATTCTTTAATGAGTTTCCAATGACAGCTTCAGGCAAAGCACAAAAGTTTAAATTGCAGGAAATTATGCGAGCTGAACTTAACTTAACTGGAAATGTCTTTGATTAAAGAAGTCGAAAGTCAGGTCAAAGTGCAGCAAACTATAAGTTGAAAGGCAGCTTAAATAGAGGATAAACAAAATGGCAAAAGACTTTAATAGCCCAAAAGTAGTCGAAGGATATGACGAACATATTCGTAAATTAATTCCGGGTTATGAGGTGATCCATCAACAGGTGGATGCCATTTTGCAATCAGTGTTACCACCAAATGCTCATATTTTAATTGTGGGTTGTGGCACGGGGTATGAACTCGAATATTTACTTAAACGTCATCCAAACTGGAAATTTACAGCAGTTGATCCATCTTTGACCATGCTGCAAAAAGCTCAGGAACAGGTTGAACTTTTAGATAAATCTTCTCAAGTCACCTTTGTTCACGGTGAAACGTCAGCTTTAGCTCTTGAGAATTGCTTTGATGCTGCACTTTCTATTCTCGTGGCTCATTTTATTGCAGATGACATAAAACCTGTTTTTTTTAAGGGTATTTATGATCGCTTAAAAGAAAAAGCGATTTTACTGACCTACGATTTAATGACGTGTGTAAATCCACAGCATCTTCAAGCTTTACGTTATTTATGTTTGGCACAAGGCTTAACAGAAGAACAATGTCAAAAAATGTTAGAGCGTATGGCACAAGACTTTTTTAGCTTAACCACTGAAGGATATATAAAACTTTTAGAAAAAACTGGTTTTGAAAGTGTGCATCCTTATACGCAAATTTTGACGTATCAAGGGTTTATTGCAAAAAAATAATAGATTTCGGAAAGCGCTAATACGGATATAAAACCTGCATATTCTCAATGAGGAAGAGAATATAAAAACTGAAAAGAATTAGAAGATTTAGCTTTACTTAAAACAAATTAAAAGTGGTTTTTAGGCCGCTTTAGGGAGGTTTTGTCTAAAAAATATGATCGAAGGTTTTTCTTGTGAAAGAAAGACAAATTTTAAGCACCTATTTTAGATAGGTACATAACAAAAAGGATGTCGAGATCTTTAAGTCGAATTAAAGATCAAAAGGAAAATTTCATGATGAAAGTTTTAAATAAAACGGTTCCAAAAAGCCTGTTGGCTGTTTCTGTGACCCTGTTTGTGTCTTCTGCTTTTGCAGGTCAAACAGATCCTGAAATAGCACAACTTCGCCAAGAAGTAAAAGAACTTCGGGCGATGTTACAAGCCAATATACAGGCGCAAAAATCTTTATCGCAAGGACGAGTGGAACTAGCAAACTCAGCGACTCCTCAAGCCGTACCCGTACCACCGCAAGGTTTAACCAAGTCTGGTGCAGAATTTAACTTATATGGTTATATACGGGCAGATGCCTCTTATCAAATGAAAGGGGCATCTACGATGTATAACAATATTAGCGGTGTTCCACTTGAGAACACGCCAGAAGAATCTGCACAAAAAGACCAGTTGCATAGTACGGTTAATGTGACACGTTTCGGGTTGAATTTTAAAACCCCGACGGCCGCGGGTGAGGTGGGCGGAAAGTTAGAAATGGACTTCTTTGGGGCAGCCACTCGTGATCAGTTTAGAATACGCCATGCTTATTTAACGTTTGATAAATGGCTTATCGGTCAAACGTGGTCAACATTTATTGCACCTGAGTATTATCCGGAAACGATTGATGCGGGAACGTTTGTAGGGAGTGCATTATTAAGATCACCGCTAGTTCGCTATAGCGATAACTTAACGGCAAATACAAGCTTTGCAATATCGGTTGAAGATCCGAAATATACTGCAACCTCAGATCCAGATAATCAAATGCGTTTACCAGCATTGGTAGGGCGCTTAAATCATAAATTTGCCAATGGCTCGATGTTGTCGGGACGTAGTTTTGTTGCCGAAAAGAGAACTAATCATGATGAGGAAGTCGCTTGGGGCGTAGGCTTGGGTGGTAAATACCAAATTACGCCCGATACATTACTCAAAGCCGATTATTACCATGTCAAAGGAGATGGGCGTTTCCTGCTATGGAGTAACAGCGGCTATGCAATAGATGATCAAAACAATATGCATAGCAATGAATTTGACACCGTTTCTTTAGGTATTACTCATCAATTTACACCGCAAATTCGTTCAACCTTAGCTTATGGCTATATGAAAGCCAAAGATGATAACCGTTTTGCTGAATTACAACGTAATAGCACCACCCAAAATAAAGAGCTTTGGCAGGGCTGGGTGAATGCACTTTATAACCCATACAAACCAATTACCTTGGGCGTCGAATATGTGTATGGCGAACGAGAAACTTTTGATAATCGTAACGGGATTGATAACCGCTTCAATATGATGGCGAGTTATGACTTTTAATTTATTCAATAAAACCTTGAATAATTTGTTTTTTCTTTAGGGTGCAATATGTCGTTTTAAAAAATTGAATATGAATTTATCTCACAAAGGAGGTGAGTAAATGACAACATCTAAATTAAATGTAAATGAAGTTATTGATCAGGCCAGATTTACCCCTTTTCACTGGAGTATTTTAGTTTGGTGTTTATTAATTATTATTTTTGATGGTTACGATCTGGTAATTTATGGCGTTGTATTGCCTTTGCTAATGCAAGAGTGGTCGTTAACAGCTGTACAGGCGGGGATGTTAGCAAGTACGGCACTATGTGGAATGATGTTTGGGGCGATGTTCTTTGGAACATTGGCAGATAAAATAGGCCGTAAAAAGGTAATTTTAATCTGTGTGACTTTTTTTAGTGGTTTTACCTTTTTAGGTGCTTTTGCATCAAGCCCACTTGAGTTTGGGGTACTTCGGTTCTTGGCGGGATTAGGCATTGGTGGGGTTATGCCAAATTTAGTTGCACTTACCTCCGAATATGCGCCTAAACGTATAAGAAGTACGCTGGTGGGGAGTATGTTTAGTGGGTATGCAATTGGTGGGATTCTTTCAGCATTAATTGGTAGTTATTTGGTTGAAAGTCAAGGATGGCAAATTATGTTTTTAATTGCCGGTATTCCACTATTTTTATTACCTGTCATTTGGAAGTTTTTACCTGAGTCTTTAACCTTTTTAGTTAAGACGGGTAAGACTGAGCAAGCACAGCGCATTATTCAAAAGATTTCACCTGAACAAAACCTAACGATCACTACGCACTTAGTGCTTAATGAGGATAATGTACCCACAGGTAGTTCTGTAAAGGGATTATTTCAGCAAGGCCGTGCTTTCAATACACTCATGTTTTGGCTTGTATTCTTTATGTGCTTACTCATGGTGTATGCCTTAAGTAGCTGGTTACCAAAACTCATGCTGGCAGCAGGGTATTCATTGGGCAAAAGTATTTTATTCTTGCTTGCCCTAAATGTTGGCGCAATGATCGGTTCAATTGGCGGTGGTATTTTGTCTGATAAATTCCATTTAAAACCGGTAATTATGGGAATGCTACTGGCGGGTGTTTTAGCATTAATCGGTTTAGGCTTTAAGTCTCCAGCCTATGTTTTATATGGTTTGGTGACTGTTGCAGGTGCTGCAACGATTGGGACCTCAATTCTGCTTTATAGCTACGTTGCACAATATTATCCACTAAGTGTGCGTTCTACCGGAATTGGCTGTGCTTCTGGTGTTGGTCGTATTGGGGCAATTGTTGGTCCAATCTTAACGGGCATGTTATTAGTATTAGAATTGCCACATAAGATGAATTTCGTGATGATCGCAATCCCTGCAATTTTGGCGCTTTTCGCTGTTATGGTTCTGCGACGACATGCTGTTGAAGAAAAAACTATTGCTCCAAAACTCTCTGCTGAACTAGAGGGTGGTTAATACATATTTATACAGGTAGGGAAATCATTCCTACCTGTATCTGGAAATTTTATTTGTTAAGTAGCTGGTTTAAATCAACTAGATTTGCCATTTGCTGATTACCTTTATCATTTGGATGTAAATGATCTCCAGAATCATAAATTGGATTTAATCGATCGGAATGTTTTGAATCTTTTAAGCCTTGCTCAAGATCAAGAACCCCATCAAATGTTTTACTGGTTCTCATCCAGTGATTAATGCGCTGGCGTAATTCATCTTTATTCGGTTGATAGTAGTTATCAAGAGGAGTATTGGGTAAAGCTCCCGAAAATGGTAATAAGGTTGCTCCAATCACTTGAATACCTTGGCGATGTGCTTCATCTACAACACGTTTATAACCTTGAGTGAGTGCTTCAAAAGTCGGTATTTGTTGTTTAGGTGCAAAAGCAGTACCGGGCCATGAAATATCATTAATACCCACCAGAACAATTAATGTTTTCACACCTGAATATTGAAATACTTCTTTTTGTAAGCGTTCTAAAGCACTGTCACCCATACCGTCTGTAAGTAATCGATTCCCTGAAATTCCACTGTTAATGACTGCTATTTGATGTGGCGATAACCGTTTAGCTAAAAAGTCGGTCCATCTCGTATTTGCATCTAAAGTTGCAGTTGCACCGTCGGTAATTGAATCTCCAATGACTGCAACAACATGGGCTTTACGCTTCGGTTTTACTTCGATAGCCGACAATAATAATCGCGCAGTTGTGGTTTTGGCACTGCTAGGCGTATTTAAGTTCGCGGTCTGGTTACCCGTAATGAGCCAACTGGTTTGTTTCGCATCCCAATGAAAAGTTTTAAATGTAGTGGGCTTTTGAATAAAGGTATTTACCATTAACTGCGCATGATCTGGAACAGGGAGCTGGATTGGATCACTCATCAGCTGTTGGCCAGGTAAAATTTGTGCTTTAAGCTTTCCAGAGAAATAAACTGGATAAGCACTCTTTGATTTAAGACTTTGTCCTTTGACTAGCCCCACGGTAGTTTTATCAATATAGAGCGGTTGATCCCCATATTGATTGGTAAAAACGAGTCTAATAGTTTCACCACCTAAACTAATTTGACTAATTTGTTTAATGGTCTGATTCGATATTTGATCTGGAATATTGGTCGGGAAAACGAAATCTTTATTCCAGACTTTTTGTGGACTAGCTGCCCAAGTGGTAACCCACTGGCTCTTTTGTACTTCTGCTTGTGCAAAGCTCGTAAATAAAACAAGAGAGAATAGGGCGGGTTGATAAAGTTTCATCTCGTGAACTCTTTAAAATAAATTAAAGTTATCTTGAAACAAATTACTGGCTTGTTATAGCAACATAAGCGGAATAAGATTTGTGAATGAAATTCATAAATAGATTTTGTTATGTCATATTTTGATATTAATCGGTCTGGTGAGTTGGCAATTTTTATTCGGGTAGTCGAGTTAGGAAGCTTTTCAGCAGTCGCAAGAGCTTGTGACATGACGCCGTCTGCGGTGAGTAAGTTAATTTCACGCTTAGAAAAAAGGCTTGGAGTTAGACTACTTAACCGTTCAACACGCCAGTTTCAGCTTACCAGTGAAGGATGTCAGTTTTATGAGCAAGGTAGTCACATACTCAATAACTTAGATGAACTAGAACAATCTGTTACTGCAAATCACATGCCGCAAGGGCGAATTAGAATTCATACCAGTCTTTCATATTGGACGCATTTTTTATTACCTTGTATTTCTCTATTTAACGAGTGCTATCCACAAATCGAATTAGAGGCTCATTTGAGTGATGAAGTCATTAATTTAGTTGAGCAAAGAATTGATATCGCAATTCGTACAGGACCTTTGAAAAGCTCAAATTTGGTTGCTCGCTCACTCGGACGCACTCAGAAACATTATGTATGTTCACCTACCTATATTGAAAAGAATGGTTATCCGCAGCATCCAGAAGAGTTATACGAACATCAGCTTTTAGACGTAAGTTACCAACGTCAAAATAAAACGTGGCTTTTTAAAAAAGACGATCAAGAAATCACACTTGCTCCCACTAAGGTTTTAAGAGTAAATCATGGAGAAGCCATCTTACAGTTAGCGCTTGCAGGTGCTGGTATTGCACAGCTTAACCAGTTCCAAGTCAAAAAAGCTTTAGAACAAAAACAGTTGGTCAAAATCCTTGAAGACTGGAATATCAAGGCTTCAGAAGAATTTCATGCTGTTTGGATAGGACATGATAAATATGTCCCTAAGCGCGTAAGGGCTTTTTTAGATTTCTTGGTAGAGCATACAAAAGTTAGTTAATGGAGTCTTTTCTTGCGCTTAACTGACATTGGTGCATAGTTTCATTCATAGTTTCCACAAAGTGCATATTCGCATTAATATTTTGTAAGCTTACTTTGGGTAAGTTCTCTACAAACTGCGGCGAATAATGTTTTTCTAAAGAGTTATAAATACAGTTGCATTGTGAAAGTGCACGACCTGCCCAAACACAATGTGTATTAAATTCATTTTTACTGATAGACCTGCAACCTAATAAACTTATAGAACTTATTAATAGGGTGCAGATTAAAACAATACGATATAAAAAAAACATCATTATTGCTCTTCATTGGTTGTTGTTATCGTTAAGTCATGTTTATAGAAATTTTCTAGTCTTTATCGAGCGTTAAATATGGAAATATTTACTCTGAAAAGATAGGAAAGCAGAAACATAAAACTGTAGGATATTTTCTTGAAAATAGTTTCAGTTAAGTCGATAACGTGATGAAGAGTAGAAGAAAAAACACGATATAAAATAATAGTCATTAGAGACTCCTTGATGAAAGAAGTTGCGCCCAATCACTGCTATTAATTATGGTGGTGAAACGAAAGAGGGTTAGCAGACTGATACCTAAGAAACCAGCACACCCGAAGGTGTCCCACTCCCGTTCCTCCGTCAAAGGCACGAGGGGCTACACACCAAAAAACTTGTTTTTAGTGCGCTTAGGTAGACGGTCTGCTAAAACCGACTGACAAAATAGGTCAGCCGGAGCATCATAAGCTGAGCCTCAAAGCGGGTCAATTGCAAAAATAAAAGATTGGTTTATATAAACAAATATTAATATTTTTAAATTTTCATTAATAAAATAATGAGTTATTTAGAATTGAAAATATTGAATAATGGTTCAATAGAGGTTAAAAAATAATTTTTAATGTTTATATATCAAATATTTATTAATTGTTTATTTATATAGTGTTTGCAAGTAATGACTTATTTCAACATAAGTCAAAAAAGAGCGGGAAATTTTGATTTTATGAATATCATGTAATTAAATAAATAGCCGTTGCCAAATTTTAATTAAAATATCAATTGCAAGAAAAGTAATTTTTTAACATTTATATTATTTAGATTTTTACAAAAGCTTGCACAACCTACAAAACTTAAGAGAACCACAGCGGTAGGCCAACATAAGATAATGTTATTCATAAGCCTACATCTTAAGATTTATAAGGGTGACCTCAATGTTAAGAATTTTTTGTGCAGTGAGTATGGTAGTTGCAATCGCAATGGGTATGAGTGCATGCCAAGATCGAAATTCAACAGATGATGATGGAACACATGGCTCGAATGACCCAGCAACTACTCAACAAATGGATAAAAACTCATAATTATTTCACTTAAGAAAACTCACATTTATGTGGGTTTTCTTATCGTTATTTTCTATAAAATATGTAACATAATAAAAAAAGCAATTATATAAAAATATAAAATTAATCAATAAATTAGTGTGTTATAGCCTTTATATTAATTTGTTGTTATTGAATTGTTTCCTCCGTAAATTATAGTTTCAAAAAATTAATAAAATAAACACAATAAATACTTATATTCATCCAAAATTCATTTTAGTGAAAACAATTTTTAAAGGTAAGGATATGCCCCAGTACTTAAAATTAGCTGAGAAAATCTATCAAAATGTTAAGGAAAAAAAAGGGTTTGTAGATGATCCTATGGAAGATCTTAACAATTTAATGATTGAGCTTAGACATGAGATTAAGGGGACAAAACTTAAACTTTTATACAATTATATTGATTTTGCTGAATTGCTGATTAAGCCTCTTCAGGAATCTAAAATTAAATTAGATTTAAGTATTATTCCGAAGAGTAAAAACACACAAGAATTTGTATTGTGGCTTGCAGGTTTTATTGAGCGTATTACCACAGGTGGCCAAGAAAAGTTACCGCCAATTCGCGATAAAGTTGCATTACCTGCATATGCTTATGAAGAAACATATCCTGCTAAAGAAACTCCCGTGAATAACGGGGAAGAAATTATTGAATATTTTAAGAAAAACCAAAACTGAAATTTTGTTTACGTACGGCTCAAGTCTATTGCTAGGCTTTTACGTTAAATAAATGGGAAAAACCAGTAACTTTAGTTAAGAGATAAGGTGGCGGTATGTTTGTATATTTTACTGATGGAACTTGCATTAATGATTCTGAAATTTATGGTGTGAAAGCCAAGCAAGAACAAAACAGATATGTAGTAGAAGTTACGATCAAGCCAACACATACTCTTTCTACAACGCCGGATGTACAATTTAAAAAAGAAATTTTTGATGATCCGAATCAAGCCAATCAATATCTTAGTAATAATTTTAATATGCCGCCGTTTTTCTAATATAAATACTTCAAATAATAAAAAAGCTTATTTCCCAGGGCCAATAGGAAATAAGCTATATGCTTTGGACCAATTAAGGATGTTACATGTCATCCCATGCATCTTTAATGGCTTGTTTTGCATGTTCCCATTTTAATCGGGATTCAGCTTTGAGCTCTTCCCATTTTTGTTGCAAGCTACCTTCCATCTCTTCAAACTGAGTTCCTTCTTTAGATTCTGAACGGGCACGGTGACCTAGTTCATAAGCTGCAGAAAAATCACGATCATAATCCAGATCTGGCGTAGTTAATTGAGCTTCTTGATAATAAGGTCGAGTAAGATAACTTTCCCGCCAGCGAGAGTCAGAATAATTATGGTCGCCAGCTACAAGTTGAGCATGGTCTGTATTTTGATCTGTCATCAGTTTTTCCTCTTCTCTTATTTAATTTTATGCTTATGTTAAATTTAGGAAGGTGAGGGCACCTTCCTAAATAAAATGAATGACCGCATCAAATGACATTTAATTCAACAACGGATTAGCGTTGCTGATTATTGTTATTTGAGTTTTGTTGGCCTGAATCTTTTTGATTAGAGCCTTGTTGTTGGCGGCGGTTGTCATTTTGCTGTTGTTGCTGATTGTTTTGTTGCTGTTGATCGTTTTGCTGTTGGTTGCCTTGTTGCTGCTGGTTGTTACGGTTGTCGTTTTGCTGTTGTTGTTGCTGCTGATTATTGCGTTGATTGCTTTGATTATTAGTAGTGCTCATCTTTAATTACCTCATATCATTTATGATGTGTGTTTTATCTGAGAGCTTCAGATAGGTTCATTAAAACATGAAAATTTTTAATGTGTAGCGTTGGGGTGTTACCCTATATTTAAATGTAAATTTAAAAATTAAATAAAACCTTGATTTATATAAAATGTAATTTTAATGATTAAACATAATTAATATGAATATAGTTAAAATTACATTTGGGTACATAGAGGTTAAATAAAAACTATGATTATTTCTAAATGTGTATTTGTTATCTTTTATAAAAGAATTCTATTTTTTATTATCTGATATTATGCATTTAATATCTTGTGTAATGTAATAGAGTAATTGTATAAGTTTAAGACTAGGAGGTCCTTTAAATATACGTCTAAAATTATAAAAATTATCTTTATAATAAATAGAATAAAAAAAGGTGCCTACAGGTTTTTCTTGAGTTTCAGAGCCTCCTTTTTTTAATAACCCAGTACAAGCGATATAAAGGTCGGCATGTAAAAGTTCTTTACCTTTTTTGATCATTTCTACAGTGACTTGCATCGACTCAGGTGTATATTTTTCAATGAGTTCAGGTGAAATGTGAAGTGTATTTTCTTTTACACGTAAGTCGTAGCTAACTAAGCTTCCAATAAGAATGTCACCAGAATAGGGGCTTAAAGAAAAACGGTAAGCGAGATAACCCGCCGAAGCACTTTCAAAAAAAGCGATTTTAATTTTTTCCTGTGCTAGTAATTTGCAACATGAGTTAAACATTTGTATTCTCCTTACAATTGTTTTTAATTTAGTTATAAGATTATTTTTAATTTCTTTTTGTTAAGTTTTTAGTCTTTATAATTTTAAAGGTAAGTTAATTGTAAATATAGTTTATTGTTTATATATTTTTTATAAAAACATATAGTTAAATTATTCGAAAGATGAGAATGTAAGTTTATGTTATTTTTTATGTTATTGAAATATAAAGTTTTTAAAATTGTGGGTTGTTTCTTACTAACGTAATATAACAAAGATAGGCTGGGATTATTGTTCAGTTAAAGTATGGTAATTTATATCTCACTAAAGGAGAATAGAAATGCCTGTTGTAGTGAAAAAAAGATTATTAGACTTATTACAAGATAATCAACAGAACTATTACGAATTATTTGTTTTTTTCCTTGATCCTGATATTTCTAATTTTGAAAAAGAGAAGAAAGCAAGAGATTTTCTTAATGAAGAAATAAATAAAATAGATCAAAAGGAAATTGATTTTCCAGCAACTATAAAAACGGTTAAAGAATGGTGTGAAAATGATAATAAACAAAATTGTGAGTTATTTCAGGCTTATCTAAACCGTAGACAAAGTGGGGGTGAGAGAGAGTATTTCCAGAATGTCGGACAGGCATTTGAATTTTTGATTAAGGTCTCTCCAACTAAAAAGGTCGACGGTGCATGGCTCTATAGCTCAGTTCACTACTGGAACGATCCGGTTTTTCATGACCTTATTATTACTTATCTAGAAGAACTGGGACTTGGTGAGCCGAAAGCAAACCATGTCTGTATCTATGATGACTTATTACGTAGTCTTGGACTTGATAGTTTTGATCTGCTTTTAGAGGATGAATACTATCATAATGCCGTGATTCAGCTGGCGCTTGGCTATGCTCCACCTGAGTTTATTCCCGAAATTGTCGGCTTCAATTTAGGTTATGAGCAATTACCACTGCATCTACTCATCAGTAATTATGAGCTTGCAGAACTGGGTATTGATTCTAAATATTTTAATTTGCACATCACTATCGATAATATTGATAACGGACATGCAGATAAAGCCATTAAAGTTATAGAAAATATTTACGATAAATACAGAGATAAAGAAGCTTTCTTTAATAAATTAAAACGTGGTTTTGCTCTTAATAACCATGGTGTTTCTTCTTCAAAAATTATTAAAAATTTAAATCTTGAAGATTTAGTCCTTAAAATTTTAAAAAGAAAAGCGCTCGTGGGTCAGCTAATACATAACGAAACCAGACAGTTTGGATGCAAAACCATTAACCAATGGTTATCAAATCCAGAAGACGTTAAAGGCTTAGTTACACATCTCATTGATCACAAGTGGATTAAATTGAATACCGATCCTGAACAGAGCGTATTCTGGCGAATGATTAATGAAGAAAATGGAAAAATGTTTGGGGTATTTAACCCTGTAGAACGACAAATTATTCATGACTGGATTGCAGGTAGTGATCATTCTTCTAACTTCTTGGCTTATAGCAGGGAATTAAAGAATAGCCAGCGCATCCAAGATTATCTATTTAGCTATATTTCTGATGGCGAACTTGATGCGCTCCAAGAGCGTATACGTCATACACCTGATCTTGCCATAAAAATATGCAAGCTGACTCCGTTTTTGGCTCCAGATTCACACCATAAAAGCATTGGGCTTTGGAGCACACGTAAATATGTCGAGCTCCTTTTTCCATATTTAAGTTCCTTTAACAAAACTAACTCTTGAAGTTTTTAATTCACCCCACGTTTAACTTTAAAACATAGGTAATGAACATGACTGATAATGTTAAATCAACAAATAAAACAAGTGAAATGGCTGGTGCTGACGCTGCAAATAAAGCCAATACTACCCAAAAAACTGAACAATTAGACTCAGTCAGAGATGATGCAACCAATGAAGCATTAACCACAAATCAAGGGGTTAAAATTGCTGATAATCAGAATAGTTTAAGAGCAGGTATTCGCGGTTCGACACTATTAGAAGATTTTATTTTACGAGAAAAGATTACTCATTTTGACCATGAACGTATTCCTGAGCGCATTGTACATGCGCGTGGCGTGGGTGCTCATGGTTACTTTCAGGCTTATGAAGGAAATGAGCGCTTAACAAAAGCTGGTTTTTTGACTGACCCAACCATTCAAACTCCAATTTTTGTACGCTTCTCAACAGTGCAGGGCCCACGTGGTTCTGCTGATACGGTCCGTGATATTCGTGGTTTTGCTATTAAGTTCTATACCCAAGAGGGTAATTTTGATTTAGTCGGCAACAATGCGCCTGTGTTTTTTGTGCAAGATGGGATTAAGTTTCCAGACTTTGTTCATGCAGTAAAACCTGAACCAGATACAGAAATACCAACAGGAGCAACTGCACACGATACTTTTTGGGATTTTGTGTCTTTAGTACCTGAGTCAGCACACGCGGTGATTTGGGCTATGTCAGACCGTGCAATTCCACGTAATTTACGCTCAATCCAAGGGTTTGGGGTTCATACATTCCGTCTTATTAATGCCGAAGGAAAATCACATTTTGTGAAATTCCACTGGACCCCTAAACAAGGTTTAAGTGCGTTAGTTTGGGATGAAGCTCAAAAGCTTGCTGGTAAAGATCCAGATTTCCACCGTCGCGATCTTTATGAAGCCATTGAAAATGGGGTTTATCCTGAATGGGAACTCGGTGTACAAATTGTTGAAGAAGAGGACGAGATGAACTTTGACTTCGACTTATTGGACCCGACAAAAATTATTCCTGAAGAGTTGGTTCCAGTGACACCAATTGGCCGATTTGTTTTAAATAGAAATGTAGATAATTTTTTTGCAGAAACAGAGCAGGTGGCTTTCTGTCCGGGACACATCGTGCCAGGAATTGATTTTACAAATGACCCACTTTTACAAGCACGCCTATTTTCGTACACCGATACACAGTTAAGTCGTTTGGGTGGACCAAACTTCCATCAAATTCCGATCAATAAACCTGTGTGCCCATTCCACAATAATCAACGTGATGGTATTCACCAACATACGATTCATAAAGGGCAGGCTTCATATCAACCAAACTCAATTGATAATGATTGGCCAGCCGAAACCCCATCTGCTGCTTCAAATGGTGGTTTCGAAAGCTATCCTGAACAAATTAGTGGTCACAAACTTCGTCAAAGAAGTGAAACCTTTTCCGATCATTTTTCACAACCGCGCCTTTACTACAAGAGCCTTGCGCCTCATGAGCAAAAGCATGTGGTCGATGCCTATACTTTTGAATTAAGTAAAGTGCAACGAAAACACATCCGTGAGCGTCAAGTTCAACAAATTTTGGCAAATATTGATCTCGACTTAGCACGACAAGTAGGTGCTAATTTAGGAATTGAAGTGCCTGATTTGACGCTAGATTATAAAAAAACCGCAGTTGAAAAATCGGCGAAATTATCTTTCTTGGCTTTCCCGCCCCAAGATATTCAAGGTCGAAAAGTTGCAGTACTCATCCATAATTTAGTCAAATCTGATGCATTAGAAGCTATGAAAAACTGGGCAATTAAAGAAGGGGTGACTCTTCATTTATTAGCGCCAAGCTTAGCTCCTGTAAAAGATCATCAAGACAGTATTATTACGGCTGATGGCATGCAAATGGCTGAACCGTCAATTGCGTATGATGCAGTGATTATTCCTGATGGCGATAACTTAAACGCTGTCATGCAAGACGGAGTGACTCGCCATTATCTATTAGAAGCCTACAAGCATTTAAAACCAATTGCATTTTTAGGTAATAAATCTGATTTACTTGAACCGCTAGGTTTAGTTCCCGATGAAGGCACTCTAGTTGGAGATGAATTCCAGCCCATTGCTGAAAAGTTCAAAAACCTGATTATGGCTCATCGTGTTTGGTCACGAGAACAAATAGCTGCCCACATACCTGCTTAACAAACAAAAAGCCCTGAAAGCTTTAACTTTCAGGGCTTTTTTATAGCTTAGGGATTAGCCATTTACGATTTGACCACCATTTACATGAATGACCTGACCTGTAATATAACTTGCATCATCAGAGGCAAGAAAAAGATAGGCGGGAGCAACTTCACTTGGTTGTCCCATTCTTCCCATTGGGGTGTCTTTACCAAACTCTTTAACGGTTTCTGCATCGAAACTGCTTGGAATTAAGGGTGTCCAGATGGGGCCTGGCGCAACACCATTTACCCGAATTCCTTTTTTCTGTTTCATTAAATTGTTCGATAAGCTACGCGTAAAAGTTGTAATCGCACCTTTGGTACTTGCATAATCAATGAGCTCATCATGGCCTTGATAGCTGGTAATACTGGTTGTATTAATAATACTGTCGCCTTCTTCCATATAAGGAATGGCTTCTTTAGTAAGATAAAACATTGGGAAAATATTAGTTTTAAATGTCTTTTCTAATTGCTCATTACTAATACTTTCAATTTCTTTTTGTTGATATTGCACACCAGCGTTATTCACTAAAATATTAATTTTGCCGTAATGTTGTAGAACTTTATCAATATCGAGTTTTGCAACATCTGGGTCAGAAATATCACCTTTTAATAAAAGGCAATGTTGTCCTTCTCTTTCAACGAGTTGTTTAGTGATTTCGGCATCTTGATCTTCTTCGAGATAAAGTATCGCAATATCAGCGCCCTCACGAGCAAACAATACTGCGACAGAACGACCTATACCGCTATCGCCACCACTAATAACGGCAACTTTATCTTTTAGCTTATCGCTACCTTTATGGGTACTTTTTATTATCTCAGGTTCAGGGTGCATTTTTTCCTGATCACCTGGTTGATGAGATTGAACTTGTGCGGGGGCAGATGTTGGATACTGGTTTGTTGAGTTTTCCATTTTTAAATACCTCGGTTGTAATATCTAATTTTCATATAGTGAGCTGTTACCGCGTAAATGTGAGTAAAATGAATTTTTTAATAAGTTGTCTTTGTTATTTTATTTGTAATGATGTAAAAAAATATTTTATATTTAAGGACTAAATAATATCGATTAACTTGATTTTGTTTTTATCAATCATGCTTTCAATAATAGATCTATTTCCTGTATCCTCTAACCAGTTTTCTATCGGTATATTATTAGATAAATCTAATATTTTTTTAATAATTTCTTTTGCTCCATCTATATTTTCTGAATTTTTATTATTTTTAATAGCTGTATTATCTAGCAACAGTTTTATATCTTCATGTTCTATATTTTTTGATTTAATAATATATAAGTCTCTTTGGAAGGGATGACTTGCATGAGGTGGGTCTAGTCTATAGCTCCATTCTTTGTCATAGTCCTGCCATGAGTTTTTGGACTTAATATGTCCTAGTAAAATTTCAGGGATAGAAATATGGATATATTGTAGAGCTGACTGTTGATTTTTTAATTGCATAGTTAAGTTACTCAAACCATCTTATTAAAATTAGTTTTAAATATTCATATTAATCTCTCAAGTAAATTAATTCTGAAAATGTAATGATATATGTTATTGTTTTTTAATTAAAATAATTGTTTGCTTGTTATTTTCTCAATAGATCTGGTGTTGTGTTAGTTTACTGTTTTGTACATTTTGAAATTTTTTGTTATCAGTTAAAATATTTTAACTGTGTTTGTAAAAATATATTGTAGTGTGCCCTTAGGTAATAATGAGTATATCCAATATTTAAAGAGTAAAATTATTAATAATTAAAATTTTTAAAATATTTTAAAAATAATATGTTTATAAGAAATTTCATTTTTTGATTGATATACATTTAAAAGGATTGATACATCACTTGGGTGGGAAAATATTATAGATATTCTATTGTTATTAAATCCGTTAACTAAAAGCGGTAGTGACTATAATTAAATATAGGAAGATATAACTATGGCTAATACTAGATATGAAGATGATGATAACAATAGAACAGGTACTTCAAATCGTGGATTTGCAAGTATGGATCCTGAAAGAGTACGAGAAATAGCCAGCAAAGGTGGGCGAGCTGCTCACGCGAGTGGTAATGCACATGAGTTTACCTCTGAAGAAGCTCGTGAAGCTGGCCGAGCAGCCCATGCAAATGGTAACGCTCATGAATTTACCTCTGAAGAAGCGCGTGAAGCGGGTGCATTAAGCCATAAAAATGATGGCCGTAATGGTCGTGGCCGCGGTCGTGATGATGACGACGATGATAACGATCGCGGTAGCCGCTCAGGTGGTCGAGGCCGAAGCCGTTACGACGACGATGATGACGATGATCGCGGTGGCCGTTCAAGCGGACGAGGCCGAGGTCGCAGCCGTGATGACGACGATGATGACGACGATCGCGGTGGCCGTTCAGGCGGACGAGGCCGTGGCCGCAGCCGTGATGACGATGATGATGATGACGATCGCGGAGGCCGTTCAGGTGGTCGAGGTCGTGGTCGCAGCCGTGATGACGATGATGATGATGATCGCGGAGGCCGTTCAGGCGGACGAGGTCGTGGTCGCAGCCGTGATGACGATGATGATGATGACGATCGCGGCCGTTCAGGTGGACGAGGTCGTGGCCGCAGTCGCGATGACGATGATGATGACGATCGCGGTGGTCGCTCAGGTGGTCGAGGCCGTGGCCGCAGCCGTGATGACGATGATGATGATGATCGCGGCCGTTCAGGTGGACGAGGTCGTGGTCGCAGCCGTGATGATGACGATGATGACGATCGCGGAGGCCGTTCAGGCGGACGAGGCCGTGGCCGCAGCCGTGATGACGATGATGATGACGATCGCGGAGGCCGTTCAGGCGGACGAGGCCGTGGCCGCAGCCGTGATGACGATGATGATGACGACCGCGGAGGCCGTTCAGGTGGCCGAGGCCGAGGTCGCAGCCGTGATGACGATGATGATGACGATCGTGGCCGTTCAGGTGGACGAGGCCGTGGCCGCAGTCGTGATGACGATGATGATGACGATCGCGGAGGCCGTTCAGGTGGTCGAGGTCGTGGTCGCAGCCGTGATGACGATGATGATGACGATCGCGGAGGCCGTTCAGGTGGTCGAGGTCGTAGTCGCAGCCGTGATGACGATGATGATGACGATCGTGGCCGCTCAGGTGGACGAGGCCGTGGCCGCAGCCGTGATGACGACGATGATTATGATGGTCGTGGTCAAAACTCTCGTAATCAAAAACGTGATGCCTACGGACGTTTTACGTCTTAAGCAGAATGTTTTAAAAACAAAGGAGGCTTTTGCCTCCTTTGTTTTTAGCTTACTTACTGTATTTACTGAGGGAGAGGTTGTAGGCCTTTTACAATATCAAGATATTCAGAACCGTTTAACCAAAAAGATTTTTTCAAAAAAAGTGTTGTCATAATACTTTCGGCTGCTTCGCTATCTGGATTTTCACAAAATAATCCGTAGCTTTCACCTAAAACCGCATCATTTTCAATTAGGCGGATATAGTAAGCATGTTGCTCATTTGCATAACCTAAAACCGCATCACGTTGATTTTTCATTTCGCATGTCTCCATACCAAAAACTGAATTTAACCAGAATGTTAAGTGTTCAGAATCTCATTTGATAAAAATCAAAAAACAGTCAGCGATAACGACTATTTCGAAATAGGTTTTGATTTTCTTCAAATTGCCATTTTGGTTAAAACATCCCTGTTAAAAGCAAAATGGATTAAAATCTGATCATGAGATTTATTGTTATGCAAAAAAAATATTTCGTCAACTTGAAAATGTAACTTTTTCAAGTTACATTGTTTGTGTAGGATTTGAACAGTGGAATGGAGGCAATATGCCAAAGAAAAAAGAGTTCGAGCATGGCGGTGCACGAGAAAATGCCGGACGTAAAGCACAGTTCAATGAACCCACCAAAGTCATTCGTGTTCCTGAGTCTCAAGTTAACTTTATCAAAAATTGGTTACTGAATAATGTCAAAACCAATAACTTGACCGACTTTAACTCAAAACTTAATGTCCAACAGGTCCACCCGAATAACGATAAAATTTACCACATTCCTTTGGCAACTGAACGTGTTGCGGCAGGTTTTCCTTCACCTGCACAAGATGATATTGAGCAAGCACTCGATTTAAATGAATATTTAATTAGAAATGAAAATGCCACGTTTATTGTCAAAGCCAACTCTTTATCCATGTTAGATGCTGGAATTGATATTAATGATCCGCTTATTGTGGATCGTAGCATTCCCGCTAAATCGGGTGATATTGTGATTGCACTCATCGATAATGATTTCACTGTGAAGCGCTTAATGATTGATAGTCAATTTCATCCACCTAAAGTTTGGCTAAAAGCAGAAAATCCTGATTATCAGAATATTTATATTGAAGAGGGGCAAGAACTGGTTATTTGGGGAGTCGTGACGTATAACCTCAAACGAATGAGATAATTTTTCTTATATTTTATTATTCAAGTTACTGACCCGAAAAGTGAGTCAGTAACTTTTTGTTAAATGACTTTTAAATTTGTCCAATCAATAAGCACGTCGCGATAACAACCATCAAACCACCTGAAAAACGGCCGACTAATTGTGCTGCTTGTGGTCTGGTTTTTAAAATGGCCTCTGAACCATAACCCACCATTAAGTAAATAATTGCGCAGCTAATCATGTGAACAACACCAAATGCAAGAATTTGTGTTGTCACTGACCATGAAGCAGTAGTGTCAATAAACTGAGGAAGCAGCGCTAAAAAGAGTAAAAAAACTTTCGGGTTTAAGCCACTTACGTAAACGCCTTTGGTTGCCCAGCTCAACCATGACTGAGCCTTTTCAGAACCAGATTCGTTCGGAGTAGGAGGGGTAAGTAATAAGTTTATTCCCATCCATAACAAATAAGCAGAACCCGCAATTGTTAGGATCATCAGAGCAGTTGGATTATTTGCTACAAGCAGACCAACACCAGCTGCTACCAATAAAATCGTAATAAAGTGCCCAAATAGCATGCCTGCGACAGCGGGTACGACGACTTTGCCTTTAATCCCTGCTGAAATGGCATAGGCCCAGTCTGCCCCTGGCGTAATAATAAAAAGAATGGAGACACTCCAAAATGCAATAAAAATATTAAAAGCCATATGCTTATCTCGGCAAACTATTTTCCAAAGGTTTCACTCGTGGTTTAGAAAAAATCCCTATTTATTCGAGCTTGTTGAAAATAATATGCTCATGTATTTAGAATGTGCTTTTAAATATTTGCTCATATCACACTCATTTGGGGTAAATTTTTCTAAATGGATCGCACAGATAAAAAGATTCTTGCTGAATTGCAATTAAATGGCCGATTATCTATTACTGAATTGGCTGAAAAAGTGGGTTTGAGCATTTCACCTTGTCATAGACGAGTGAAGGCTTTAGAAGAGTCAGGAGCCATCAAAGGTTATCGGGCAGAGCTCGACCCGAATTTAGTGGGATTTGAATTTTCAGCGATTGTTTTTATTACGCTTAAAGAAGGTGATAAACAGGCGGTTGAGAAGTTTGAAAATGCTGTGATTGATATTCCACAAATTATTCAGGCGCAGCGCTTATTTGGTGAGCCAGACTATTTGCTGCATGTGGTGGCTAAAGATTTGCCTGCTTTTCAGCGTTTGTACGATGAAAAATTATCTGCTATTCCAAGTGTGCAACGACTCATCTCAACCATTGTAATGAAAGATGTAGTGCCTGAACGTTTATTCCCGATTGGCTAAGAATCATCAGATATAAAAAAAGAAGCTTTAAAGCTTCTTTTTTAGTTGCTATAGAATTTTAAGCATCGAGTGTTTTACACAAAGAACAGATTGTACCGTTATGTTTGTGAGAGAACATAATATCTGGACGCTCATAGCCTTGCTCACATACGCGGCAGTGGTAAACCGTTGCAACTGGTGTTCCTTCAGCATCGTAACGTGGTTCTTTAATACCGTCATCGTGTGACTTGATGTAGTATTTTCCTTTGGTTAATAAGCCCATGATTGGTGTTAATACAAAGGCAAGCACAAGTGCGATAAGCGGTGAGTAAGGTGCCAAGAAGCTACCAAGTAAGCCGAAGAATGCTGCAATTGATAAGCCTGCTGATACAAGGAACGCAACCATACCGACAGGGTTTACGTTGTATAGCATGTCACGACGATATTCTGGTTCTTTCGGTGAAAGTTTTAACACATATTTATTAATTGAAATATCTGTTGCAACAACCACAACCCAAGCAATCGCAAAGTTTGAATAGAACCCTAAGATTTTACCCAGTACCGCAAACATGTTGCCTTCCATTAAAGCAAGCGCAATTGCCAAGTTCACCATCACAAACACAATACGACCAGGATAATGTTTGCTAATACGTGTGTAGGCACTTGTCCATGCAAGGGAACCAGAGTAAGCATTGGTCACATTAATTTTAATTTGAGAAATAACCACCAAAATCACTGCAAGTGTTAAAGCAGCCCAACCCGGAAGCATGTCATGAAACGCCGCATTAAACTGTTGAACAGGTTCAGTACTGTTTACGCCCGGTATTTTAGTAAGTAAATAGAACCCTAAAAATGCCCCAATAATTTGTTTAATTGCGCCTAAAATCACCCAACCTGGACCCGCTGAAATAACGGCTGCCCACCATGCTTTGCTATTTTCTTTTGTTTTTGCAGGCATGAAGCGTAAGTAATCAATTTGCTCACCAATTTGCATGATTAACGATAAACAAATACCAGCACCTAACATGATTGCTGCCATATCTATGGTTGCAAAACCTTCGTTACCTGTAAAAGTTGCAAACTGGCTAACTAAGGTTGGTTCTTGATAAATCAGATAGGCCACAGGACCAATCATCAGAACGAGCCAAAGCGGGGTAGTCCAGACTTGTAATTTACTTAAGGCTTTCATGCCGTAAATCACCAGCGGTATGACCATAACTGTTGAGATGAGGTAACCTGCCCAAAGCGGAATACCTAAACCGAGCAATAATCCTTGCGCCATGATTGAACCTTCAAGGGCAAAGAAAATAAACGTGAAACTGGCGAAAATGATACTGGTCAGGACCGAACCGATATAACCAAAACCTGCACCGCGGGTAATCAAGTCAAGATCGATGTTATAGCGCGCTGCGTAGTAGGCTAAAGGAATGCCGGTTAAGAAGATAATAATCGCTGCAAATAGAATGGAGAAAACAGCATTGGTTGTTCCGTAAGACATACCAATACTGGCGCCAATAGAAAAGTCAGCAAGATAGGCAATACCACCAAGAGCAGTAATAGCGACAACTTTGGGACTCCAGCGCCGAAAGCTGTGTGGAGCATAACGTAAAGTATAATCTTCTAAGGTTTCATTCACTGCTTTTTGTGAATCTGTACCTTGCACAGTGTCCAGATTTGGATGTTCAGATACACTCATAACATCAATCTCCCAATCATTTTCGGTCAATCAACACAAATATTGATCATTGTTTTTTGATGGTTTTGAGTGTGTGATTTTTGGGAAAAATTGAAAATACGTTATTTTGCGTATATGTGCGTATTCGAGAAAATCGCCATGATAAATGACTTTTGGCATAAGGATTGCTGGGTTTAATGCAGCCCCATCCAAAACATGAGTGTTATGCCAGATTCTTCACGTCCCCAACAAGCGCCACAACGTGTGATCAAAACACGCCGTGAATATAATATTTGGGTGGCAGATGAAAGTATCGAAGATTATGCGCTCCGCTATGCACCCACCTCAGTACGTAAATGGTCACCTTGGACCGTTACCAATACTGCAATTTCTACAGTTAGCTTTTTGGCTATGGAAGCCATTGGGGCAACCATGCTTTGGCAGTATGGCTTTAGCAATGCGTTATGGGCAGCAATTGTCGTATGTACCATCATATTTTTGACCAGTTGGCCGATTAGTTACTACGCCGCAAAATATAATGTAGATGTTGATTTGCTTACTCGTGGTGCAGGGTTTGGCTACATTGGCTCGACCATTACGTCTCTAATTTATGCCAGCTTTACCTTTATTCTGCTTGCCTTTGAAGCCGCAATTATGGCAATGGCACTTGAGCTTGCTTTAGGTATTCCGCAAGTTATTGGTTACTTAATTTCTGCCTTAGTGATTTTGCCTTTAGTGGTCAAAGGCATTGGTTTTATTAATAAAGTTCAGGCAATCACTCAGCCAATCTGGCTCTTATTGCTGTTATTACCGTGGTTTTTTGTACTTTGGAAACAACCACAAATTTTAAGTAGTAGCTTGCATTTTGTTGGGGCGGTTTCAAACTCAACCGATTTTAATCTGTATTACTTTGGTGCGGCGTGCACTCTTATTTTTTCATTTGTGATCCAAATTGGTGAGCAAGCCGACTATTTACGTTTCTTACCGCAAAAAGAAAAGAATAGAACTGCATGGCGTTTTGCCGTTTTTCTAGGTGGGCCATCTTGGATTATTTTTGGATTTTTAAAAGTTTTGATGGGTATGCTGCTGATGGTGTTGGCTTTTCAGCTGTTTATTCCTGTCTCTGAACTAGACAATCCGACTTATTTATATTGGGTTGCTTATCAACAATTTATTCCAAATCCTCAGCTAGCGTTAATATTGACTCTAGCACTGGTTTGCTTGGCGCAAATTAAAATTAATATGACCAATGCCTACGCTGGCTCATTGGCATGGTCCAACTTTTTTGCACGCTTAACTCATAGCCATCCGGGGCGAATTGTCTGGCTTCTTTTTAACGTGTTTATTGCCATTGTTTTGATGGAAATGGGAATTAGCCATGCGGTAGAGCGCATTTTGGGGCTATATAGCAATGTCGCTTTGGCATGGATTGGTGCTGTTGTTGCCGATTTAATTATCTGTAAACCTTTAGGTTTAAGTCCGAAGGGAATTGAATTTCGCCGTGCTTATTTATATGACATTAACCCCGTCGGTGTGGGAGCCTTACTGATTGCTTCAGTGCTATCGATGCTTAGCTATTTGGGCTTTTTCGGATTAATGGCGAAAGGCTTGGCGAGTTTTATTGCGCTGGGGAGTGCTGTGTTATGCGTTCCTGTTATTGCTTACTTAACCAAAGGCAAATATTACATTGCACGCCAGCCTGAAAAAATTCAGGCAACTTTGGTTGCAAACTGTGTTGTATGTGAAAGGGACTATGAACTTGCCGATATGGCGGGCTGTCCAGCCTATAGCGGTACGATTTGTTCTCTATGCTGTTCACTGGAAGCACGCTGTCACGATTTGTGTAAACCCGATGGACGTTGGTCGGTGCAACTTAAAAAAGCTATCTGGCATTATTTACCAGAACGTTGGGCCAGCCGTTTAAATAGTCGGGTCAGTTTATATTTATTAATGACTTTAGGACTTTCTATTGTTTTGGCGGTGAGTTTAAGTCTGGTTTATATCCAAGAAAAAGCATATCTGGAAACGATTAATGCTGAAGGAGTTCCTCAGTTATTTACGCTCTTTGTGAAAATTTACACTATTTTATTTTTATTAATGAGCGTTGCGGCATGGTGGTTAGTGTTAAACGATGAAAGCCGCCGTAATGCTGAAATTGAGACACATCAACAAACAGCGTTATTGATTGATGAAATTGCTGCGCATGAAGTCACTTCAAAAGACCTGCAAGATGCCCGAATTTCAGCGGAGCGGGCAAATGATGCAAAAAGTCGTTATGTCATTGGAATTAGTCACGAACTACGAACACCTCTAAATAGTATTTTGGGCTATAGCCAATTGCTTCAAAAACAAGAGCAGCTTTCGGAACAGGGGAAAATGGCGCTTGGGGTGATTAGCCGTAGTGGGCAGCATTTAACTTCACTGATTGACGGTTTACTGGATTTAGCACGAATTGAGACAGGCAAAATTTCTTTAAATGTGGTGGATGTTCACTTCCCAAATTTTATAGAACAGATTATTCAAATGTTTCAGCCACAGTTTGAACAGAAGAATTTACAGTTTATTTATGAAATTGGAGATAACCTGCCGCACTATGTCCGTACCGACAAAAAGCGCTTAGAGCAAGTGCTCATCAATTTATTGGGTAATGCTTTAAAATTTACGACGAGCGGTACAATTACTTTAAAAGTTGAGTACCGTTTTCAAACGGCTTATTTTGAAATTAGAGATACAGGCTGTGGTATTGCCGAGGCCGATTTAGAGCGAATCTTTAACCCGTTTGAACGCGGCAGTAATGTGGTTCAAGGTGGGTTTACCGGAACAGGACTCGGATTACCCATTGTAAAATTATTAGTCGATTTACTCGGCGGCCAACTATCTGTGACTAGTCAGCTCAATCAGGGTTCACAATTTAAGATTAAGTTTTATTTACCTTCAAAAGAAGTGGTTCATCCGATTTCTAATGTTTACTCCAACCAAATCACAGGCTATCAAGGCGAACGAAAACGAATTTTGGTTGTCGATAATGAAGCGGTGGACCGAGGCTTAGTCGCTAATTTTCTCAAACCTTTGGGATTTTTGATTGAAGAAGCCGAGTCGGGCATTGACTGTTTAAGACGTGTACCTATTTTCCAGCCTAACCTGATTTTGATGGATTTAAATATGCCTTTGATGGGCGGCTGGGAAACAGCACGATTATTGCGGCAGAATAATATTACCAATGTGCCGATCTTAATTATTTCCGCTAATGCAGGCGAGCGCGAAGTCAATCCACAAGATGCGGTCTTAAGTGAAGATTTTATGTTAAAACCAATCGACCTGAATTTGTTGCTGAGTAAAATTGGGGACAAATTAGGTTTGATATGGATTGATTCCAAATCAGAGAAATCCATTGAAAATAATGATGTTCAAGCATTGGATGTAAAGGTGTTTAAGCAAGAGCAAGCTACTGTTCATACACCAGTCCAGCAACCAGAAAATAATGATCTGCTTGATTTACAGCAAAGCTTGCAGCAATTAAATGATTTAATTGGACAGGGCTACATTCGTGGAATTCAACAGACTTTAACGCAATGTCGTCAAAATTTTCCGGAGCATAAAGAGTTATGGGAACAGCTGGAACAGGCTATTCAAAAGTTTGATTTAAAACACGCCCAACGATTAATTCAGGATAAGCAATGAGTACGCAACATGTTTCTTTTCAGCAAGCTTCGCCAAACGAGCAGGCTGTTATTCTGATTGTAGATGATGTGCCGGAAAATTTAGGCTTGTTACATGAAAGTCTGGATCAGGCAGGTTATCGCGTGCTTGTCACAACCGATGGGTTAAGTGCAATTGAAATTGCCCACCGATGCTTACCAGATATGATTTTACTCGATGGCAATATGCCACATATGGACGGTTTTGAAAGTTGTATACAGCTTAAAGCGAGCCCAATTACACAGTTTATTCCCGTCATTTTTATGACAGGTTTGTCTGAGACAGAGCATATTGTGCGTGGTTTTCAGGTCGGTGGGGTGGACTATGTAACCAAACCTTTGAATATTGAAGAAGTATTAGCAAGGGTAAAAACACATTTGGCACATGCCAAACTATTGCAACAACAGAAACAGGTCATTGATGCAACGGAAACAGCCATTCTTGCGCTAGATGTGCACGGTAAAATTGTGTGGAAAACCCAAAAAGCCAGTGATTTACTGAATCAGTATTTACCCGAATTAGACGGTTTTGAGGCAGGTTTAAAAGCTTGGTTTTCAGACTTAGAGCATGAAAAAGACCCCAAAAAATTAACCAGCTGTTCTTATTCGACACTATCTCAGCAATTACAGCTTTTATTGCTTACGCCGTGGCAAACTGAACCAAGTGTGGCAAAAAATTATCTGATACAGATTAAGACTTCTACGCCAGCTTTGGAAATGGCTGATATTTTAAAATATTGCCCGCAGTTGACTCAACGTGAGGCAGAAGTCATGCACTGGTTATTGCTAGGAAAAACCAATAAAGATATTGCAGAAATTTTGGAGCTTAGCCCACGGACAGTGAACAAGCATTTAGAGCATATTTTTGAAAAACTTTGCGTTGAAAATCGAACTGCTGCCGTGGCGCACATTAATAGTCTGGTGCAAGAGTTTCACTAATTTAATTGACGATTGTATTTAAAAAGCATACAGACTCACTGCTAAAAATAGTCTATTTTTTTACACTTAAATTTGTTCTTATAGATAAAGATATATAAAGTCATTTTTAAATAAATACGATTTGTAATACGAGGAATTCATTGTGAATATTCAACAAAAAGATGATGCAAAACACGGCAGCTTTAGCTTACTTGATGGTGAAACCGTTGCGGGTGAAATGACTTATACATGGGCAGGCGAAGGCATGCTGATTATTGACGCTACAGATGTAAATGAAAATTATCGGGGACAAGGCGTAGGTCGCAAATTACTTGATGCTTTGGTGGCTTTTGTTCGTGAAAAAGACGTAAAAGTAATTCCGCTTTGCCCATATGCAAAATCGGTTTTTGATAAAGACCCAAGCATTGGTGATGTACTTAGAAAATAAACAATAGATTAAAAATCATTTTATAAAAATCGGGCGTTGGTGTCCGATTTTTTATTGGCTTTATTATTCATCTTTGTTTTAGTGAATATGTTTTAAGCAGTTGTATTCAACTGATTTGAAGGTTTTCGATTGCCAAATCGAATTTATCAAACTTATAGAAAAGCTTATCTAATAAAAATAGTTTTAGACCAATTGGGAAAAAAATAAACTCTTTGCACAAATATTTAATGGCTGACGAAAGCTAAATATTTATAACGTTTTAATATTATTTTTTGGAATTTTCCTTGAACTGGCAGTATATCCATAGTGTGTTGCCGCAATTTTTCTCTGCAACTTTGACCACGCTGAAAATTTCAATTATCAGCATTATTTTGGCGATTATTGTAGGGCTGATTTGCAGCATTTTAATCACATATCGCGTGCGGGTGCTAAATAGAATTGCCCAGTTCTATATTGAGTTATCTCGAAATACCCCTTTATTAATTCAACTGTTCTTTTTGTATTACGGTTTGCCAAAACTCGGTATCAAAATTGATGGTTTCACTTGCGGTGTGATCGGATTGACCTTTTTAGGTGGAAGCTATATGGCCGAAGCTTTCCGAGCAGGTTTGCAGTCGGTGGCCAAAGGGCAGATTGACTCAGCAAAAAGTATTGGTCTACAACCGATTCAAATTTTTAGATATGTCATTTTTCCTCAAGCACTGGCTATTTCAATTCCGGCAATAGGGGCAAATTGCCTATTTCTAATTAAAGAAAGTTCTGTGGTCAGTGCAATTGCTGTCGTTGAACTGCTTTTTGTCACCAAAGACTTAATTGGCATGGACTATAAAACCACAGAAGCTTTGTTTTTACTCATCATGGCCTATCTCATTATTTTATTGCCCGTGTCTATTTTAACCAGCTATCTGGAGCACAGAAGTCGGAAGGTGAGCCATGGAACTTGATTATCTATTTCAAGCGAGTCACCTCGAACGCTTAATGTGGGGACTTTGGGCAACTGCAAAAATTGCTTTTATTTCGGTCTTTTTCTCTGCAATTTTCGGCACAGTTTTCGGCGTCATTATGACTTCTAAAAACATAGTCGTTAAATCGCTGTGCCGTCTGTATTTAGAAGCCATCCGAATCATTCCAATTTTAGTTTTGCTGTTTGTGTTTTATTTCGGCTTTGCGACATGGTTTAACTGGCAGTTTTCTGCAATGTGGGTGTGCATTGTTGTGTTTGTTTTATGGGGTACGGCTGAAATGGGCGATTTGGTCCGTGCAGCCATTACTTCAATTGATCAGCATCAACGTGATTCGGCCTATGCGCTTGGACTCACTCATGTTCAAGCTTTGATCTATGTCATTTTTCCGCAAAGTCTAAAACGAGTAACACCAGGCGCGATTAACTTATTTACCCGAATGGTGAAAACTAGCTCTTTGGCAGTCCTGATTGGTGTGGTTGAGGTCATTAAAGTGGGCCAGCAAATTATTGAAAATTCGCTGTTGACCGTGCCAAGCGCTTCTCTTTGGATTTATGGCTTTATTTTTATTTTGTATTTTCTGATTTGCTATCCCTTATCGCGTTTGGCGGCACATTTAGAAAAGGTCTGGGAGTAATTATGCCTTTGTTATCGATACAACAATTACAGAAATCATTTGCACAAAGTCATATTTTACAGGGTATTGATCTGGATGTAGAACAAGGAGAGGTGGTTGTTATTTTAGGTCCATCGGGCTGCGGTAAAAGTACCTTATTGCGCTGTATTAACGGCTTAGAACCGATTCAGGGTGGCGAAATTCGTTTAACTGGCTCAGGTGTACTCGGTAAAGATGTGGACTGGACGAATGCTCGTCAAAAAATTGGCATGGTTTTTCAAAACTATGAGCTGTTTGGGCATATGAATGTCATTGACAACATTTTGCTTGGACCACTCAAAGTACAAAAACGCCATCGCGATGAAGCAGAACAAGTAGCAGATGAGTTGCTAAAGCGAGTGGGATTGTTTGAGCGGAAACTTGATTATCCACGACAACTTTCTGGTGGACAAAAACAGCGTATAGCCATTGTTCGTTCATTGGTCATGCAACCTCAAGTGATTTTACTTGATGAAATTACCGCTGCACTTGATCCGGAAATGGTTAGGGAAGTGCTCGATGTAGTACTGAAATTGGCAAATGAAGGAATGACCATGTTGATTGTGACACATGAGATGTCCTTTGCCCGTAAAGTTGCCGACCGCATTATTTTTATGGATAAGGGCAAGATTATTGAACAGGCTTCACCACAAGAATTTTTTGAACAGCCAAAAACAGAACGAGCGAAAGCCTTCTTAAATATTTTGTCGTACTAAATTTTTATTATTTGAATCATGAGGAAGTGGATGTTTAAACGTAATTCAATAAAAATATTAAGCAGTATTGCCGTTGCTGGGGTGTTATTAACTGCATGTAGTAAAACGCCATCAACTGAACAGGCAAGTAATACTCAAGAAGACCATTCTTTAGAGCAAGTCAAAAAAAATGGGGTACTACGAGTTGCTGTTTTTGCCGATGATCCGCCGTTTGGTTACGTAGATAGTGCGGGGAGTAATCAGGGCTTTGATGTGGCCTTAGCAAAACGTGTGACCAAAGACTTGCTCGGTGATGAAAAGAAAGTTGAGTTTATTGTGACTGAAGCTTCAAATCGGGTGGAGTTTTTAAAATCAAATCGAGCTGATGTTGTATTCGCGACATTTACGGTGACTCCTGAACGCAAAGAGGTTGTCGATTTTGCCGAGCCTTATTTAAAAGGTGCTTTTGGCATTGTATCTCCTAAAGCCAAGCCGATTACAGATATTGCTCAATTAGAAGGTAAGACCTTAATTGTAAATAAAGGCACAAGTTCAGATACCTACTTTACCAAGCATTATCCAAAAGTGAATTTACTTAAGTTTGAAAGAAACTCGGATGCTTTTAAAGCCTTAACTGATGGTCGTGGTGACGCAATTTCACAAGATAGTACCTATGCTTTGGCATGGGCTGCGAAGAACCCAAGTTATGTGGCAGGTATACAGTCTATTGGTGATCAAGAATTTATTGCACCAGCAGTTAAAAAGGGTAATACCCAATTATTGAATTGGCTCAATACTGAAATCAAGCAGCTAAGAACAAGTGGTGAAATTAAGAAAATTTATGATGAAACCTTGAAACCAATTTACGGTGACTCGGTCAATCCGAATGTGTTTTTAGATGTAGGCCAATAATTTTTGATATCGCTAGAGCAGTGTCTAGAAGTAGGCGCTGCTATTTTTAAATAAGACTTTTACAAGAACGATAGGGTGAAATAATGACAACATTAACATTTCAAAACGTAAAGCATATTTTAGCTGCGTCTTTACTGAGTTTAGGTTTAGTTGCATGTGACAAAGGAACTCAGTCTACTGAAAAAACGGCTGATACCACACAAACTACGTCAAGTATTGAACAGATCAAAAAGAATGGTGTTGTACGAATTGGCGTATTTAGTGATAAACCGCCGTTTGGATATTTAGATGCTCAAGGTAAAAACCAAGGCTTTGATGTAGAGATTGCCAAGCATGTCGCTAAAGATTTGCTCGGTGATGAAAACAAAGTTGAGTTTGTTTTAACTGAAGCGGCTAACCGTGTCGAATATTTAAAAGCCAATAAAGTAGATATTATTTTTGCAAACTTTACCATTACACCTGAACGTAAAGAAGTGGTCGATTTTGCTAAACCTTATTTGAAAGTTGCTTTGGGCGTCGTTTCTCCTAAAAGCCATCCGATTATTGATGTGGCTCAACTTAAAGATAAAACTTTACTGGTCAACAAAGGTACAACGGCTGATTCATTCTTCACCAAGACTCATCCAGAAATTAAGCTACAAAAATATGAGCAAAACACTGAAACTTTTGATGCTTTAAAAGATGGTCGTGGTGCTGCGCTTGCCCATGATAACTTGCTGGTTTTAGCGTGGGCTAAAGAAAATCCAAATTACACTGTTGGCATTACCAATTTAGGTGAGCAAGACTTAATTGCACCAGCAGTGAAAAAGGGTGATAAAGAGTTATTGGATTGGTTGAATCAAGATTTAGAGAAATTGGCAAAAGAAGGCGTGATTCATCAGGCTTATGAAAAGACGTTAAAACCAGTCTATGGCGATACGATTAATCCAAAAGATCTATTGGTTGAATAATTCTAATAAAGAGGACTCTAGACAGGATTTGCTCGAGTTAGGGCCGACTAGATTTTTAAAGTCGGCTCTGCTGCTAATTTATCTGCCAAATATTGAATCAACACACTCAATTTAGGCGGGAGATGCCGTGTCGGTGGGTAGAGTAACCACAGCCCACCGCTATAATAGGTCTTAAAATACCAATCTGGTAAAACCTGAACTAAGGTACCTTGTTGTAGAGCATGGCGTGCAACGAAGTATGGCAAGCTCGCAATACCTAAATGCTGTAATGCGGCACTCAAACGCACACCCGTATGATTTGCAGCATAACGACCACGCACGGCAACACTTATCGATTTATTTCCTTGTTGAAATTTCCATTTTGAGTCACTGGCTTGTTCACCCAAGTAAATACATTCATGCTGCTTTAAATCATGAGGGTGGTTCGGTGTGCCATGCTTTGCCAAATATTCAGGCGTAGCACAAACCAAGTGATCAATATCAATGAGTTTTCGACCCATAAGGCCACCGGGTGGTTGCTCTGTAATTCGAAGTGCTAAATCGACTCCATCATCAATGAGATCTACATAACGATCTTCTAAAAGCATTTGTATATCAATTTTCGGGTAGCGTTCTAAAAATTCGGGTAAATGCGGATGAATCATAAAATGTCCCACAGCTTTGGGGACACTCATGCGAATAATACCTTCTGGCTCGACATGAAATTGACCTGAACTTTCCATGACTGCTTGTGCCGCATTTACCATATCTAAACAACGTTGATAAACCTGTTGTCCGCTTTCACTTAAACGAAGTTTCCGTGTGGTCCGATAGAGTAAGCGGGTGCCTAAAGCACGTTCTAAACGGGCAATCGCGCGGCTCACAGCAGAAGGCGTAGTCCCGAGTTGCCTTGCGGTTTCAGAAAAGCTTTCCGACTCGACAACCTTAACGAAAGTCGCCATTTCATTTAACAGAACCAGACTTTGATTTGTGCTCATGAGGCAAAAGTTATTTGGATTTTAATTGGATTATCGCGTCTAAAAAATCGCAATACAATCTTTTAGGTGATTTTCAGGAAACTAAATTGTTATGTGGCAGTTGTATGGACATGAGTTTTTAACGCTAGCTCTTATTCACTTTATGGCAGTGATTTTACCGGGACCAGATTTTGTAGTTACAGTAAGACAAAGTATACGTTATGGCTACTTAATTGGATGTCTGACCGCAATTGGTATTGGCGTTGGGATTTCAGTGCATGTGTTTTATACACTGGTTGGTATTGGTTTTTTAATTCAACAAAGTGAATGGCTCATGTCACTTATCAGAACAGCAGGAGCAGCTTACTTGCTATATTTAGGATGGCAGTGTTTACGTAGCCAGCCGAATACCACTATTGAGATTAATGGCCAAGCAGACAGTGATACACCGAGTTTATTTAAAGCGTTTACAATGGGTTTTCTTACCAATGCGTTAAACCCCAAAGCCACCATCTTTTTTCTGGCAATTTTTACGACGATTGTAAGTACGACCACACCAATGAAAGTTCAGGTTTTTTATGGTGTGTGGATGTGTATGGTCAATGCCATCTGGTTTATGGTGGTGAGTGTGCTGTTTGCTCAGCCTATCGTACGTAAAAGATTTTTGGAGTTTGGGGTTTATTTTGAGCGAGTGATGGGAGTTTTATTAATTGGGATTGCGTTGAGATTGATTTGGGGTTTGTTTAATTAAGTTGGTTTTATTTATAAGTGGATGGACTGTCGCGACGGAGTCTTACCGTTTATACATCAGAAGAACGTAGTTAATTCTGTTACTTTTTTTGGAAAAAGTAACCAAAAAACTTTGTCATCTACAGAACCTGTTCACTGTTTCCATCTATCAGAAAATATTGCAAAAACATTATTTTTATAAATTATGCGCAGGCTGTAGATGACTCTTAGCTCGAGCCGAAGGCTAACCTAGAAATCGAATTTTAAATAATAAGACTCCGCCGTTATAACCACTAATGACTTTTAGTTTAACCTAAAGCTATTCACAAGCTCTTAGATAGCACGACAGAGTATTATCGCTTAAAGTTTTAATTTCTTCAGTCGCCTTCGGCTGGACTTACTTTGGTTTCGCTCAAAGTAAGCAAAAGCATTGTCATCTGCAAAACCTGTCGACTTATTTCATTTAACTACTATTTCACAGAAACAGAATCTTTTTGATGCTACGCAGGTTGCAGACGACTTTTGCTCGAGTACATGTAGTGCTAGAACTATTTGAGTTTTAATAGTTTCCTTATTGAAAAATTGAATTTTAATGATGGCAAATTAATTATAAAAAAAGACCGCTCGAAAGCAGTCCTTTTTGCAAAAATAGATTTAACTGGTACGCTTGTTACGCGTAAGTTGATGTAAAACCGACACCAATAAATCAATTTCTTCAGTCGTATTATAAAAAGCCAAAGATGGACGAACAGTCTGTTCAACGCCAAAGCGACGTAAAATCGGCTGAGCACAGTGATGACCTGAACGTACGGCAATACCATGTTGATTTAAAGCTTTACCGACTTGTTCAGTTGAATAGCCTTGTAAAGTAAAGGACATAACACTGGCTTTGTGATGTGCGGTTCCGATCAGGCGTAAACCTGACACACTACTCAGCGCATTTTGACCATATTCGAGTAGATCATGTTCATAGCGAGCAATGTTATGAATGCCTAGACTTTCGACATATTCAAGTGCAGCACCTAAACCAACAGCATCGGCAATGTTTCCAGTTCCAGCTTCAAACTTGTTTGGTGCAGGTTGGTAAACTACTTGTTCGAAGGTCACATCCTGAATCATGTTACCGCCGCCTTCCCAAACAGGCATGCTTTCTAACAACTCTGGTTTTGCATAGACCGCGCCAATGCCTGTCGGCCCAAACACTTTATGTCCAGAAAACACAAAAAAGTCTGCATCAAGGGCTTGTACATCGGTAGGGATGTGCGAAACAGATTGCGCGCCGTCAACTAACACACGAACACCTTTGGCATGCGCAATTTTAATGACTTCAGCAACAGGTGTGACTGTTCCTAAAGCATTCGAAACTTGAGTAATCGACAGCAGTTTAGTGCGTTCATTAATCAGTTTTGGTAACTCTTCTAAAATAATCTGACCTGTGTCATCCACAGGAATGACTCTTAATTTAGCTCCAGTTTTTTTAGTGAGTTGATACCAAGGCACAATATTGGCATGGTGTTCTAAATGAGAAACAATAATTTCATCACCTGCGCCAATATTTTGCTCACCCCATGTTTTTGCAATCAGGTTAATGCCTTCGGTTGTTCCTCGAACAAAGATAATTTCTTTAGAAGAGGGTGCACCAATAAATCGGGCAACTACATTTCTTGCATGCTCATAGGCATCAGTTGCACGAGCCGCTAACTCATGTGCAGCGCGGTGAATATTTGAGTTTTCATGCTGATAAAAATAAGCAATCCGGTCAATCACGCGCTGCGGTTTTTGTGTGGTCGCAGCATTATCCAACCAAACTAGAGGGCGACCATTGACGCGTTCCTGTAAAATTGGGAAATCACGACGTATGGCATGCACATCGAGTGGTTGAGCACCGCTTGCTACAAAAGTGGGTTGCGATGGTTGATAGTGACTATAATTTTGTCCAGTTTGAGGCAAGTCTAAAAAATAAAATGCAGAGCTTGCCGAGCTTTGGGGAGGCTTGTTCGTTGCAAAACGATCTTCCGTCAGCAATGATTTCAGTTGGTCACCATGTGGCAATTGAAAAGACTGTGCAACTGAATAATTATCTTCAACACCTTTAACAGACGGTTCTGCTGTATTGGGAGCAGAAAAATCATTTAAAAAATAATAAGGTGATTCACCTGCACCAGTGGGTAAGCTGGGTTCAATGCGTGGCACGTTGGGTTCACTATGAGCAGCTTGTGGCAAATGTGGTTCAAATGGTGGGCGTGGCAAATTAGCTCCACCAACCACAGGCGCAGACGCTACAATTCGACGTTCAGGGTAGTCTGGCAAATTTGGAATATGCTCAGGATATTCCGGATTGAGACTTTTCTGAAAGGCGATATTGGGCGCACGACCACTGAGAGCAGAGAATGGTTCACCCGGTTGTGGAGGGTGCGGTGGCGCTCCGACAGGTAAGTCCAAGTTAAGGCCCGATGAAGAAGTCGAACTGCTTGAGCTTGGTAATGCTGAAAAAAACTCATTAGCAAGTCGAGCAATTGTGGACTCATCAGGGAAGTTGGCTGGTGGGTTAACACCAGTCACTTCAGGCCCCGTTGGACTACCTTGCAGATTACTTGTAGTTAACTGGGTAGTCATGATATTTGTCCACCTCCACATCATCTAATACTGCCAACGCATCATCAGTGAGTACTGCAAGTGAGCAATATAACGAGATTAGATACGACGCAATCGCGTTACGGTTGATTCCCATAAAGCGTACTGAAAGCCCTGGTGACTGTTCACCAGCAAGACCTGGTTGGAACAAACCAACAATCCCTTGACGCTTTTCACCTACACGAAGCAGCAAGATTTTAGTTTTGCCATCTTCTACAGGAATTTTATTTGATGGAATGAGTGGAATACCGCGCCATGTAATGAATTGCGAACCGAACAGACTAACCGTTGGAGGGGGTACACCACGGCGTGTACATTCACGTCCAAATGCTGCAATCGCATCAGGGTGTGCTAGGAAAAATCCCGGTTCTTTCCAGACTTTACGTAGCAAATCATCAAGATCATCTGGAGTAGGTGGGCCATTTAAAGTCGAAATACGTTGGTCATCTGTCACACTTGCCAGTAAACCGTATTCAGGGTTATTGATAAGCTCACTTTCTTGACGTTCTTTAATGGTTTCAATCGTTAAACGGAGCTGTTCTTTAATTTGGTCGTGTGGGCTGCTGTAAAGGTCAGCAACACGTGTATGCACATCTAAAACAGTAGATACACCATTTAAAAAGTATTCGCGTGGCTCAGGGTCATAATCGACAAAAGTTTGCGGTAAAGTTGCTTCATCACGTTGTGTACAAGCCACCTGAATATCATCGGTATTATTGACACGGTTTAGGCGATAAATACCTGCTTCAACAGGAATCCACTGAAGTAAGTGAGTCAGCCAGCGGGGAGTAATTGTAGAAAGCTGGGGAGCTGTTTTGGTTGCATTGGCCAGTTGACGGGCCGCATGGTCCCCAAGTGCAAGTTGGGCTTTATCTGTATTTTTCGCCATGAATCATTTTTCCTTATTACATTGGCTTTTTGAAAATAAAAATTCTAGGATGCATATAAACTAGAATTAGTTCTGGTTTTAAAATTAAAATCGCGTTATAAATTTTTTAAATACTGAGCTTATTAATGATTTATCTATTTTCTAAATAAAAATATATTTAAACTAGAAATAAGCATTTAGTTAATACATAAGTTTTTTGTTTATTCATCTCCTTATCTATTTATTTCACATCTATAGTTTTTAACTGGCAATATGATTTTTTTGATAAGACTCATTCGGTGACTGTAAAATCTGGCTACCTGCGGCCACACTATGTGTTAGCCAAACATTCCCCCCAATAATTGACCCTCGGCCAATGGTAATACGGCCTAAAATAGTGGCGCCTGCATAAATCACGACATCATCTTCAACAATCGGATGGCGTATATAGTCTTTTTTCAAAGCACCATCATCATTGGTTTCAAAGCGTTTTGCCCCCAGTGTTACCGCCTGATAAATACGTACACGTTCCCCAATGACACTAGTTTCACCAATCACCACACCCGTACCATGATCGATGAAGAATCCTTTGCCGATTTGCGCACCCGGATGAATATCAATACCCGTAGCAGAGTGGGCTAATTCCGAAATAATGCGTGACAATAAAGGCACTTGAGCATAGAGCTGATGCGCAATTCGGTGATAAATAATCGCAAATATGCCCGGATAGCAGAGCAGTACTTCATCCACACTATGCGCCGCTGGATCGCCTTCATAGGCCGCACGTACATCGCCGTCTAAAAGACGTCGTATAGAAGGCAATGTGTTGGCAAAATCCTGCACAATAGTTTGAGCAAGTTCGTCTGGGTGTTGGACTGTGTTCGAATGACTCAAATGACGTTTTGCTTCATAATTTAAAGTCAGTTGTACTTGAGCATGTAAGGCTGTGAGTACCCGATTTAAAGTATAGGCAATATAAGAATCTTCAGTTTCTTGACGTAAGTCAGCAGGGCCTAAACGCATTGGAAATAAAATCCCGCACAGGTCATCTAAAATGGCTTTTAAAGCTTCTTTAGATGGAAGTTCACGGCCCCCAAATTCTTTTGTTCTGTGCTGTTGCTGACGCCAGTCATGCCTTGCTTGTTGTAAACCTTGTACAACCGCATTAATGTTCCATTGAGTCACAAGCTTTCCTTGATTCACTGAAAATTGATTAAAATATTAGTCTTGTTGCCAAGGAAGTTGATGGATGCGCCAGCCATTTTTCTGATTACGCTGTTGCTGATCATTTAGATCACCTTCGAAGCCTTCAAGAACGTTATAAATGTGCTCAAAACCAGCATTAAATGCGGCCTCGGCAGCTTGTGTTGAACGGTTGCCACTACGACATAACAAAAGAATGGTTTTATCTTTGCCAACTTTTGATTCAAGTTCTTTTAAAAAGCGTGGATTACGGTTAAATGACGTGCCTGTTGCCCATGCGACATGAATACTTTCAGGGACATAACCCACAAATTTGCGTTCTTCATTGGTACGCACATCAACTAAAACTGCTTCTCCTTGTTGTACGAGCTGCCATGCGTCAACAGGTGATAAACTGCCACTAAAATTTAGTTCGTGTTCTTGTGCATATTGCTGTGCTTTAGCAAGAATATCTTCGGCTGAAAAGGATGTATTTGAAACATTTGAGATAAAACCTTGTGGATTTTCAGTATTTAATTTAGCGTTCATTGAATATATCCTTATCTTTGATTCAGATCGTTAAGGTTCAATTTACGCGTTTTTAAATATAAGCAAAAATAAGGAATATCTATTTATATATATTATTTTAATAAATAAGAGCGGTGAATATTTTATATAAAATAGTATTAGTTAATCTTATAAAGTTATTAAAATAAAATAGATTTAAGAAATTTTATTATTTAGTAAAAACCGTGAGAATTAAAATAATCCACACGGTTTTAAATATTAAGCAAATCCACCATTTACTCGAATGACTTGGGAGTTTACCCAGCGCCCATCTGGACCAGCCAACAGGGCCACTACGTCAGCAATTTCGTTAGGTGTTCCGATTCGTTCCAATGGAGCAAGTTTTGCAATAGCCGCCACTTGCTCTTCAGTTTTTCCATTATAAAAAAGGTCAGTACCTGTTGGACCAGGTGCAACAGCATTTACAGTGATATTGCGTCCACGTAACTCATTTACTAACACATGTACCAAACCTTCGACACCTGCTTTTGAAGCAATATAAGGACCATATGCTGGGAAAGATTTGGCAATTACACTGGTTGAAAGCGCAATAATCCGACCACCATCTGGCACTGTTTCGGCCGCATGCGCCAATATTAAAAACGAGCCACGTAAATTGGTATGAATCACTTTATCGAAATCTGGCAGGCTTTCAGGTGTAATTTTTGCCATAGGCATAATACCGGCACTATGAACTACCACATCTACTTGACCGTTAATGGTCTTTGCCTCTTGAAATAAACGGCTCACCTCATGTTCATTTGCAACGTCCGCTTGAATAGCTGAGGCTTGACCACCTTGCTCAATAATATGTTCTACAGTGGCTTGGGCATGCACTTTATTGCCAGCATAATTAACAATCACATAAAAACCATCTTGAGCTAAACGTTCTGCAATAGCACGGCCAATACCACGTGATGCACCAGTAACCAGAGCTGTTTTTCTTGAAATATTCATTTTTAGATTGCCTATTTGATTAAGTATGGCTTATTTTAATAATATAGAAATATGGGATAAATCATCAGAATTGGATAAGATAATTCCATATTTATTAATAATAGACAGGGTTAAAAGCGAGCGCCATGGATAAATTTGATACCTTGCAACTTTTTACCCGCATCGTAGAGCTGGGTAGTTTTAGTCAGGCAGCCGATCAGCTGAATATCCCACGCGCTACAGCAAGTAATGCCATTAAGGAGTTAGAAAATAATTTACAGTGCCGTTTGCTAGAGCGGACGACTCGGCATGTAAGACCATCACTAGATGGGCAGGCATTTTATGAGCGTTGTACACAAATATTATCGGAACTCGATGATGCCGAATCGTCTTTACGCAATGTAATTGCTCAGCCCCGTGGTTTATTACGTGTCGATTTATCAGGCGCACATGCGACTAAAATTGTTTTACCCAATATCGATCAATTTCATCAACTGTATCCCGACATTGAACTTGTAATCAGTACGGGTGATCGCTTGGTTGATCTGATTAGGGAAGGGATAGACTGTGTGGTGAGAGCGGGACGTTTGGATGATTCCACTTTAATTGCTAGACATTTGGTCGATATGCCACAAGTCATTTGTGCAAATCCTGACTATTTAAATAAACATGGAACACCTCAGCAACCAGAAGATTTGTTAGTACATTATTGTGTTAATTTCTTTTCGACATCAGGCGGGCGAAATTATCCATTTGAATTGATGGTGAATGGCAAAAAACAAGATTATTTTTTAAAAAGCTGGATCGCGGTAAATGACGCTGAAAACTATGTATTATCTGCTTTACGTGGGGCAGGCTTAATTCAAGTACCGCGCTATCATGTAGCGAATGAGTTAAAAGACGGGCAGTTGGTTGAGGTTTTATCTGAATGGCAAATCCCGAAGATGTCAGTTTCTGCTTTATATCCGCAGCATCGGCAGCTCTCGCCACGCGTACGCGTTTTTGTCGCTTGGCTGAGTGAGTTATATACGAGTTATTTTGCCAACTTTGAATACCCGCAAAAATGAAATATCTTGCGGGTAAGTCAAAAACTGAATGATATTTTTAAGACTGATTCTGTAATTTATCTTGAGTTTGGGTCTCAAAATCGCTCGCATTATGACGTTCATGCAACTGTGTGGCTAAATCACCAAAGGTACGGTTGACCATACGGCCACGTTGTACCGCAGGGCGCGCTAAAATCGCATCTGCCCAGCGCTGAACATTTTTATATTGATCGACACCTAAAAACTCCGCGCCGTTATACACCCAGTTTTTAACAAGACCGCCATACCAAGGGAATGCTGCAATATCAGCGATGCTATATTCAGAACCAGCTAAATATTCATGCTTTGCTAGATGCTGATCTAACACATCAAGTAAACGTTTCGTTTCCAAGGCAAAGCGGTTAATTGCATATTCAACTTTAACAGGTGCATAAGCATAAAAATGCCCAAAACCACCACCTAGGTAAGGCGCGCTGCCCATTTGCCAGAATAACCAATTGAGACATTCAGTACGTGCAGCAATATCAGTTGGAATGAAAGCTTTAAACTTTTCAGCCAAATAAAGCAAAATTGAGCCAGATTCAAACACTCTTAAGGGTGGGTTTTGGCTATGGTCAACTAACGCTGGAATTTTAGAGTTTGGATTAATTTCTACAAAGCCACTACCAAATTGCTGTCCTTCTCCGATTTTAATCAGCCATGCATCATATTCAGCATCTTGATGTCCTAATGCTAAAAGCTCTTCTAACAAAATAGTGACTTTTTGACCATTAGGCGTTGCTAAAGAGTAGAGCTGGAGCGGATGTTTCCCAACTGGAAGTGTATGTTCATAACGAGCACCTGAGGTAGGTTGGTTTAAATCGGTTTTTTCTCCAGTCCATTGCCAAACTTGTGGAGGAATATAGTTTGAATCACTCATTTTTTATCTCGTGTTGGGTGTAAATATAAGGATTTATTTATGTCGTAAGGCAAGCCATTTTTGTACAGTCGGTCTTTGCCATTGCTGTAATGCATAGTTTTTTAGGCGCTCTGGTACAGCATCACCATTTTGAATAAGGCGTTGCAACATTAGGGCAAGTTCAGCATCCACAATGCTCCATGAACCAAAAAGAAATTCGGCATCAGACGCAAGAAGTTTTTCTGCAACAAAGAAAAGTTTTTCCGCTGCTTTTTTGCCTTCTTCTGAAAGTGGAGTAGAGGTGGGCTGAATAAAAATGACATCGGTTGGACGTTCAGTTCTTAATGCAACTAAGTCTGATCGGAGCCATGCCTGAATTTGTCTTGCTCTTGCGCGTGCTTGAATATCTTTTGGATAAATAGCTGTGTCTGGATAAAGCTCTTCAAGATATTCCAAAATGGCGGAGGATTCTGATAAGGCAAAATCGTTATGCTCGAGTACAGGCACTTTGGCAGTTAATGACTTTTCTACATAAGATTTTTCAAACTGGCCTTGCTGGCCTAAGTTGATGGTCGCTATTTCAAATGGAATTTGTTTTTCATGTAGTCCTACAAAAACAGTAAACGCGTAGGGACTTAGAAATTGTGAATCTGTGTACAGCTTAAAATATTCATTATTCATTGTTATTGTCCATGTCATAAAACAATCGGCTCTAGTCTAAGTGAGCTGATCCAAGATTGGGTAGCTTTTTTGTGGAAAAGCTTTATCGGTTTTTGAATTAAGCCATTTCAGTGTTCAACGTTAGAGCTTAATGTGCTGAAAATGTTGACGAACAATACTAAGCCACGCCTGTACAGCTGGTGAGACAGGAAGATTCTTTTTCCAAGCCATCACTAAGTGCCACTGAATATTTGGTTTCTCAAGTGGCACTGCTGCAAATAAAGTCGGGTCAAGCATGTCAGTATAATACTGTGGGAGAAGTGCAATCCCCATTCGTTGTAATACCATATCTGCCAAGAGGTGCCATTGGCTGGTCCGGCAAGCAATAGTTGGGTAAAAACCATGCTGCTTACAGGCATCGAGAATAATACTGTTTAAAGAGAAATTTTCAGGAAACATCAAAAACGATTGGTGTTGTAATTCTTCTAGATTTATTTTTTTACGGCTTGCCCAAGTTGCATCCCGACGTAAAAGGACCATTAAAGGGTAGTTACATAACTCGATGCTATTAAAAGTTTGCTCATCAAAAGGCTGCAATAAAACGCCCACATCTAGCTCGTTATTCAGCAATGCTTGTTCAATACCACGTGAACCCACTTCCATGAAAGCCAATTCAATATCTGGCAATTGCTGATGATAATCAAACAGGGCAGTCGTCAGAAGCTGCGAACCTAAAGGTGGAACGCCAAGTTTTAAAGTCCCAGTTTTTAATTGTTGGTAGTTTTCAATTTCAAGAAAAATGTTCTGTTCTGCCTGAAGAAGCTCGACCGCATGTTGATATATGCGCTCTCCAATTTCGGTTAATTCAATTTGTCTTTTTCGTCCATGATCGGGTTTAACCAAAAGCTGTACCTGAAGCTGCTCTTCGAGTTGTTGTAATATTTTACTAATAGTCGGTTGAGTCAGATACAACTCTTCAGCAGTACGGGTAAAACTTTTAGTTTTAACCAGAGTAACAAAGCACTGTAATGATTTTAGAGAAAGCATAATAAAGAATAGATTATTCCATTTTGGAATAATATTAACATGAATAATTCATATTTAGCAGGTTTAACCAAGCTAGCATAATAGTGTAGTTAACCATCTAATTTCGCAAAATGAGTACTGAATCTGCTTCTAGAACACCCACACAACCTTCACTATTCGTGTTAGTTAAACAAATTTTGATTTTGGCTGGTTTTTGGTGGGTCGGATATCTCTTACATCAAAAACTTGGCGTACCTGTCTCGGCAGGCATTTTAGGTATGTTTTTATTGCTTCTATGCCTGTTCTTTAAAATTATCAAAATAGATCAGGTGGCAATAGGAGCAACCGTTGTTTTAGGTGAGCTGTTACTGTTTTTTGTGCCCGTTGTAGTTGCCGTAGTTCAGTATAAAACTTTGTTTATGACCGAAGGCTGGCAAATCGTCTTGAGCATTGCGGTTGGGACCATTTCGGTCATGCTCAGTACATGTCTGACGATTCACTATTACAATCGTTTGAAAGCTTATTTACAGGCTCGAAAACGTCTTCAACATAAGCATATCTAAAGAGCAAAACGACATGAATATTTGGTCAATTCTTTGTCTGATCTGGACTTTGGCAGCCTATGTTGTGGCAAAGCGAATCTATCAGAAAAATCCAAAACTTTGGTTGTCGCCTGCGATTAGTGTGCCTGTACTCACCATCATTTTGATGACGATTTTTGGAATTTCATATCAAACTTATGCTGAAGATACGCAGTGGATTGTTAATTTATTAGGACCAGCAACGGTTGCGTTTGCTGTACCGATTTATCGCTATCGGGAAACAATTCGTAAAAACCTTGGGGTCCTTTCGATTGCGATTATTGTGGGCATGAGTGTAGGTGTGATGTCTGCCTATGAAATGGCGCAGTGGTTCCACTTTAGCCCGGAAGTGACCAACAGTTTAATGGCACGTTCTATTTCAACTCCATTTGCCATGATTTTAGCTGAAGATATTCACGGTTCGGCAGCATTGGTTTCACTATTTACCGTTATTACTGGTTTGGTTGGTATGATTTGTGGCGATGCAATTTTAGCGATCACTAAAATCCGTTCTAATGTAGCAAATGGGGCAGCTTTCGGAAATGCAGCCCACGGTTTTGGTACAGTTAGAGCACAGCAGCGCAATAGTGAAGAAGGTGTAATTGCCAGTTTGACCATGGTCATTGCAGGTATTTTAATGGTGCTGATTGGGCCATTTGCCATTCATCTATGGTTGCTACTGTAAACTTGGTTTAAGTTGGCTTGTCATGTTGTTGAATAATCTTTGATAGTTTTTTGATGGCTTGTCTCATCAGTTCAGGTTCAAAATCGCCTAAGCCAACAATTAACCCCGGACGTTGTTGTTCTTTTGAAAATGTCGGTGAAATTGCTTTAATGGCAATGCCTGCATCGACTGCCGAGCTTGCAACGTCAATATCATTAATATGGTGAGCCAGCCATAACACCATATGCATGCCTTGATCGCCCGGCTGTAACCAAGCTAGTTCTTGAGATATGTATTTTTCAATCAAGCCAATAATGTATTCTCGAACTTCTGCATAGACATTTCGAGTACGTCGAATATGTCGTTCTAAATAACCCTCTTGAATAAAAGCAGCCAAAACGTGCTGGTCGGCAGCAGGTGGGTGTCGATCAATTAATACTCTTAACCCACAAAAAGGTGCCACCAATTCTTTAGGCAATACTGCATAGCCAAGTCTAAGGGACGGAAATAGTACTTTGCTGAAAGTACCCAGATAAATCACTTGGTCGGGTGCCATGCCTTGTAACGATGGGAAGGGCTGACCGTTATAACGGAGCTCACTGTCATAGTCATCTTCAATGATCCATGCATTTTGCTGTTTTGCCCAAGCCAATAAAGCCGTACGTCTTGCTAGACTCATCGGCATGCCAAGTGGATATTGGTGAGATGGTGTCACAAAAGCAGCGCGCGCATGTTTAGAAAGCTTAATTCCGGTTTCAACCTGAATTCCTTCTTCATCGACAGGAACACGCACCATCCGAATGTTTTGTACAGCATGTTCAAAAATGGCTGTTGTACCTCGATAAGCCGGATCCTCAATCCAAACTTCATTTTTTGCTTCAAATAAAATCTGACTGCAAATGTAAAGTGATTGCTGAATGCCGGGTGTAATCACGATTTGTTCAGGTTCGCAGTGGACAGAACGTGACCTTCGTACATAGTCTGCTATAGCAACTCTGAGTGATAGTACGCCTTGAGGCTCTCCATAACCCGAAGGAGCACCTGCACCTCGTGATCTAAATTTATTACCAAACTTACGCCAGATGTCGCTCGGTTGGGTGCGGGCAATGGGAACAGACACTGCAAAAGGGGCATGAGGAAGCGGTTTAAACTCTTTAAGCACTTGAGCATAGGAGAGTGCCGTCTTCGTCAAAGGGATTGAGTTAGGTGTGGTCTCTTTTTGAGAATGTTGCGGTGTAGTTTTTTTAGCTAAAGCATGAGACACATAGGTGCCCGTTCGTGCTTGAGAGTCAAACACACCTTCAGCTAAAAGCTGATCGTAAGCTTCGATAATCGTTCCGCGAGCGACTCCAAGTGTTTGAGCCAGTTCTCGTGAAGAAGGCAACGGATCGCCAGGCTGTAAATCACCACTTTGTACAGCTTCACGCAAAGCTTGGGTTAGTTGAGCACTTATCTTTCCTTGGCTTTTATCAATCTTTGCAATAGACGGAAGTTCAACAAATTTTGCCATTCTTGCCATAATTCTGGTCTACTTAAAAAAATACAAAGTGGTTCTTTTTAATAAACCACACAAACCAGAAAATTTACAACACAAAATATAAATAACCCTGATATTTACAGTGAGGTTTTAGCCATGTATATCCCTGATGATTTTGCAGAAAACCGTTTGGATGTATTGCATTCTCTTATTACCGAATATCCGTTTGGTGTGCTTTTTACGCATGGAAGTAATGGCTTAGATGCAAATCATCTGCCATTCGAATTACAGGCAAGCGAAGGGGAATTGGGTGTACTACGTGCGCATGTGTCTAGAGTTAATCCAGTCTGGCAAGACATTAAAAATGGAGATGAGGTGTTGGTCGTGTTTCAAGCGGGCGATGCTTATATTTCACCAAACTGGTACCCATCCAAACATGAACAGCACAGACAAGTACCGACATGGAACTATAGGGTTGTGCATGCTTATGGCAAAGTGACGATTCGAGATGATGAACGTTACGTCCGTGGTGTTGTGGCTCGTTTAACCCGTAATCATGAAGCATCTCAACCTGAACCATGGAAAATGTCCGATGCACCAAAGGATTACCTTGAACCGATGTTAAAAGCCATTGTAGGTATTGAGATTGAAATTACCAAGCTGCAAGGAAAATCAAAACTTGGGCAAAACAAAGAACGCCGAGACATTTTAGGCGCGGCAGATGGTCTATCAAAATCTGGTCATCAAACTATAGCGAATGCCATGTACAGTGTGACTGAGTTAAATAAATAATTTTGAAAATATAAAAGCTTAATATCAATTGAGGAGATAAAGATGTCTTTGACTATACCTGTTGAGTTATTGGGTGAACACGTTATTTTAAAGCCGCTAGATGTAACTCAAGCTGAAGCACTCAAAGAGGCCGTTTGCGATGGGGAACTTTATAATCTTTGGTATACCCGTGTGCCAAGACCTGAACAGATGACTGCGGAAATTGAAAGACGTCTCGGTTTGCAAAAATCTGGTTCTATGCTGCCATTTTATATTGAAGACCGAAAAACGGGGCGGGCGTTGGGCATGACAACCTTAATGCATATTGAAGAAGCCCATCGCCGTGTAGAAATTGGTTCGACGTGGTACCGCAAATCTGCACAGCGTACGCCTGTAAATACTGAATGTAAAAAGCTATTGTTGGCTCATGCATTTGAGACTTTAAATTGCATTGCAGTCGAGTTACGCACATCTTCTTTAAATGTTCAAAGTCAAGCCGCGATTGTACGCTTGGGTGCAAAGCTAGACGGTGTGCTAAGAAGCCATCAAATTGTGAAAGATGATATTTTGCGGGACACTCATGTTTACAGTATTTTAAAACATGAGTGGCCTGCGGTTCGCCAAAATCTGGAATGGATGTTGAATAAACCGCGCTAAAAAGAATTTTAAGCAAGCTGTTTTTCTCTTTTTTGGCTTAGCCAGAAGAGAGAAGCTGCGGCAATCACCAGCCATGGTATTAAAGCCATATTCATTGCTTTCCAGCCAAATAAATCCAGTAAAGCACCTGCGCTAAAAGAACAAATTAAGCCGACAACAAAAACCATCATATCGTTAATGGCTTGGGCTTTGGCTTTTTCAGCCACAGAATAAGTTCCTGTGAGTAAAGAAGTACTGCCAATAAATAAAAAGTTCCATCCCACACCCAATAAAATTAAAGAAATTGCAAAAGATGTGAACTGAATACCTGAGAGAGCAAATCCGATATAGCAGGCAAATAATAAAAGACCTGCAAACATGATTTTAAGCACACCAAAGCGAGTAATTAAATTTCCAGTAAAAAATGAGGGTAAAAACATACCCAGTACATGTAGTTGAATGACTGTCGTAATTGACCCAAGTTCATGGTGTGAATGTCGCATAGCAATTGGTGTGGCAGTCATACCTAAAATCATGATGCCGTAACCTGTTACTGCACCAAACAAAGCAACTAAATAGGTCGGTTGAAAGACAATTTGTTGCCATGGACGACCAGCAGTAAAGTCAGATTTTTGCTCAACTGTATTGGCAATATGTAGGCTAGATAAAATGCCCATTGCCACAAGTGAGATTATACTAATAATTAAAAATGAACCGATATATTCTAAATGCTGGAATAAGGGTCCACCAAAACGGGCTAAAGTCGGGCCAATCAGTGCTGCAACAATTCCACCTGCCATAACCCAAGAAATGGCACGTGAACGGAATGCATCATCTGCTACTTCACAGGCAGCAAAACGATAAAACTGGGCAAAGGATTGATATGCGCCAACACATAACGTGCCTAAGGCTAAAAGTATAAGTGAACTATAAAAGATACCAATTGCGGCAATAATGCCACCAAGTACACCTAAAAAAGCGCCGAATAGAAAACCGTTACGCCGTCCAATATGTGCCATTAATATTGAAGCAGGGAACATCATCAAGGCCGTACCTAAAAACATAGAGGCGATAGGCAGCGTTGCAAGTGTTGGGGTGTTTGCAATATTAGCGCCAGCCAAACCACCAATAGTCATGACCATGATCGATACGGTTTGGTAAAGTGACTGAGAACTCGCCAAAATAAGAACTTGGTGATGCATCGTATTTTGAAGCATGAGAGCCTTTAATTATATGTGTTAATTGATGAGTTTGGGTGCTGAGTTTTTATATAGGAAGAAAGTATCAACAGCTCAGCTGGAAAATGTTGAGATGTTCTTGGCGATAGATATAACAATATTTCTTTGGCATAAACTATTTCTTATCAAATATTTGTAGCTGAATGATCAGGCTTAATATTCTATCATCTGATAATTTGATACAAAACAGTTGCAGTACCAGTTTTCTAAATAAGTCTATTTATTTAAGACATTTAATGTGTCTATTCTCTCAAATTCTTTTTCATCCACCTTAAAATTAATCATTAACCTGAGGTTAATAACAGCTCATCTAGGTTGATTGATCGAAAGTCCATAAAGAGTTTTTATAGATTCAGAACAAAACTGCGATCTATAGGTAAACACATGGAAGGCTCAGTTCAGAATAAAGAACGATTATGGACAAAGCGGCGTCATGCCAAACAACTAAAACTAGAGATGGCAAACCAATATACCGATGGTGTGGTGATTCCAACTCAAGACATTATTAAAGTTTTAGAAACCTTAATTACACCGGGTGACAGAGTTGTACTCGAAGGGAATAACCAAAAGCAGGCAGATTTCCTTTCGCGTTCTTTAGCACAAACCAATCCAGATGTTTTGCATGATTTACATATGATTATGCCAAGCGTTGGGCGTTCAGAACATCTTGATCTGTTTGAAAAAGGCATTGCACGTAAACTCGATTTTTCTTTTGCTGGCCCACAAAGTTTACGTATTAGCCAGTTAATTGAAGATGGACTGCTAGAGATTGGTGCCATTCATACCTATATCGAACTATATTCACGTTTGGTGGTTGACCTCATTCCAAATGTGGTGCTCTCGGCGGGTTTTATGGCAGACCGCCAAGGCAATATCTATACAGGTCCAAGTACCGAAGATTCTCCAGCACTTATTGAACCTGCGGCTTTTAGTGACGGTATTGTGATTGTTCAGGTCAATGAATTGGTCGATGACGTCTCAGAGTTACCGCGTGTCGATATTCCTGCTTCTTGGGTTGATTATGTGGTGGTCGCAGATCAGCCATTTTATATCGAACCATTATTTACTCGAGACCCGAAACACATCAAACCTGTGCATGTACTCATGGCGATGATGGCAATTCGCGGAATTTATGAAAAGCATAATGTGCAATCGTTAAACCATGGTATTGGTTTTAACACTGCGGCAATTGAACTGATTTTACCGACCTATGGTGAATCCTTAGGTTTAAAAGGAAAAATTTGCCGAAATTGGACACTAAATCCGCATCCAACCTTAATTCCAGCGATTGAAACAGGTTGGGTTGAAAGCGTGCATTGCTTTGGTACCGAACTCGGTATGGAAAAATATGTTGCTGCTCGTCCCGACGTTTTCTTTACAGGTCGTGATGGCGCTTTACGTTCCAACCGCATGATGTGTCAGCTCGCAGGTCAGTACGCCGTTGACTTGTTTATTGGCGCAACTTTGCAAGTTGATGGCATGGGCCATTCTTCGACTGTTACTAAAGGTCGTTTAGCTGGTTTCGGTGGTGCACCAAACATGGGGCATGACCCGCGTGGCCGTCGTCATGATACGCCAGCATGGTTAGATATGCGTTTGCAGGGTGCCAGTGAAACCGAAACTTATTTGGCACGTGGTAAAAAGTTAGTTGTTCAAATGGTGGAAACCTTCCAAGAGGGTGGTAAGCCAACTTTTGTAGATCGCCTTGATGCGATTGATGTGGCTAAAACGGCTGGTTTGCCTTTAGCACCGATCATGATTTATGGCGATGATGTTACCCATTTACTCACCGAAGAAGGCATTGCTTATCTATATAAAGCAAGCAGTCAAGAAGAGCGTCAAGCCATGATTGCTGCGGTGGCAGGTGTGACTAGCATTGGTTTAAGCCAAGACCCGAAAACAACAGCACGTTTAAGACGTGAAGGTTTGGTGGTATTTCCTGAAGATCTAGGTATTCGCCGTACCGATGCCACACGTGAACTTTTAGCGGCTAAAAATATTGCCGACTTGGTGACATGGTCAGATGGCTTATATCAACCACCTGCGAAATTTAGGAGTTGGTAATGATGGCACAAATTAAATATCAAACGCTCAGCGATAGTCAGATTTTGGCAAGTTTAGCGGTCGAGGCTTTGATTGATGAGGTTAATCTGACACCTAAACCAGCCTTGGTTGATCGCCGTGGCAGTGGTGCACATGATGACCTGACTTTGGAGTTAATGGAGCGCTCTGCGAAAAGTTTAAGACCCATGTTTGAAGCGATGGCGCAAGCTGCAAAGCATCACGGAAAAGTCTGTTTAGCCTTGCGTGAAGACATTGGCGAAATTGGTCGCCAAGGTGAAAAGACCATGATGTTGGCGACAAATGGTGTCAACACACACCGCGGCGCAATTTGGGCCTTGGGTTTAATGGTTACGGCAGCAGCATTGGCGCGCAGTAATCAGCAATATTTATCGGCTGTTGAGCTATGCCAGTTAGCAGGCCAGATTGCTCAGCTTGAAGATCGTTTTATTCCAGAGCAGGCCTTGAGTCATGGTCAGCAAGTTCAAAAGAAATTAGGCATCTTAGGTGCCAAAGAACAGGCTCAACAAGGTTTTCCAACCATCGTAAATTTTGGGTTAAAGCAACTTTATCAAAGTCGTAGGAAACCTATGAAAGAAGAGTTCGCACGCTTAGATGCCTTACTTGCCATGATGACCGATCTGAACGATACATGTGTGCTTTATCGCTCGGGAACATCGGGTTTAAAGCGTATGCAACAAGGTGCTCAGCAAGTACTTGATTTGGGCGGCAGCTCAAGCTTAGAAGGTCGCCGAGCTTTGCATCTTTTAGAGATTGATCTACTTCGGATGAAAGCTTCTGCAGGTGGTGCTGCAGACTTATTAGCAGCAACACTATTTATAGATCGTGCTCAGCAGTCATCTTTAAAAATAAAGAGGGATTTTGATTATGGAAACACTTCATTTTGAATTTGTGGCGACAAAGCCACCTGTAAAAAAAGCATTAGTAGGATGCGTTGGCTCGGGCGATTTAGAAATTTTGATGGAACCTGGTGAAACAGGCAAAGCTTCTATTCAAGTGGTGACTTCGGTAGACGGCAGTGCGGCGCGTTGGCACAATCTTTTTGAACGGATTTTTACTGCGCAAATACCGCCAGCGGTCAATATTGATATTCATGATTTTGGTGCAACTCCCGGTGTCGTTCGCTTACGTCTGGAACAAGCATTGGAGGAGATTGCTCATGACTGATATCGAGAGCTTGTTAAATAAACAAGATTTTATTGAGCTGAGTGCGAGAGAGCGTGCTAAAGCATTATTAGATGAAGGGACTTTTCGAGAGTTATTGGACCCATTTGCCCGTGTTATGTCACCTTGGTTGGTTCAGCAAAATATTGTGCCGCAAGCCGATGATGGTGTAGTGATTGCAAAGGGAACTATTCAAGAACAGCCAGTAGTTTTAATTTCTATTGAAGGCTTATTTCAAGGTGGAAGTTTAGGTGAGGTAGGTGGTGCCAAAATTGCAGGAGCCTTAGAACTTGCGGTTGAAGACAATCTGAAAGGCATTCCAACAGCGGCAATTTTACTATTAGAGACGGGAGGCGTTCGCTTACAAGAAGCAAATCTGGGTTTGGCTGCAATCGCTGAAATTCAGGCTGCAATTGTGAACTTACGTCAGTATCAACCCGTGATCGCAGTAGTCGCAGGCAGTGTAGGGTGCTTCGGCGGTATGTCAATTGCGGCTGGCCTATGTAGCTATATTGTAATGACACAAGAAGGACGTTTAGGCTTAAATGGCCCGCAAGTGATTGAACAAGAAGCTGGTGTACAAGAATATAACGCCAAAGATCGTCCATTTATATGGAGTATTACTGGTGGTAATCAGCGCTTCGCTAGTGGTTTGGTAGATGCTTATGTAGACGATGATCGCCAGAAAATTCGTCAGCAAGTCATCGATTATTTAACTCAAGGCGTGCCTCAGCAGCATCGTAGTTCAAATTACTCATTCTATTTAGCGAAGCTACAACAAGTCGATACTGCTGAGCAGATTACCCCAGCACAGGTTCAAGCTTTGTATCAAGGAGAGCAAGCATGAATATCGCCGTTGATACATTAAAAACATCTACACGTGGTGCACATTGGTTTAAAGCACTGACACAAGGCTTTAAGACAGTTGAAGGTTTTCCAGCTTCGGTTTGGGTGGCTGATGGTCAGATTGATCAACAAGCGGTACGTGTGATTGCAGTTGTCCAAGACAGCAATAATCTGTTCCCACGCGCGAGACAAGGTGAGGTTGGGCTACTGGAAGGCTGGAGTTTGGCAAAAGCAGTTGATGACGTGATTCAAGATGATATTCATTCGGAAACTAAACGCGCTATTTTATGTTTGGTTGATGTTCCAAGTCAGGCCTATGGGCGCCGCGAAGAATTATTAGGTATTCATCAAGCTTTAGCGGGTGCAGTAGATAGCTATGCTAGAGCCAGATTGGCAGGTCATCCTATTGTGAGTTTATTGGTTGGTAAGTCGATGTCTGGTGCTTTCTTGGCGCATGGATACCAAGCCAATCGTATTATTGCCTTAAAAGATTCAGGTGTTATGGTGCATGCGATGGGTAAGGAATCTGCTGCACGCGTTACCTTGCGATCGGTTGATGAGTTAGAGCAATTGGCCTCAAGCATTCCGCCAATGGCTTATGACATTGAAAGTTATGCAACGCTTGGTTTGTTATCTGAACTGTTATTTGTTGAAAACCCTGAACAACCAACAACCGATGATCTTTTGTTAGCGAAACAGGCAATTGCTCAAGCGTTTAAAGAAATTAATGCTGATCAATCGAGAGGACTTGAACAAAGACTTCATGGCCAAAACCGTCAAATGTCTAAAAAAGTCCGTGAATTATTGCGTGAGCAATGGTCATGAAACTTAAGCTTGAAGCCCATGATTTGTTGTGGGGCATGACGGTCGATTGCATAGCCGATGATGCTCCGCATTGGGTGAGAGAGGTATTGCAACGAGGTGATCCTGTTGTGGTTCGACGGGCAATTACTCCTGTAGATCAGGTAGCTGTGGGTGTAAGAGGGCAATTTCGTCATCAACGTTATGCAGCTCAAATGCCACGATCTGCAATTAGCAGACAGCTTAAGCCAGAAGCGCTGACTCGCATAGATACGCAACAGTTTGAGCACTTGGCAGAACGTTTACAAAGCATTTCCAGCATTATGAAAAACTTTTCAGGATGTTGGGGATATACAGGAAGTTTCGGGTTTGAGCTGGCAACGAGCATTAAAACAGTAACTCAGCAAAGTGATATAGATTTGTTGATTCGAGCTGAACAGCCTTTTGCCAAAAAACAGGCAGTTGAGCTACTCGAAAATTTTCAGCAAGCAGGGCTCAATGTGGATATACAGCTACAACTTCCACAAGGTGGTTTGGCTTTAAAAGAATGGGCCAGGAATAGCGGAAAAGTTCTATTAAAACGTCCTGATGGCGCTGTTTTAGTAGAAAACCCATGGAATTAGGGAATAGATATCATGGCTTCAATTTGGGTATATCCGGGTCAAGGTGTGCAACGAAGCAATATGTTGCATGACCTACCACAAACCGCTCTGGTCAAAGAATACCTTGAGCGTGCATCGGATGCACTCAAAGAAGATGTCTTGATGCTAGATAGCCCGGCTGCATTGCAGTCGACACGTGCAGTACAGCTTTGTTTACTGATTTCAGGTGTGGTGAGTTCAGCTTTATTAACAGCGGAAAACTTAACACCTGATTATGTAGCGGGTCTATCAATTGGCGCATGGTCGGCTGCGGTTGTAGCAGGAGTTTTAGCCTTTGAGGATGCCGTTCGTTTGGTTGCCTATCGAGGTGAACTCATGCAAAACGCCTATCCAACAGGCTATGGCATGACGGCCCTAATTGGTACAGACCGTGCAGCTGTTGAAACATGGGTCAAACAAATTTATGAAATAACGCCAGAGGTTTTTGTCGCAAATATTAATGCACATAACCAGATCGTTATTTCAGGAGGCTTTGAAGCCATGAACCAAGTTGCTGTTTTGGCAAAGCAACAAGGCGTGGTGGCAAAAAAATTAGATGTATCGGTGCCATCGCACTGTGAATTATTAAGTCAGCAAGCAAAGCAACTTGCAGCGTCTATGGAGGGAGTGACTTTAAAGCAGCCTAAAATACGATATTTAAGTGGTACAACGGCTCGTACGCTTAGCAGGCCAGAACAGATTGGTGATGACTTGGCTTTTAATATGAGTCGAACTGTAGATTGGGAAAGTACCATCCAAGCTGCATGGGAGCGAGGTGTGAGGTTACAGATCGAAGCTTTGCCGGGAACGGTACTTACTACACTTGCACGTCGAACGTTTAAAGAAGGAACTGTATTGTCATTTCAGGGAACACGTTTAGACAGCATTCAATTGGCAATGCAAAACGAAAATAATGCTTCTCTGTAATTACAATACAAATTAAAAATTGAGTAATAACCCAAGGATATGAGGGATTTACAATGATTATTTATGGAACAGCAATATTAGCGATCTGCCATTTATTAGGTGACTATCTTGGCAACACCTTAGGCATGGTATTAGGCGTTAAAGCCAATGTCGGTGGAGTGGCTATTTCGATGATTCTGTTAATCTTATCTAAAGAGTTATTGGCAAAAAAAGGTTACTTACCTCAAGTCACACAATTTGGCGTCTTGTATTGGTCAGGTATGTATATTCCGATCGTAGTTGCGATGTCAGCAGGTCAAAATGTGGTTGCCGCTTTATCAGGGGGCATGTTAGGACTGATTGTCTCTATTGCATCGTTAATCGGCACGGTTTTAGTCATCCGTTATTTAAATAGAATTAGTGGCGACTATGAAACCTATGAATGGACGATAGAATCCAAGGAAAAAATAGCCTAAGCAAACATAAACTACAAAAAGTTCAATCAAAAAGGATTTAAATGATGGACGCTATAATTGCTGTGTTATCAAAAAATGCATTAGTTACTGCTCTTGCCGTAACGGGTTTAATGATGTTCGTTTCCCATCTACTCTCAAAATATTTGACGAAGGGAAAATTACAAAGCTCTGCAATCGCGATTACTTTAGGTTTGGTTGTTGCTTACTTCGCAGGGGTTTATACGCAAGGAAGCAAAGGCGTTTCTGACATCGCTATTTTTTCTGGTTTTGCGCTGTTGGGCGGAGCCATGATTCGTGATTTAGCTATTGCTTCAACTGCATTTGAAGTTGATGTGAAAGAAGTGAAGAAAGCAGGCAAAATTGGTCTAATTGCATTAATGCTTGGTTGTGTTGTGCCTTTTGCAATTGGGGTTATGGTTGCATGGGTCATGGGGTATCGAGATCCAATTTCGATGACAACGATCGGTGCAGGCGCAATGACTTATATTGTAGGTCCAATTACTGGCACTGCAATTGGCGCGAGTTCTGATGTCATCGCACTTTCTATTGCAATTGGTTTAATCAAGTCAGTTTTCTTTATGGTCGGTACGCCACTTCTTGCGAAATTTATGTATCTAAAAAGTCCACGCTCAGCCATGGTATTTGGCGGTTTGGCAGGAACAACCAGTGGTACAGCTGCGGGATTGGCAGGCACAGATGTACGACTTGTCCCTTATGGCGCTTTAGTTGCGACCTTCTATACAGGACTAGGGTGCTTACTTGGACCTTCTGTCTTTTTCTTAACGGTTAATGCGATTTTTGGATAAATTTTTGAAAATCCTATAACGGCAACTCATTATTCTTTAATAAGTTGCCGATATTTATCTTTTAAAATTAGTGGCGAACATTCGACATTCAGCAATCAGAGCAAGTAAGTTAGGGTCTCTTTCCTTACTTTTTAAAAAGACCAGTCCAATTTCTTGTTGCATATGATATTGCTGTTTTAGTGGAATAAGTTTTACCGAACTTTCATAAACTGCAGAAATACGGCCGGGTAGTAGAGCAAAACCGACACCTGAGCTGACCATACTAATTAAGGTAAAAATATCATTGACCTGTAAAGCAACTTTTGGTGAAAAACCAGCTCTTTTAAATATGATGTCGCTGTCGTTATGAGTGGCAAAACCTTTAGTTAAAGTTAAAAAAGTTTCTTCTTTTAAAAGGCTTAAATCAATGTCTTTAAAATCTGCATATTTTGAATCTTTATTGACGGCCAAAAAAATGTCATCTGAAAACATCGGCAAAATTTCAAAGTCATCATCTTGAGTGGTTTCATTTAAAGCCACGATAATCGCATCAAGCTCTGTCGCTTTAAGCTTTTTGACCAAATCCTGATTTGAACTGAGTAATAGTTGAATATCAAGCTCACTACGTCTGAGCTTAAGACCGCTAATCACATTTGGAATCGTATTTACCGTCAAAGAATAAAGAGAACCTAAATGTAAAACCTTAGCTGCAAAACCCGCAGCCTCTCTGGTTTTATTTACGGTAATAAAAATGTCTTGTACGATTTTTTGTGCCCGTTCTTCAAATACATAAGCACTTTTTAAAGGAATTAGGTTACGGCCTTCATTTTTAAAAAGAGGACAACGTAAAGCGCTTTCTAAAGAGTGTAAGGCTTTATGAACACTGACATTACTCAGCTGCATTTCTGTGGCTGTTTTAGACAAATTTCCACAGCGCATAAAAGCCAAAAAAATCTGTATTTTTTTAAGGGTGAGTTCTTCATCAATTTCCATATTAAGCCTTTGAACCTGTTTCCCTTAAAACTGTAGATTTGAGCTATAAAGTTACCACAAAATAAAGTCTATAAAATTGTGCTTAGGTCGAAGCATTTCTTTAGATACTTGCTTCAACTCTTTGTTGAATGGTTTTGATAACCTGATCTAATGCACTTTGAATTTTAGTGTTCCATTCAAAAGAACAGTTAATTCTCAAATAATGCTGCTGTGCGGGTAAAACACTAAACAAAGGGCTTGGCGCAACGCCAATGTCTTGCTGAATCAACTCTTCATAAACTTGCATACTGTCTAGCGTACTAGGAAGTTTGACCCATAGAAAATAGCCACTTGGGTAGTAATACACTTCGCAAGAGCTTGGTAAATGCTGCTTTAAATAGTGATAAAACTGCTTTTTATAACGTTCAAGTGAAAGTCTAAGTGTACGCAAGTGTTTTTCATAATGATGATGAGATAAAAACTCAACCAATGCATTTTGAATGAGTGCATTGACTGAAATGGTACTCATGAGCTGCAAGTGTTGAATATGGTCTGAAAATTTACCCGCATAGACCCAACCAACCCGAAAACCTGCACCTAATGTTTTAGAAAAAGAAGAGCAGTGAAGCACCAGATTTTGTTGATCAAAATACTTCATTGAAAGTGGTTTTTGGCCGCCATAAAAAAGCTCTTCATAGACATCATCTTCAATCAAATAAATTTGATGCTCATGAAGCAACTTGGCAATTTTATATTTAATGTCATCACTGACGGTAAAACCAATCGGGTTATGGGCATTCAGCATGAGCCAACAGACCTTGATAGGATAGGTTTGAATGACTTGTTCAAAAGCCTCTAGGTCAAAACCATGTTGCGGATGCTCAGGAATGGTAATCACTTTAAGTCCTAAACGCTCAGCGGCTTGCCAAGCCCCATAAAATACAGTTTGCTGTAATAAAATATAATCGCCAGGTTGAGCAACGGCTTGTAGAGAAAGGTTAAGCGCGTCCAAACCTCCTGATGTAATGACAATGTCATCTGGGTCAGTCTGTATGCCTTGCATACAGTAGCGCTGAGCAATCAGTTTTCTTAGGGCTAAATTACCTGGAGGTAGGCTTGTGGTCTGGTCATAACTTTGTCTTTGGCGTGCAAGCTGTCCCATAATTTGAATGAGTTTGGGTGCTGTTAAAAGCTGACTGTCCGGAAAAGCTGAACCAAAAGGTACGACAGACTCATATTGAATTGACTTAAGATATTTAAAAACTAAGGAATTAATTTCAATTTTAGAATTGAGCGAAACAACTGAATATTGCTCGAGTGGCTTTAGTGCAATTTGCTCTGCAACGAAGTAGCCAGATTTTTCTTTTGAATAGATCAGACCTTGTGATTCAAGCTCCTGATAAGCATTCATGACGGTCATTAAACTAAAACCAGAACGTTGTACCTGATCTCTCAATGACGGTAATTTTTCATGTGCATTTAAACTGCCGCTCTCAATGAGTTGGCGAATGCTATGAGCGAGTTGTTCTGATTTATACATGTATGAGCTGCACGAAATAACAAAATGAAAGAAGCACTTAATCAATAATAAATGCCGTTTGCAGAATCTACAAACGGCATTTGTTTAGAAAGTTGGAATTACTTTAAGTAAGGGGCTGCATAAATCAAGATAACTTTAAACAATCCCGCAATCACAGCTAAGGCTAAAAAACCACCGATCCATAGCAGAATAAACCATTGGGTTTGATTGAGTTTAACGGATGACTTTTTCATAAAACCCTCCATACTTAATGATAGCCTTCGTCACCTACACTAACTTTGTCTCTAAATACCCAATAAGACACAATGGTGTAAGCAATAATGATCGGGATTAAAATAAGTGCGCCGACCAAAGCAAACATCTGGCTTGAATGCGGTGCTGCGGCTTGCCAGATTGTGACTGATGGCGGAATAATATATGGCCATAAACTAATCACAAAACCAGTAAATGCAAGGAAAACAAGAGCCAATGTATATGCAAATGGTTTAAGGTCATGATCCTGCTTTTTACATGCCGATAAAATCAGGCCAACAAATAACAAGACCAAAATTGGTACAGGACTAAAATAGAACAGGTTTGGTAACGAGAACCAGCGATCTGCAATTTCAGGATGCGTCAACGGCGTATATAAACTCACCCCACCAAAAATAATGAGCAGTGCAATAATCAGCTTTGGCATAAGCTCATACATACGTTGCTGTAAGTCTTTTTCAGTTTTTAAAATCAGCCATCCACAGCCTAAAGTGGCATACATGGCAACTACGCCAATACCTGTGAAGATGGTAAACGGGGAAAGCCAATCAAAAGACCCACCAGCAAAAATACCATTTTCGGTTTTAATCCCTTGGATATAGGCACCCAAAATAATCCCTTGAAGGAAGCTCGTTAAAACTGAACCCCAAATGAAAGCCAAGTCCCAAAGGTGTTTGGTTCGATGAGCTTTAAAACGGAATTCAAAAGCAACTCCACGGAAAATCAGGGCAATGACCATGAAAATGATCGGTAAATATAGTGCTGATAAAACTGTTGAATAGACCAGTGGGAATGCTGCGTATAGACCAGCACCACCGAGAACCATCCACGTTTCGTTACCATCCCAGACAGGAGCCACAGTATTCATCATGACGTCACGTTCTTGGCTGTTCTTAATGAAAGGGAACATAATTCCGATTCCTAAGTCAAAACCATCCATGACCACATAAATTAAAACACCTAAACCAATAATACCGACCCATATTAAAGAAAGATCAATCATGATGTTTCTCCCCAGATTTTTGATTATCGTCAATGTTTTCATCGACAGCACTGAGTGGACGCATTGGTGTTTTAAAGTGTCCAACACCACCAGATTCAATAGTTGGAGTATCGATAAATACAGGGCCTTTATTAATGAGTTTTAAGGTGTAGTAAATACCGCTACCAAAAACGATGGTATAGACCACCACAAAAATAAAGAGACTCAAGCCCACCTGATCTGCGGAAACGGTATGTGAAAGCCCGTCTTTAGTGCGCATAATCCCGTATACAACCCACGGTTGACGGCCTACTTCGGTAGTAATCCAGCCAGCCAGCATTGCCACATAACCCGCAGGCCCCATCACTACAGCAAATTTATGGAACCAAGACGTTTCATAGAGTTTTCCACGCTTACGTAACCAAAGTGCAATGAGTGACAAAGTGACCATGAGCACACCAAGACCCACCATCACACGGAAGCTCCAGAAAACGATGGTTGAATTTGGACGGTCTTCAGGTGCGAAATCTTTTAAACCTGTCACTTGGCCATCTAAGCTATGCGTTAAAATTAAGCTACCCAAATAAGGAACACCCACTTCGAAGTGGTTACGTTCTTCTTTCATATCGGGAATTGCAAATAGCAATAATGGCATCGGCTCATTGTGATTGGTTTCCCAGTGTCCTTCCATTGCTGCAAGTTTGGCAGGTTGATGTTCACGGGTGTTTAAACCGTGGTTATCGCCAATTACCACTTGTAAAAATGAAGTCACAAGCACCATCCAGAGACCCATCGAGAACGATTTTTTCACCAATTCATCACGACGGCCTTTTACTAAATGCCATGCAGATGTTCCAACCACCAATAATGATGAAACTAAGAAGGCGGCAGCACCCATGTGGGCAAAGCGGTAAGGGAAGGATGGATTAAAGACAATTGCAAACCAGTCTTTTGGCACAATAATGCCATTTTCGATGGCAAAGCCTTGAGGTGTCTGCATCCAGCTATTAGAAGATAGAATCCAGAACATGGAAATACATGTTCCGATGGCAACCATAAGTGTTGCAAAGAAATGGGCTCGAGGACCAACGCGTCCCCAACCAAATAACATAATGCCTAAGAAACCTGCTTCTAAGAAGAAGGCACTCAAGACTTCATAGGTAAGTAAGGGACCAGTAATACTTCCGGCGACACGTGAAAATTCACTCCAGTTAGTACCGAACTGGTAACTCATGACCACGCCCGAGACCACACCCATACCAAAGGCAACGGCAAAGATCTTAATCCAATACTTAAATAGATCTTTATAAATCGGGTTTTGGGTTCTTAACCATTTCCACTCTAACACTGCTAAAAAGCAGGCAAGACCGATGGAAGTGGCCGGAAAAATAATATGGAAGGATACTGTAAAAGCAAATTGTATTCGCGCTAATTCTAGAGCGGTTAGACCGAGGCTCATAAACTTTCCCCCTGTGAACTAGCTGATGATGGTTAAATGAGTTAAATACTTATTTTCAGGCAACAAAGTATTCTGACGATTAAACTTGCTTCTGTGATAAATGTTCTTAGCAAGTAAAATGCCAACAGGGTTAAGCAATATAATTGCTTGATATTTCAAGAGAATAGACTGATTGATTGTTCTCAGTCTGTTAACAAAGTTTATGCTTGATGTTGCATTTGTAAAAATGCATGTTGCATTGAAACATTGATGAAATATCTGGCGATATGCAATAGATCGTCTCATGAAAACTACCTACCTTAAGAAGTTTCCTTAATCATGCATTTACTATTTTTGTATATGTAGATACAGAAATTTTTTATAAAACTATAACAGTCTGAAGCACTCATGAGGTGTGCTATAGTTTTTTTTCAAATATCTGTAGCTATGTATCCATTCTTCAAAAGTCCAAAATAAATGAACAAGATTTACGAATGGCCAAAATCACTTTCCAAAACAAAGTGAATGCGACTTTGGGTAATAAGTGCAGAATAGTTTCTTCTCTTTTATTCCTTTGTTGTTTTGCGTGAGGTCTGGTTGTTACGTAGGTTATTAAAGACCTGATTTAAGTGTAGCTCTTCTAAAATAGCTTGGATGTTAAAAAATGTTTATTACTTCTCAACTCAATGTCCTGCATAAAATTATTAAAAATCAGCCTATTCCTGTATCTATATTGGCTCAGTTAGAGCAAACCTACGTTAATTTTGAAGCTACTTTATTAAGAGCGAAAGTACTCAGAGACTTTTCTAAATCTGAAACTGTATATTTAATCCAATCTCATATTGAGGCACAGCAAAGTAGTGTGGCCTATCTATTTTCACCATTTATTTTTGCTAACTTAAACAAGGCCGCTATTTATACAACGCCTGCAACTGCGCCTGTGCTTTCTATTCTTAATAAATATTACCAAGCTGAAAAGAAAGTACTCTTTAAAGTAGATGACGTTTTAGAAAGTCTAAAAATTTATATAGATTTGGAACTTGCAGAGCTTAATGAAGTTGAGTTTATTTATTTAAGCTTAATCAAGGCACTGTGTCGAAGTGATCTCTCAACAGTTTTTTTAATTACGAGTTTAGACGTAGATGTCGAGCATTTAAAAACACTAGAGCAATTTTTAAAGATCAAAATTTATTGGATTAAAACCACAAAAGATGATGACTTAAAAAACCTCAATGGCTTAGAAATGCGGAAATTATTATTCAAAAATAAAGATGAAACTTATGTCAAATTATGCGCGAAATTCGCTCAAATGAACGCAGCGTTGGTGGGTTTATGCGATACCTTTACTGCTGGTCAAATGACACATTTAATTGATGATATGTTCTATTCAGAGCATATTTTCGAAAAATTATCTGTCTATTCAGAATATATACAAACACTTCTGCAAAGCCAGCAGAGCATTAGACAAAAAGAACTATCTTAGGGCTTGGGAGATGAGCTTTTTATGTTTGTGTTTGGGTTCTTATATAAAGAATGAATACAGTTATAAAAAAATAATCGTTTTCATCTGAAATAAATATTTTATGGTAAAAGCAAAGCAATATTGGTTTTACTTACATGACAAATTTAAATTTTGAGCATCATCTCGGTTCACTAACGCATGCAGCACTTAGTCAGGCTTCAATCATTTCTCGGGTGTGGGGTGAAGGGCCTTCAGAACGTTATGATGAGTTGGCAAAAAACTTTAGACCGACTTTTGCCCGTATTAAAGAAGGGGCTTTAATCCGTGAGCAACAGCATATTTTGCCCTATGAACAACTTCAGTGGCTCAAAGATGTTGGTTTTACACGGCTAAGACTTCCCAAAGCTCATGGTGGCTTTGATGCAACCATTCCTGAATTATTTGCATTGCTCATTGAACTTGCAGAAGCCGATTCAAACTTACCGCAAGCTTTGCGTGTGCATTTTGGTTTCACTGAAGATGTTTTGGTAAGTAAAGACAAAGCTTTTCAACAGCGTTGGCTTAGCCGAATTGCAAATGGGGAAACAGTCGGTAGTGCATGGTCTGAAGGCGGGAAAGAGTCAATTGAACAGTTCGAAACACATTTATATCGAGACAGTGAAGGAAAAATTCGCGTTAAGGGTAAAAAATATTACACCACAGGCAGTCTATATGCAGACTGGGTTGACGTAGGTGTAACAGATTTAAAGGGTGAATCTGGTTCTGTCGTTGTCCGCCGTGAAGATAAAGGGGTGGAAATTATTGATGACTGGAATGGCTTTGGTCAGCAACTCACCGCAAGCGGTACAGCATATTTCCATGACGTATTGGTCGATGAAACTGAAATTTTACCTGACGATGACCGTTTTAAATATTCAGCGGCTTATTATCAACTGGTCCAACTGGCAATTATTACAGGTCTAGGGCGTGCTGCAACCTATGATGTTTCTCAAGCTGTTGCTAAACGTACCCGAAACTACACGCATGCAAATGCTCAATTTGTAAAGCAAGATCCGCAAATTTTACAAGTCGTAGGCCAAATCCGTGGTGCGGCTTACAGTGCAGGAGCGATTGTTGAAAAAGTTGCACAAAGCTTACAACGTGCTTACTTGGCTGCATTTCAAAATAATGAGCAGCTTGAAGAAGAGCAAAATGCGCTTGCCGAGCTTGAAAGTGCACAGTCTCAAACGGTCATTACCGACTTAATTTTAAATGCTTCTACAATTTTATTTGACGCTTTAGGTGCTTCTGCAACAGACAAAGATTTAGGCCTAGATCGATACTGGCGTAATGTACGGACTTTATCTTCACACAACCCGAGAGTATTTAAAAATCGAATTATCGGTGATTTTAGTGTAAACGGCACATTACCACCGTATCAATGGCGAATAGGGAATGTTGCTAAATAATAAATTATAGTTTTAGATATTAAGCTGCTATTTTTAGTGGCTTAATATTATTTATGTTTTTTATAAATAATTTATAAAAATCTATTAGAATAAAATCATATTTTGTTTGGGGTTTATATTATAAAGAAAACATAAAAATTGCTTTAGTATAAAAATAAATAAAATGCTGGCGAATATTTTATGACTAAGAAAATTAGTTTTAATGCTTTTGAAATGAATTGTATTGCCCACCAATCTCCTGGATTATGGCGACATCCTCAAGACCGATCTATTGAATATAAAGATTTAGAATATTGGACAGATTTAGCACAAATTCTTGAGCGTGGTTTTTTTGACGGTATTTTTATTGCGGATGTGCTTGGTATTTATGACGTTTATCATCAAAGTGCTGAACATGCCTTAACAGGTGCAGTACAAGTTCCAGTCAATGATCCGCTACAGATTGTGCCAGCGATGGCAGCAGTCACAAAGCACTTGGGTTTTGGTGTCACGACTTCGATTTCTTTTGAACATCCTTATCCTTTTGCTAGACGTATTAGCACGCTAGACCATTTAACCAAAGGGCGAGTTGGATGGAATATCGTGACGTCTTATTTGGAAAGTGGTTCGAAAAACTTGGGCCTAAAAACTCAGGTTAATCATGACAATCGTTATGATATTGCTGATGAATATTTAGAAGTCCTTTACAAACTTTGGGAAGGGTCTTGGGAAGAAGGTTCGGTACTTCGTGATCGTGAAAGCGGTATCTTTGCTGACCATAAAAAAGTGCATCCAATTCAGCACGAAGGCAAATACTTTACTGTACCGGGCATCCATATTTGTGAGCCATCACCGCAGCGAACACCAGTACTCTACCAAGCAGGTGCATCATCACGCGGCCAGAAGTTTGCGAGTCAAAATGCCGAGTGCGTATTCATAGCAGCGCCGTCTAAAATTGCCACTAAAAAAGTGGTACAGGGCATTCGTCAAAAATTGGCTCAAGAAGGCCGCGACCCGTACTCAGTTAAAATTTATGTGCTTTTGTCGATTGTCACTGATGAAACCGATGCAAAAGCACAGGCTAAGTTTAGAGAATATCAAAGCTATGGAAGCTACGATGGGGCATTAACATTGCTGTCTGGCTGGTCTGGTGTCGATTTTTCACAATATCAACCGACCGACAAAGTTGAATATATTCAAACCAACGCGATTCAATCTTTATTAGATTCTTATGTAAATGCAGATCCAGAGCGTGTTTGGACCATTGAAGAAATTGCAAACTGGAACAGCTTAGGCGGTAATGGACCTGTGTTAGTGGGTTCGGCAGAAACAGTTTCAGATACTCTACAGCAATGGGTTGAAGATACAGATGTCGATGGCTTTAACCTTGCCTATATTTTGGCGCATCAAACCTTTGCTGATGTAGTTGAGTTTATTGTGCCAGAGTTACAAAAACGAGGGGTATATCAAACCTCATATGCACAAGGAACATTAAGAGAAAAATTATTTGGTGCTGGGCCATATTTGCCTGAAAATCACCGCGGTGCAAAATATCGTAATCTAAAAGAATTAAAACTTGCTGAGGCGAGTTAATATTTTAGGAAGCCTTTAAATAAATAGCTGGTTAAATACCAGCTTTTATTTTGTCTTTTTATATCGATTTTACTGCTGAGTTAATAATGAAAAGATAATTCTATAATTGAGATTAAAACATCAGATTAATTTGTTTTTGTATTATGTGAATAATCATTATTTTGTTCCTGTTATTAAAGTTCAGGAATTATTAAGTGAGCACACAAGAACTCGATCATAACCATCGTTATGAAATTAAATCTCCCGATGATGTTTCACAATTAATTTCAAAATTTGCAGGGAAGGGTAAATCGAATAAAGTTATTTGGTTGGCACTGATTGGGGTATTTATTGATGCCTATGATTTAACAACGCTGTCCTTTGGTATTGAGCAAGTTATCTCAGAGTTTTCTTTAAGTCCTGTGATGACTGGTGTGGTGGCTTCAGCAATTGTCTGCGGAACCATTGTTGGTAACCTGATTGGTGGTTGGCTGACAGATAAAATCGGCCGTTATCGGGTCTTTATGGCGGACATGGTGCTCTTTGTCATTGCTGCAATTGTTGCTGGTTTTGCACCGAATGTCTGGGTTTTGATTTTAGCCAGATTTATTATGGGAATTAGTGTTGGTATTGATTTGCCGGTGGCAATGTCATACTTATCTGAGTTTTCCAAATTTAACGGGAGTAGCAACAAGGCAGCGCGTTTAGCTGCATGGTGCCCAATGTGGTATGCCGCTTCTTCGGTCTGTTTTGGTCTAGTTCTGGCGCTTTATTTTCTTTTACCCCCTGAGCATAGCGACTGGCTATGGCGAGCATCTTTAATTTTTGGAGCAGTGCCAGCGTTACTCATTATTTTTATTCGTGGTAAATATTTAACTGAATCACCCATTTGGCTTGCAAATCAAGGCGATTTAAAAGGTGCAGCTAAAGTTCTACAAGATTCCTATGCAATTAATGCAGTCGCTACAGTTGAAAAAGTAGAAAGAACTGCTGAAAAGAAAAAGCGTGAGGGTTTTGCAGTTTTATTTAATAAAACCTATTTGCCAAGAACTATTGTGGCAATTGTGATTCACATTTCGGTGGCATTTCAGTACACGACCATTGCTTTCTTTTTACCTTCTATTTTAACGCGTTTCTTTCATACCGATGTCTTGACGACCATTACCACCACACTTGGACTTAATTTATTATTTGCATTTACGGGCGGCCTGTTAGGCGTATTTGTTGCCAGCAGATTTAAATCTCGTCATGTGTTGCTTACCGGTTTTTTACTTCAGTTTATTGCCCTGATTGCTTTGGCATTAATTGGTGAGCCCGGTAATAGCTTTTTACTCTACACCGCAATTGGCATGCTAGGTTTGTGGCTTTTTGCCGAAGGCTTTGGGCCTGGGGCACAAATGATGGTGTATCCAACTATGGCTTATCCTGCTTCGATTCGTGGTGTTGGGGTTGGCTTTAACCGTGCGGTAACAGGTGTTGCTCAAGCGATAGCTTTGTTTGTTTTACCGATCTGGATGGCGGGATATAAAACTGATGTTTACCTGATTATTTCTATCTTTGCATTTATTCCTTTAATTGTGATTGGACTACTGATTAAGTTTGAGCCTACCGCCCAAGATGTTGATGTTATCGATGAAGATAAAACAGAACTTCCTCTCAATAATTCACCAGTAATCGACTAGAGTAAAAATAGATATCTAAATGAAAATAAAGGCCAACAATTGTTGGCCTTTGTTTTTGGAGTTAGAAGTAATAAGCAAAAATTACAAACGCTTTTTTGTTCCATTTATCGTTGGTTCCACCAGCCGCTAGACCTTCGCTATCTCCTAGATATGGATCGTGTTTACCCATCAGCAACTCGGCTTGTACTGTCAATTTTTGATAGTTAAAGGCAATGCCGGGAATAAAACGGGTAGAGTCTTTAAACCCATCTTGTTCTTTTCGATAAGAACTATAGTTTAAATACGGGCGAACAGAGGTAATGGGGCCAAATTGCTGAGGAAATAAATAGCTGAGTTCGGCTGAATAAATCTGACCTTTGGTTGCCGAATTAAATGAATAATCGAAACCGCCCAAAGTCAGATGATCTTTATATTGGGTGTCGGCATTATCAATGTCTTGATAACCAGCCAAAAGCTGTAAATTCCATTGGTTGTAATTGGTATTGCTAAAAACCGAATAAACTTGGCGATCGCCATCTTCGCCTGAGCGTTTATTTTCAATGGTGGAGTACCATGCAGAGGCGCCCAATTGCGTAGAGAAATTTTCTTGGCCTAAGACATTTTTAAAGGTATGAGCACCGCGAACAACAATTGAGTTCTTTTCTTGGGTATTGGTGCCTTGTGGTACTGAGTCATCCGCATTGACAGGGTTGATACTAAATCGACTCGAGTCTTTGCTTTTACCTCTATAGGTGCCACCATCGGTAGGATAAAAGGCGAGTTGTGCTTCATTGATTCCATCATTGAAATCATATTTCACCCCAAGGTTGTGTACATCTTCCCAACCGGCACTATTGGCAATGCCTAAATAATAAGTATTTCCCCAAAAGCGACCCAAGCCAAAAGGAACGGGGTTTAAGCCAGCAATAATTTTACTGTTGTCATTAATTTTATAACCCATCCATGCATCGGTGAGCCAATTGGCATCGCCTAAATGCCCGTAATATTCATAAACCCGATAATCTAAGCGGCCAATCCATTTCGGGGAGTTGTAATCTAGCCATAATACGGCGTCATTAAAAGAAAATTTACTGGTAGAGGGTTCAGAGTCAAAATCATAAACATATTTAGCCCGAACAGTACCACTTACTTTAAGCTGACCTTCTTCAGCATTGCCAAAGGTAAGCGCTGCATGACTTGAGAGGCTGAATGTAATTAAAGACGTTGTAATTAATGTTTTTTTCAAAATTTGAGAATGTTTAAACAAAAGAATTTTTCTCCTCTTAAAAATAAAAATTAAATTCGCGTCATGTATAAACCAGAAAAAGATTTGCCCAAATCTCAATATTTGCAGAAGATTTAAGATAAAAAGATAATAAAATCTGAACTTTATATAAAAGAATGAAAATTAATTAGATGCAAAACTCTGGATGCAATATGCAAAAATAAAAATGATCAAATATGAGAGGATAAAATACTTAGAGGGCATCTGTCAGGTTTTCCTAATCATATGATTTGTAAATATCGTTTTTAGTTATTGATATATAAGTATTTTAATTTTTATTTTAATCTGTAAGTTTAATTAGAATTTGCTTTTTACCAAAAGATAAAAACTTATAAGGAAAATTTATTTATAAAAATTAGATAAGCAACTCATATTTTTTTATTTTTCATTATAAAGCCGGCTGCATACCATGGGCTTATATTATTGAAAGATCATGAAATTATGAGCACAAAGACCAAACCGTTGATTATCACGGCAATTGTGGTTGTAGCAATTGTTGCATTTATCGTATGGCAAAATAAGAAAGATAATAATACGGGTGCTTCAGTTCGTGACAACAAACCTGTCGTGATTGCTTATCAAACTGGGGTTGACCCAAGCAAAGTTGCACAGGCCAACGGAGATTATGAAAAACATAGTCAACGGACCATTCAATGGAAAAAATTTGATGCGGGTTCAGATGTAGTTAATGCACTTGCTTCAGGTGATGTGGTACTTGGCAATATTGGTTCAAGCCCACTTGCTGCTGCGGCAAGCCGTGATTTACCGATTGAAGTATTCTTAATTACTTCAAAACTTGGTGGGTCTGAAGCATTAGTGGTGAGTAATAAATCAGGCATTAAAACCCCTCAAGATTTAATTGGCAAAACCATTGCTGTACCTTTTGTTTCAACAACCCATTACAGCCTTTTGTCTGCACTTAAACATTGGAACATTCCAGAAGACAAAGTAAAAATTATCAACTTGCGTCCACCTGAAATTTCAGCTGCTTGGGAACGTGGTGATATTGATGCTGCCTATGTTTGGGAACCTGCTTTAAGTAAAGCCGAAGCATCTGGTACGGTTTTAACCGACTCGAAACAAGTGGGTGAATGGGGCGCTCCAACTTATGACTTATGGGTTGTACGTAAAGACTTTGCAGAGAAAAATCCTGATTTCTTAAAAGCTTTTGTCCAAACCACGCTTGAGCAGCTTGAAAAATATAACCAAGACCCAACCGCTTACGTTAAAGATGCCGATAACGTGCAAAAAATTGCGCAGCTCACAGGTTCTGATCCAAAAGATATCCCGCTTTTATTAAGTGGAAATATTTACCTTGACCACGCTCAGCAAAAACAAACTTTAGATGGTGAATTTGCGCAGAATATTTTTGATACAGCGAAGTTCTTAAAAGGTCAGGGCAAGGTCGATCAACTGAAAGCCGATTATAAAGGCAATGTGAATTCTTCATTTTTGCAGCCTTAAGGAGTTGTCATGAGTGTATTAGAAGCCAAACATATTCATCTGACTTTTCCTAAACAGCAAAAGCCAGTTTTACAAGACATTAACCTAACCATTGAAGAAGGTTCTTTAACCGTGATTTTGGGTGAGTCAGGTTGTGGCAAAACAACTTTGCTTAATATCTTGGCAGGGTTTCAAAAGCCAAGTTCTGGTGATGTACTTGTAAATCATGAAGTGGTAACTGGTCCAGATGTAACCCGCGCTGTCGTGTTTCAGGATCATGCACTCCTTCCTTGGTTGAATGTTGCAGATAATGTTGGCTTCGCTTTGCAGTTAAAAGGTTTAAAGCGCGCAGAGATCGAAACACAAGTAAACGCAATTTTAAAAATTGTAGGTTTAAGTCACGTTGAAAAAGCCAATATCTGGGAACTTTCTGGCGGTATGAAACAACGTGTTGGTATTGCCAGAGCTTTGATCAGTCATGCGCCGTTTATTTTATTAGATGAACCTTTTGCCGCATTAGATGCTTTTACACGTGAAAACATGCAGCAGTTAGTGCTCGATTTATGGATTCAACAAAATAAAAGCTTCTTTTTAATTACTCATGACATTGAAGAAGCATTATTGCTCAGCAATCAGTTAGTTCTGATGAAAGCGCATCCAGGCAAAATTGTAGAAACTCTACATCTCGATTTTGCTAATCGATATCGTCAGGGCGAGTCTATTCGCTCAATTAAATCGGACCCACAATTTATTCAGCTCAGAGAGCAGCTGTTTGAAAGTTTAAGGGCACAAAAACAAAGCGGTAAGGAGGCGTTACCTACATGAACACTAAAGATAACGTCTATGAATATGACAAAGCAGAGCTAAAACTTAAGCCAGATGCGCAAACAGAAAAAGCTTCATTTCTATCGTCATTTTTTGAAAAGCATCGCACTTTGGCGGTCAGCATAATTAGTGTGGGAAGTGTGGTTGCACTCTGGTTTCTTATTACTGCTTTGCATGTTGTACCTGAATTGTTTTTACCAAGCCCACAGGCAGTCTGGCAAAAATTTATATCGGTCAGCCAAGAAGGCTTTATGAAGGCGACTTTGTGGCAACACTTGGCAGCCAGTATCTCACGTGTATTTTTAGCTTTGATTGCTGCCGTAGTGATTGGAGTTCCGCTAGGCTTATGGATGGGTCTGAACAAATGGGTTCGCGCTGTTTTAGATCCTTTGGTTGAATTATTACGTCCAATCCCACCGTTAGCTTATTTACCCTTACTCGTGATTTGGTTCGGTATTGGCGAAACCACAAAAGTACTTTTGATCTTCTTCTCGATTTTGGCGCCTGTCATCATTAGTAGTGCGCATGGTGTGTTAAGCCATCAACTTAATCGTGAGCGTGCAGCATTGTCGCTAGGGGCAAGTCAGACACAAGTATTTTGGCATGTCATTTTACCAACCGCTTTGCCTCATATTATTACCGGTATTCGTATTGGTCTCGGGGTGGGCTGGTCAACATTAGTTGCAGCAGAATTGGTTGCAGCGGACCGTGGTATTGGTTTTATGGTGCAATCGGCAGCGCAGTTCTTAATTACCGATACGGTGATTCTAGGCATTATTGTGATTGCGATTGTCGCAGTTAGTTTTGAGCTGTTTTTACGTTGGTTACAAAAACAGTTTTCTCCTTGGTATGGTCAGCAGTTGTAGTAAAGAAGATGAATACAGTAGTAGCAAACTTAAATATTGAAGTGATCAAGCCTACCATTGGCGCAATTATTCACGATATTGATTTGAATGCGTTAAATGAACAGACAACGCAACAAATCCAGCAGGCTTTGCTTGATCATCAGGTCATTTTTTTTCGAAAGCAACAATTAGCACCGCAAGCACAAGCAGACTTGGCACGCAGTTTTGGTAGCTTACATGTGCACCCGATTTATCCTTCAATTGAAGATGTACCTGAAGTGATGGTACTCGATAGCTGGAAACAAGATTTGCGTGACAATGAACTTTGGCACACAGATGTGACTTTTAGTAAAACCCCGCCTTTAGGTTGTGTGTTGCAAGCCATTAAAATTCCACCTGTAGGCGGAGATACATTATGGTCGAGCAACACAGCAGCTTTTAAAGGGCTTCCGCTCGAACTACAGCAAAAACTACGTGCCTTAACCGCAACACACGATATTCGTAAGTCTTTTCCGCTTGAACGTTTTGCTCATAACGAAGAAGAACGTGAAAAGCTTTTGCAAACATTTAAGCGTAACCCACCAGTGGTTCACCCAGTGGTGCGTACCCATCCTGTTACAGGTGAGCCTTTGTTGTTTGTAAGTGAGGGCTTTACCACTCGCATTAATGAGTTACCTGAACAAGAAAGCGAACAGTTACTTAATTTCTTGTTTGAACATGCGACCCAAGAGCAATTTCATTTGCGTTGGAAGTGGCAAGATGGTGATATCGCGATTTGGGATAACCGTTGCACACAACATAAAGCATTATTTGATTATGGCGATGCTCATCGCATCATGCACCGTGCAACTATTAACGGTGATGTGCCATTTTATAAAGAAGAACAACAGCCAGAGTTAGCAGAGGCTTAATTCCTTTAATTATTCTTTGTTTCAATTCCAACGTAGCGTTTTGAGTTGGAATTGAAACAGTAAGTTATCTCTATTGTGCTCCAAAACCCGACAATATACCTGTGTAGTTCTTTACAGGAGGTGAGGCCCAATCACCGACTTTGCTGGTTTTTAAATTTAATTGAACTAGCATTTCAGCTTGTTTAACGGCTGCAGCAACGCCGTCAATAACGATTACGCCTAACTCATTTTGTAGCTTTAGACATATATCACTCATACCTGCACAGCCCAAAACAATCGCATCGCTTTTATCTTCAGCGAGCGCTTTTTTGCATTCATTTCGTACGGTCCGATAGGCATTTGAATCAGGAAGCTCCAACTCTTCAACTGCAATATCACAAGCTCGAACATTTTTACAAAATGGCGTAGCCCCATAGCGATGAGCCAGATGCCAACTCATATTCACTGTACGTTGTAAGGTGGTGACTATACTAAACCCAGTACTGATATAACTTGCAGTTCGCATAGCTGCTTCGGCAATTCCAATCACAGGAGCTGAAGTCATTTCACGTGCAGCATAAAGTGCAGGATCACCAAAACAGGCAATAATATAGGCATCTACATTTAGCTGTTCACCTTGGCGTATTTCCTCCAACACACCTACGGCACTTAGAGCCTCATCATAATAACTTTCAATTGTTGCAGGGCCCATTTGAGGACTCACTGCAATAATGTGAGTACCAGAACTGGCGACTATCTTTGCTGATGCAGCAATTTTGTCTGTCATACTTTGGGTGGTATTGGGATTAATAATTTTAATTTTCATTGTACTTTTACCTTAGTCATTGCCGATTTAACATGGGCAAGCGGTTGGTTAAGAAATCGGTAAATGACAAAACCGAATCCCATCCCAATAAACCATGTGAAATTAGCCAACCCAGAAAGTTGTGGTAAAAGTACGCAGAGAATAGGAATTAATGAAGCTGGAATTAAGGCATAAAAGGCAGAGTAGTTATATCCATTTTTGTACCAATACGAACCTTTGGTATCTAAGGTGTATAAATCATCTACCACGATTTTTTGTTTTTTAACGAGGTAAAAATCGGCGAGCAATACACCAAAAAGTGGACCGATAAATGCGCCTAAAATATCAATGGTGTAATGGATCACTTGAGGATTATTAAACAAATTCCATGGGGTAATGAAAATCGAACCAACTGCTGCAATCATTCCACCCATGCGCCAGCTAATTTTGCTCGGTGAAACGTTGGAAAAATCAAAGGCAGGTGAAACAAAGTTAGCGACAATATTAATTCCGATGGTGGCAATCATTAACGTTAAACCGCCTAAAATCACCACAAAGGTGTTATCAAGTTTTCCAACCATCTCGACAGGGTCTGTAATGAGCTTGCCGTAGACTGGAAGCGTTGCAGCAATACACACCACAGTAAGTAAAGAAAAGCCTAAGAAATTGATCGGTAGGCCAAGAAAGTTGCCCATTTTAATCGCGTTAAAGCTTTTACCATAACGAGAGAAGTCACCAAAGTTCAGCATCGGCCCTGAAAAATATGAAACTACAAGCGCAATAGCACCAATCATGACAGGTACAACCGCAAAGCCGTCGTATTGAACACCACTCAAGTTTAAATCAATATTTTGCCAGCCAGCTTTCCAGATCAGCCATACTGCCATCGCAAACATAACTACGTAGACAGCTGGGCCTGCCCAGTCAATAAACTTACGAATACTATCCATGCCAGACCAAAAAACAATCGCTTGCAGTAGCCAAAGCAGCATGAAGCCAACCCATCCTAAATAGGAAAGCCCAAGAAAGCCGTAAGTTGAAACATCAGCATAGGCTGACCATTCTGGAAAGAACTTTAAAATGACCAATAAAAAGGCACTTGAGGCCAAATAGGTTTGAATGCCATACCATGCAACAGCGATAAGACCCCGAATAACAGCAGGAATATTTGCACCAAGCACACCGAAAGTTGCACGACAAATAACAGGATAGGGCGTACCTGTTTGTTGGCTAGACTTGGCAATCAGATTTGTAAAAAACTGAACTATGGCAATGCCGATGAGTAAAGATAAAAGTACCTGCCAGCTATTGAGTCCGAGTGCAAAAAGGCTCCCAGCCATGACATAGCCACCGACACTATGAACATCAGACATCCAAAAGGCAAAAATATTATAAGCGCCCCAAGTTTGCTTTTTTAAAGGAGCTAGGTCTTGATTTGTTAGCTTTGCATCATAAGAAGGTTTAATTATTGCTTCGGTATTATTCATCTTGAACACTCACTTCCCGTATGTTGGGCGGGCACGTTCTTCAGCAGCTTGAAACTCTGGCTAAAAGAATGAAGTTAAAATTGTGCACAATATGATATTTTGATTGTGCACAATCATATTGAGCAAAAGTTATGCCAAACTTGAGATGTGGTATTGATGAGTGTTTTGGCTTGATACGATTTTGGAATATGAAGAGAGAGATTTATAAAATGAGAAGTGCTTAATTTTTTATAAAAAGTAAGTAAAGTTCGGTGTATGAGTTGATATTTAGAGGTCTAATATTGAATTGTTTAGCTCAACATTAGTGTTTTGGGAATGAGAGCAATATTCCAAAACGCTTAAGTTAAACTTACACTATTGTCATGAGATAAAGTTTTAAAAAGAGAGGGCATCAATAAAAATGGAGAAATCAATGCCATCGAATGCACCAAAAAAAGCCGTAGAAATGAGCAATGATGAAATTGATGACCATATATATAACGCTATTGTAGATGCTATTTTAAATCGACAACTCGTTCCTGGCGCACGTTTAGTTGAAGCACCTTTGTGTGAGGCATTTGGTGTAACGAGGGGAGTGTTAAGACGTGTTTTCGTCAAACTCGCACATGATAAGGTCATCGAAATTCAGCCCAATCGTGGGGCACTCATCGCAAAGCATAGCGTTCATGAGACAAAAGAGGTCTTTGAAGCACGCAGCATGCTTGAAATCGCCACTGTAAAAAAGCTCGCTCAAAAGTCACATAACCTAGATTTTAGTGAGCTTCGAGGCTTAGTAGATCAAGAGTCTCACGAGCGTTTAGCTGGCAATTGGGCCGAGTGGATTAAGCTATCAGGGCAATTTCATTTAAAGCTAATTGAAGCAAATCAAAATACGATTATGACCAGTTATTTGCAGACGCTTATTGCAAGGACTTCGTTATTAATTGGCTTATATGAAATTCCAAAACATAATAATTGTTCGGCTGATGAACACCGTGCAATTTTAGATGCAATTGAGCAGGGTGATGAAAAACGAGCAACTCAATTGATGGAAGAGCATTTAGAACACTACGCGACAACATTTGTTGAACAAGACAGTACAGCAACAGCAGAGCAAAATTTATTAAATTTATTTAAAAATAAGAAGATTGAAACCATTTAAACTAACTAAAAAATAATGGGCCATTTCTTCTGGAAAAGGCCCAAATTGGTTATTTTATGGGAACGATTTGACGTGTTAGAAAATCAATAAATAATTTTACTTTCTTCGATAAAATCTTACGGTTTGGCCATGTAACATATAAGTGAAGCGGCTGACTGGTGTAGTCTTCCAAACATTTCTGTAATTTACCTTCTTTGTAGTAAGGCTCTGCAATAAACTCTGGAAGAAAGACGATACCATGATCTTTCAAGCACATATCTAATAATAATTCACCATTATTACAGGTCATCACAGGGAAGCAATTAAAAGACACTTCTTTTTGATCTTTTTGGAAAATCAATTTCTTATGTCGGCTATCCTGATAATAAATTAGAAACTTATGTTCTTTAAGTTCTTCTAATGAATCTGGTAATCCATGCTGATTAAAATACTCAGGTGTTGCATACAAATATCGTTGATAGGTATTTAATATTTTACTATTTGCCAAATTAGGAGGAGAGCCATCTACACGAATGGTTAAATCAAATTTATTATTATTCATGTCTAATAGCTGATCAGTCATGAATAAATCAATTTTTATGCTGGGATATTTCTCTATAAAGTCCGAAATGATATGTTGAAGAAAAATGTTGCTAAAAGACATTGGCGTATTGAGCTTGAGTTCGCCTTCTGGGTACTGCTGATTATAGCTAATTTCATAGGCAGCCCATTCGAACTCACTTAAAATGACTTTGCTATGTTGATAAAACTTTTCCCCACAAGAGGTGAGGTTCATCTGTCTTGTTGTTCGAGTTAAAAGTGTGGTTCTGAGGTCATTTTCGAGGTAGCAAACACGTTTGGCAACTAAGTCGCGAGAAATATCGAGTGCTCTGGCTGCGCTACTAAAATTCCCATGTTCTACAACACTTACAAAAGTAGAAATACAGTCTAATCGATCCATGGATAAGCGAAAGGTAAAAAAATATATATCAATGATTAAACTATAAAAATTAAAAAGCAATCATTGTTTTGATTGTATTCGTACAGAATACAGATTCGTGCTGATTTGCTGTCTATGCTTTTACATTTTTATCTGTTTTCATAATAACCAGTAAGCAATTTTGATGCATTACTCATAAGGAATAATGGAGTTTACCCATGAATAAATCACTTTTAGAACAACTATCACCAACCAATTGTCAGGTTATTTTTATTGATCATCAGCCACAAATGGCTTTTGGGGTACAGTCAATAGATCGCCAAGTATTAAAGAATAATACTGTAGGATTAGCAAAAGCAGCTAAAACATTCAATATTCCTGTCACCATTACAACGGTTGAAACTGAAAGCTTCTCTGGTCATACCTACCCAGAACTTTTAGATGTATTTCCAGATGCTCCATTACTAGAACGTACTTCAATGAATTCGTGGGATGATCAAAAAGTACGTGATTCGCTTGCAAAAAATAATCGTAAAAAAGTGATTGTTTCAGGTTTGTGGACTGAAGTGTGTAATAACACCTTCGCTTTTGGTGCGATGCTTGAAGGGGATTATGAGATTTATATGGTCGCGGATGCTTCAGGTGGTACATCGAAAGAGGCACATGATTATGCCATGCAACGTATGATTCAAGCTGGTGTTGTTCCAGTAACTTGGCAACAAGTCTTACTCGAATGGCAACGTGATTGGGCACATCGTGATACGTATGATGCAGTTATGGCAATTGTACGTGAGCATTCTGGTGCTTATGGTATGGGTGTGGACTATGCCTATACGATGGTACATAAGGCTCCTGAACGTACAACATCAAAACACGAAGTACTTGCACCAGTTCCTGCAAAATAAAACAGTACTGATTTAGGTAAAGGCATGTCTAGTATTCAATATTTAAGTGATATTAATACAGATATGCCTTTATTTTTTAGAACGATAATTCACAAGAATGGAGTTCAGAATGACCGAAATAAACCTCATACTCATAAACGGTAAAATCACAACACTAGATCCTCAGAACCCCGAAGTACAAGCAATTGCGATTGCAGACGGTAAAGTATTACGCACGGGTACAAATGATGAGGTAATGAAACTCGCAACTCCAACAAGTAAAGTTGTAGATTTAAATGGCCGTCGCGTTATACCAGGTCTAAATGACAGTCATTTGCATATTATTCGTGGTGGCCTAAATTACAATATGGAGCTGCGCTGGGAAGGTGTGCCATCTGTTGCAGATGCATTACGCTTACTCAAAGAACAAGCAGATAATACGCCAGCTCCACAATGGGTTCGTGTAGTAGGCGGTTGGACTGAATTCCAGTTTGCCGAAAAGCGTTTACCGACTTTAGAGGAAATTAATAAAGCTGCACCAGATACTCCTGTATTCGTTTTACATCTATATGCCAGTGCTTTGTTGAACCGAGCTGCACTTGATGTATTAGGCTTTAACAAAGATACACCTGACCCACCTGGTGGCAAGATTGTACGAAATGAAAAAGGTGAGCCAACAGGTCTCTTGCTCGCAACTCCATCCGCTATGATTTTATATTCGACTTTAGGGAAAGCACCAAAATTGCCAGTTGAAGACCAAGTCAATTCAACTCGACATTTCATGCGTGAGTTGAACCGATTAGGCATTACTTCAGCAATTGATGCAGGTGGCGGTGGGCAAAACTATCCTGAAGATTATGATGTGATTAAGCAATTGCACGATCAAAATCAAATGACCATACGTATTGCTTATAACCTATTTGCTCAGAAGGCAGGCCAAGAGCTTGATGATTATCGTCGCTGGACAGAAATGACATTTCCGGGTGATGGCGATGAGCTATTTAGAATGAATGGAGCCGGTGAGAACCTGACTTGGTCAGCGGGGGACTTTGAAGACTTCTATGAGCCACGTCCAGATTTACCAGAAAAAATGGAAGGTGAACTCGAAGCCATTGTAGAACACTTGGCTGAAAAGAAATGGCCATTCCGTATTCATGCAACTTATGATGAAAGTATTAATCGCTTACTGAATGTATTTGAGCGCGTCAATTCAAAACAGCCATTTGCGACACGATTTATTATTGACCATGCCGAAACTGTATCTGAGCGTAATATTGAACGTATTGGCGCGTTGGGTGGTGGTATTGCCATTCAACACCGTATGGCATATCAAGGTGAGATTTTCGTAAAACGCTATGGTGCCGAAGCCGCTCAGGCAACGCCACCCGTTAAGAAAATGTTAGAACTTGGTGTTCCTGTGGGTGCGGGGACAGATGCGACTCGTGTTGCTTCTTATAACCCTTGGGTGTGTTTGTATTGGCTAAGTACTGGTAAAACAGTCGGCGGTTTACCTCTCTATGATGAAAAAAATCTATTAGACCGTCAAACAGCACTCAAACTTTGGACTAAAGGTTCAGCTTGGTTCTCAGGTGAAAAAGATGTCAAAGGTTCACTCACAGCAGGGGAACTTGCCGACTTAGTTGTGCTGTCAGTTGACTACTTTAAAGTTGAAGCAGAAGATATCCAGTGGATTGAATCTGTACTCACTGTTTTAGGTGGCAAAGTGGTGTACGCAGGGGCAGAGTTTAAGCACGACGATCCGCCGTTACCGCCAGCATCTCCAACATGGTCGCCGGTAAAACGCTTCGGTGGTCAGTGGCGTTTATCTGAAAACCGTAATGCTCCTTCCAATCAATCATTACAGTCACAAAGTACATTGTGTGCATGTGCTAGCAGCTGTGGAATGCATGGACACAGCCACGCTTGGATGCTTGATGTTCCTGTAAATGATAAGGACAAAAAATCTTTCTGGGGCGCACTTGGGTGCTCGTGTTTTGTATTTTAAATAAAACAGTATGGGAACCTGCTGATTAAATGGCTTGATTCTCTAAGGTATGTACGATGAAAATGTACTTGTTATCTTTGGCTGTAGGGTTGCTTGTTGGTGTCTTATATTATGTTTTAAATGTTAAGTCACCAGCTCCACCTCTTGTTGCATTAGTCGGTTTATTAGGCATGGTAATAGGAGAGCAACTGCTTCCTTTTATCAAATCCTATTTTTAATCCATTTCATTCAAAAAAGCTAAATGGTGCCATGCCATTTAGCTTTTTATATTAATAAATATCTTCAATTACTTTATACGGCGGCCTTGTTCATCAATGATTACTTCGCCATCTTCTTTTGCAAAATAGCTTAAGTTTTGTGTATATAAAATATCCAATACAATCTCAGAAGGGCGGCAAAGTCGCGTGCCTTTTGGTGTAACCACAAATGGGCGATTAATTAAAATTGGGTACTGAACCATAAAATCAATTAACTGTTCATCGGTCCAATGGTCTTGTTCCAAATCTAAATCTTTATAGGGATCAACATTTTTACGAATTGCTTCACGTACAGTTAGGTTTGAATCCTTAATGAGTTGAATCAATTCATCTTTACTTGGTGGTGTTTGCAAATATTCAATAACGATAGGTTCAATTCCTGCATGACGAATAAGCGCCAATGTATTGCGTGAGGTTCCGCAAGCAGGGTTATGGTAAATCTTCACTAGCTCAGTCATGGTAAATTTATTGTCAAATTAAGATATTGCATTTATATATGGATATCCGTATATTTGCAATAACGAATATATTCTGTTGAAGATATGATCAACCAAGTCGATTTCTTTAAATGTCTATCTGACCAAACTCGGTTAAATATTCTTAAATTAGTTCTAAATAAACAAAATATTTGTGTTTGTGAGCTAACAGAACAGCTTGAGTTGAGCCAACCGAAAATCTCTAGACACTTAGCCTTATTAAGAACTCATGGCATTTTACTTGATGCACGACAGGGACAATGGGTGTATTACAGCGTCAATCCAGATTTACCCAATTGGGCTGTTGAAGTTTTGAAAACTATAGCAAACCAAGATGAAAATTTAGTGAATCAATCATCTTCACAGTTTTCTTCTATTTCTACCTATTGTGAGTAAGACCATGAAATTCTTATTTTTATGTACTGGAAACAGTTGCCGTAGCATTTTGTCAGAAGTTTTATTTAACAGTTGTGCACCAGAAGGCTGGAAAGCGTATAGCGCTGGGAGTAAACCATCAGGACAGGTACATCCATTAACGATTGAAACTCTTGAAAACTTAGGTCTTTCCACAGATGGACTATGGAGTAAAACGATTGATGACTGTGAACAATATCAACCAGATGTTGTTATTACAGTCTGTGACTCCGCTGCGCAAGAAGCATGCCCACTATATTTAGGTGGTGCAATCAAAGCACATTGGGGTTTAAGTGACCCATCTCACTTAGATTTGCCGAAAGAAGAAAAGCTTAAAGCATTCCAAGAGACTGTAGCTCATATTAATCGTCGTTTAGATGCTTTGTTTGCACTTGATGTTGCGAACTTAAACCGTTCACATTTGATTGCTGAGATTAATAAAATCTCTCATATTGAGTAAGAGAGCCGAGATGACTAAGCAAAAGCTTTCTTTTTTAGACCGTAACCTGACGCTATGGATTTTTATTGCCATGGCTTTAGGCTTAGCGATTGGAGTTTTCTTTCCTCAGGCATCTGTGTCTTTAAATGAATTAAGTGTAGATAACGTTAATATTCCGATCGCAATCGGCTTAATTTTGATGATGTATCCACCTTTAGCAAAGGTTGATTATGCTACGTTACCAGAAGTATTTAAAGATAAGAAAACCTTAACTTTATCGTTGGTACAGAACTGGATTATTGCTCCAGTTTTAATGTTCGTACTTGCGATAGTTTTCTTGCATAGTTATCCGGAATACATGACAGGCCTGATTTTGATTGGTTTGGCACGTTGTATTGCAATGGTCTTGGTGTGGAATGGTCTGGCTTGTGGTGATAACCAATACGTTGCAGCTTTGGTTGCCTTTAACAGTATTTTCCAAATTTTGTTCTTTAGTACCTACGCCTGGCTTTTCTTAACCTTCTTACCTCCGTATTTTGGTGTGGCAGGGCAAGTCATTGATGTGAATTTTTGGACTATCACACATGCGGTTTTGGTGTACTTAGGTATTCCATTCTTAATGGGGTTCTTGACGCGTTTGATTTTAGTCAAGTCGAAAGGGTTGGAATGGTATCAAACTAAATTTTTACCAAAAATCAGCCCGATTAGTTTAATTGCTTTACTTTTTACCATCGTGGCGATGTTTAGCCTAAAAGGTGGTGATGTAGTGAGCTTACCTTTAGATGTATTGCGTATTGCGATTCCACTGACGATTTACTTTGTGGTGATGTTCTTTATTAGCTTCTTTATGAGTAAACGTATGGGGAATAATTACCCGCGTACAGCGGCAATTTCATTTACCGCGGCTGGTAACAATTTTGAATTAGCTTTAGCGGTTGCCATTGCAACATTTGGTTTGGCATCACCTGTGGCATTTACCACAGTGATAGGACCATTGGTTGAAGTACCCATTTTAATTTCACTCGTTACCGTTTCTCTTTGGTTAAAGAAAAAGTATTTCTCAGATGAACAGTCTTAATAATGATTTATCAAATGTAGCATTAGATCTTTTAGATAAACCTACATTTGAGCAAGTGCAAGCGCAGCAGCTTGAGCATCCACCGCGCATTTTATTGCTATATGGTTCTAATCGTGAACGTTCTTATAGTCGTTTTACTGTGCTGACTGCTGGTCGAATTCTTGAATACTTAGGTGCTGAAGTCAAAATTTTTCATCCTAAAGGTTTACCTTTACCTGAGGATGCAGAAACAGATCATCCAAAAGTCCAAGAATTACACGCGCTTTTGGCTTGGGCAGAAGGTATGGTGTGGTGTTCACCCGAACGTCATGGCGCGATGAGTTCAATTTTAAAAGCCCAGATTGACTGGATTCCTTTGGCAGCCGGAGCAATTCGTGCAACTCAAGGTAAAACCTTAGCAGTCATGCAAGTTAGTGGTGGTTCGCAGTCGTTTAATGCGGTCAATCAAATGCGTATTTTAGGCCGTTGGATGCGCATGATTACCATCCCAAATCAGTCTTCAGTTGCTAAAGCCTTTTTAGAGTTTGAAGAAGATGGCAGTATGAAACCATCCTCTTACTATGACCGAATCGTTGATGTAATGGAGGAGTTGTATAAGTTCACTTTATTAACACGTGGGCAAAAACAATACCTGACAGATCGCTACTCTGAGCGTAAAGAGTCGGCAGAAGAGCTGGCAAAACGAGTAAATCAAAAATAAACAGTTTTATAAAAAAGTGCTCCACTCGGGGCACTTTTTATTGTTTAACTTTTACATTCAGGCCATTGTGGGCAAAAGTTTTTGTAATAGTTCAATAAAGTTTGAAACTTTGGCAGAACTCTCATTTTCCCGAGTAATCAGGTAAAGAGGCGCATTTAGTTTCATTGAATCATCAAACTCGCGATATACAATTTCATGTTCCCAAAAATTATGCATTGAGGCCGGCACAATCGTTATACCAATTCCAGCAGCGACTAAATTTAATGTAGCGGTAGGTCGAGGCGCTTCTTGAATAATGCGTGGACTAAAACCTGCTTGGTAGCAACTATATAAAATATTGTCATATAAACCTTGTCCTGAAGAACGACGGTATAAAACAAAATTTTCATTTGATAAGTCATTTGAACTAATTTTTTCTTTTTGTGTAAGTGGATGGCCTATAGGCAATGCCACCATCATTGGCTCATCTAATATATGGTGATGTTTTAACCCAATATCACGGCTGATCGGTGCTCTTAAAAAAGCAATATCAAGTTTCTCGGAGATTAATCGATCTAATTGTTTTTGGCTGCCTGCTTCTTCAAGTTTGGTTTGTACCTTTGGATATATTTCTCGATATGAGCGCAATACTAGTGAAATAAGCGGATGCAAACCTGCGGAACTTGTAAAACCAATATTGAGTTGTCCAGTTTTACCTTGGCTAACATCTTGGACTAATTTTGGAATATGGCGCGCATGTTCTAATAAAAGTTGTGCTTCTTTAAATAAGGCTAAACCAGCCTCAGTTGGTTCAATTCCTCGAGGCTGGCGAATAAGTAATTGTGTACCAAGTTCTTCTTCGAGTTTTTTAAGTAAACGCGTTAGAGGCGGCTGTTGAATAAACAATCGGTTTGCGGCATGCGTAATATTCCTTTCTTCAATTACCACAACAAAGGCATGGAGCTTATGTAAATCGAGCATAGGAATACCTTTATGGTATGGTTAATGAAAATAAAAGCATTTGTAGATATATCACAAAAGTATCATTCTATCTTGGTCAGATAAAGTGAAAAGTAACGAAAATGAACCATGTTGAGATTGCCGTGCAGAAGGAGAGTGTCCCGACCTGCACAGAGTTATTTTTAGGTTTTTTAACATTAGGTTTAATTGGATTCGGTGGCGTGCTGCCTTTAGCCCGTAAAGTTATTGTAGAGCAGAGACAGTGGCTAAGCCCTGAAAAATTCACTGAGTTACTTGGTCTTTGTCAATTTTTACCAGGCGGCAATATTATTAATTTATCGGTTGCGATTGGCATGGAGTTTCGCGGTGTTCGTGGGGCAGTGAGCTCACTCATTGGTCTGATCCTTGCACCTACGATAATTGTTGTACTTTTACATTATGTCTATGAGCAGTTCCAAGATAATTTAATGGTTAAGCATCTTTTCGAAGGTTTAGCAGCGGCGGCGGCTGGACTTCTGGTTGCAACAGGTTTGAAAATGCTTAAGCCATTATTACGTAATCCATTAGCGATTTGCGTAGTTGTTGCTGCAATTATCAGTATTGCTTTTCTAAAAATCTCTTTACTAGTGACGATGCTGATTTTGTCGGCATTTTATTCAGCTATAATTTGGAGACGTGTGTAATGGGTGCAGTTCTACTTACTTTAGCGATCATTTTTACTCAATTGTCTCTTCTTGCATTTGGTGGCGGGAATACAATTTTGCCTGAGATGCAACGCCAAGTAGTTGATATTCATCACTGGATGACGGCACAAGAATTCAGTGCATTGTTCGCCATGGCTCAAGCTGCCCCTGGTCCGAACATGATGATTGTACCGTTAGTGGGATGGCATGTCGCAGGGTTGTCAGGTCTACTTGTGACTTCTACCGCTAAATTTTTACCTTCGTCTCTTATTACTGTATTTGTGATGAGAGGCTGGTCAAAATTTAAAGATAAGAAATGGCGCCGTGTTTTACAGCTTGCTTTACAACCTGTCACTGTGGGAACTGTACTTGCCAGTGCGTGGATTATTTCTGAGGCAGCTGCCATAAATACTTTACTCATTATTATGGTAGTCATTGCAACTTTATTATCTTTAATTAAAAAGGTTCATCCTTTACATGTCTTGATTGCTGGGGCTGTATTTGGTGTGGTCTTACTCTAGTTTAACCAGTTTGCCGACCTGCGCTGGATGAGTTCAGGTTGGCTTTTTTTTGATTTGAAGTAAATAATAATTAAATCTAAAAAACCGATTAAATCTATAAAAACATACTGTTTTACCTATTCTGTGTTTTCACGTACTATGCATCTATTGAAAGAATTTGGATGCATTGGAGTAAAAACAGATGTTAGATCAAAACATTAAAACTCAATTAAAAGCTTACTTAGAACGTCTAGAAAGTCCAATCGAATTAGTTGCTGCTTTAGATGAATCAGATAAATCAGCTCAAATTAAAGAGTTGGTGAGTGAAATCGCTGAGCTTTCTGACAAAGTGACTGCCCGTTTTGACGGTAACAATACACGTCGTCCAAGCTTTGGTGTGGGTAAAGCAGGTGAACAGCCTCGTGTGTTCTTTGCAGGCTTGCCAATGGGCCATGAGTTTACATCTTTGATCTTGGCACTGTTACAGGTCTCTGGCTATGCACCTAAAGTGTCGAATGAAGTACTTAACCAGATTAAAGGCTTAAACCTCAAAGCTAACTTTGATGTGTTTGTATCATTAAGCTGTCATAACTGTCCGGATGTGGTACAGGCGCTTAACCTGATTGCCATTTATAACCCGAACACTACAGCAACCATGATTGATGGTTCATTCTTCCAAGACGAAGTGGAACAACGCAAAATCATGGCTGTGCCAATGGTATTCCAAGACAATGAGCACATTGGACAAGGTCGTATGACGCTTGAAGAGATAGTGGCGAAACTCGACACTAACTCAGCTGAAAAAGATGCAGCGGCACTCAATGCCAAAGATGCTTTTGATGTGTTGGTGATTGGTGGTGGACCTGCAGGTGCAACGGCTGCGATCTATGCGGCACGTAAAGGTATTAATACCGGTATCGTGGCTGAACGTTTTGGTGGTCAGGTGATGGACACCATGGACATTGAAAACTTCACTTCTGTGCAAAAGACACAAGGTCCTAAGTTTGCTGCCGAGATGGAAGCCCATGTTCGTGAATATGATGTCGATATTATGAACCTGCAACGTGTCAGCAAAATCACGGGTGCCAACCAGACTGCAAATGGCTTGGTTGAAGTTGAACTTGAAAACGGTGCAAAACTTGAATCGAAAACTGTGATCCTTTCTACAGGTGCACGTTGGAGAGAAATGAATGTACCGGGTGAGCAAGAATACCGTACCCGTGGTGTTGCGTACTGCCCACACTGTGATGGCCCATTATTCAAAGGCAAACGTGTTGCCGTGATTGGTGGCGGTAACTCAGGTGTTGAAGCTGCGATTGACCTTGCAGGGATTGTTGAGCATGTCACTCTGGTTGAGTTCGATACCAAGCTTCGTGCTGACCAAGTGTTGCAAAACAAATTGCATAGCTTGCCAAACACAACGGTGATTATGAATGCCTTAAGTACAGAAGTGTTAGGTGATGGTTCACAAGTGACTGGCCTTAAATATAAAGACCGTGCGACTGATGAAGAGCATATAGTCGAGCTTGCAGGGATCTTTGTACAGATTGGTTTACTGCCAAACACTAACTTCTTGAAAGACAGTGAAGTTGAATTAACCAACCGTGGCGAGATCATTGTGAATGACCGCAACGAAACCAATGTGCAAGGTGTATTTGCAGCGGGTGACTGTACGACTGTACCTTACAAGCAAATCATTATTGCTACAGGTGAAGGCGCTAAAGCATCACTGTCTGCGTTTGATTACATCATCCGTTCTGGGCAGTAAAATCTAGCCTAAAACGAAAGAGCCAAAGGATATCCTTTGGCTCTTTTTCTTTTTATGGTTTATATAAACCGTGTTCAACTAAATGCTCTCGTAAAATACGACGTAGTTCTAATACGGCTTGTGGTGTTAACTGAATAGAGTGTCCACCCGGTAAAACTTTCTCAGATTTTGCACGTTCCAAGTGAGCACTTTTGTACGGAACGATGCCATCGGTAATCACATTTGGATCATCACTCTTGGTAATATTTCCCATTATTGAATGGAAAACTAATCCTTGGTGTGGATTAATATTTTTAGTCAGCTCCATAAATTTAGATTGATGACTTAGATCACTTGGTCCATTTTGAATCAAACCATTATCAATATTACTCAAGAAATCCTTAACATCTAAATTCTCGGTTGTCAGTGAAGTCGCTACAGCCGACAAAAATGCACCCGGTAAACGAATAATTTTACGTGCTGCCAAGGTAAACCAACGATCCGCATAATCTGTACCGCGATGAGGAGAAGCCAAGAAAATTGCGCGATCAAAATTATTGATTGAATGCATTTGCAATCGTTCGGTAACCATTGGATGTTTTTTAAAGCGGTTTTGCTGACGGATCGTCATTAACTCTAAAGCAGACTTAGTAATATCTCCATCACTGACCAGTAAACGGCTGATAATACCTCCCATGCTATGTCCAACAAGAACTGCATCATGCGCGGCAGGATCACTTGGGTTTAGTGAACTAAAAGCTTGTTTAAGCAATGCATAAATCTGAAAACGACTTTCCAAAATTGGCATGTTGGTCGAATAGAAAACTTGCCAAACTTGGTAATTGTCTCTTAAAACCGTATCGCCCATAACATCATTGGTGAGTGCAATCCATGCCTCGGGGCTACTTGCCAAGCCATGCACCAACACAATAATTTTTTTGTTTGGATTATAAGGTTCAAGCATATAGAGATGCGGCATAGTTAAATGCTGATCGCGATCAATCAGACTCAAATAGGCTGCAACTCCTAAATTGTTTTCGGCCAACCATAGACCATAAGGTGCTGAAAAGTTAGCTGCTAGCGGATATTGCTTGCCTGCTACATTAATATTATCTGTCCGATATGGATCATAAACTCGAATCACGAATTCTGGATTATTAATAATTTCTTCGACAGTGGTCGCGTGTTTGGGTTCAGCTACAATAGTCGCAGCTAAGTAGCGTGCATTATGAATATTTGGATTAACACCATTTTTATAATTATATTTAAGTGGATCTAGAATATATTCATTAATATCTTCATTTCCTGAACTCGGAAAAACAGCCACAAATTCGGAGCCAAAACCATCGCGGCGGTTAATGGTTCTTAAGCCAGAAAAATTCAGGTTATAACTTGAAATTAATTTCTCTAACTTTTGGCCTGATAGTTGTTTATGAAATTCAAAGTCTATTGAATAAACACTCTTACCAATATGGATTTGTGGCTCTACCACATTTTTTTTCGGGTATCTTAAATCATAAACACTGACCATTTTGGCAATGGCTTGATTATAAAAGTCGCGTATTTGAACTTGTCTGTTATCAAAAATACGGTCGTTAGGCTTACGCTTTGTGGAAAATAGATAGGCATAGCTATAGCGAATACTTTTATCTAATAGACTCAATTGCTGGTCTAAGCAATCATCATATCTATTCAGAATATTCTTTTGTTCTTCTTCAGATTTATGTTTAGTAAATCTACTTACTTTACAGTCAGACGTATCTGATAAAGCCATTGCTTTTGCGAGATACATCTCGCTTGCTGCTGATAAGAACTGTTCATCTAAAATTTGAGGAAGGTTTTTGAGTTGATTTACACAGGTTTCAGGTGTATCTGTACAAACTTTAGCTTCCTGACCAGACATTGATAAAACATTCAGACTCGCTTCGCTAAGTTTATCTTGGGTAAGAATACTATTACGTTCATTTGCAATCGTTACATTCAAAGCTTGCTGTTTAACATTTACGACCTGACAACCACTCAGAATTGAACCGAGTAGTATGACCGTCAACAGTGTTTTGCTTTTTTTTATTGAAAACATTATGGTCAAAATATAGTGGCTCAATGGTAGGTAGATCATACAAATTTTAAAATATTTTTCAAATGATCAAATATAAAAAAGGGCTGTCAAAACAGCCCTTTTTTATAGAATTAAGCTTATTTTTTAGGTGCAGCAGGAGTAGTTGCTGACATTGCTGGGTTAGTTAAAACTTGCCATACGTTCCAACGACCTTGTTTTTCAATTTCTTGAATTAAACGGTCAGCAATTTCCGCTTCATCTGGATATTTAACTTTATAGTTCTTTAGCGTCTGGATCGCGTTTTTCTTTTGCTCCATTGCAATATAGTTATTTGCAGCAGCTAAATATGCTTCTTGAACATTACCTTTAATGGCTTTGTCTAAATATGGAATCGCTTCACGTTGACCCCCACCTTCAGATAAACCAAAACCGAACCAGAAATTTGTCTCCGCATCATCTGGATTAATTTTTAAAAGTCTTTGAGCATATTCTAAAGATTTAGTGGTATGAACAGTACCTAAATCAAGGTTACGTGCAAGAACACTTGCTTTAAAAGCACGAATTAAAATATCAAATGATGCATTTGGATTTGCAGCAAGTGTATCAAGTTGTTGTGTTACTTCTTTAAGTTTACTTTCAAAGCCTTTACGTTCTTGACGGTCAGTAAAGCGAGGTGGGTAGTGACGTGCTTTACCTTCCACTAACTGTAAGAAGTCATCAATAGTAGTCACGTCAATTTCATTTTCACCGGCTAAAACTGCGTATTTCATTGAACGTTGTGAATTATTGACAGTCGGAACGATCAGTTTATTGACGTCGAGAGTAAGCTGTTTGGTCGGATCATCTTGACGATTAACGACCATTTTGGTCACAGGCTGTGCAGCAGCGTCTTTTAATGCAACTTCAAATGCTGGTGGCTGATCATAGTTAAAAGGGTTTAGCGCATAAAAAGGAGGAGTAAGCTCTGGTTCCTTGAAAACAAAAGGCTCAATTTTTTGTTCTTTTACGGGTGCCATTGTACAAGCGGTTAAACTTGAGGTCGCAAGGATTATATATGCCAAAGGCTTAAAATTCATAGGATCTTCCGTTCATTTTAGTAAAGTCAGATTTGGTACAGGTAAGTCTAGAAAAAGCTAAACACACATGCAAGGGTAAGCGTGTTACATTATGAATCAAGAATATTACGTTTTTGATGTCTTATCTTGCGCACCGCATTCACGACGGACTTCTTCAATAATTTTCAGTTCTTCATCACTAAAAGGCTGTTCATCCTGACTTTCTTTTTTGAAGCTCGGATCTAGCTCTGATAAACGCTGGCATAAATTATTCATACGCGTTTCATTATGCTGAATACGATCAAGTAAAACGCGCATACCTTCTAAAATAGGGTCTGACTGATCAGCAGTTGTCGCATATGGGGCAAAGCCAATACTTTGTGCATAATCACGACGACGTTCTTCATCTTTATTCTTGTCAGGTGCATCTTTATAAATATAGCGAGCAGGGTTCCCTACAGCGGTCACGCCAGCAGGAACAGCTTTAGTTACCACAGCATTTGAACCGACTTTAGCACCTTTGCCTATGGTAAATGGACCTAAAATTTTTGCACCAGCACCAACAACCACACCATCTTCTAAAGTTGGGTGGCGTTTACCTTTATTCCATGTTGTTCCACCTAGGGTAACACCATGATAAAGCGTAACATCATCGCCAATTTCAGCCGTTTCACCAATCACAACACCCATACCGTGATCAATAAAAAAACGTTTACCGATTTTAGCGCCAGGATGAATTTCAATTCCTGTTGCAAAACGACTAAATGAAGAAAGAAGGCGAGCAGCACCTTTACAATCTTTTTGCCATAACTCATGTGCGACACGATGCATCATAATCGCATGAATGCCAGGGTAGGTCGTGAGAACTTCGAGTGTATTGCGGGCAGCAGGATCTCGCGCAAATACAGCCTTTATATCTTCTTTCAGCTGTTTAAGCATTGGGTTGATCCTCCTTGTCAGATAATGCTTTTTTCCATTTACCACTGGTTAGGGCTTGTACTCGACTAAAAATACCGCGAAGTAAATGATATTCCATACGATCTAATTGTATACGACCAAATAAACGACGCAAGCGTAAAGGTAATAAACGTGGATTATCTGGATCTAAAAATTCAATTTCAGTCAGCATTTTCTCTAGATGAGGATAAAACTCTTCCATTTGTTGTTGAGTCACCAATGGTTCATCCCATTGCATGCTTTGACCTTGGACTAATGGCATTTCATCTGTATCTTGATCCACGTTTTGTTGTTCTAGAGCAGACATGCGAAGTTCGTAACATACGACTTGAATTGCTTGCGCAACATTTAATACGCCATAGTCCGGATTTACAGGAATTGTTAAATGATAATTTGCCAGTGCTAATTCTTCGTTGGTTAAACCACGATCTTCACGGCCAAAAACAATCGCAATTTGTTGTCCTTGAGTAGTGGCTTTAATGGCTTCTTTAGCTGCAGGTCGTACATCAAGTAGAGGCCAAGGAATAGTACGGCTGCGTGCACTTGTTCCAAATACTAAATGGCAATCTTTAATAGCATCTTCTAAGGTGTCGACAATCTCAAGATGTTCAAATAAATCCTGGGCACCAGCAGCAAGCGCTTGTATGTCTGGGTGAGGATATGTTTTAGGTGCAACAAGAACTAATTTAATTAGCCCCATTGTTTTCATGGCACGTAAAGCACTGCCAATATTGGCAGGCAAGGTAGTGTTTACCATGACAATACGCACTTGTGCTAATTGTTTTGACACAGTGTTGTGATCAAACGAACTCATAAGATTTCCAGAAATTACGAATATTGAGAAACTTCGCTTTGGTATAAATCCAATGCATCGTCCATAGTCATGTCCGCGGGAGGGGAAGCAACGGTTTGCGGACGAGCAGGTTCTGCTGCTTTAGCTGCTTTCGACTTTACTTGATATTCAATATAAATATTATCTTTACCAAAATAATCTCTGAGTTTAGCAAGTAATTCATCGAGAGGAGCAACTTTCCATTGCGGACCAAGTTGAAGCTCAGCTTGAGCATAAGGTTGATCAATCTGTAGCTGTAGAGTGATATGTTGATGCATATCTACATTGCAAAATGGCAAGATTATGTTTTGTAAATCTTTTGCCAAAGTGGCTTGCATAAACTCTTCTGCTAATTTGATCTGAATACTGTTAGCACGTTTTTGTCGTATTTCATTTAAAGTAAAAGCCTTGGTTAAACGGCCCATTGGACGTTCAAAGCCTTCTCTTTCATAAATTTCGCCTTCAAAGACGACAACACGCTCAACTTGGATAATATCTTTAAAACGTTGGAAACGTTCATGGTTGCAACTTACTTCAATACGAGCTGTACCATCATCTAGTACAATAACTACGCGATTTGGGAAGTTTGCGACGTCAATAACTAAACCTGCATACACCGTTGTAACACCACGACGTGTAGCCGTAATTTCATTAAGTTTTACCGGAATAAAAGCCTTAAGCTCTTGGCGGTAAACATCAATTGGGTGACCAGTCAGATATAGACCAAGTGTGTCTTTTTCACCTTTTAGACGAACTTCGTCACTCCACGGTTTAACAGGTTTAGCTGGCTTACGCTGAACTTCTTCAACCTCACCAAATAAATCCATAATACCGCTTTCACGGTTACTGCGCGCTTGTTCGGCAGCTTGAACAGCTTCAGGCAATTGCGCCATTAAGCTTGCGCGTTCAATTCCTAAGCAATCGAGTGCACCTGCACGAATTAAAGCTTCAAGAGTACGCTTATTGATTTTCTTCAAATCAATACGATGGCAAAAATCGAATAGATCTGTATAAGGGCCAAACTGTCGACGAGAGTCAATCACTGACTGCATCGCTTGCTCGCCAACCCCTTTAATCGCACCTAAACCATAAACAATCGTTTTATCATCGCTCGCATGGAAATGATAGGTCGACATATTGACGGATGGTGGTAAAACTTCTAGGCCATTATTTCGGCAGTCATCAATTAAAAATACAACACTGTCGGTGTTCTGCATTTCCGATGACATTACCGCGGCCATAAACTCAGCAGGATAATGTGCTTTTAACCAGGCAGTGTGGTAAGCAACGAGGGCATAAGCGGCAGCGTGAGATTTGTTGAAACCATAGCCTGCGAACTTTTCCATATAGTCAAAGATATGGTTGGCTGTACTTTCATCAATTCCTTTTTCGGCAGCACCTGCCAAGAAGATCTGGCGTTGCTTAACCATTTCTTCAGGTTTCTTTTTACCCATTGCACGGCGTAGTAAGTCCGCGCCACCGAGTGTATAACCTGCACAAATCTGTGCAGTCTGCATCACCTGTTCTTGATAAACCATAATCCCGTAAGTTGGCTCTAATACACCTTCAAGAAGTGGGTGAAGATATTCAAAATCTCCACCATGCATACGGTGAATAAAGTCAGGAATAAGATCCATTGGACCAGGACGGTACAATGATACGAACGCAATAATCTCTTCAAATTTACTTGGACGTGCTTCTTTAAGCATTCGTTTCATGCCGACGGATTCAAACTGGAATACCGCGGTCGTATTTGCATCAGCAAAGACAGAATATGCTTTAGCATCATCAAGTGGAACATGCGAAATTATGAGTGGATCATTACTATCGCGATTTTTATTAATATTTTGAATTGCGTCTTCAATAACGGTTAAGTTACGTAAACCCAAGAAGTCGAATTTGACGAGACCTGCTGCTTCTACATCGTCTTTATCATATTGAGCAACACGGCTGGTTCCGTCTTCATCACAAAGCACAGCCGAGAAATCGGTAATCTTACCTGGTGCAATAACAACACCGCCGGCATGTTTACCAGTATTTCGAGTGATACCTTCCAATTTTAGAGCCATTTCCCAGATTTCACTCGCATCATCATTATCTGGGTTTGATGGGTTGGTAACGATATCTTTAAGCTGAGGTTCCATCTCGATAGCAGTGGCTAAGTCCACACCGAGCGGTTTAGTCGGTACCATTTTTGAGATACGGTCAGCTAAACCGTAAGACTTACCCAATACACGGGCAACGTCACGAATTGCACCTTTTGCCGCCATCGTACCGAAAGTTGCAATTTGTGATACGGCTTCACGTCCATAGGTACGGGAAACATAATCAATGACGCGGTCACGTCCGGCAATACAGAAGTCGACGTCAAAGTCGGGCATCGAAACACGTTCTGGGTTTAAGAAACGTTCGAAAAGTAGATCGTAACGAAGAGGATCAAGGTCAGTAATTTTTAAGCTATAGGCAACGAGTGAACCCGCACCTGAACCACGGCCTGGTCCTACCGGAACGCCATTATTTTTTGCCCACTGGATGAAGTCCATGACGATAAGGAAGTAACCAGGAAAACCCATTTTGAGGATAATGCCGACTTCGTAATCAATTCGTTCATCGTAAGGTTTACGAATTTCAGGCCAATCTTCGCCACGTTTTTCGACAGGGTAGAGATAATCTAAACGTTCTTCTAAACCTACTTTAGACAAATGCTCAAAGTAAGTGTCAATGGTAAAGCCATCTGGAATTGGATAGTCAGGTAAAAAGTAGGTGCCAAGTTGTAGGCTAACATTACAGCGTTTTGCAATGTTATAGGTGTTTTCGATAGCACTTGGGATATCTGAAAACAACTCAATCATTTCGTCCGAGGTTTTAAAATGTTGCTCAGGACTATATAAGCGTGGACGACGGTCATCTGCTAATACATAGCCATCAGCAATACAAACACGGGCTTCGTGAGCTTCAAAATCTTCTTTTTCTACAAAGTGCACATCATTATGCGCAACTACACCCACATTATATTGAGCAGCAAGTTTAGCGGCTTCTTGAATAAAGTCTTCTTCACCGGGACGATCGGTACGTGTTAAAGCCAGATAAACACGGTTACCAAATTTTTCAATCCATGTCTCTAAAAGCGGAGCTGCTTTTTGAGGGTTAGATGAGCAAAGCATCTGACCCACATCACTATGTTGACCAAGTAAAACAATAATATCTTGATGCTGTTCAAGTACCCATTCTTTTTTTACACATGGAATACTGAGTTGTTGACCTTCAATAAAACCGCGTGAAACGATTTCGGTAAGACTTTTCCAGCCTACATTACTCATTGCAAGTAAAGTTGCACGATGTTGAGCATCGTCAAGGCGAATTGTGCTACCTAAAAGCGGTTTAATCCCTTTTTTTAAACAAGAATTATAAAATTTTACCGCAGCATGAAGGTTTGATAGATCGGTTAATGCCAGCGCAGGCATTTGGTCTTTAACCGCAGCGTTGACCAAGTCAGGTATGCGAACTATCGACTCTGTAATCGAAAATTCTGTATAAATACCGAGATGAACAAACTGCATAAACCAATCCTTAATACGACTGCAGCATAGTTTAGCACGCAAAGTTAAAACGAAATGCTTAATATTTTGGCAAACTGTTAAGGATTTTATTATTTAAGAAGAATGATTTGAATATCTATTGTACAGATTTAATATAAAAGAGCTTATTTTTATGAAATAGGACCAACCCAAACTTTGTGTTTGGGCTGGTTGAAAAACTTAGTACTGCCAGAACATGCGCTGAATTTCTTTCGTGTCATTCGTCTTAGTAAGAGCTAAAGCTGCAAGAAGACGCGCTTTTTGAGGGTTTAAATCATGTGCTGCTACCCAACCATATTTAGAGTCAGGTTGTTCTGCATCATGTAATACGAAACCTTGTGCCACACGTGATGAACGGATAATTTGAATACCGTTTTTGTCGTGAAGATTTTGTAAGGTTGGTACGATATATTTTGGTACAGAACCGTTACCAGTACCTGCATTAATGATCGCTTTAGCACCAGCTTTTGCATACGCTTCATATGCATCTGGAAGCATAGAGTCCGAACCATAAACGATCTGTACAGTTGGAAGTGCATCGCCTTTAATATTTTCAATATTAAATTCTGAAGCATTTGTATGGCGTTTTACAGATTGTCTGAACCAGTATGGTTTGCCTTCAACTAATGTACCTAAAGCGCCCCATTGGCTAACAAAAGCATTGGTATGAATGTTAATGCCTTTAGTTACATCACGTGCAGCAAAAATAGAGTCGTTCATAAGAACCATAACGCCTTTATTTTTTGCATCATCAGAAGCTGCTAAAGCAACTGCACTATAAAGGTTAAGTGGACCATCAGCTGAAAGAGCAGTTGAAGGACGCATTGAGCCAACAAGTACAATCGGTTTATCAGTATGAACAACCAAATTTAAGAAAAATGCTGTTTCTTCTAAAGTATCTGTACCGTGTGTAATTACGACACCATTAACAGAAGGCTTTTTAACAAGCTCATTCACTTGACGAGCAATTTCTAATAATTCCTTGTCAGTAATACTCTCAGAAGCGATTTGTAATGCTTGAATACCAGTTACATTTGCCAAATCTTTGATTTGTGGAACTGCGTTAATTAGCGTATCAACAGGAACTTTTGCAGCAGTATAAGTTGCACTATTTGCCGAGCTTGCGCCAGCACCAGCGATAGTACCGCCAGTCGCAACTACAACAACATTATTTTTTGCATAAAGTGGGAGAGAGCAGGCTAATAAGCCCATCGCTAAACCTAAAGATTTAACAGTTTTAGTCAACATCGAAAATATCCTTATGAAGTGACGAAGTAAAAGTTTGTTGAATATGACTGCTTTTCCTAAGCAAAATACATACCATGTAAAACATATTCATAACTTGTTTGAATAAGAAGCATCCTTGAATAGCATTTTGTTTCATCAACAATTGCTTAGTCATTGCTTTTATTTAGCGCTAATAAATAACATGAATAAAATAAAAAATCTATTAAGTTTTTCTAATTTATCTTGATTTGTTTACTTTTTAATATAAATAAAACAAATGATTTTTTTATCTGTATAAAATTAAAAAATAATAGAGATGTTTAAGTAATTTTTTGACATTTGATATTTTTATATTGTTGATTTTTATTGTTATAATTTAATATTAAGATGGTTTTAAATTTTTCAGTATGAATTGAAAAATAATTCCATTAATTTAATATAATTTAATTGTTGTAAATTGAATTAAAATTTAATCACTTGGTATTTATTTTTAAAAATATAAAATTTGTTTGAGCAATTTTTATTCTATTTTTAAGGTTTGATTTAAGAAAATTTAATAGCAGTTTAAAGTCATTATTTAATATAAAAATATAGGTGAATTTCTGCCAGTAATTTTAAAATAAAAAAAGAGCAATTTTATAAGGTCATATAAAATTGCTCTTAAGTTGGGAGAGTGGGAGAAAAGAGAAACTTAAGCGGTCGTTTGTTCTTGAGTTGATTTAATTAATACTGGTTCTGGTAGTTCTTCAGTATCAGCCACTTTATCGCCTTCAAGCTTGGCAACAACTGCGGTAGCAATACTGTTACCTACTACGTTTGTTGCGGTACGGCCCATATCAAGGAACTGATCGATACCGAGCAATAAAAGGATGCCAGCTTCAGGTAAGTGGAACATAGTGAGCGTCGCTGAAATAACTACAATAGAAGCTCGAGAAACACCTGCAATACCTTTACTTGTTACCATTAGAGTTAACAAAATTAAGATTTGTTGAGTGAAACTAAGGTCAATATTGTAGGCCTGAGCAATAAAGAGTACTGCAAACGTGGTGTACATCATTGAACCATCAAGGTTGAATGAATAACCTAAAGGTAATACAAAGCTCGTTACTTTTTTAGGCACACCAAATTTATTTAGTGCATCCATTACTTTAGGATAGGCTGATTCACTTGAAGCTGTAGCAAAAGCAAGCGTTACAGGTTCACGAATTAATTTACCTAAACGGAAAATATCTTTTTTAAGTACGATTGCACCTACGGAGAATAAGATGATCCACAGTAATAAAAGACCAAAGTAGAACTCCGCGATTAAAATGCCATAGTCAACAATCAAGCCTAAACCTTGTACTGTAATTGCTGAAGCGATTGCTGCAAATACTGCAACAGGTGCAAACATCATGACGTAATCAGTAATACGGAACATGATTTTGCTGAGTTCATCAGTCAAACGAATGATAACTGAATCTTTTTCTTTGCCTTGATTTACAAAAGCAAGGGCTGAGCCAAAGAAAATAGAGAAAACAAGGACTTGCAAAATATCGTTATTTGCCATTGCTTCGGCAATACTGCGTGGGAAAACATGGCTTAAAAATGATTGTAGAGTGAAGCCTGTAGTCGCTGGAGCAGAAGAGCTACTCAATTGTTGCGCAGTTGGTAATACTAAATCTAAAGCTGCACCTGGTTGGAAAAAGTTTGCCAGACCCATACCGATAGCAAGCGATACGAACGAAGCAGTAATAAACCAAGTCATTGATTTAAGGGTGATACTGCCGATTGATGTCGATTTCCCCATTGATACAATGCCTGAAACAATAGTGGCAAATACCAATGGAGCAATAATCATTTTGATAAGGCGTAAAAAGATATCTGTAGGTATGTTGAGATAAGAAGCGATTTGCTTCAATTGTTCACCCTCATTAAAGAAGTGGTGACAAATCCAACCTGTCAGTATGCCAAGTAAAATAGCAACAACAATATACTTGAGCAATTTCTTTTGCTTCATATGAACCTCTATCCATTTGATTCAATCATCCTTTGATGGGATTTGAATGATTGAAAGCTTTCCTTGTTAGTTCAGTCCGGTCGTTCTAACGATGTTATCTTCCTAGATCTGTATCTGTTTTAACCGAATCGAATATGGCGATGTTGTTATGGAGATGGATTGTTGCTCGATTTTGAAGCAGTGTGAAATGCAAAAAAATATTGATCCATGCATTTTTTGCATAATAAAGGTTAAGTAGATTGAAGGAAATCAAGTAATTTAAAACGTATGGTAAAAAATATATAAATCAAAAAATTAACTAATTCTTGAAGTCGAAAGAATCATAAAATTTATAAAAATAATTTAAATACAATAATTTATTTTTTGTTGGTAACGTTGTTATGTGGTTAGGAGATTCTTCTTTTATAAAAATGAAAAAAATAGAATTATAAAAAAGGCACCTATTTAGAGATGCCTTTTTTGTTATGCATTTTTTTAACGACGATTGGCTAAGAAACGACCTAGACGGGTAATTGCTTCACGTAATTCATTTTCAGCAGGTAAGAAAACCACGCGGAAATGATCAGGTGTTGGCCAGTTAAAGCCTGTACCTTGCACCAATAACACTTTTTCTGCACGTAGCAAATCAAGCATTAACTTTTCATCATCTTCAATTGGGTAGATGTTCGGGTCAAGGCGCGGGAAACAGTACATTGCTCCATCTGGTTTTACACAACTTACGCCTGGAATTTCATTAAGCATTTCCCAAGCAATATTACGCTGTTCATATAAACGGCCACCAGGACGGATCAAGTCATTAATTGATTGATAACCGCCTAGGGCAGTTTGAATCGCATATTGAGCTTGAACGTTTGCACATAAGCGCATTGACGCTAACATGTCTAATCCTTCGATATAGTCGGCAGCACGGCTTTTATCACCCGTAATTGCCATCCAACCTGAACGGAAGCCTGCAATACGATAAGCTTTTGATAAACCATTAAAAGATACACAAAGCTGGTCGCCCGCTAATGACGCTACTGAAACATGTTCAATACCGTCATAAATAATTTTGTCGTAAATTTCATCAGCAAATAAAATTAGATCATATTTTTTTGCAATCGCTACTATCTGTTCAAGGATATGGCGCGGATATACAGAACCCGTAGGATTGTTCGGGTTAATGATGACAATACCGCGAGTATTCGGAGTAATCTTGCTTTCAATATCAGCAATATCTGGATACCAGCTATTTTCTTCATCACATTTATAATGAATTGCTGTGCCGCCTGAAAGATTAACTGCTGCTGTCCAAAGCGGATAATCCGGCATTGGAATCAGCATTTCGTCTCCATCATCTAATAGGCCTTGCATAGCCATTACGATGAGTTCAGATACGCCATTACCAATATACACGTCATTGACATGCATATTGAGAATTCCTTTTTGCTGGTAATACTGACAAATTGCTTTACGAGCAGGGAAGATACCTTTTGAGTCAACATAACCAATTGCATTTGGTAAGTTTAAAGCAACATCATTAATAATTTCTTGTGGTGCTTCAAATCCAAAAGGAGCTGGGTTACCAATATTCAACTTGATAATCTTATGTCCTTGCTCTTCCATTTCATTGGCGGCTCGTAAAACTGGCCCACGGATGTCATAACAAACATGCTCAAGCTTCGATGATTTTTTGATTTCTCGAGTAGATGGCATGGAATGGATGGTAGCAGTATTTTTAGACATAACGGGATTCACTTTTGCATATCGGTATAAATAACTTTTAAATGTTTTAACTGTTACCAAATTTAGATCATGTTGATCTTTCAATAGTTCAACAATTTTTTCATGGGTAAAACCCGATTGTTGATATTGTTTGATAATTGGTAGTAGTTGTTGGAAAACCACACTTTTTTTCTGAGACATGTTCTGTCCTATACAACCGTGCGCACTTAGAATAGCACTATGTTTGCTTGCTTTAAAGTAGATTGGTAATAAATTTGCTTACTTTTGCTTTTGTATTTTGCTTACTTTTTGCTTTTTGTTCTTTATATGTTTAAATTCCAACAAATTTTACGTTCAGAGACTAGTGTTTTTGTGATGAATGGCGTAAATATAAAACTCGATCATCAGAAATGTTTACTTCAGAATAAAAGGTGTATGTCATGGGAAAAGTCAATAAAACAGACCGGGAATGGCAAAGAGAGTTATCACCAGAAGAGTATCGGATTACACGACAAAAAGGCACTGAACCTGCATTTACGGGGCAATACTGGAATACTAAGCAACATGGTACCTATGTTTGCCGTTGCTGCGGCGCAGAGTTGTTCTCATCAGATACCAAATATGATAGCGGTTGCGGTTGGCCAAGTTTCTTCCGTCCGATCAATGGTGCTGTCATTGATGAACATGAAGATTTAACGCATGGTATGGTCAGAACTGAAATAGTTTGTCATGATTGCGAAGCTCATTTAGGGCATGTATTTGAAGATGGACCACAGCCGACAGGTTTGCGCTACTGTGTAAACTCGGCATCATTACAACTGAAAACAGAAGAAAAAAATGATGAGGAAACCTATCCATGAGTAATATTTATCAGTTTGAAGCTGAGCTGTTAGAGGGTGAAGTTAAGCAATTAGCTGATTATAAAGGTAAAGTTTTACTAATTGTAAACACTGCCAGTAAATGTGGTTTTACACCACAATTTGCTGGCCTCGAAAAACTTTATGAAAAATATAAAGATCAAGGATTAGAAGTTTTAGGTTTTCCCTGCAACCAGTTTGGTGGGCAAGATCCAGGAAGCAATAAAGAAATTGGTAGCTTCTGTCAGCGTAACTATGGGGTGAAATTTCCCATGTTTGCTAAAGTTGATGTAAAAGGCCCGGAAGCCCATGTGATTTTTAGATATTTAACACGTGAAGCTAAAGGTATTTTAGGTAGTAGTAGCATTAAATGGAACTTTACCAAATTCTTGGTAGGTAAAGATGGTGCTGTTTTAAATCGCTATGCACCTACGACTAAGCCAGAAGCTTTAGAAGCTGATATTGAAAAAGCATTAGCGAGTTAATCGTTTAAATGAACGCTATTCCTCAAGCTTTTGAGTTTTGGCAAGATGGGCGAATGCCGTATGTTGAAACCAGAAGATCCTGTTTTAGCCGAACGTGTTATAAGTCTCATAGTCATCCAACGTTTTCTATCGGGGCTATAGACGAGGGGAATAGCGTTTTTCAAAGTTCATTTGGTACGCCCCAAAAGATTGATGCTGGTACTTTGGTGATTGTACCAGCACATATTGAGCATTCATGTAACCCTTTGCCGGATCAGGCTTGGAGTTACCAAATGCTACATTTGGACATAAGGTGGTTAAATCAGCTGTATTCAGAATTTCGAGAACATGGTCTGGATTTACATCTGCCTCAGCATAAGCCGCTCATAATAAAAGAAGAAACTTTATATCAGGCTTTTTCTGATATGAATGAAACTTTATTCGATCCTGAAAAATTAATTATTGAAAAAGAACAGTCGTTGATCTATTGCCTTACTCAGTTGTTACTCCCACATTTCGTATTAGAAGAAATACAAAAAACTGAATATTTGTATGAAGATTTTTTGGACTTAATTCATATTATTAAATCGTCAGAACAATTTATTTCTCTTGAAAAGCTTGCAGAGCAGGTTGGTCTTAGTCGATATGCAATCATTCGTTTATTCAAGGCCAATGTTGGTTTAACTCCACATGCATTTCAAATTAATTTAAAGATTAATCAAGCCAGAGCTCAATTAAAGCAAGGGATTTCACTCGCAGAGCTAGCTGTCAATTTAGGCTTTAGTGATCAAAGCCATTTTCATAAAGCTTTTAAAGCACATACGGGAATTACTCCTCGACAGTTTCAACTTGCAGCCGCGCAATAATTTACAAGAAATTATTTTTCTCTATTTTTAAGCTACTCCATACAATTTTAAAGATGAAATCGTTATGGAAGTTTTTTTGGTTATCGCCTTTACTCACTTTTTAGCACTACTATCTCCAGGTCCAGATTTTTTTCTTATTTTGACCAGTCTTTTGCAAAAAGGAGCGCGTTATACCTATGGCGTTATTCTGGGAATTACTTTGGGTAATGCTGTTATCTTAATGGTGTGTATATTTGGATTTATGGTGCTTGGCAATTTAAGCACAACGATTCTTTTAGTACTTAAATGGCTGGGGGCTGGATATTTAGTTTATTTGAGTTTTCTTTGTTTTAGAGCCACTCAAGGAACAAACTTAAATATTACTGTTGCTGAAAATAGTTTGGTTGAACAAGAGTCTAGTTATAAGAGTAAAGTTAAAAGCTTAGCTCTGGGTTTGCAATCCAGTCTTCTTAATCCTAAAAATATTATGTTTTATAGTAGTTTAATGCTACTTATGCAACAGGAATTTAGCTTATTTCAAAAATTACTAATGAGTATATGGATGACAGGAGTGGTTTTCGGGTGGAATTTATTATTAGTTCGTTTATTGCGTCAAGAGCGTGTATTAGCACAGATTAAACGCTCTGCTAGAGGAATATATTATTGCTCCAGTCTGGCTTTCATTTTTTTCGCAGTGTTATTGGTTGCCTATAGTTAAAGCAGATTGCATAGCCTTCTAAACAAAATGAAGGCTATGCAATTTTGCTGGGTTTAAAGAATCGCTTTTAAACGTTTAACAACTTCTTCACATTGTGCCAAATCTGCTACTAAAGCCATACGCACATGATTGGCACCAGGGTTACCTTGTTCGGTATCACGAGATAGATAACGACCCGGTAAAACTTTAATGTGTGCTTTTTCCATTAGCATTTTTGCAAAAGTTTCATCATTATCGACTTTTAACCAGTAATAAAAACCGGCATCAGGTTTTTGTAATGGGAGGAGATGACCTAGCTCAGATTGGAATAAATCAAACTTTGCACGATATTGCTTACGGTTTTCTTCAACATGGTTTTCATCGTTCCACGCTGCGATTGAAGCAAGCTGGTGTTGTACTGGCATTGCAGCGCCGTGATAGGTGCGGTATTGTAAATATGGCTTTAACAGATCGGCATCACCCGCTACAAAACCTGAGCGCAAACCCGGTAAGTTTGAACGCTTTGAAAGTGAATGAAATACGATACAGTTTTTGTAGTCATCACGACCAAGCTCAGCACAAACTTCTAATAGACCAGTAGGTGCTTGGTCAAACCAAAGCTCTGAATAGCATTCATCAGAAGCAATAACGAAATTATATTGATCAGATAAGGCAATTAGCTTTTTAAATTGTTCTTTGGAAAGCACAGTACCTGTTGGGTTACCCGGTGTACATACAAAAAGTAGGGCTGTCTTTTCCCAAACTTCTGCTGGTACTGCATCAAAATCACCTAAATAGCCATTTTCTTCCGTGCAATTAATGAAGTATGGCTTTGCACCTGCAAGTAAAGCCGCACCTTCATAAATTTGATAAAACGGGTTCGGCATCACCACATAAGGTGCATCTTCACGATTAATTAATGCCTGTACAAAAGAGAAAATGCCTTCACGTGTACCAGAGACAGGCAAGATGTGGTTTTCAGCACTAATGCTGTTAAGTTTAAAGCGCTTAGTTAACCAATCTGAAATGCTTTGGCGAAGCTCTGGTAAGCCTTTACTGTTTGGATAAGTTGATAAATGGTTAAAGTTATCAATAATAGCCTGTTTAACAAACTCTGGTGCTGGATGCTTAGGTTCGCCAATTGATAGAGGAATCAAGGGAAGGTTAGCAGGAGTAATATCCTTAAAAAGTTGGTTTAACTTTTCAAATGGATACGGGTGTAATAACGACAAGCTAGAGTTCATTAAACAGTTACCAAGTAGTTGAGTTTCAGTGCTGACAAATTTGATTAGATGCTTCATCTAATGCAGCTTTCAGTTTTTCCGAGAAGAGTTTGACCTCTTCGTTATTCAGCGGTTTTCCATCTTTTTTGGTGACAAAGAAAATATCTTCGGCACGTTCACCTAAAGTTGCGATTCGAGCTGAATGGATATCTAAACCTTGCATCATAAATAAACCACCCACGCGTGCAAGTAGGCCAGGGTGATCGAGTGTTGAAATTTCGACCATATTTTGCTGTAAGGCTTCATTTAATGTTACGTCGACTGTATTTTCAATATCAAAGTGACGTAATTGACGTGGAATACGACGTTGCATGAGTCCCGGATATTGGTCTGGTTGGCTAAGGGCTTTCACTAATGCATTTTTAACCGTTTCTTCACGTTCTGGGTCGGTAAGTAATGTCCCGAAACGATCGAGTACAACATAAGTGTCTAAGCTAAATGCTGTACTGGCCGTGATAATTTTTGCGTCCTGAACGTCTAAGTTCATTCGGTCTAAAACGGCAACAGTTGTGGCAAATAGGTTTGGTTGATCGCGAGTATAAATAAAGATTTGCACCGCATCTTGAGCTGCTTTACGGTGAGCACGTAAGAGGACTAATGGCTCTGGATTATCGCCGTGTTTTAAAATTGCTTGTGTGTGCCATGCAATTTCATCTGCCGATTCTTTAATGAAGTATTCATCACCAAGTTCTTGCCAAACTTTTTCGACATCTGCCAATGCGAAGTTATTTACCAGCAATTCACTTGCTGCAAACTTGGTGTCTTCAATCAGCATTTGGTAGTCAACAGGACGGCCTAAACCTGTACGGATTACATCACGAGCATGCGTATAAAGCTGACGCATGAGAGAAGCGCGCCATGTGTTCCATAGTTTTGGATTTGTCGCGTTAATATCGGCAACCGTTAAGGTATATAGATAATCAAGATGCTCCATATCGCCCAGTTTTTCAGCGAAATCTTTCACGACATCAGGATCAGAAATATCTTTTTTCTGAGCGGTCAAGGACATGAGCAAATGGTTTTGAATAAGCCATGCAATTAATTTACATTCACGCTCTGTAAAGCCATGTGCACGGCCAAACTCAATTGCGTCTTCTGCGCCAAGTTCGCTATGATCACCACCGCGTCCTTTTGCGATGTCATGGAATAAAGCAGCAATGAACACAATATCTTGACGAGCAAGACGTTGGAAAACTGAACTTACTACAGGGAATTCTTTGGCAAATTCCGGTTCTCTAAAACGATTTAAATTACGCAGCAATAATAATGTGTGAGCATCGACCGTATAGATATGGAATAGGTCATATTGCATAAGGCCCATAATTTGGCCAAAAGCAGGAATATAGTTTCCTAAAACACCATAACGTTTCATTGCAACCAAGGTATCGTATAAACGATATGGTGAGCGAATAATCGACATAAACAGTGCTTGATGCTCTGGATTATCGCGATAACTTTGGTTGATTCGTTTCGCGGCAAGAATAAGTAAGCGTAAAGTCCGGGCGCGAATACCTTCAATATCTGGTCGATTGGCTAAAATATAGAACAACTCTAAAATCGCGCTTGGATGCTCTGCGAATATTTTGTGATGTTGTACGGCAAGTTTATTATCGACAATTTTAAAGTGATCGTTAACAACTTCAATTTTGCGTTCATAGTTGGGGAGTCGAGGAGTAATCACTGACTCGCTAAAATACGCCAGTAACATTTCATTCAGCGTTGAAACTTGCTGCGCCGTACGGTAGTAACGTTTCATGAACTGCTCAACACCATAATTTACAGGTTGGCCTTCTTGACGCACATATCCAAATTTGGCGGCAATTTCCCTTTGGTGGTCAAAGAGTAAACGGTTTTCATCACGTTTAGCTAAACGGTGTAAATGATGTCGAATTTCCCAAAGAAAACTTTCAGCTTCTTCTAAAACTGCCAATTCAAACTCTGAAATGAAACCTAAATGCACTAAGTCATAAATGCGGTTTACGCGGAAGTGGCGTTTGGCAATCCAGCCAATTTGGTTAATATCACGGATACCGCCTGGTGCATTTTTAATATCGGGTTCTAAATTACTTTCAGTATTGTTGTGTTGATGGTAACGCTTGGCTTGTTCGGCCATTTTTGCGTCATAAAATGTTTTATCTGTCCATGTCTGCGAAACAATACGGCGAGGCCATTTCGCAAGCTGATTATTACCAGTAATTAACCGTGCCTCAATTAAAGTTGTTGCAACGGTTAAATCGGTAGCGGCCTGCTCAACACAGCTTTGAATCGTGCGAACACTAATGCCGGGTTTGAAATTGCCAACGTCCCATAAAGACGAAATAAATGTAGAGATACGTTTTTCGTTTTCTTCGTTAATTTCATGCTCCGATAGGATCATGATATCGACGTCAGAATAGGGCAACATTTCACGGCGTCCATAACCGCCTACAGCAAAAAGGCCCAGTGCTGTCTGATCGAGTTCAGCATGTTTCCATAAAAAGATCAGTGCTTCATCTACTAAATCTGAACGGGCTTTAATGATTTCACGAATAGATTGCCCATTTTCATATGAATCTTGCAACTGCTTTTCTACATCCGTTCGCCATTGATTAATGGCTTTAATATCATGATGACTTGAGACATAGTTCAACAATGGCGATATATTGATCATGAAAATGGGTCTACCAATAAGTAAAAATTAAAAGTTTGTTTGAACGCTTACTTGATCAGCGGTTTCTTTCGCTAAAGTACGAGCAAGATCAGTATTTTCAGCACGAGCGGTTGCTACACCCATACGACGACGTTTGAAACCTTCTGGTTTGCCAAACAGGCGTAAATCGGTGTCTGGGTGTGTTAAAGCTACATTGAGGTTGCTATAACTTAAATTGTTAGCATCAACTCCAGCATAAATTACAGCACTTGCTGCAACACTGTGGCGTGCTGTATTTACAGGTAAACCTAAAATTGCACGTGCATGCAGTTCAAATTCACTTTGAAACTGAGATGCTAAAGTTACGAGTCCTGTATCGTGTGGGCGAGGTGAGACTTCACTGAACCAAACCTTGTCGCCTTTAATAAACAGTTCTACACCAAAAATACCACAGCCACCAAGTGCAGTTGTCACTTTATTCGCAATACGTTTTGCTTCTTCGAGTGCCGCCGCCGTCATTGGTTGAGGTTGCCAGCTTTCTACATAATCACCGGCATCTTGGCGGTGACCAATTGGGTCACAGTAATGAGTTTCAATTTCACCAGTTTCAGGGTTTTTAGCGCGAACGGTAAGTAAGGTAATTTCAAAATCAAAATCAATTTGAGATTCAATAATGACCGTACCTTGGTTAACACGGCCACCTTGCATTGCATATTCCCAAGCTGCATCGACTTCATCGAAACTTTTTACACGAGACTGTCCTTTACCAGAAGAAGACATGACCGGTTTTACGAAGTTTGGATAACCAATGTCATCGCAAGCGGCGCGGAAGCTTTCGAGCGTATCAGCAAAGCGATACGCAGAAGTAGGTAGGCCAAGTTCTTCAGCCGCAAGGCGGCGGATGCCTTCACGGTTCATTGTGAGGTTTACAGCTTTAGCAGAAGGGATGACAGTTGCTGTTTTGCTCGCTTCAATTTCAAGTAAAACTTCTGTTGCAATTGCTTCAATTTCTGGAACAATTAAATTTGGCTTAATTTTCTCGATGAGTTGTTTTAATTGGGCAGGATCTGCCATGTTTAACACATAAGAAAAATGTGCAACTTGCATTGCTGGTGCGTGATCATAACGGTCGGCTGCATGTACTTCTACACCAAGGCGTTGTAAGGAAATTACAACTTCTTTGCCAAGCTCTCCTGAACCTAACAATAAAACTTTAAATGCAGAAGATTGAAGTGGGGTACCGAGTGTCACGCTCATGCGAATCATCCTGACAAAATTATTTTTTTAAGCATAGCAGAACTTATGGTGGAGTTAAGCCTTATCATGCATAAAAAAAGTAATTTTGTCGGACAATTAAAAAAGTGGTTTTTAGACATTAACCTGATAGTTTAAAAGCAACTCATCAGCATTTTTACCACGGATGCCCCAATTTTCTTTAGGTGTTTCAAAAATAGTAATTTCAATGTCTTGTGGAGAAATTTTGCATTGTTCTTGAATATTACGGAATAAGGTTTGAATAAGCTGCTTTTTAGTGGCTGCACTGCGGCCTGCAAACATTGAAAGTTCAATAATAATGTAATGCTGGCTTCTGTCAGAAGGGTAAATGAAATTTCCTGGTTTAAGGCTAATAAAACGTTGAAATCTTTTCTCAACAGGATATTTCAATTCTTCAATAAGCGCCTGATGGATTGCATGAGAAAGTAATTCTCGATACTGCATAATGGTTTGTTCATTTGCATAAATTTTAACTTGTGACATTTTTATCTCTATATAAGTAGCTAAGGTTATCTTTTTAATCAATTCAAAAATTAAATTTTCCAAGCCAGAAGTTTCAATCTTAAACGCCTCTGGCCAGATTTTATTTTATATAAGGAAGATAAGTTTATCTATTTATAAAGGTAAATAAGTATAGATCAGACCATAAACAATTGCGGCAGTTAAAGTTGCTGGTACGATTTTCTTAAATTTAAAATAAAGACCTGCTAAAACTAAAAAACCGATAAGCATTGCGAAACTCTTATTGGGAGTTTCAAGGAGAGGTGGAAGGGTAGCAACTACAAGCATGGCACTAATTGCAGATATTCCAATACTTCCCAAAGCAATTTTGATCCAGATTGAGCCGCGTCTTTGTTGGCTGCCCTGTAGTTTTTGTATTACGAAAAAAGGTCCAAAGCGTGAAGCAAAATTGGCTATACCCACAATAATGCCGACCAGAATAATTTCTAGGTTCATATTAAGCCTCAACCTCATCATGCTGTTTCAGCACATAATGTTTAAATAGACCAGCTAAAATTCCTGAAAAAATACCTATAAAAATAGCGGCTGATAAGTTAATCCAATAACACGCCAGAGCTGAAACTACTAAAGATACAGCAACAACAAGGCTATGCTTTCGTTCAAACGCTGCTAATAAAAAACTTAAAAATAAAGCAGGTAACAAGAAGTCTAAAGCTGCTTGTAAAAACTTTGGTAAATGAGCAACTTGATCGGCAAATAATCCACCTAATAAAGAGCCACTTGCCCAAGCCATCCAACTAAATAGGCTTAAGCCAAGCATCCAAGACTCGGACCATTGTTGTTTGCACTGTGAAAGTTGGATCATTCCACTGGCAAAAACTTCATCGGTTAAGCCCCAAGCCCATACTGCCGTTTTCTTAAGATTTAATTTGTTTGGAATCAGGTTGTATAGAGCAGGTCCATAAAGGACATGGCGAATATCTAGTGCAATGACTGTTAATGCTGTTAGCCAAATGGATGAACCGCTAGCCAAAAGCGCGACAACCAAGAATTGGCTAGCGCCTGCGTACATTGAACAAGATAGAAAAAAGGCTTCCCATGGTGTAAAACCAAACTGAGATGCAGAAACGCCAAAGGCAAAAGAAACGGGTAAATAAGTGAGTACGATAGCTTGGCTATCTTTGGCGCCTTGCCAAAAAGTTGCTGTTTGGGCAGGCATCAATTGTTGTTCGGACACAATACACCTTGGCAATAAACCAAATGATAAAAATACTTGAAAGATTGAGTATTGTAGCCGAATTTAATAGCATAGTGCCGAAATGTTTAATCGGCAGTTTGATATGTTCAAGGCAAAGATTCGTTTAGTTTATATCGCCATGATGAGTGCAGGTATTTTTACATTACAGGGCTGTGATAATGGTAATCAAGGTGCAGAAAAAAAAGTAGAAATTAAGCCAGCACCGAAACTAACCAATGATGCAACTGTTTATGCTCAAAAAGCATGGACATTAATTAACACGGTTGAGCATTTAGTTTATGAAAAACAACTCAGCCAAATTGATGACAAAGTTCGTAAACCTTTACGTCAATTGAGTACAGACTGGCGTATTAATGTAAAAATGACGGATTCGGTGACAGAAGGGAAATATGCACTCTGTCGTAAGGCTCTGACAAGTTTAGATATATGGGCACGCGAAACGCTAGAAAACAATAGTTCAGTTGCCCAAAAACAAGCGGACTATGAGCGAGATAAGGCTCAATGTAAGGATGCGATCGATACGCCAAATCTTGGAAATACTTCGCCAAAATAAAACTAATGAATCTAAAAAAAGCGAGATGATCAATCTCGCTTTTTTTTGCTTTTAAACGATAATGAGTGAATGTGAATTACGGTTTTGTGGCAGCTTTAGCGGTGTTAGCAGTTTTCACAGCATCTTGTTTCATTTGATGAGTCATTTGCTGTGATTCATGTTGAGCATGAGTCGCGCTGGTCATTGCATCATGTTTTTGAGTGCTTAAGTCTTTTTTAACATCCTGTTTAGTTTTAGTTACCTCTTTCGTGGCTTTTTGAGCGGTAGTTTTTCCATGTATCGCTACACATTTTCCACCTTTGTGATTCGGTCCTGTACCGCCTTGTAGTTGAGTTCCTTTTGGACATGCAAATGCCGAAACACTTAACATAGCCAATACGCTTGCTGTAAGAATTGTTGATAATTTTTTCATGTTAATCAGCGCCTTGTTGAGTATTATTGCTCAGCTTGAGTGTAGGGTGAAAATATCTGCTTTAACACATTTATTTTGTGGAAATAGAGTTTGAACAATGTTTTGATTTGCAGTGTTATCTAATTTTTTAATTTAATTTTAAGTTTTTATTATTTAGCCGCTTTTAAAAAATTAGTATTGTGCTTGAGCAACTACTTTCAATTTCTCAATATCTAGAATCTCAATTTTTCTAAAGGCAATTTTAATGATTTTCTGTTTTTCGAGCAGGCTCAGTTCATGATTGATCGTCTGTCGAGATGTAGTCAGCATATTTGCCAATTGTTCTTGAGAAATATGAATTTGGCGATCTTGAATAAGAATATGATTCCCATATCCTTCTAAAATGAACAGAAGACGCTGAGCCAGCCTTTGAGAAATACTGCGTGTTTGGATAGCAATCTGTTCTAAGAAAACGTACCTCAGTTTTTGGCTGGTTAAACGAGCAAAGTAATACCAGTAATATGGATTGTCTTTGAGTAATTCATTTAATGGTTTGGCAGGAATATGTAGAACTGTGCTTTTTTTCAAGGCAATCGCATCGTGTGAGCGCGGTTCATGATCAATTAGTGATATTTCACCAAACCACATAATCGGCTCAGCAATAGCAGAAAGTGCTTCATTACCATTTACATCGACATAACCTAAGCTAATTGAGCCTTCAAGCACAGTATAAATGCCATCATACACATCTTGGGCACGGAACACATAATTGTTTTTTTCAAAGGTTCTTTGCTTACCATGCTCTAGAATAAAGTTTTGGAATGCTTCTGGAAGCACACTAAACCATGTATTTTCTCTTAGTCGATTAATATAAATAAGATCCAATATCAGCCCATCCATGAAAAAATCATTACTTTGTCAAATAGCTGACAACTTTACGTTTTCCTTATATGTACAGTATGACTATATGTAAGTGAATAGGGAATAACTCATGTCAAATCTGGAGCAAGAGCTTAGCAAATATGCGGCTTACCACTTAAATCATAAAAATATTTTGACGCACTTTATCGGTATTCCGCTCATCGTGTTTTCAATTTTGTGTTTAACCGCAAGAGCAGGCATCGATATTGGTAGTTTTAAACTGACTTTAGCCATAGTGCTGATTATAGCTAGTACGATTTATTATTTATTGCTAGATAAAATTTTTGGTTTACTCATGCTCATTATCTTGGTTGCTGTGTATCCACTGGCCAGCCAAATTGCTCAATTGTCTTTAGGAGAATGGTTAGCAGCAAGTATTGGTTTCTTTGTGGTGGGTTGGGTCTTTCAGTTTGTGGGACATTATTTTGAAAAGAAAAAACCTGCTTTTGTTGATGATGTGATAGGACTTGCGATAGGACCATTATTTGTATTGGCAGAATTTATTTTTATGCTAGGTTTTAGAAAGTCCCTGCATGAGCGTATTTTACAAGAGGCACGTAGTAAACGAGAGACGATGGATTTAAGTCATTAAATATAAAAAAAGCCCCAACATATTGGGGCTTTTTTAGCTTTAACTTAAACGTTAAAACGGAAGTGCATTACATCGCCGTCTTGAACAACGTAAGTTTTACCTTCTAAACGCCATTTACCAGCTTCTTTAGCGCCGTTTTCACCGTTGTATTGTACGAAGTCATCATATGCAACAACTTCAGCACGGATGAAGCCTTTTTCGAAGTCAGTATGAATCACACCAGCAGCTTGAGGAGCGGTTGCGCCAACTTTTACTGTCCATGCACGAACTTCTTGTACACCAGCAGTGAAATAAGTCTGTAAACCTAAAAGCGCATAACCTGCACGAATAACCACATTTAAACCTGGTTCTTCCATGCCCATTGCTTCTAAAAACTCAGCACGATCTTCATCTTCTAATAATGAAATTTCAGCTTCGATTTGGTTGCAAAGAGGAACAACAATTGCGTTTTCCTCAGCAGCAAGTTTTTTAACTGCTTCTAAGTGCGGGTTGTTTTCAAAACCATCTTCTGCAACGTTTGCAATATACATCGTTGGTTTTAAAGTCATTAAACCAAAACCACGAACTAATTTACGTTCGTCATCAGACAAATCAGCTGCACGAGCTGGTTTACCTTCGTCAAGTAACGGTTGGATTTTTTCTAAAACTGCTTTAGTTGCTACAGCTTCTTTGTCACCGCCTTTAGCAACTTTAGTTAAACGTAAAATTGCTTTAGCAACAGTTTCAAGATCGGCAAGCGCAAGTTCAGTATTAATAGTTGCGATGTCGTCTAACGGATCAATTTTACCATTTACGTGAATTACGTTTTCGTCTTCGAAACAACGTACAACGTGTGCAATTGCATCAGTTTCACGAATGTTAGCAAGGAATTGGTTACCTAAGCCTTCACCTTTTGATGCACCAGCAACAAGACCTGCAATGTCCACAAATTCCATTGTAGTTGGCAAAATACGCTGTGGTTTAACAATTGCAGCAAGTTTGTCTAAACGTGGATCTGGTACAGGAACAATACCTGTGTTTGGTTCAATGGTACAGAAAGGGAAGTTTTCCGCTGCAATCGCTGCTTTCGTTAATGCATTGAAAAGGGTAGATTTCCCTACGTTTGGCAGACCAACAATACCGCAATTAAAACCCATGAAAACCACTCACAAATGTGTAAATTAAAAATTGTCGCTGATTTTACATGAAAGCCATGACAAAGTCATGGCTAGAGCAGGGTTGTATTGCGTTTAAACTTTACGTTTATCAAGTTGCTGGGCTAATGCATCGCCAGTCGCTTGTACCAACATGACTAAAACAATTAAGACTAAAATGACAGCCACCATAATTTGCATATCAAAACGTTGATAGCCATAACGATAAGCAATGTCTCCTAGACCACCTGCACCAATAGCACCGGCAATTGCAGAAGAGTTAATCATAGTCACAATAGTCACGGTAAAACCCGCCACAATACCTGGCAAAGCCTCTGGTAAAAGTACATGCCAAATAATTTGTTTACGGTTACAACCCATGGCTTGTGCAGCTTCAATTAAGCCTTGGTCGACTTCACGTAAACTGACTTCTGCAATACGCGCAAAAAAGGGAATTGCTGCAATAGTTAAGGGAACAACCGCTGCCCAGACCCCATAACTTGTCCCGACAATCCAGCGAGTAAGCGGAATAAGCGCAACCATTAAAATAAGAAAGGGTACAGAGCGAGTAATGTTGATGACCCAACCTAAAGCCTGATTAATCTTTTGTGACGGATGAATGCCGTGCTCAGAAGTACTGACTAAAACAACAGCAATCGGTAAGCCAATTAAAAAAGCAATAAATGCAGATGCACCTACCATGAGTAAGGTGTCTACAGTTCCAGTAATTAATAAGTCAATGAGCTGGTCGTGCATAGCCAAGTACCTCAAATTGTGCAATTGCAGTTAATGCGTCTTGTCGTATAGATGAAATATCAATTTCTACGTTAGGAATACCGACTAAAAGTGAACCAATAATATGCCCTTGAATGGTATCGACCTGACTTTGATATAAATTGACAGGTGCTTTAAATCTGGCAAGTAGTTCTTGAATATCGGGAACCTGATGTGCTTCAGCCTCATATTTCAGTTTTACAATAATATGCGTCGAATTTTCATCGGGTAGAGGACTTATTTTAAAAGGTAGGGTAATTTGCTCAAGGTTTAACAATTCTTGAGTAATTTGTTGTTCTGGTCGTGAAAATACAGACCAAACTTGTCCAGCTTCTACTATCTCACCTTGATCAATCACTACCACTTGATCACAAATTTCTCGAATGACCTGCATTTCGTGAGTGATGAGTACAATCGTTAGACCCAGTTCCTGATTAATCTTTTTAAGTAAAGCCAAAATAGTGGCGGTACTTTCAGGGTCAAGTGCCGAGGTTGCTTCATCACAAAGTAAAATTTCTGGGTGGTGAACAAGTGCACGTGCAATACCGACACGTTGCTTTTGTCCGCCCGAAAGTTGCGATGGATAGTAGCCAGACTTATCTGCAAGACCTACGAGTGCCAAAACTTCATTTACACGTTGGTCGATATCTGCTTTGTTGTAATTGGAAACTTTTAAAGGCAATGCCACATTTTCCCAGACTGTTTTTGCAGACATTAAATTGAAATGTTGAAAAATCATTCCAATTCGCTGGCGAGTTTGAATAAGCTCGGCATGACTCAATTCAGCAATGTTTTGTTGATGAATATGAATACTGCCAGTATTTACCTGTTCTAAGCCATTTAAAGTACGGAGCAAGGAAGATTTGCCTGCACCACTTTTACCAATAATGCCTAAGATTTTACCTTGGGGAACATCAAGGTTAATTTCCTTTAACGCATGCAGTTTTTGACCCTGCGATTGGTAAAACTTATTTAAACCACGAATTTTGATATGGGGTAGAGAAAAATCAACTTGCGATCCAAAACTCACCATCGTCATTCTCCTTATTTCCAGCCTTGAAACCACATACCTTGGCCAAAATCTTTATCCAGAATGTCTTGTGCTTGTTTTGAGTTCTGGAATGCTTTAACAAAGGTTGCAAGTTTTTGGTTTTTATCTTGGTAATCGCGACGGGTTACAAACAAAATTGCATATTTTTTATCGATTGGATCTAAAAATAATGCGCTATGTGGATCGGTTACCTTTGCCATTTTTAAGTAGTGGGGGAAGCCGAAAATTAAATCGACATCGTTATAGGCATGTGCTGTCTGTGGGCCTTCAACTTCAACGAAGCTCAACTGTTTAGGATTAGCAATAATGTCTTGAGTGGTTGAAAGCTCATTATTTATATCTTTAAGCTGAATTAAGCCTGCACGGTGCAATAAAATTAAAGCACGGGCTAAATTGACCGGATCGTTTGGAATAGCTACACGTGCTTTTGAAGGTAATTCTTCAAGTGATTTATATTTTTTTGAATATAAACCCACATGACTTCCTGAACCCACACCAAATGCGTGTAAGTCATAACCCGTTTCTTTAACAGCATTACGTAGAAATACGCTTTGCTGGAAAAAGTTTGCATCAATATCGCCGTTTTGTACGGCAACATTGGGTGCTCGCCAATCAGAAAATTCAACGAGTTTGACATGAACGCCTTGCTTTTCTACTTCATTGGCAACGCTTTGTAATAGCTCAGCATAAGGCGGGCTAATGCCAATCGTTAAAACATCATCGGCTTGTTTATTTTTAATATAACGGTAACCGACGAGGCCCAGAATTATGATCAAAATCGTAATTCCGAGTAACCAAGGCTTATACTGTTTGAACTGAATCGCCATAATCTTTCCGTTATTACTTCCAGCCAGGGAACCAAAGTGTTGGCCCAATCTCAGCATCTAACACAGCTTTAACTTTTGGCGAATTTTGATAGATCTCAACAAATTTCTTTAATTTGTCTCCCTTATCTTGGTAGTCATCACGCACTACAAACAAAATTGCATAACGTTTATTGGTATTGTCATCAAGTAAAAGTGCACTTTCAGGGTCAGCTGTTTTTGCTAAGCGTAGGTAATGCGGATAGCCAAAAGCCAAGTCAACATCATCAATTGCACGAGCAGTTTGTGGTCCTTCAACCTCAATGAATTGCAAGTTTTTAGGATTTGAAACAACATCTTTGAGTGCAGATAAATGGTTGTTTGAATCTTTAAGCGTAATTAATTTAGCTTGTTGTAAAAGTAGTAGGGCACGACCTTGATTCACTGGATCGTTTGGAATGACTACACGTGCGTTTTGTGGCAATTCATCTAAGCTTTTGTACTTCTTTGAATAAAGTCCCACATGTGATGCTGCACCCACTGCAAATGCCTTTAATTTAAAGCCAGTTTCTTTAATTGCATTATCTAAGAAAGGTTGATGCTGGAAAAAGTTCGCATCAATATCCCCATGATTTAAAGTAATGTTTGGTGTGTTCCAGTCAGAAAATTCGACCAGTTTTACATTTAACCCCTGTTTCTTTGCTTCATCGGCAGCAGCTTGTAAAGTTTTTGCAAATGGGGGACTAATGCCAATCACAAGTTCATTTGAGCCACTTTGACAATGTTTATTCCATAAGAATAAAGCAACAACAAGGACTACAACGACTAAGCCTACGCCTAGCCATTTTTTTGAGGCTGTTTGAGCCATGTCTATCTCCAAATTTAAGCGGTTATTTCTTCAATTGTTGTTAAGTTTTTGCTGTTGTTATAGGGACTACATCGGAACGCTTGAACAGGGTGTTGTTTTGGTAATTGATCACCCCGATTAAAAATTTTGTTCCGCAGTGAACCCTTTTTATATGCAGTTTTATAGCGACCACGTTGTTGTAGCTCAGGAATGACCAAGCGGATAAAGTCGTGGTGAGACTCAGGTGCAACAGTACGTGTTAAATTAAAGCCATCAATATCTGTCTCATCTAAAAGATGAATTAAGTATTCAGCAACTTCTTCGCCACTACCCACAATGAGTGGATAACGACCACCTAAAACATGCTGAGCTTTTAAGTCATTTTTCGTGATTTGTTGCTCTTTAAACTTTTCGGTAATCGAAACAATGCTGTTACTTTTTTGGTAAGGAATTGCTTCATCGTCAGCAAACTTACTTAAGTCAATGCCTGTTGAACTCGCATAATGCGCTAAGCCTGCTTCAGGGCTCGCATACTGACGATATTCATTAAGTTTTTGTACTGCGAGATCATGTGTTTCGGCAACAACAACGGTGATGCCAACGAAGACTTTAATGTCATCCGCTGAACGGCCTTGCTGTTCTGCAAGAGCACGAATCTTTTTCACTTGTTCTCGTATTTTTTCGGGTTTGTCGCCGCCAATAAATACACACTCAGCATGACGAGTAGCGAACTGCATACCTTTGGGTGAAGCACCTGCTTGGAACAGTGTTGGAGTGCGTTGTATAGAAGGAGATACCTGAAACACGCCTTCGCTTTGGTAATATTTGCCGTGATGATGAATGGTGTGAACTTTAGACGGGTCTGTAAAAACACGTCGTGCTTTATCTTTTTTAACGGCGTCGTTTTCCCATGAACCTTCCCAATATTTATAGCAAAGCTCTAAAAATTCTTCAGCTTGTTCATAGCGAGCATCGTGGTCTTTTAAACCTTTTTGACCAATTAAGCGTTCCGCACTATCTAGATAACCTGTCACGATATTCCAGCCAATACGACCTTGAGTTAAATGGTCGAGACTCGCAAAGCGGCGGGCAAATTGATACGGATGCTCATAGCTTAAGTTCACAGTGACCCCAAAACTTAAGTTTTGAGTGACTGCCGCCATTGCTGAAATGAGTGTAGACGGGTCATGGCTCGGAAGCTGAATGGACTCTTTTAAAGTGAGATCAATACCATTTTGATAGACGTCATACACACCAGTAATATCGGCTATAAACAAGCCGTCAAATAAACCACTTTCTAAGGTTTTAGCTTGTTCTGTCCAATAACTGAGTTCGTTAAAACGATGTGATTCATCACGTGGATGTGTCCATAAGCCATGATTGATATGACCAACACAGTTCATGTCAAAGGCATTGAGTAAAATTTCTTTCGCTTTGAAATCTGCCATTACAATGTCCCCCGACGAGGTGGTAGAACACCGTTAAGAACGTAGTTCCCAATAAAGTAATATTTCCATCGTGCGGCATCATGCAACGTATGTACGCGAGCATTACGCCAGAAACGGTCTAGGCCATCTTTAGACTGACTACCACGGCTACCAGCAAGTTCAATCAGCTTAGACGATGCTTTGAGTGCGATATCGCTACTATGAGCACGTACTTTGGCAACATCGATGGATGCTTTAGCAATGCTTTCAGGTGTGGTCTCAATTTTTGCGGCATCGATTGATTGAGCAGCTTGTTTTAATAACACTTCACTTGCCCGAACATCTACGGCAATGCGTCCTAGCTCATAAATCGTTAAAGGATCTTGGTTGGCCGTTTCTACATTTGAGTCAATCCACGGGCGAGCTTGATGCACTCTTTGCAAACTTTCTTCAAAGGCCGAACGTGCAATGCCTACCTCAATTGATGCATGCATAATTTGTGCAAAAGGACCCACTAAGGTTGGCTGTAAAAATGCAGTATCAAAAGGAATAACATCATCTGCATCGACAAAAACCTGATCAAACTTGACCGTGCCGCTGCCTGTCGTTTTCTGCCCAAAGCCAGACCAGTCATCAACAAGTTTTAATCCTTGTGAACCACTTTTTACAAAGGCTAGATACTCTCGACCTGCATCATCTAAAACTAAGGTTGGAATACGGTGAGCAAATAAACTTCCTGTGCAGTAAAACTTTTCACCCTGAATGAGATATCCATTTTCGTGTGGACGAATATTGGTTTGTTTATGAGTTGAAGTTTTGGTTTTAAACTCAGCAAGTGCATTACCAAAGCGAGTGCCATTTAAAACTTCGCCATATAAACGTTGTTTTTGGGCTTCTGTGCCTGTATTGCGCAATACTTCTAAAGCATAAAAATGGTTTTGTGGAATTTGTCCGATTGAACCATCGGCACCGCTTAAAAGTGCAATCACTTTAGCAACTGTATGGCTTGAAACTTCGGCACCGCCATATTGCTTTGGCACTGTAATTGCCCAAAGACCAGATTGGCTCAAAGCATCGATTTCGGTATACGGTAAAATTCGTTTAGCGTCTCGCTCAACTGCAGTTTTTTTAAATTGCTCAGCAAATTGTTTGGCAACTTCTAATGCTTCAACATCATTTTGAATAATGTGCGCTTGGCCCGATGCCGATGTTTGTTTAGTTTGAACTGATTGATATGAAGTCATGACAATTTCTCCTTAAATCCAAGCATGGCGGGCAGGGAAATGACCATTAAGGTAATAATTGCCAATGGCATGTAATTTCCAGCGAACAGGGTCGTGTAAGGTATGTACACGGGCATTTCGCCAATGTTGATCTAAATTGTGTTGGCTTAAACTTGAACGACTACCGCCTAGCTCTAGTAGTTTTTCAGAGATTTGTAGAGCAGCATCATTGGCATAGACTTTCGCTTCTGCGACCAAAATTGAAGCTTTAGCTACTTGTTCATCAGTCACCGTTTGAAGGTGGTCAAGTTCATCTAAATATTCAGCAGCTTCATCCAATAATAAAATTGCAGCATCGAGCAAAATATTTAATTTACCTACCTCTTGCAGGGTGTAATGTTCAAAGCTAGCTTTTTCAACATTTGCATCAATAATTGGACGTGCTTTGTGTATGGCTGATAAAGTATCGTCAAATGCGGCTTCAGCGATGCCTACATCAATGGCAACTTGTAATAACTGTGAATAGGCACCGCGATAGGTTGGGGTTTGCGTCAATAATCGTTCATCAAAAATAAGTTCAGGATTAACTTCAACTTGATTTAATTTAACTGTACCGCTCGCTGTCGTACGTTGCCCAAATCCATTCCAGTCATTAATGACTTCAATACCTTGAGCGTCTCGGTTAACAATGACTAAAACCACATGGCCTTCGGGATGAATTGCTTTAATTGCGAGCCAATGCGCAAAGCTCGTACCTGTAGAATAAAACTTTTCGCCGTTTAAAATATATTTGCCGTTCTCAACAGTAAGAGTGGTTTTTAAGGTTTTTGAATCATGGGTATTACGTTCTGGCCCACCGTTGGCAAGACGTTTGCCTGCTAATATTTCTGAAAAGATAAATTGTTTTTGTTGTTCTGTGCCCATGATTTCGATCAGGTTTAACAGACTAATCTGATTTTGTGGAATCTGACCAACATTCGCATCACCTTTGCTTAAAATACGGAAAACTTGAGCCAAAGTTTTATTGGAAACAAAAGCACAGCCGTATTTTTTTGCAATGCGAATACCACCTAGGCCTTTTTGGCTAAAGTTTTCGATTTGCTCATGCGGTAATAAGCGTTGTTGATCACGTGTATTACGACCCTCTAAAGCATAATCCGCCACTTGATAAGCAGCATTAATTGCTTGTTGATCATTTTGAATGATTTGGACGTATGCCGTCGTTTTAGATAGAGAATTAGACATAATGACACCTTGTATTGCTGTCATTACCTTACAAAAGAAATATTTTTCCACTAAACGAGGACTTATGCTCAGCTTATGAATAAAAATGCAAAGCACTTTTTTTGCTTTTTAATTAAAAAATAGAGATATTGAAAGATTATAAAAAACAATAGTTTAAGGTTATTATGCGGAAAAATAATAATAGAATTGGTTTTAATATGAAAAAGAGCAATAAGTACGGTAAAAAAAGATATAAAAAAAATAGACTTAAGTGTCAGTGAAAAATGAGCACAATGTCCATTGTTTTAACTAAAAATAGCTTCTAAAGTATCTACTTACCGACGACCATTTTTGTACAAATAGTCAAATAAAAATAAACGTGGAGATTTTATGCGGGTTTTGTATCAGTTTCCTTTGTCCCATTATTGTGAAAAAGCTCGCTGGTTGTTAGACCATAAAGAACTTGATTATGTGGCTCATAACTTAATTCCAGGCTTTCATCGTGCTTTTGCACAACTCAAAACAGGCCAAAATTTACTGCCTATTTTGAAAGATGATCATCAATGGATCGCTGAATCGACTAAAATTGCACTTTATCTGGATGATACTTATCCGGAGCATTCACTGTTACGTCGTGATGAACAATTAAGACAGCAAACATTAAAAATAGATAGCTTGGCTGATGAGCTGGGTATTCATGTCCGTCGTTGGGCTCTAGCTCATACGTTGGCGCAAGGAGACCATGCTTTAGAAATTATGATGGGTGAACAAGGCTATTTACGCCAATTTGAAAAAATATCGAAGCCATTCCTCAAAACACTGGTAAAGAAGAACTATAAACTTGAAGAAGAGCTAGTCAACCAGTCAAAAGAACGTATGGATGAACTCATAAATGAACTAAATAACTGCTTAATCGAAAATCAGGCACGTTATATGGTAGGCGATCGCTTAAGTCTTGCTGATATTTCTGTATGTTCTATGCTTGCTCCTTTATTAGAAATAAAGGGTACGCCGTGGGAGAGGGAAGAGGCTGAAGGTGTTTCGGAAGAATGGAATAACTATCAACAAAATTTACTCGATTTACCTCTAGGTCAGTATGTTTTAAGAATATATCAAACTGAGCGTAATGCGCGAGTAGATTGGCGCGGAATTTAAAATTATAAAATGCCCTGAGAAAATCGGGGCTTATTTTTATCTTTGCTAGTTATTTATTAATGTAGATATTACTATCAATTTTCTAAATGATTTTTATTAAGCCATTTGTTTATATTATTTTGATGCCAAAATTACTTTTTACAATATAAATTCCATTTTATCTAAATGACTAATAACTTTAATTTTTATGATTTTTTGGAAAATACAATTTTTCTAAATACTATTTTTAGCCAAAGTTAAGCCACTTTATTGTGCATGTGTTTACAATGTAATCAATAATTGCCACATTTAAGTGTAAATAGATGAGCTTAATAATAGACAGAAGATTAAAACATAGATTAAAGTAGAAACATGTGAGCAGTTTTAAAGGTATTAATTCTGCAAAACAGATTGAATAGAATAAGTGAAGCAAATGGATGGGTCCGACTTGGAAAAGTTGGCTCGATAATTGCAATTTAATAAAAAATCACTCTATTGCTCTATATGAATGATTCTATAGATAAATAGAGAGAATGATCATCAAGGAGTTCTTATGAAACGTTCTGCAACCTCTCTCATTATTTCAACAGTTATGCTTTGTACGGTTGGCGCTACTTCTCAAATTCAAGCAGCAGATACATTAGCTAAAATTAAAAGTACCGGAAAAATCGTAATTGGTCATCGAGAATCCTCAGATCCAATTTCATATGTTGTTGCAGGTAAACCAGTAGGTTATGCAGTCGATATCTGTAACCAGTTTGCAAATGACATTAAAAAAGAATTGAAAATGCCTGGCTTAAAAGTTGAGTACAAGGCAGTAACTTCATCAACACGTATTCCTGAGCTTTTAGCAGGCAATATCGATATGGAATGTGGTACCACTACAAACTCTAAACAACGTCAGCAACAAGTTGGTTTCTCAACTAACTACTATGCAACAGAAGTGCGCATGGCTGTTAAAGCAAACTCTGGCATTAAGAGTTTGGCGGACTTAAATGGTAAAGCAGTTGTTACTACTCAAGGCACTACATCTGACAAATACATCAAGATGAATGAAAAAGGTCAGGCAGTTAATGTTCAAAATATTTATGGTAAAGATCATGCTGACTCTTTTGCCATGATGGCATCTGGCCGTGCTGCTGCATTTGTAATGGATGATAATATTTTAGCAGGCTTGATTGCTAAGTCTTCTACACCTAAAGCTTTCGCAATTGTAGGTCCGGTACTTTCATCTGAACCTTACGGAATTATGCTCGCTAAAGATGATCCAAAATTTAAAGCGATTGCAGACCGTACTGTAAATAACTTGTGGAAAACTGGTAAAATGGACGCTTTATATAAGAAGTGGTTCTTATCTCCAATTCCACCAAAAAACACGAATTTGAACATGCAACAAAGTTCATCTTATAAGAAATTAAAAGCTAACCCAACAGATGCAGGAATCTAACTGGATCTTTTTGTCCTAAATTTACTTGTGTAAGTGTAAAGATTCATTTGCACAAGTGGTCTATTTTCTAAAGATATTAATTTAAGGGGCAAACATGTCAGTCGGCTCGCTAAACTGGACTATATTCTGTGCGGAGTCTAATGAATATGGTGTCGATAAAGCCGCATGGGCAGAATCAGTTTGTAAAGCTATTGGTAGCTCAAGCTACAATGCTTATGCTGAGGCACCCACATGGTTACAAATGTTAGGTTCAGGCGTGTTCACTATGGTTTGGACAGCTATTATAGCCTTTCTTATCGCATTTTTATTAGGTTCTCTCCTAGGGGTAATTCGTACATTACCCAACAAACCTCTCGCATTTATCGGCAATTGTTACGTTGAAATTTTCCGTAATATTCCACTTATTGTGCAACTATTCTTTTGGGCTTTTGTTTTTCCCGAGTTTTTACCGGACAGCTTAAGTGCAGGTAGTGGGGATGTAGTTGCTGGTGGTTGGTGGAAAAATATTTTAAATCAGCAACCTGCGGTTATTGGTGTTTTTGCATTAGGTCTCTACACGGCTGCCCGTGTATCTGAGCACATACGTGCCGGAATTAATACCGTTTCTCGTGGACAGAAGTTCGCAGCTTCCGCTATGGGTTTTACTACTGCACAAAGCTATCGTTATGTCATTTTACCGGTTGCATATCGTACCGTATGGCCAACGATTACATCTGAAGCAATGAACGTTTTTAAAAACTCAGCTGTTTTATATGCGTTGAGTGTGTTGAATTTCTTTGCTTACACGAAAACCATGCGTGAAGAAACTTCTCAGGACATTATCATTCTTATTCTCTCCACACCTGTTTATTTGATTATCACTTATAGCATTAAGTTTGTGATGGCATGGATTGAGAAACGAATGGCTGTACCTGGCTTAGGTTCAGGAGGGAAGTAATCATGGATTTTTCTTTATTACAAAACCCTGATGTGATCGCGGCACTCAAAGAAGGTTTCATTTTTACGCTTACCGTAACGGTATTAGCAATGATGGGCGGTATCCTAATTGGAACCCCATTGGCAATGATGCGTTTATCTAGCAATGCCATCGCAAGTAATTTTGCAAAATTTTATGTTGATCTGTTTCGTGGTATTCCACTGATTCAGGTGATCTTTATCTTCTATTTTTTGTTGCCGAAAGTATTTGAGTTTCAATCTGATACTTATTGGGGACCGTTGTTTTCGAGTGTTGTAACTTTTGCCATTTTTGAAGCAGCTTTTTTCTCGGAAATTGTACGTTCTGGAATTCAGTCTATTTCAAAAGGTCAGGTACATGCAGGCTATGCGCTAGGTTTTACCTACGGTCAATCAATGCGCTACGTGGTATTACCTCAAGCCTTTCGTAACATGCTCCCAGTATTGTTAACTCAAACAATTATTCTATTTCAGGACATCTCTTTAGTTTATGTGATTAGTGCACCTGACTTTTTAGGTCGTGCAGATACATTGGCTAATACTTATGGACCTGAAACAAAAGCAACATTCTATTTAATCGTCGCTGTAGTGTATTTCTGTAGCTCGTTTGTGCTGTCGCATTTAGTCAAACGCTTACAGCAAAAAATTGCCATCATTCGCTAATTGGAGATTTTAAATGCCAATGATAGACATCCAACATATCTCTAAATGGTATGGTGATTTTCAGGTTTTAACAGATTGCACGACGAGTATTGAAAAAGGTGATGTCGTTGTTGTTTGCGGACCATCTGGTTCGGGAAAATCCACACTCATCAAAACAGTAAATGCTTTGGAACCATTTCAACAAGGTGACATTATTGTTGATGGAATTTCGCTTAAAGATCCAAAAACAGATCTTGCTAAATTCCGTTCACGAGTAGGGATGGTCTTTCAGCACTTTGAGCTTTTTCCGCACATGACTGTTTTGGAAAATTTGACGATTGCTCAAGTTAAAGTGTTAAAGCGTTCAGTTGCAGATGCTCGTGCAAAAGGTCTGAAATATTTAGAGCGTGTAGGCTTACTTGCTCATAAAGATAAATTTCCAGGGCAGTTATCGGGTGGTCAGCAGCAACGTGTAGCGATTGCACGTGGTTTATCTATGGACCCAATCTGTATGTTGTTTGATGAACCGACTTCTGCACTTGATCCTGAAATGGTCGGTGAGGTTCTTGAAGTTATGGTACAGCTCGCACATGAAGGCATGACCATGATGTGTGTTACGCATGAAATGGGTTTTGCTAAAAGAGTATCTAACCGTTTAATTTTTATGGATGAAGGTAAAATTTTAGAAGATTGCCCAACCCATGAGTTCTTTGATAATTTAGAAGCTCGTCATGAGCGTGCTAAACTTTTCTTAGAAAAAATTCAGGCGATGCACTAATAACCCTAATAAAAAAGAGCCATTAAAGGCTCTTTTTTTATATCTAATTTTTAGAAACTATATTTTGCTAGCAGGTTGATACGTGAATAATCACCCTTGTCACCTGCAAAAGTTTCACGTTGGCCGTAAGTATATTCTGCTCCTAAATCAATATTTTTAGTTGGGTTCCAGATTAAATTGACTAAAGCGTTATAAATTTCTTTGTTATAGCTGGTATTGGTTAAATTGCTATCTGCATACACATTATCATCTTTATATTGAATCCCACCTACAGCAAAAGTAGAACGCAGAATAGGGCTCCATTTACGTTGATATCCAATTACTGCACTATCGAATTCTCCTAAATTAATATCTTGTGTTGTTGTGTCATAGTTATAAGCCGAATTGCTATAAAGTAAATAACGGCCATCGCCTTTAACATGATAGTAGTTAGCAACCACGCTATCTTGAGGCGTTAAATCATATTTACCACCAACGCCTACACCCCAGCCAAATTTTTCTTCAGAAGTACTATCTTTTGGAGCCACACGGTTTTCATGGGCAAGACCATGTAGCTGTAATAGGCCTTTGTTATCCGTAGTTTTGAAATCATATCGTGCTGTTAAAGCAGGAAAACGGCTTCCACCGGCAGCATTACCAGCTTTTTCAACATCGCCACCCTCTAAGGCAACTAATATTTTTTGTTGTGCATTAATTGGCTGGGTGTAACGAACCTGTACTGTACGTGTAGTACCTGTACCAATAGCGCCATTAAAGTCTACTGTTTCTGGTGATGTATCTGTGTTTACAAACGGTGAGGTTGTTTGACCAGCTAGCCATTTTCCTAAAGACATATAGGCATGACGAACACGGAAAGTACCATTGCCATTATCTCCATTGCCACCCATGAAATCGGCTTCAATTTTACCTGTTAAATCTCCATATTGAGTTGGACGAGTAATATCTAAGCCAATTCGTGAAGTTGCTGCAGATACATTTAGTGAGTCTTGTTTTGGATCATCTTTATTGAGTGGATAATTGGCACCATTTGAAATACTGCCATTTGAACCTTTAAAGTCATAGGTTGCATCTGCGCGAACACTACCATAAAGCTTGACTTGAGTTTGCCCATCGGCCATAGGCATCCAACCCGGTTTTGATGCAGGAGGTGTAGGGGTAACTGGTGCTGCGGGAATTGTTGCTGGAGCAGTGACAGTTAAAGCTGTTTTTTGTTGATCAGATAGTTTCTGAACAAGTTGTTTTAACTCCTTTACTTCATCACGTAAGGCGTTAACTTCAGCATCTGTAGCTGCATGCACAGGCATCGTCACGCTCATTGCACCTAAAGAACTCATTGCTAACACTAGTGTTTTGATCTTATTCACAGGAACTCCCCCGACATGGATAAAAATTTTCCTGCAAATACATAACAAAAATGATGCCAACTTTAAGAAACTTGAAAAATAGTCAAATTTTGATGATTACTTCCTTTTTAGCGTTAAATAGTAGTGAGAATAAGGATTTTGCATCGATAAAACAGATTTAAGCATAAACCGACTCTCTAAAATGAATCGCCCCTGACACTACTTGCACGTTTAAAAGGCATAAAAGAATTAGGCTCTATAAAGGAAAAAGAGTTTTACTGTCTATAAACCTTTGTATTTTCAATGCAGAGGTGGTGGTATAGGGTTATACTGTCTTTACTGTGAAATTCTGGCTGGAGATAAGAGTGGAGTTAGATCGTTTTGATAAACAAATTCTAGAAATTTTGTCTCATGAAGACTTAAATTTGAATGAACTTTCAGAACGGATCAATCTGTCAGTCAGTTCTGTGCATCGCCGTATTAAGCACCTGATTGAAGCCAACATCATGGGGCAACTCAAAAGGGAAATTAATTTTAGTAAGCTTGGTTTTACTTTACATATTTTATTGCAAGTTTCATTGAGTAAACATGATAGTGAAACATTTGATAAATTTCTGTCTGAAATAGAAGCAATTCCAGAAGTAACCAATGCATTCTTGGTAACGGGTCAGAGTGCCGATTTTATTTTAGAGCTTGTAGCACGCAACATGGATGACTACAGTGAAATTTTATTAAGACGTATTGGAAAAATCGACAACGTAGTTGCTTTGCATTCTAGCTTTGTCATTAAAGAATATAATGTGTTTAATTGCTATAACTTGCTCAACAAGCTATAAAAAAACGCACCATTTGGTGCGTTTTCTTTGATTCAAATGTTTGATTTAAGCATCAAGTTGAGCCAAAACCTCATCCGAGAATTCAACGTTAGTATAAACGTTTTGTACATCGTCAAGATCTTCAAACATATCAATCATTTTAAGAATTTGTTTTGCTTGGTCAACATCTGTAATTTCAGCTTTTGTAGATGGGCTCATCACAACTTCTGCGTTATCAGATTTTAAACCAGCAGCAGTAAGGGCGTCTTGCACTTCACCGAAAGTTTCTGGTGAAGTGATTACCAAAATTTCATCTTCTGAAACTTCAATATCTTCAGCGCCAGCTTCTAAAGCAACTTCCATGATTTTATCTTCTAAAGAAACATCTTCAAAAGTAATCTCACCACGTTTAGTAAATAGATAAGATACAGAACCCGCAGTTCCTAAGTTACCATTTGTTTTACTAAAACAGTGACGTACGTCTGGTACTGTACGGTTTAAGTTATCTGTCATTGTTTCAACAAGAACAGCAACCCCGCCAACACCATAACCTTCATAAGTTACTTCTTTTAGATCATCATTATCTTCACCACCAGCACCACGTTGGATAGCACGGTTAATGGTGTCACGTGTCATATTAACTGAGAGAGCTTTTTCAACTACTGCACGCAGACGAGGGTTGCTAGCAGGATCTCCACCACCAAGTTTGGCAGCAGTCACAATTTCACGAATATATTTAGTAAAAACCTTACCGCGACTTGCATCTTGTTTAGCTTTACGATGCTTAATATTGGCCCATTTAGAATGACCCGCCATGGACGTGAACTCCAAAAAAAGAAAATGCAAAAGTGCTGGAATATTAGCATAGGCTTGGTTTTGTTGAAAACTGTTGCCCTGCGTTTTGTTAGCCAATTGAATAAGAACAATAAGCTTAAGACCTAATGATTGAGATTAGGTCAAATCAAGTCCAATTTGATTTAGTTAATTTTTACATCTATACCAAATTGAGCGTACAGCTCTTTAATGGTTTCCAAGTCTTTTTGTAAATCAGTCGGGTAAATTTTACCTAAAATCCCACCTTGTTTACTTCGAGCATTGGCATACATTAAAACAATAGGAACATTGGCTGCTTTTGCAATATGCCAAAAACCTGTACGGATAGGCTTACGTTCAGAGCCATCTTTAGCACGTGTAGCTTCTGGAGCAATCACTAAGTTAAAAGTTTCATGGGTTTGAAATTGTTCAACCATTTGCGAAACGATATCTTTACTTGCTTTACGATCAACAGGAATGCCACCCAATTTTTCTAAAATTGGCTTAAGTGGGCCTTTGAAAAGTTCTTTCTTTATTAGAGTATGAATTTTGATGTCTAACATTTGGAAGAGGGCAATCGAGAGCACTGCATCTAGATTTGAGGTATGTTCAAAGCCAATAATAACTTGTTTTTTCTCAAGAATTTGTGGGTCTACATTGTAGGTCCAACCAACGGCTTTAAAGATAGAGTTACCTAGAAATTTTTTCATACATCAGTGCAAATTGATAAATTTTCAGGATTCTAATATGAGTTTGTAAAAAAGCCTAGAAAAATTATGAAAGCTAAAGTAGAGCACAAAAGTTAAGGATTATCTAAGTTCTAAAATACTTTAAAAGTTCTTTTTTTATTTTTCTCAAACTTCGTCTGAAAGTAATAAACCTAGATAATTTTAAAATTAAGATACTGGCTGCGGTATCTCTTCATTAATTAAATATTCAATATATTTCCAAATTTTTTCAGGGTTAATAAGGTTTTTATCGGTCGTTCCATCAATAATCATCCCATCAATAATAGAAATAATGATATGAACAAGGGGAGTTGGATTTTCTATACCTAATTGATTAAGCTTTTCATGTAATAGGTTAGTCAACCATTTTGTATATTCATAAAATGGTTCGCGAATTGAAGTATATTGTTTAGATACTTCAATAAATGCCTTTTTAAATAAACAGCCATTAAATGTTTCGCTATTGATCCATTCAATATACCAATTAAAAATAATATGGATTTGCTCAAGAGGACTAGCATCTTGATGTAAACTCAATTGTTCATTGATTGAGTTTTGGATATTTATATTTCGATGTTGCAAGCATTCCATAATTAAATTTTCCTTTGACGGGAAATATTTATAAAAAGTCATTTTTGCAACATTTGATTCAGCAATAATACGGTCAACACCAGTAGCATTGTACCCAATCTGATTAAATAAATTTAAAGCAGTATTTATAATATCTTCTTTTTTTGACATTACTATTCCATATAGTTAAAACTAATTATAACTTAATCTAAAATATTAAATTTTTAATACAAATTATGATAATAAAAAACTGATTTTGATTCAAGTTGAGATTGTGATAATGATTATCATTAATTGGAGTTTTTTTAAATTTTTTATTTGATTTCGTACGATTTTAATTCTAATATTAATCAATGAAGGAACATATTTAAATATTAATTTAAGTCATTGTTTTTATAATAAAATATGTAAAAATCGATCATGCTTCAATAAGTTTAATGAGAGCGGATATGCCTAAGAAATTTGAGAATTTTAATAATCCTAGAAAGAAAGCGCTTACAGGGATGAAACAAAGCATTTCAGCTGAACTATGGGAAAAAAATTCAAACTTTTTGACCCGATTAAGAGCAAAGATTGCAAAACATCCTGTATCTCATCATCCTGCAATCGATACTTTAAATAATGGCGAAATTAATAAAGAAGATTTAATAAAAATTCATTTAGAGTATCGTCATGCAATTGTGCAAACTTTTACTGATGCATTGCTCATGGCCCAATTTCAAACTAAACAATTAGAGCCGAGATTGCATGCTGGTGCAAAAATGTTCCCGCGTTTTCTTTTGAGTTTAAATATTTTTGATGAGTTTGGATTTCGGCCAGGGTTGGATAAAGACGGCTACTATCAGGGAAATCCTGAATATGCTCATTATCCCTTATTTGAAGATATATTGAATGATTTCGGTATTACAGAACAAGATCGTCTAACTTATCATCCGACTGAAATTGCAGATCAGGTTAGGGTATTTTTAGAAAATGCTTATAATGACTATAAAGCTGTTTCAGCCTTATTAGCAGTCGCAGAAGAAGAAGTCATTCTGTATAGTCCACCGTTACGTAGAGCAACTAAGGCAGTTGGTCTAGATGTGGAGGGTGGTGGTTATTATCATGTACATGGTATTTCTGAGGATGAAAGTGCTGAAGCAGCAGATGATGATCATGAAGAGGATTTATGGTATGTCTTGATGCAAGCTTGTACAGAAGAAGACTATAATTATATTGAAAAATTATGCTTAGAGTATTGTGATTTATGGGAAAAGTTTTGGGATACACAATTAGAGAATTCTGAGCCCATGCGAAAGCAAATCTTAGCTTAATAGATGAAAGATGGATATTTAGTACGGAACGTAAGTGTATTTTAAAACATCTAAAATTTAGGGATAAAATAAATTTAAATTTTGAGTATTTTTTATAAGAGTAAAGCATATTTTATTTGGATATATATTAAAAAACCCCATAAACTTTTTGTTTATGAGGTTCGGTATTTGGTGGGCCCACACAGACTTGAACTGTGGACCAACGGATTATGAGTCCGCTGCTCTAACCAACTGAGCTATAGGCCCTATAAGTCAGAAAAGCTTTTAATCTCAATGCTTTTCAGTGCGTGCAATACTAATCAATTTTTTAATTAAACACAAGTCATTTTCTGAAGTAGACGCAAACTAAACCCAAAAATATTGTGTCATATTGGTTAATATTTCAAGCGATAGTGATTCTAGCTTATGTGTAGTTCAAGAGTAAAGTGGGGGAAGTTATTTATCGATCAATTAGAATTTATTCCAACAATCTATTGTGACGATGACTTAATTGTATTTGTAGTTTGAGACATTAATTTATATAAAATAAATTTTGTTTAAAATATGAGCAGGAATTGTAGATGTGCTGTTTGTGTGTTGTGAAAATATAGAATTAGAAAAAACTTATTTAAGATAAATATAAATGGTGATTAAAAATATTATATATTTTTATATTGTAGTTGAGCTTTAGATATATGGTAGATTGCCTTTTTAATTATATATTTCGAAAAATAATAGTTACAATAATTCTATTAATAGAGTTCTAGCCTATATGTAGTAAAAAATATAGACTATTAGGCCCAAATTACTTAAGAAAAATAATATTATTAATTTTTAGAGTAGGTGTGAAACTTAAATTCAACTTAATAAAAAGTAAAAATTAACATATAAAGTTAGCAACTTTAATAATGAAACATAAAAGTAACGAATAAACGGATTCAATATTTTTTGATGCAAATAAATTTAATTAAAATATAATAATTTTTCTTAAAGTATTGTTGTGTTTTTCTAAAAAAAAGCTGTTAAGGGTGGTAATAGAAATTTTTATTACTAAAATATCTTTCCTTCTCTAAAGTATTTTCTATATAAAACCTAAATTGTGATTGTCTTCACAAGAATACAAATGTTTGTATCTTATAAACTTTATTCTTGACTAAAACACTTGGTTTTAATAAAGTATAAGTGTATTTTTTACAAAACAAAATATTATTGCTTAATCCTGAAATACAACAAGAGGCCTACTTTCTAAGTAGGCTTTTTGTTTTTAGTAGTATTTAGAGAGATGGTACAGAGTAATAAGCTTAAGCTTTAAATAAACTAGATTTAACAAAAATAAAAATTATAAAAAATCTTTAGACTTTCAGAACTAACCTATAAAGTTTTATAAATTTTCTTGAATAATTTGAATTAACTCTCTAGCTGCTTTAGGTAAAGGGCGGTCTTGGAGCCAAATTAAATAAATAGATAAGGGTAGATGATTTTTCGTATTTTTAAAATCTAAAAGGACTAAGTGACCTTGATCAATTTTATCTTGTACTAGTGATAAGGGAAAATTTCCCCAACCAAGTCCAGCTTCAACCATATTAATTGCTGTTTGTAGACTATTGGTTTTCCAGTACATTGCACCAATAATTGAGCGGGAATCTGTCATTTCATGCTCACTACTCGCCACAACAATTTGTCTAATATTAATTAATTCCTCAATAGAAAAGCGTTTTGTTCTATCTTGTAGAAGAGCATGGTTAGAAGAAATCGTAGCCGCCACTGTTTCGGTCATTACCAATTGTAGATTCTCGCGCATTTTTATATTGAGGTCTGAACCCGCTAAGCAAAGACTGATTTGCTCCGTATAAAGTAAATTAACAATGTCGTCTTGGGGAGCAGTAATAACTTCTATGTTCAGTAAAGGGAATTTATCGGCTAGTTTCTTTATTGAATGGAATAATAATTTTGTATTTACATCGGAAACAACGCCAATACGCAATTTACTTTCAAGTCCTAAAGAAAGTTCATGTGCATGAGTGCTAAATAGCCTAAGTTGTTCAGAAATGATCCGTGCTTGAGGTTCCAAGGCTAATGCTGTAGCTGTAGGAATGACCTTTCGAGGAGTCCGTTCAAATAATATATAACCCAATTCTGCTTCTAAATTAGCAACGGCCATACTTACTGCTGAGGGGACTCGATTTAGTTTACGAGCAGCCGCAGAGAAAGAACCCGTATCGAGTACGGTTATGAAAAGTTCAATATTTTCACTGTTAAAATTCATTTTGATATCAGCTGAACTGAAAGCTATTAACTTTATATATGATTTTGACTGAAATTAAAATATAAGGAATGAAGCAGAGTTTATTGATTATGCAAGGTATAAAGCGTCGAATTGTATATGTTTCTTCCTATGAAATAATCGGAATGGTTATTTCATCAGTAGGGTTAGCGATTTTGGCAGGTGATAGTGTTGAACATACTGGACCACTATCTGTCATGATTACGACCATCGCTGTAACTTGGAATTTTATCTACAATATTTTATATGAGAAATGGGAAGCTAAACAAAGCAGTCATATCCGTACAGTTAAGCGTAGAGTTGGACATGCCATCGGGTTCCAGCTTACTTTGGTTCTGTTTTTAATTCCGCTTATTTCATGGTGGATGGATATTTCACTGATTGCTGCTTTTTGGTTAGATGTGGCCTTTATTATCATTATTCCTGTCTATACTTTTATATTTAATTGGAGTTTTGATAAGTTATTTGGATTGCCTATTTCGGCACAGGCTAAAGCGCTATCAGAATAACCGTAAAATTATTTTATAAGCTATCAAGGTGATCGACGTTGATAGCTTATCTAGTTTCATTATTTGATTTGATCAATGACTAACTGTTTTGAAAACTTGAGTTGAGCTTTCTTGGCGAAAATGTAGTAAATCAATGCAGTAGAGATAAGTCCTACAAGCCACGATAAATCGATTCCTCCTAACATTGCCGCAATTTGACCCGTATAGAATTTACTATCAATAAATGGTAGTTGAATCAAAATACCTAGAAAGTAGCAGGTAATTCCAATCCGATTCCAACGGCCATACTTACCATTTGGATCATAGAGTGCATCTACATCACATTCTTCTTTAGAGATAAAGTAGTAATCAACAAGATTAATAGCACTCCACGGAATAAAAAAGGTGAGTAAAAACAAAATAAATGCTTTAAAGGCGCTTAAAAAAGTATGTTCACCTATAATTGCAATAAAGGTTGAGACTACAACCATAGCAAGGACAATCAATAATCTTGTTATTTTTGAGATTTGATTTGTCGATTTGAAACTATTCCAAATCGTAGCAATACACATAAAACTGCCATAGGCATTTAAGGTCGTTAGAGTAACTTTCCCAAAAGCGATACTAAAATATAAAAAGGTCACGACGAGGGCAATTGGGTTCATACCCACAACATATTGAACTTCATTTCCGACAAAATTACCGTTTGCTACCTGAGCAATCAAAACACCTAAGCTCATAGAAATTTGTGAACCCAGTAGAGAACCTAAGCCAACGGCCCAAAATACATGAGATGAAGACGTTTTAGTTGGAAGGTAACGGGAGTAGTCTGCAACATAAGGCCCAAAAGAAATTTGCCAAGAAGCAGAAAGGGAAACTGCTAACAAGAATGAAGACCAGCTGAAATGACGTACTGCTAAGAGTTCAGAAAAATCAGAAAGTGCGAAGATCTGAGTCAAAATAATCACAAAAGCAATCAAACCAATAATACTGGCTACTTTGCCTACCAAATGGATTAAACGGTATCCAATCGTTGCGAATAAAATGATTAAACTTGCATAAATTAAGATACCAGTTGTATTGCTGACATGTGCCAAATGTGCAATTGCTTTACCCGCTAATACCTCTCCAGTTGCGGTAAAACCAATATACATAAGGCAAACGAGTATGATTGGAATGCACGCGCCATAAACCCCAAATTGCACACGGCTTGAAATCATTTGAGGGAGACCAAGTTTAGGACCTTGGGCAGCATGCAGTGCCATGACGGCAGCACCAAAAAATTGTCCTACTAATAAGCCGATAATAGACCAAAAAACATCTCCGCCTAACACAACGGCTAGCGCGCCTGTCACAATCGCTGTGATTTGTAAGTTGGCGCCGAACCATAGGGTAAATTGAGCAAATACTCCGCCGTGTCTTTCATTTTCAGGAATAAAATCAATACTTCGGTTTTCTATAAAACTACTATTAGGTTTCCCAGCCGATGAGTCCATTTCACTCTCCTTATCCTTTAAGAGCCATCCTATTCTTATTCATTCATATTTGTATAAGCAAATATAATCATGTATATACAAGTAATTTTAAGGAGAATCAAATATTTTTGAAGTATTGGACGTTAAAATTGAGTTAAATAATTCATAGATAAATAGAAAAAGTATTTGACTGATTTTATTTTTTAAAAGTTAAATGATAAAAAAATAATATATGAAAAAGCCCTCTGCAGAGGGCTCAATTTTATGCATTTGCGTCTAAAACAAGTTGGATATAAGTGGGAAGTTCAGAAAATTGTACCAGTTGGGTCTTATCTTCTTGCTTAAAATAATACTGATAATTTGGGGTGTCTAAATGGTTATCTAGATATTGGGTTGCATCTGTAAACTGTGCTTTTGCAATCGGCTTATCTTTCTTGCATTTAATAATAACAGGATTTACGGAGTTTAATTTTACAGGAACGCCATTTTCAAATTTAGCAGTTTCAATCAATAAGGAAATTTTGAAATCTCCGAAGGTTACACAGAAGTGACCTCCATTTTCTGTCTTAATTTCTCGGTCAGAGAAAAGATCTTTAAATAAATTCTTTAGGGATTCTCTGTGTTTATCTAAAGCAACTTGAAATTCATGATCACGTTGCTCGATCTTTTCTTGCTCTTCTTGTAGCAATTTGGCTTGCTTTTCAATTGTTGTAAAATCCAGCTTCATTTTAATATCTCCTTTGGTTGTTTTAAAACTATATATGGCAATCTTTTATTAAGTTTTAAAGAAACATACAGTATTTGTTACAACGGAATAATTAAGATGAGCTTTTGTATAAACCATCACAATTGTAAAAAATATTTTGAAAATATAAGAATTTAAAGAAATAATTTATATAATTGAAATGCTGCTACATATTAAGGATAGATTTTTAATGTAGCAGCATATTTCTTATTTTATACAAGGTTTTGCCATAAGTGGCGTGCTTTTAGTTTTAAAAAATCCTCCACTACTCATTACACCAAGCATTACTAAAACTGTTCCTAGTAATTGCCAGATATTGAGGGCTTGTCCAGTAAGTAGAGCAATTATCATACTGAACACTGGGACAAAGTTAAAAAAGACAGAAGCACGACCAGCACCTAACTTTTGTATGCCATTAAACCAGAATAGATAAGCAATCATGGTAGAGCAGATAACAACATATCCCATGGCTAAGTGCGCATTTATAGGGGCAGATGTAATCGCTGTAAGAGGATCTTCAAATATCACACTCAACAAACCAAGTGTTATTGCCCCGAACAGCATAGAAAAAGTTGTTGTTTCTAAGGGAGTAGCATTTTTTACATAACGGCGAGACAGTACATTTGCAAGACAAAATCCAAATGCGCCCAATAATATAAATAGATCTCCAATGTCTATTTTGAGGTGCAGCAAAGTCGTTATATGTCCCTGACTAATCACCAGTAACACGCCACTTAAGCCAAATAAAACGCCTAAGAATTTGTTAGTAGTAAGTTTTTCACCATCTAAAAGGATTGTCATTAATAGAGTCATTAATGGCGTGGTTGCCATAATTAAAGCACCGTTAACAGCTGATGTGGTTTGAAGTCCATAAAAACAGCCAATGTTAAATCCCGCAATTCCGATAATACCAATAATCAGATAGATAGCTAGATTCTGTCTTAAGGCTGTCCATCTAAGCTGGCCTGTTATTGAAAAGATTAAGAGTAAGCCTAGACTTGCAATAAAAAAACGTTCAGACGCAGCAGATAACGGGGGCATATGTTGAATAATATAAGACATTGCATTAAATGCTGATCCCCAAAAAAACATCGTTAAGACAACACCAGCATAGGCATAAGCCACCGTTCTGTTCATGGACAGGCTCCCATTAAGAAAGGTTTTATTCTCGACAAATCTATAAAGGTGTACAATTCCATATTAATACACTTCTAATGTGAAAATTTGCACAATGATTGATTGGGAAAATTTGCATTACTTTTCAGTTTTTACAGAAGAAAAGTCACTTTCTGCTGCTGCCAGAAAATTGGGAGTAGATCATGCAACTGTATCTAGAAGAATTGCCCAGCTAGAACAAAATTTAAAACTTAAATTAGTTGATCGTAGGCCACGGACATACATTCTGACTCCTGACGGAGAACGTCTTGCACAAGTAGTTGCTCGTATGATGGAAGAAACTTTTTCTATTGAACGTTTAACTCAAGCAGGTCAGCAAGAAGTAATGGGAAGTGTCTCTATTAGTATGCCTCCTTTAACTGCTGCACATCTCATCATGCCTCATTTGGGTAAATTTTATCGCCATTATCCGCAATTAAAATTACGGGTGCTCGGTGATGTTCATTATGTTTCTTTACAGCATAGTGAAGCCGATATTGCGGTACGATTTGGACGTCCTAAGGATGAAAATTTAGTTGCTCGAAAAGTAGGTGAAATACCTTTTGGAATATATGCAGGTCCAAATTATTTAGCTTCAACAGATCCTGAAAATTATGATTGGATTAGTGTAGAAGTGGGGGGAGTGCATGGTCAAAAACAGCAAAAGTTAAAAGAAAGGTTAAATCATAAAGAACCGATAATGGTTACCAATAATCCCGAGTTACAGTGGAGAGCTGCATGTGGAGAAATTGGTTTAGCGGTCTTACCAGATTTTTTAGGAGCTATTAGCAATTTGGTCAGATTACAAGATGATTATCCGATGAGTGCTGAAATATGGTTAGTCACACACGAAGATTTACGGCATAGCCCTGCAATACGTGTAGTAATGGATTTTCTTATATCTTGTTTTGAAGCTTTTAAGGTCTAATGTGTTAATGCTATCCATTTATATAAAAGCTACTGGAGTCCGTAGCTTTTATATTGAGATAAATTTTAAGCCAGACTGACTTCTATTCCTCTACGTAAATTAGATTGGTCCTGATCGGAGTTTAAATCAATTTTGGCATACGATTTGGCAAGTATGCGTCGAGCAGCAAAATTAATTGGTTTTTCTATCAACTTAGGTAATTTGATACCTAAGGGGTTGCTTTCGGTTTGAGATACCTCGGTTTTGATCCTAGTTCCCATAATATAGTCAAACCATGGTTTGGTAACGCACCAATTAGCATTTTGATTGCTTGTCATATGATGATCATAGTGCCAAGGGATGCGTTTCTTAGCATATTCAGGATCTAAATGGGCTTTTGAATGTACACGCCAATAATTCCATAAGCCATAATAAAGCCCAGCTGTAAAAAAGGGTGCTACTGGTAAGAATACTGTTGCAGCACCAGCTAAACTAATTAATGCTGTTTTTTCATTATAAATTTCTGCATTTTTGAACATTGATTCTGCATAACCTTCATCATGAAAATTATTTAAGCGAGCACGTTTATGATGAGCAATATGAGTAAAAAAAGGGCTGTTACGATACTTAGTTGGATATTCGTGTAACCAAACTTTATGGAAGTACCATTCAAGGCCATTTGCAACAAAAATACCGACAGGAAACCCGAGCATACTAATTACTTCTCATGAATCATAATTTAAATGCATTGTAAAATAAGAAAGTTTTATCGCTTTGACTTTATAGGCAGTCCAAGAACTGCCTATAAAATCAATTTTATTGCTTTTGTTTGCGTTGGCGATATGCGCTTGGAGTTTCACCAGTCCAACGTTTAAAAGCTCGTGTAAATGCAGAGGGTTCAGAAAAGCCAGTTAAATAAACAATTTGATCAAGGGTTTCTTTGGTGTTTGCAAGTAAACGTCTTGCAAGCCTCTCTCGATGCTGGTTTAAAATTTTCTCGTAATTAGTATTAATTGCTTGTAAATCAGCTCGAAGGGTACGTGGGTTACGATTTAATTGTTCAGCAATAAATTTTTGATCGAATTGACCAGATTCAAGTAAACCATTGCTGAGCAAGCGCTCAATCGCATAAACAAGTTGATGCTTTTCTAAGTTTGATAGTTGCTGTTCAGCAATTGTTTCATGAATTTTTAATAATTCAGGTTCAGCCGCTGGTGATGCTTTATTCAATAATGTACTAGGAAAAATTATAGCGCCTTGTTTTTGGTTTAAAATTACCGGGCATTTCCAAGCTTCTTGATAATTATTAGCTGAAGCACCTTGTTGATAAGGTAATGTAATTTGGCTAGGCCTAAACTCGTTATTTGTAATATATTTAAAAAAATTAAGAAAAATACCGATACCACATTCAAGATAATGTCTTACAGGGTGTTCAAAACCTACTAATAACGCGATATCTTTTTCAACAATTAAAGAAAGATTAAATACATCGGTTAACAGGTGCTGATATCTTAAAGCACGTTGTAAACCTTCACCGAAAGTAGAACTACTTAAAAATAAATATTCAATAACTAAACCTCTGAAAGCAGGCATTTGACTACCTACATGCAAACCAATATCAGGATCTTCACTTATTTCTTCTGCCGCTGTCCAAAATCGCTGTTGAGTAGAATTGTCTCTACGAATATTTTTATCGGGCGGTTGATTGGGTAAATTTACACTTGCAAAAATAGATGCTGCATCTAATCCCATTTGCTGCATAGTTTGATAAGTCATCCATAAAAAAATTCCAGCATCGGAAGAATTTTTTGACATGTTTTTTATAAATATCCAGAAAGTTGTACAATGCATTCAATCATGAATTTATTGTTAATACGATATTCTTACCTATAAATTTCATTGATCAGAAAAAAAGCCTGCATCTTCACGTGCCTGTTTTAAAGCTAAAATAAAAGATATTAGTAAAAGTAGCCCTATGAGGAAAAGAAAAAGATCAATTTTACTGATCGCGTAACCTATACTTGTAGCTCCTAAGCTTAGTAAAACAATACATAATATTTTCCAAAAAATGAGCATGTTACGTTCTGATAAAAGCCTAAGAATATTGTTTGTAATTGAAAGGGATTTCTAAATTTATTTATGTTTTTTTTATTATAGATTATGTAATTCTTTATAATTTTATAAAATTCGTTTTTTATTAAGATTTTGAAAAATAAATAAATTATTTTTAGGTTATATAAATCAATTTCTTTCATTTTTTCTTAAAATTAAGTTTTTATTAATTAATAGAATGATAATTCTTTAGAAACACTATAAAATAGGAATGTAAAAAATAAATTTAATTTTTTAATTAATATAAAACAATAGTTTACTGTGGTTATTTAAATTTTTGTTAAAAAAAAGACTTGATTTTTAAGCTAAATTTTGGAATTATAGTTATGCAAATTGTGATCTATTTCCCACAATTTGTATTTCAGGTTAAGTGGTTATCACTAATGCTCATTTGCTATTTTTGCTTATGAGCATTTTTTTATGTGACTTTTTAATATAACTACAAAATTTTTGAAGCGTTAAATTTTAAGATTATTTAGCTGAGCTAAGCTTAATTATTTTTAATAAATTTTTAGAGATAAATTAATCATATTGAATAGTTACAGTTGCTGTTGCCGTAACCTCACCCGCGCTTACATTAGCCGCTGTTTGATAGTAACGAGCAGTTAAGGGGATATCGTACTCTATAGTCTGATTAGAGCTGACTGTGCCTATATTTTGTTTTATTGTTTTTTGAATTGGGGTAGTGGCACCATTCATATTCCATAATAGTTCTACACCCACACCATTGGCTTTGGTTGAGTTTGCTGCACTATTATTAATGACCTGATTATTTTTGGGATCAGAATTATAGTCAAAACTTAAGCTGATGGTGTTACTTGTTGCTATACCCGAGTTGTTTTCGCCGCCGTTACATAAAATCGATAGATTAAAGCTCTGCTCGCCTTGTGTTGAACCAATCGCTTTAAAACCTGACTTTGTAACAGTCGGGAGTTGAATAGGTATATCTACACCATTTTGAATTTCACATGATGAAGACGCGATCAGAATAGGAGCATTACTTAATACTGTAGTAGTTAAAAATGGTCGGTTTTGTTGACCTGATACATAATAGGTGCTGTAACGTCCTGCTACTAATGCTCCTGAACCTGTGGTGATGGATGTTTTAATAACTTCCATAACAAAATATCCCGGTGAAAGGGTATATGCAGTATTTGGGGTTAAAGTACGTCTATATGGATAATACCCAGAAAAATCTGAAGCATCTGCTGCTTCACGATAAAGACGAATACCAATACCGGGAATATTGGTCGCATAAACATTATTACCTATTGGGCTAACTGGATAATTTAAGGGGAGAGCTGCAATAATTTGATCACTAGCACGACTACATGTTGCAGTGGAATTATTGGGAGAAATCGTAAAAGTATTCCTTTGTAAGATAGTCCCTATAGGGTCAGTCGGTTTTACGACGATTTTACCAATGTTCATCGGGATATCGACGGTGGTAAATCCCTTACTTAAATTACAATTTGCATTTGTATGGCTATAAGCAAATAGACTCACTGTCAAAAATCCAAATTTTTTTAAAATCTTATTCATTTACAGATTGCCTTTGTCATAATAATTGATTGATTGTTATGCTTTATTTGATCCGTGATATCGTATTCAAGTTCGCATTTTTCAGTACTCCTTTCTCCCCATTTCACATATAAACGGTCATGGGTTAAGGGGGTTCGTAAATAAATACGGCTGCCTTGCGCAACAATACCTATTACTTCGTTATTCTGGTTATATACCTGTGCGGCAAAAGGCAAATGTGAGCCATCTAAAGTGGTTGGGCTGATAAAAAGTGCATAACCTTTTTTTGTTGAGAATTGAACTTTAGTGATTGAGCCTGCATAGGGAGCAATACGTAAGCTACTTTCAGCTAGCTCAACCTGTGTAGACATGTTTTGTGGATCAAGACTAATGTCATTCATATGGTAAGGCGTAACATAGGGGATAACTGCATATCCCTTTTTGTTTATGCTGAGGCCTGGTGTATTACCGACTTGTGCTCCTGTTGCATCTGGTGCATAAACTAAAACCATTGTTTGAGCTTGATCTGGACCAAACAGAATTCCTTGGGAGTGAGCAACGATATTGCCACTCAAGTTAAGCATTTCTTGTTGATATGAGTCAGCGTGACTAAATGAAGCACCTAATGTTGTGTAGTTTGTCTTATAGTTGCCATTGATATTGAGATTCGTTTGACCATGGTTTTGACTGGAAATTGATGCGCCGTAATTCAACCGGTTTCCTGTAAAACCGCTAAAACTCAGAATTTGGCTATCTTCACTTATAAGACTATTAAAATTTAAAGAGCTTTTCTTAAAATCTAAGGGAAAGGATAGAGAAATGAGGTATTGAGTATCTTGGTTAGCTCGCCCGCCAGCTTCAATAGTTTCACTATTAATTGCAGAGAAACTATAAGTTAAATCTTTAAATTGGTTGCTATAACCTAATTGGAATTGCTTATTAGTAGTAGACTGGTTCCAATAGTTTGTCCACGAACCTACTAAATAGAAATTTCCCCATTGGTTTGGAAGAGCTTGATTTAAATTAATCTGAAATTCACTTTTTTGCTTACCTACCGAAAAATTATCAATGTTTTGCTCTTGTAAGTCCCGAATCAAAATTGCATCACGTATTTTGAGATAGTTTTGTGTTGAATAACGATAAGTTGCTAGTGTTAAGTTAGTATGCGTTGGAGAAAATAACTTATTGTAACTTAGACGATAACTTTGCCCTGTCATTTTAGGTTGATGAGAAAAATTGGCATTTGAATGTGTTGCATCAAAAGAAATAGCGCCAATAGGCGTTGAAAAAGCTGTACCTAACAATACAGAGAAATACTGCTGTGTTCCTTGAGTTGAGCTATAAGTTGTAAGGTAATTATTGATTCCGCGTTGATATTTACCCTGTATTAGCCATGGAGTTAACTTAATGTTTGGGTCTCGAAATTGTCCTAAGGTGAATGAATATCGGCTCATTTGAGGGCGTAGCATTTCAATTACAGAAGCATATGGAATAGAATATTTTTGAACTACTCCATTAGATTCAAGTACCGAAACTTGTAACTCACCTCCAAATCCTGTGGGATAGAGATCATTAATTTCAAAGTTTCCCGGTGGGACTGTGGTCTGGTAAATTAAATTACCTTGTTGTCTAATTTCGACTTTTGCATTGGTTTTGGCATAACCTCGAACTCTTGGAGCATAACCGAGCATACTATTTGGAAGCATTCTGTCATCACTTGAAATATTCATTCCACGATAGGGTAAAGAGTCAATAAAATCGCTATTAGTAAAATAATCTCCTAAAGTCACAACACCGTGGATATCTGGAAACGCCTTTTGTATATATGTATTTGTGGAGGTATAAGAAGAATTATTAGATTGAGAATTAGATTGGCTTTGCCATTTCCATTGTCCATTATGGCGAAACTGCCAACTTGCTAAATTTGCTCCAAGATTGGCTCCCATAAAAGCATAACTATTTTCATGTGGTTCATTGACTATTCGATATGCTGTTGCGTTATAGCTTAAAAAAGCTGCATTAATACCGCGATCCCACAAATGCGGATCGATATAACCTTGCGGATTTTTCTCTAAGACGACTTGCGGGATCGAAATATCAATTCTTAAACGGGAACTATCAAATACATAAAAAGCACTATCTATCCATGAAGCGAGAGTTTTACATGAAAGAGATGAATTAGAGTCATGTTGACTTAGAACATTAGCTTTTACCCCATATTCAAGCAACATGGCCTTTGTAAAACATGTTCCAGCATTTGTGTTATGAGCTGAGGCAGTAAATCGCATACGCCGTTTACCCAGCCATTGACCATTAAGATAAACATCTAAGCTATATTCACCAGGCAAGGTCGGGTTTCCGTATTTGAAGCGAGCTATATCAATTTTTTGTGCATTACCTACTAAGAAATTACTATCAAATTCAGCCTTCGTAAAATGTGGAACATCAGTATTATTTTCAGCATATATAGCCATAGGCATGAATAGCGTAATACTTGAGACGACATACCAAGTAAAGGGGCTTTTTAAACATATATAAGGTATAAACCATTTAGACATAGTTCTAGAGCCTACTCATGATAGGTTTTAAATTTTCTTAAGAAATACAATGAGGTTAGAATTTTATTGGGTGCTCAACTCGTCCACCGTAATCATTGATATACACAAAGCTCATATCTGCTAAGTTTTTATTTTTTAGTTTAATTTTATCCTCTGAATAAGGGGCAATCATTAAGCCTTGTTGCAATAAGGCTGTTTTATGGCCTTCACTTCCTTGAAAAATGGAGGTAATAGTAAGAAAAAAAGGTGTCGGATTTTTTATCATTAGATATTGATCATTTATTTTCCACTCGACTTTGTCACTTAGTTGATCAATATTTTCTTTTAGATCTATAGGGCGGTAAAAAAATTTAATTCGCGAACGAACAGCGAGTTGCAAAAAATTGTTAGAGGTTGTTGTGGTTTGACCTTGTTGAGTTCTCCCTTCAGGTTTAGGAGGGATATCTAAAACATTAAGCCAAAAAATAGATTCTTGTTGTTGGCTTAGTTGAGATGTAGTAGGCAACGCTGTAATCCTTAAGGTTTGCCCCTTAGTTGCTTCTACTCTTGAAATTGGTGGAGTAATAATGAAAGGTACATTTGTTTCATCTGGTGTTGACTTTGCATTTCCATCATCGATCCATGCTTGAACAAGAGACGGGGCCGTGCCGTTATTACTCAGTTGTAATGTGATCTCACGGGCATTTGAAGGATAAATGACACGAGTACCATGTAAAACAATCTCAGCATGACCTGTAGTAGTGAGCGCTACTTGCAGGCAAACTAATCCCCAAAAAAATTTACGACCACGAAAAAGCATCAGTCATATTCTCAATAACAAATAATAGGAAGGAGATAGCTTCTATTCATGAATAGAAGCTTCAATTTTAAGTTTATTGATAAATGATCGTATATTTTACTTGTGATGTTACCGTACCAGCAGTAGAAGCACCTGTAGCATAATATTCGGCATAATAGTTAAGATCAGCACTACCGCCTGCTGAAACATTTACCCATTGTGAATTCGTTTGAGTTTCATTTGTGCTTGTAGCAAGCACAGGAATTACAGCGTTATTACTGCCAAGTAACTGAATATTTACATTTGTTGCTGCACCAGAGGTTGCTTGGTTTAATAAACGACCCGTATTAAAGTCAACGGTTGCGCCTGGTTCAAAATAAGTTGCGACTTTACCTGCAGCGGTACAGTTCGTTAAATTAATTTGAAAAGGTGTACGACCAGCTACATCACCAGCATTTTTTAAGGTTTGAGATGAAACAGTGGGCAAATTGATTGTTAAATTTTTATCTCCAGTATCAATAGTACAAGTATTATCCGTGACAAGACCATTAATAGTAATTGTGCCATCTGCTGCTTGTGCATTTGCTATATTTAAGAGAGAAACTGCCGCCACAAAAATAAATTTTTTCATAAAATCCCCAGAATAGCTTTTTAAAATAAAATCCATTACTTTTCAGTAAGTTTATTCTGATTAAGTAAGGCGAAGGAAATATATCACTTTTCAATCAAAAAACAAGAAAAACATTATATTTATATATATTTTGATCAATTATTTTTATTAATAAAAATTAAAAAATTTATTTTTTATCATTTGGTAAAATAATTAATTAGTTTTTATTTAAAATGGAATTTAAAAAATAGTAATATCTAAGTAATTGTATTTTATTGAATTAATGAAATTTTAAAATATTTAAGATAATATACATCTAATATTTTTGATTAAGCCATTGTTTTTTAATGATAAAATTGTTTTGTGTATATCTTATAAATATATTTAATTTTTTAAGAATTTTTTAAGGTTCAATTCCTACTGTTTTAGTTGTAATTCAATAAAAGATAATCTGGAGTTCAGTTCCATGAATACTATGAAGTATAGCTATAAACCTAATTACTTTTTCTTTGCTCATAAATTAGTTTTATTTTTAAAGGATTATCTCATCAAGCATCCAACGGAGCAGCAAACAACGTTTAACTTACAAACGATTTATGACATCTTTAGCCATGATCTTGCTTCAAGTACAACAAACCTTGAAGGTATCTTAAATATTGCAGATGAATATGTCTTTGAAACAGAAGATGGCTTACTTCCATTAATTAGCAAGCATTCAGTCAATCTCAAAAATCATGTACTTTCTTTAGAATTTACACCTCAAGCCTTGTCAAGTCTGTTATCAGGTCGTTCGTTGGTAAATCCTAAAGCAGCTTAGATTTTCTTTTAAGGTAGAGTGAACTCATATAAAATTCATAAAATTTATTTTTAAGAGTTATTTATGAGTAAAGACTTTAAGGCCTTAACTTATATTGCGGATGAGAATGTAGCAGATACGGTGACTTGGCTTTTACACCATCAAGATGTTTTTGATTCTTTTAATTTTGATGTGTTGAGCCAAGAATTCACAGTAACGCATGCGGCAGGAAAGGATATTATTCGAGTCGGAACCTTTCTAAATGCTACTTACGGAATATTAGTAACTTCTATATAAATGAAAAAAGCCCTGAATAATCAGGGCTTTTAACTTTTCTAATTTGAGTTAAGCACTCATTGCATCTACTGATAAATCAGCAACTGTTGGCTTTGGTTTTTCAGCCGTTAAACCTAGTTTATTAAATAAAGCTTGGTCTTTACCTTCACCAGCATTTGGTGTGGTTAGTAGTTTATCACCAGAGAATAATGAGTTTGCACCCGCCATAAATGCTAATGCTTGGTCTGAATCACTTAATGATTCTCGGCCAGCAGAGAGACGGATATAACTATGCGGCATGATAATACGCGCCACAGCAATAGTACGAATCCACTCAATAACATCAAGCTTTTCAACATCAGCTAAAGGTGTTCCTTCAATAGGAACAAGCATATTGATTGGCACAGATTCAGGATGAATTGGTAGGGTAGCTAGTTCATGTAATAAACCAATTCGGTCTTCACGACTTTCGCCTAAACCCACAATACCGCCACTACAAACTTTCATACCAGCTTGACGAACATAATCAAGGGTATTTAAACGGTCATCAAAAGTACGAGTACTAATGATGTGAGAATAATACTCACGAGATGTATCTAAATTGTGGTTGTAGTAATCTAAACCAGCAACTTTTAGGCGTTCTGCTTGAGATTGGTTAAGCATACCTAAAGTCATACAGGTTTCCATACCTAATGCTTTAACTTCACGTACCATTTCTAAAACATAAGGCATATCGCGCTCATGTGGGTTACGCCAAGCAGCACCCATACAAAAACGTGAAGAACCTGAATCTTTTGCAGCTTTTGCTTCACTAATCACTTTTTCAACAGCAATACGTTTTTCTGCTTCTAGTTTTGATTCGTAATGTGCCGATTGTGAGCAGTATTTGCAATCTTCAGGACATTTACCCGTTTTAATAGATAAAAGGGTACTGACCTGAATTGAATTGGCAGTGAAGTGCTCACGATGTACTTGTTGAGCCTTGAAAACTAAATCCAAAAAAGGTTGTTCATATAAAGCTTGGATTTCTTCACGATTCCAATCATTACGTAGAGTCATTGTCATATCCATGATGATGGCATTAATTCACTATACATAATCATACAGAATTCGTATTAAAGCTATAGGGCAAAAAACATCATTTTTTTAATTTGATAGTTGAAGTTGATTAAGTTGCTGTTCAATTGCCCAATCAATATGCACATTGACGATTTCGTCATGTAAATTTTTGCCATTTTGTAGTTGATCTACAATTTCTTTTGAATAAGGAGCATTTCCTAATCCGATTGCAATATTACGTTTAAATGATTGATAACCTGTCCGGCGGATAGGGCTACCTTCCGTATTGGCTAAAAAAGTGGCTTCATCCCACTGCCAGATATCAAGCAGACTAATATTATCTAACCCATGTCTAGGATTAAAATCAGAAATAGATGCTGTTTTGGCAAAGCTATTCCAAGGACAAATTAACTGGCAGTCATCACAACCAAATATTCGGTTTCCAATACCTGCACGTAATTCTTCAGCAATAATTCCTTTATATTCGATAGTTAAATAGGCAATACAACGTCTTGCATCTAACATATAAGGCTCGACAATTGCTTGCGTCGGGCAAATATCAATACAAGCGCTACAAGAACCACAATGTGCTGTTGCAGGCTCGTCGAAAGGTAGCTCGAGTGATGTAAATAGCTCACCTAATACGAAAAAAGAACCTGACTTTTTATGAATGAGCAAAGTATGTTTACCTGTCCAACCCATTCCAGCACTTTCAGCTAATGATTTTTCAAAAATAGGTGCCGAATCTGCAAAAGGACGAGATTCAAAGTCACCAACTTTTTCACGAATTCGTGTTGCTAGGGTTTTCAATCTACCACGCATGACTTTATGGTAATCACGGCCACGTGCATAGCGGGCGATAATGGCAGAATTAGGCTCTAAAGGTACATATCGTGGTTTTGGCGATTCCACAAGATAATTCATGCGGACACAAATAATACTTTTTGTGCCAGGCACTAATAGTGTTGGATCAGCTCGTTTTTCTAGATTTTCTTCTAAATAAGTCATATCTGCATGATAACCACGTTCAAGATACTCTAAAAAACGTGGCATTTGCTCTTGAGCATCTGGTTTTGCGATGACACAATCAGCAAAACCCAAGTCTAATGCTTGAGCTTTGATCCATGCTTTTAATTCATGTGGATCAATTTGTTGCACTGTAATGCGTGATGTGTCGGAAGATGTCATAAACCAAAATGCAAGAGGATAATAATATGCAGGCGGTAGTTTACCATAGCGATGATATTCGAGCATGGGAGCTGCGCTGGTTTGCTGCGCAAAACTCCTCCTTAGGTTTAATGCAGCAAGCGGCTTGGTCAATTGCCCAGCAACTTATTGAGCTTTTTAACGATCGGGCTATTAAGAATATTGCTATTTGGTGCGGACAAGGCAATAACGCAGGTGATGGTTACTTTATAGCAAGTTACCTTAAACAAGCTGGATTTAATGTTGAAATATTTGCGGCTCAATTGGGTGAGTCAACCGATTTACATTGTGCAGCGCAATTTGCTAGAGAAATGAAAGCCCAAATTCATCCAAATTTTGATATTAAAAGAACATTTGATTGTCATATTGATGCTTTATTTGGCATAGGTTTAAACCGAGAATTAAATATAGATTGGCAACAAGTAATTCAAAAGTTTAATGAACAATCTGGTCTAAAAATTTCAGTTGATATACCTAGCGGGTTACAAGCAAATACAGGGCAAGTCTTACCTTGCGCAGTGAGAGCTGATCATACCTTTACTGTTTTAGGACTTAAAGCTGGATTATTTACAGGACAAGGAAAAGAATATGCGGGACAAGTTCGTTTAGTTAGTCTAATTCCTATAGACAACGAGTTGAAACCCTTAGCTTATTTGTCACCCACAAACATTAAACTTCCTCAGCGTATGGCATTTGGGCATAAGGGAAGCTACGGGCATGTTTTAGTGATTGGTGGACATGAGCAAATGGGTGGAGCAGTCATTATGGCTGCTGAAGCTGCCTTTCATGCAGGTGCAGGCAAAGTGACAGTGGTTTGTCATCGCAACCATCATCAGGCCATTTTGTCGCGGGCACCTAATATTATGCTTCGTGATATTAATGCTTTAGATGAAAACAATATTAAAGAGATTCTATCTCAGATCGATGCAATATGCTTTGGAATGGGATTAGGCCGTGACGATTGGGCAAAGCAGATTTACCAACAATGGTTTAATTTGTTAAATCAAAGTACACGCCTAGAAGTTGTTTTAGATGCAGATGCTTTATGGTTTCTGGCTAAACAGCCTGAAAAGTTAAATACACATATTTATGCCACACCTCATCCTGGAGAAGCTGCTACTTTACTTGGTTGCTCTACAGCGCAAATTGAAAATGACCGAATTGCTGCAATTTATGCCTTACAACAAAAATATGCAGGCCAGTGGGTACTTAAAGGAGCGGGTAGCTTAATTTTAGAAGATAATTTGTATATCTGTACGCAAGGTAATGCTGGTATGGGAACCGGTGGAATGGGAGATGTGTTAGCAGGAATGCTTGCAAGCTTGAAAGCCCAATTTCACAAAGGTATTGCATTACATGAGATTGTTACCCTTCATGCACAAGCAGGAGACCTTTTAGCTAAAAATGGTATGCGTGGCTTGCAGGCTTTTGAGATGAATCAGGCAATTATTCAAGTCGTAAATCAATAAATTTTTAACGTCTGCGACTGCTAGAACGACTTCGCCCACGTGCCATACCACCTAAAGCATTTAAAACAGACAGTTTGCTCATACTTCCCGATGCATGAGCATGGCAAATGGCAGCAGCAAGGGCATCGGCTGCGTCGGATTGAGGTTTAATGGTCAAATTAAGTAAACGCATCACCATCATTTGGACTTGTTCTTTATCGGCAGCGCCATAACCAACCACAGACTGTTTAATTTGGCGGGCAGTGTATTCTGCAACTTGTAAATCTAAATTCACTAATGCGGCTATGGCAGCACCACGGGCTTGTCCTAATTTTAAGGCAGAGTCTGGGTTTTGAGCCATAAAGACTTGCTCAACCGCAGCTTCAGTTGGACCATGGAATTTCACAATTCGCTCAACGCCAGCAAAAATACGTTTTAAGCGTTCTGGCATTTCTTGAGTTTCTGTTCGGATTGTACCGGCATCAACAAAACGTAGTTTACTACCATCTTTTTCAATGATTCCATAACCTGTTAAGCGTGAACCCGGATCAATACCAATAATCAATGCCATGTGAAGACTTATATAAATAGTTTAGAGAGTATTGTTACATAGCCAAAAAGGTTCTGCATGCGTAATTTAAAGAATGCTGCGATGAATGGTTATTTTTCGGTTTTTTATCGAACCAATTTATATCTTTAAAATCATTTGATGTAATTCTATTTTAGTGGAATACTTATCTATAATTTTGGAATTAAAGTTTATCGGTAGATGGAAGATATTAATATCCGCATTGCGCAGCAAGTGCGTGAAATACGTCTAGCGCGTGGATATACCCTAGATATTCTTGCTAGTCGATGTCAGGTAAGCCGCTCTGCAATTTCACTCATTGAAAGAGGAGAAGCGAGCCCTACAGCTGTTGTTCTTGAAAAGCTAGCAAATGGTTTAGGGGTGCCTTTGACTCAGCTATTTGATTCCCCCCAGAATACTCAATCGCCTCAACCTATGGTACGGCGTACTCAACAAGCAGAATGGAAAGATCCAGAAACGGGATATATTCGCCGTCAAGTTTCGCCACCAAATTGGAAATCTCCATTTCAAATCGTTGAAATTGAATTTCCAGCTCTGTCACGAGTTACTTATGAAACAAGTACGAATTCTAAAGTTGTATTACAGCAAATTTGGGTGATAGAGGGGCAAATTGATATTCAATTGGGTGAAAACTTTTATGCTTTACAAGAGGGGGATTGTTTGGCGATGCAATTAGATCAACCGATCATATATAGCAATCCTTCTTCTAAAGCTGCTCGATATATTTTAGTTGTATGTAATGAGCTCGTCTCTATTCTTAAGGAATCTTCATGATTAAAAATCTTAATCCAAATTTACGTTTAATCGATTGTCATGAAGCTACACATGCAAAGGCTATATTAGATATTTTGAATGAAGCAATTATCAATTCTACTGCTTTGTATGACTATTTGCCGCGCTCTGAAGACTCAATGAAAAATTGGTTCGGGGTTAAAAGGGAAAATGGTTTTCCTGTCATTGGTATTGTAGATGAGACAAACAAGTTATTAGGTTTTGCAAGTTGGGGAACTTTTAGAGCTTTTCCTGCCTATAAATATACGGTCGAACATAGTATTTATATTCATCATGAACATCGTGGCGGCGGATTAAGCAAAATTTTAATGCAAGAATTGATTAAGCGTGCTCAAGAGGCAGACTTACATGTATTGATAGGCTGTATTGATGCAACCAACCAAGCAAGTATCGGTTTACATGAAAAAATGGGCTTTATTCATGCAGGTACTTTTAAGCAAGTCGGTTTTAAGTTTGGCCAATGGTTAGATGCTGCTTTCTATCAGTTAAATTTAAATACACCGCATACGCCAGTTGACGGATAAATAATAAGGTTTTCAAATTTCAAGTTTTAAAATAACCCAGTTTATAAGGATGAATATAAGCTGGGCTATAAAGTTCAAATTATAAAATACCTAGCTGCTCTAATCCCTTATAAGCAATTTCTTTTCGAATAGAACTAGGTATGCCTTTTTTCATTTCTAAATTGAGTGAGAACGCTACAATTTCTCCTTGAGGTTGAACGATCCAGCCTGTAAACCAGCCCACTTGAGGATCCACATCCCATCCCCAACCACTTTTGGCATAAATTTTTCGTCCATTTTTTTCTTCTATGAACACCATAGATTGAACTTGTTCTTGCAGATTTTTGCTAAAAGGAAGAGTTTTATGGGCTAGTTCATAAGCAAACTGGGCTTCTTGTTGAGGTGTAATTTTAAGTGGACCAACAAGCCAAAAATCATCTACTTTTGAACCAATATCAGCATTACCGAAACCAATGCGTTTTACCTCTTTAGACATAAGATCAAGGCCAATTCGTCGAGCTAGTTCCTGATAAACTGGAATAGCAGAAGCTTTCATCGCATCGCCTAGAGTCATGTCCTTTTCCCAATCAGGAAACAAACGCTTTTGCCCATCCCATTTAAACACTTCAGTTGGTGTTGCTTTATGATGCTCAAGTCCAATCAAAGCATTTAACATTTTAAAGGTAGAGGCGGGAACATATTCGGTTGATGATCTTTTAAGATCATTGCCATAGATTTCCTCTGTTTGCCCACGTTTTATAACTAAAACACCTTCAGTTTGTGCTTGATCAAACAATGATTTAATTTTCTCTGAGTTTTTATTGGTAGAAATTGACTGTATTTGATGTTGTTGTACGGTATTAAAAGAACATGCCGACAAAAACATCGTACCAATGGCAAAGAAAAGAGCTTTTTTAGTCATGAGTTTATGTGGGTTTAAAAGAATTATTCTTTAATTTAACTTGAATAGAGGTACTTTTAGATAGAGAAAATGTAAGTTATTTAGGAAATTCTATATCTATGCACTACTTTTTTAAATTTTATAAAACAACTATATAAATAAAGGAATATATCCAATTTTTCTAAGAACCTAAGTTTTCAACTAGACTAAAAAACTGCTTTCTTGAAGGACTTTTCGTTTAACTAGAGTAAAAAAATTAAAATCTAATTGAAGTCGCACTTGATAAACTTGATACAGCACTCATTAATAATAAAGCATGTTTGTTTTTATCGAGTTAAAATCAAATGTACTCTAGTATTGCAGACTCTGGCTGTTTCGATAGGGTTGGGGCAAATAAACTGCAATGAATTTTCTTTTTGAGATAGATAAAGTTTTACATGAATTTACTTCTTATTGTAGTTCTGGGCGCGATTGTTGAAATTGCCGTATGGATTGGCGTAGCACAGTTCATCAGTGGATGGTATGTGTTCTTTTGGTTCATTCTTGCTTTCTTTATTGGTTTGGGCCTTATTCGCAGAAGTACTGCTGGTATTATGCCTCAATTACAGCAAATGCAGATGACTGGCCAACTCGGTAATGACCCAACAGTAACTAAAAAACTTGCTTATGCTTTTGCAGGTTTCTTATTAATGTTGCCAGGCCTTGTTTCTGATGTGTTAGCGGTTTTAATTTTGATCCCTGGTGTTCAAACTGCTTTCCGTAATATAGCCATGAGAACTCTTGCAAAACGCCAACAAGCTATGATGGATAAAATGATGGGTGGTATGGGCGGTAATATGAGTGGGCAAAATCCATTTGCTGATCTAATGCGCCAAATGCAAGATATGCAGAATCAACAAGGTGGTAGTAGTCAAGGTCAATACCGTGATTCAAGCATTATTGACGGAGAAGCGCGAGAAGTCACTCCAGATCACAAGAAAATTGAACATAAAAATAAGGATTAATAAATACCTTATCTAAAGGCCTAAACCTCCAAAGTCTAGGCCTTTTTTATTTTAAGAAGATACAAATTATTTAGTTAGAGATTCAGTCACAGCAGAATCTGTTTGAGCCAATTCAGTAGGGCTTTCTTGTGGTTTTGTTTGAGGTTGGTATTTGTTTGAAGCTAAGGCTGTTTGCTTATTTTCAGATTGTTGATAACCTCGGCTTCGGTTGGCTCGTTCGCGAAACCCACCTTTATTAATGAGCTTTGTATGTGACATGCATTTGCCTAAAATGTGAGATTATTCGCTTATTTTAACAAATTTGGCAAAATATCAAAATAAGAAAAATAGTCCTATAAAAATAATATTTAAGTTATATATATGTTTTTAATTAATATTTTTTAATTGACTCAATTGTTCATCCAGATTGAATTATCTATTCATTTCACATAGGATAAATATAAAGGATGTATAAATTAAAAAATGTAGCAAACCTATTAAAACAACAACAGTTGAAACGAGGGAAGGAGGGTTACCTATGCTATATCAATACCATTGTGCGTGTTGCGACAAAGTTGTGGCATCGACTGATAAATCATGTCCATATTGTGGTTCACAACATATTCGAAGCCCGTATGGCTTATGGATGTTTTGTGTGATGGCTTGTCTAGCTGTTGTCGTTGTATTTAAAGTTGTCCATATTTATATCCAGAATCATCAAGATACTCCAACGCAGTCAACTTTACTGGATGTATTAAATCAGGATGATAAAACGACAAGACAATAGATTTTGATTACAGCTACAAATGATATGGCGTCAAGGATGATTGCTAGAAGATTAAACCCTACATACCATAAAATTTGAACTATAAATAAAAAAGCCCGCTCAATGGCGGGCTTTTTTACGATTTTATTTTAGAGGCCAGCAGCATCTTTAAGGGCATCAACTTTATCAGTTTTTTCCCAAGTAAATGCAGAATCTGAACCTTCGCGACCAAAATGACCATAAGCCGCGGTTTGTTTGTACATTGGTTGAAGAAGATCCAACATACGAGTAATACCAAACGGTCTTAAATCGAAATGATCACGTACAAGTTGAATAATCAACTCATCAGAAACTTTTGCTGTACCAAAGGTATTAATTGAAATCGAAGTAGGTTCTGCTACACCAATTGCGTAACTCACTTGAATTTCACATTTGTCAGCAAGACCAGCAGCTACGATATTTTTTGCAACATAACGACCAGCATAAGCAGCAGAACGGTCAACTTTAGATGGATCTTTACCAGAGAAAGCACCACCGCCGTGACGAGCCATACCGCCGTATGTATCAACAATAATTTTACGACCTGTTAAACCACAGTCACCTACAGGGCCGCCAATAACGAACATACCTGTTGGGTTAATGTGGAACTTAGTAGCTGCATGGAACATTTCAGCAGGGATGATCGGTTTGATAATTTCTTCAATAACTGCTTCTTTAAGCTGGCTTTGAGAAATTTCAGGATCGTGCTGAGTAGATAAAACAACAGCATCTAGACGTACAGGCTTGCCATTTTCATAGGCAAAAGTAACTTGGCTTTTTGCATCTGGGCGTAACCATGGAAGGGCACCTGAACGACGAAGTTCAGCTTGACGCTCCATTAAGCGGTGAGCATAAGAAATCGGCGCAGGCATAAGCACGTCTGTTTCACGGCTTGCATAACCGAACATTAGGCCTTGGTCACCAGCACCTTGATCTTCTGGTTTTTGACGGTCTACACCTTGAGCAATTTCAGGAGATTGTTTACCAATCATATTGATTACAGCACACGTTGATCCATCAAAGCCAAGATCAGAGTGGTGATAACCAATACCGTTAACAGTATTACGAACAACAGCTTCAACATCAATATTAGCAGTCGTTGTTACTTCACCAGCAAGTACAACAGCGCCTGTTTTTACCAGTGTTTCACAAGCAACACGTGCGTATGGGTCTTCTTTTAAGATTGCATCCAAAATAGCGTCGCTAATTTGGTCGGCCATTTTATCGGGATGACCTTCGCTTACAGATTCCGAGGTAAAAACAGCGTACTCGCGCATGAAAGTCCTATCTTGGTTATTTCAAAAGACATAATATGTTACATCGACTTGAGCTTGAGGACCAGTTCATACTGACTAAAAAGCATGAATTTATTTCATTTATAGTGTGTTTTAATTGATAAGTGTATTAGCAAAATTGATATAGAAAGCTTTAATTTAAAGTATTTATATTTTAACAACTTCTTGCTAGTGTGTTTTTTAAACATATAACTTAATAAAAAATCTTAAATATCAGAATTTGAATTTTAAAGTAAAGAAACATGATCAACGCATACAAGATTAGCTAATTATTTTATTTATATATCAAAAGCTAACCAGATAAATACTCTTACCTTTAGTCGTTGTGCAGAAAAATGAACACTGTTTTGTATAACTTAAAGATTCAAATGTTTTTTGTGTAACCAAGAAACGGTTAAAAATAAAGAAATATACCGTGTTGGGGTTTACCCTAAGCCTTTTTTTTAAGACAATATAGCGGCATTGAATGGTTATTCATCTTCTTCTTTTCATCAATCTATTAAAATTGGATTCTGATCTATGACGACCCCTTTAAACGAACGTCGTATTGCAAATGCAATTCGTGTATTGGCAATGGATGCTGTGCAACAAGCAAACTCAGGGCATCCAGGTGCTCCAATGGGGATGGCAGATATTGCTGACGTCGTCTGGCGTGAGTTTTTAAATCACAACCCAACAAATCCACAATGGGCAAACCGTGACCGTTTCGTTTTATCAAATGGCCATGGCTCAATGTTGCAATACGCTTTGCTTCATTTAACAGGTTATGATCTTTCAATTGAAGATTTAAAACAGTTCCGTCAATTGCATTCTAGAACTCCTGGTCATCCTGAATATGGCTATGCACCGGGTGTAGAGACGACAACTGGTCCTTTAGGTCAAGGTATTGCTAATGCTGTTGGTTTTGCTTTAGCAGAAAAAACATTGGCTGCTCAATTTAATAAAGATGATTTAAAAGTTGTTGACCATTTCACTTACTGTTTCTTAGGTGATGGCTGTTTAATGGAAGGTATTTCTCACGAAGTATGTTCTTTAGCTGGCACCTTACAACTTGGTAAATTGATTGCTTATTATGATGATAATGGCATTTCAATTGATGGTGAAGTAGAAGGTTGGTTCAGCGACGATACAGAAGAGCGTTTCAAAGCCTATGGTTGGCAAGTTCTTCGTGTAGATGGTCATGATGCTGATGCGATTCGTCAAGCGACAATCGAAGCAAAAGCTGAAACTCAGAAACCAACAATCATTATGTGTAAAACGATTATTGGTTTAGGTTCACCGAATAAGCAGGGTAAAGAAGACTGTCATGGTGCGCCATTAGGTAAAGATGAAATTACTTTAACTCGTGAAGCATTAGGCTGGAACGAAGAAGCATTTGTTATTCCTGCTGATGTATATGCTGCATGGGATGCAAAAGCAAAAGGTAGTGAATCTGAAGCAGCTTGGAATGCGGTATTTGCACAATATCAAGCAAAATATCCAACTGAAGCGGCTGAGTTACTTCGTCGTATCAGTGGTGACTTACCAGCAGAATTTGCAGCGCAAGCAGATGCTTTCATTCGTGAAACAAATGCGAAAGGCGAGACAATTGCAACTCGTAAAGCAAGCCAAAATACATTACAAGCATTTGGTCCTTTATTACCTGAATTGTTAGGTGGTTCCGCTGACTTAGCAGGTTCTAACTTAACACTTTGGAAAGGTTGCCAAGGTGTTCAAGAAAACCCAGCTGGTAACTATGTCTACTATGGCGTACGTGAATTTGGTATGACTGCGATCGCTAATGGCGTTGCATTGCATGGTGGTTTCGTTCCTTACGTTGCAACATTCTTAATGTTTATGGAATATGCACGTAATGCAGTACGTATGTCTGCATTAATGAAACAACGTGTAATTCATGTTTATACACATGACTCAATCGGTCTGGGTGAAGATGGTCCAACTCACCAACCGATTGAACAAATTGCTTCATTACGTGGTACACCTAACTTAAATACATGGCGTCCTGCGGATACTGTAGAAACTGCAATTGCTTGGAAATCTGCTTTAGAACGCAAAGATGGCCCTACAGCACTTATTTTCTCTCGTCAAAACTTACCATTCCAAACACGTTCTGAAGAGCAAATTCAAAACGCTGCAAAAGGTGGTTATGTACTTGCTCAAGAAAAAGGCGAATTAAAAGCAATTATTATTGCAACTGGTTCTGAAATTTCTTTAGTAATGGAAGCTTATGCACAACTTGAAGGTGTGCGTGTAGTTTCTATGCCATGTGCAGAAGAGTTTATGAAGCAAGATGCTGCATACCGTGAAGCAGTATTACCAGCTCATATCCGTGCGCGTGTTGCTGTTGAAGCGGCTCATGTTGACTATTGGTGGAAGTTTGTTGGTCTTGATGGCAAAGTAATTGGTATGACAACTTATGGTGAGTCTGCGCCAGCAAAAGATTTGTTCCAATTCTTTGGTATTACGACTGAAGCTGTTGTTGCAGCGGTAAAAGAATTAACTGCTTAAATATTAAAGTAGTGTAAAAAAGCGCTCTAGATAGAGCGCTTTTTTTATTTGAGAAGTTAACTAGTGAGTTCTGTTTGGATATTAATCTGAGAGGTTAATAACTTATGAATAGGGCAATTCTCTGCAACTTTTAGTAATCGCTTATGCTGGTCTTCAGTAAATTCACCTTTGAGCGTAATTTTACGCTCAATATTATTTTGGCCTTTTTCAGGTTCGCCATTTGGGTTTAATGCTAAATCCACTTGAACATGATCAAGCTTAATACCTTTAAGATTCGCATACATTTCTAATGTAATTGTAGTGCAAGCTCCTAAAGCGGCTAATAAAAGCTGAATCGGGTTCGGAGCTGTATCTTGTCCACCTTTATCAGTTGGTTCATCTGCAAACCATTGATGACCTGAAGGATCGGTAAGAGTTACTCGATATGGGGTAGAAGTACTTTGTGCTTGGGCTGTATTAACCATGTTTTACCTTGTTATTCATGAATAAAATCGTAATAAAAATTAATAAATCTGAAGCTTCGAATAGAAGAATATCTAAACTTTATAATATTGTTTTTGAATAACAACTGTAACGCTTTTATTGTTGCATGGATGAAACATATCGTTTTATAAAGAATAGTGAATTAAATTACTTGATGTATACACTAATGACTATATCAATAAAGGATACGAAAAATGCATCTTAAAACATTAAGCTTCGGTTTGGCAGTAGCATTGGCTAGTTCAGTTACTTTAGCTGCACCAGTAGACTACAAAATTGACCCAACACATACAGCTACTGTTTTCTCATGGAATCACTTTGGTTTCTCTACTCCAAGCGCTAACTTCTCGGATATCCAAGGTGTAATTAAAGTTGATAATGCTAAACCAGCAAACTCATCTGTAAATGTGACTATTCCTTTAAGCAGTGTAAATACAAACGTACCTGCTTTAGATAAAGAGTTCCAAGAAGAAGCTTGGTTTAATGCTGCTAAATATCCAAATATTACGTTTAAAAGTACTAAAGTTGAAACCAAAGACAAAAAGCACTTTAAAATTACTGGTGACTTAACTGTTAAAGGCGTAACTAAGCCAGTTGTACTTGACGCTGTTTTAAACAAGCAGGGCGAGCATCCAATGGCTAAAGTTCCAGCGATTGGTTTTAATGCTACAACTTCATTCAAGCGTTCTGACTTTGGTTTAGGAAGTTATGTGCCTAATGTTGGTGATAAAATCACTGTAAATATTACGACAGAAGCAACTGTTGCTAATGCAGCTAAAAAATAAGTTATAAGTTTTCTAAAAAGCCCTCAAATATGAGGGCTTTTTTATTTAGACTGGCTCTTTTTTATCTGGGTCTATAAATACTAAAGGCGCTGAAGGATCGATATTTCTTTTCTGAGATTTTTCTCTTAAGAACTGGTAAGTAGGAACTTTTCTTTTTGCTTGATCGCGTAGTTTCTTTTTAATATACAGAACCAGAGCAAAACACGTAGTTGCAACGGTGAGCATCATACCATTCATATAGCTCATAATTGAGCTTACATAGCCAATAGTTGTTAAACGATGCATCATACGTTCAACTTGAGTGCTACTTTCAATGCCGGTAATTGCCCAACTACATAGATGTTCACAGTTATTAATAATCAAATGATAGTGGTTTTCATGCATACGTGAACGCATTCGGCGAACGACAATCTTTCCTTTATAACGAGGTTTGTCATAAGAACGGACGTGTATTTTTTTGCCATGTGAGAAAGCATCTATTGAAGTGATTTCAATCGGGCGTTTTTTGATGAAATGAGCTAAGCCGGAATAATGGATAACTCGACCTCTCCCTGCATATATACCATGATGGCTATAGCCGAGATGCTTTACGATGAGGTGAGCCCCTAAAGGGTAGCGTTTATTCGGTTGTTGCATGCTTACGCTGATCCAATAAAGTGTAAATGGCTTTTATTGAAAAGCTGCTAAACATTATAACCAATATCAGCAATTTGCAGTGTATTGATTACGTCGAATGAAGGAATTTGATGCATATTCAAGCTATTCATATTTCTTGTATATAATTTAAGAACTTAATATGAAGGGAAAATGTCATGTCAGGTGATGTTAAATGAAATGGGTCGTCGGGTGCTTAGCTTTATATGGGCTTTTGCTTCAGTCTGCATATGCTATAGCGCATCAGCAGGTTAAAACGGTGGAAGGTGAGCAATACGATGTGGTCTCGATCAGCGATTTTAAAGCATTACGTTTGTTTTTAAAGAATCCTAATAAGCAGCAATACTATAAAAGCTTTAACACTATTCAGGAACAATTAAAGCAGTGCGAGCAGCTTAGCTTTGCAATGAATGCGGGGATGTTTCATTTAGGATTTTCTCCAGTAGGGTTGTATATTGAACGAGCTAAGGTAGTTCAGCCCTTAAATGAGCATAAAGGATTGGGAAATTTCTTTTTACAGCCGAATGGGGTAGTAGCTTGGAATAAAAAACAGGCCTTTGTTTTAACTACTCAACAATATAGCCGAAAAAATTTGAAATTTGATTATGCAACACAATCTGGCCCAATGTTAGTTATTGATGGAAAGATAAATTCTCTTTTTTTATCAGACTCTCAATCAAAGAAAATTCGTAATGGAGTTGGTATTCGAGATAATAAACTTTACTTTGTAATATCGAAAAATAGGGTGAATTTCTATAATTTTGCTGAGTTTTTTCAAAGGAACCTTAAAGTAGAGCAGGCTTTATATCTCGATGGTTCTATTTCTAGTTTATATATGCAAAAGAACAATCGGAACGATCAGCAATTTCAAATGGGACCAATGGTCGGTTGGGTAGATGAGTCCAATTGTGCAGTAAAGTGAAATATAAAAAAGCCAGTACAAGACTGGCTTTTTAATTAATGAATAGACGGTTTTTGAGTGAGTTCATTTAACTCTTTTCGGCTATAACCACGGGAAATAAGAACTTTTTTAATTCCCTTAATGACATCTTCATCTGTTGCTTGTGCAAGTGCACTTAGAAGTTGTTCATTAGTTTTACATGAGCAGTCATTTTCAACACAAGCAGTTTGGTTTTTATGCTCGTTATGCTGTTGATCTGCCAAGAACAGCTTTTGCCAAAAACTCATAGAGCCTTCATATACAACCTAACATAGCTCGAAATATAGCCAATTTAAAATAAAATACAAGACTCTATAAGTGATAAATCCACCACTTGAACTCGAGAATTTTCGATGGGAATGCTTGAGTTAAACGAAATTATGACGAATAGATGACTTGATATTTTTTGAAAATTTAAATACTTAACTAATAAAACGTTAAAAAATAAGGAGGTATGTAGCCTCCTTATTTAAAACTTTACAATGAAAGATTTTGTTTAAATCTTCTCAAGTAAAACTCCAGACTCGACATGATGCGTATAAGGGAACTGATCAAATAAGGCGAATTTAGTCACTCGATGAGTTTGACTGAGAGTTTTTAGATTTTCATATAACGTGTCAGGGTTACATGAAATGTAGATAATACGTTCAAAACCTTGTAGAAGTTTTAAAGTCTCATCATCAATTCCTGCACGCGGCGGATCTACAAATACGGTGTCAAAGTCATAGCTTTGAATATCAATATTCGCTTCTTGTAGACGGCGGAATTCGCGCTCACCTTGATAAGCTTGAGTAAACTCTTCAGCCGAGAGACGTGCTACTTGAATATTATCGATTTGGTTTTGTTCTATGTTCCATTGAGCAGCATAAACAGATGATTTTGCAAGCTCAGTAGCAAGCACTCGTTCGAACTTTAAAGAGAGTGGAAGTGTAAAATTACCATTACCACAATAGAGTTCTAACAAGTGTTTCTTTGATCCTTCAGCTGCATCACATGCCCATTGAAGCATTTTTTTGCAAACTTGTGCATTAGGCTGGGTAAAGCTACTTTCGATTTGCTTGTATTTAAAGGAACGATTTAAAAGTTCGAATTCTTCAACAACGAAATCATCACCAATAACAATTTTCTGGCCACGACTACGGCCCATAATCTTAATATCTAATTTATCGGCAAGCGCTTTAGCGGCTTGTTCCCATTCTTGATCCAATTTACGGTGATAAATGAGGGTAACTAACATTTCGCCGCTAAGTGTTGCGAGGAAATCAGCTTCAAATAAACGATTAGAAAGCTTGGGTTCAGCTTTGAGTTCTTCCAAAAGTTTTGGCATTAAATCATTGATGCTTTGATCTGCAATTGGAAACTCATCAATGCGTACAACGGTTTTTTGCTTGTCGTCATCGTTACGCTCAAACATGGCATAGAACATATCATTTTCTGTATGCCAGATACGAAATTCAGCACGCATACGGAAATGTTGTTCAGGTGATTCAAACACTTCTAATGTAGGTGGTGTAAATTCAGAAAATTGAGTAGTAATACGTTCAATTTTAGCTTGAAGTTGTTGACGATAAGAAGAGGTCATAGACAAAGAAAATTTAGACAGAATCAAATAGTGAATGGTATCAAAAAAATTGAACTTACAGGAGCCAATTTTAACCAGATATTCATAAGAGAAGGGAGGTGTCTAAACTACAGCTAATTTAAAACACGATTAATAAAATCTGATTTTATTGTTCTATATTGATCGGGGTCTAAATGGCTACACTGTAATTTTAATTCATTATATTCATTAACCAACTTGGGTGAGCTTATAAGCTTATTTTTAAATGTTAAGAAAAATGTGAATACTGAATTTGTGACTACAATTTGAAATGCTACATCATCATTGTTGAGTGATTCGAGCATACAAAGCTCATGTGTTCTTAATGTATTTTGTTTTTCGATAAAATTAAGTGTTTTTAAGCGTTCAATTGCGAATTTAAATTGATCAGGTTTAACTTCAATATAAATATCTAAATCACCTTTTGAAATTGCATTCGGTATTGCAGATGAACCAATATGCTCAATTTTGGCAAATGGTAGAAGTGTGGAGATGTCTTTTTGATATGAATTAAAAAGCTGAGCGCATCTTTGTTGATATTGTTCTGGTTCTAAAAAGACCATTATTAGAATCTCGATTTGATAAAATTTATATATTTAAGAATAGATTACTTTATTAAATAAAAAAGCCCAAATACTGAGATTTGGGCTTTTTTAGAAAAATTATCAATTAATCAGTCATTGTCATTAAGCTTGCGTTACCACCAGCTGCAGCTGTATTCACACTAATCGCACGCTCAATCACTAAACGTTCAAGTGGAATATTCTCATTTGGTTCAACATGGGTAATACCAACAATTGCACCAGAGCGAGTAGCAATCTCTTGCTGTAATGAGAAGATCTCTTCGCGATTACCATGATGTAAAACTGCATCAAAATCATCTGATGCGATATTTTTAACTGTAGTAATTGCAGCAAGCACATCTTTTGGCAATGTTTGTTTATATTTTGCCAATAACGGACTATTTGGCATTACGGCCGCTTGGCTACCCACTGCAAAAATTGCGAGTAACTGATGCAACTGATTTTGTTCTGTATCTGCGATAGAAAGAACACGATGACGTGGCAAAATAATATATTGGTTACTTTCCCCAGTAGGGCCTTGTAACTCATAAAATTTACCAACACCAAATGGTTCAATTTCGCGATTTGCTTGTGGTAAATGTTGTTTTGCCCAATTTTGTAAGCTCTTATAAACCTCACGGTTAAAGCCTTCAAAAGCAGTTTGCTCAGTCTTCATAGCAAATGGTGTTGCTAATACTTTGTTTGAACACTGCTGCATCAAGCGATACATGTAAAGCGGACCACCAGCTTTCGGGCCTGTACCAGATAAACCTTCACCACCGAATGGTTGTACACCAACGACAGCACCCACAATATTACGGTTGATATAAAGGTTACCAACTTCAGCATGTTGAATGACCGTTTGAATGGTTTCATCAATACGGGTATGCAGACCCATTGTTAAACCATAACCTTTGGCATTAATACGTGAGATCAACTGCTCAAGCTCGCCATACTTATAGGTAATGATGTGGAGAACTGGACCAAAAACTTCGCGCTGCAAATCATCCAGGTTAGGGAGTTCAATTGCTGTTGGTACAATAAAGGTTCCTTTATCTAGTTCATTCTGGCTTGTTGCTCCAAACATCAACTGATGTACTGGATAGCCTTTCGACTTCATTTTTTGGATGTGTTGATCAATCGTCTGTTTCGCTTCGTCATCAATAACAGGACCAATGTCAGTTTTTAAAATCGCAGGGTTACCTACGATCAACTGTTGCATTGCGCCTTTAAGCATTTTAATCACGGTTGCAGCACTGTCTTCTTGTACACATAAAATACGTAAAGCAGAGCAACGTTGACCCGCGCTATCAAAAGCAGAACTCACAACATCGAGTACGACTTGTTCAGTTAATGCTGATGAGTCCACAATCATTGCATTTTGACCGCCAGTCTCTGCAATGAGAGGAATCGATTGACCATTTTCAGATAAACGTTTCGCAACGGTTTTCTGTAAAATTTTTGCAACTTCAGTCGAACCAGTAAACATGATGCCATCAATACGGCTATCTTGGCTAAGCTGAGCACCGACTGTCTCACCGCGGCCAGGAAGTAACTGTACAGCACCATGTGGAATACCAGCTTCCCATAAAATCTGAACTGCTTGAGCTGCGATTAATGGGGTTTGTTCAGCAGGTTTAGCAATAACGCAGTTACCACTGACTAATGCTGCAGCAATTTGACCAGAGAAAATTGCAAGAGGGAAGTTCCACGGGCTAATACAAAGTACAGTACCTAAAGGTTGAATAGCTGTATTTGCAGGAAGATTCTCAACTTGAGTTGCGTAGTAACGTAGGAAATCTACAGCCTCACGAACTTCTGCAATCGCATTGGCATAAGTTTTACCACTTTCACGGCAAAGTAATACCATCAACTCTTGAATACGGCTTTCCATTAGGTCAGCTGCACGTTTTAAGTATTGAGCATGGTGTTCTTTAGGCGTATTTGACCATTCTGATTGAGCTTGTTCAGCTGCATTAAGTGCAATTTCAACATGCTTAAGATCAGCTTCTTGCACATAACCAACAATTTCATCATTTTGTGCTGGGTTTGTAATTGCAACAGAATGACCTTGCTCTAACGACTCGTTATTTGCCAATAATGGATGACTTTGCCAAATACGATTACGTAATTCTTGAGCTGTGCTATCTAAAGCTGCAAGTGGGGTGTCATTTGCTAAGTCATAACCTTTAGAGTTTTTACGAAGTGTTCCGTACATATCTAAAGGTAGAGGAATTGATGGATGTTTTAAACCAACTGAACCTTCAAGCTTAGCTGCATGACGAATATCATAAATTGGAGATTGGATAAGATCTTCAACTTTAAGTGTTTTATCGGCAATACGGTTAACGAATGAAGTATTCGCGCCATTTTCGAGTAAACGACGAACTAAATAAGCTAACAAAGTTTCGTGGTTACCAACAGGAGCATAAATACGGCATGGTACGCCTAATTTATTTTGCTCGCGTGGACCAACAACTTGTTCATAAAGCGGTTCACCCATGCCATGTAAGCATTGGAATTCATATTGTCCAGCATAATATTTGCTTGGATCCGCTAAATGATAGATCGTTGCCAATGTTTGAGCATTATGAGTTGCAAATTGTGGATAGATGAAATCAGGTGCTGCAAGTAGTTTTTTAGCACACGCGATATAAGATAAATCGGTATGTACTTTACGGGTAAAGACAGGATAGTCATCCATACCTTCGATTTGCGCTTTCTTAATTTCGCTATCCCAATATGCACCTTTCACAAGACGAATCATGAGACGCTTTTGGCTGCGTTTTGCAAGGTCAATAATATAATCAACCACGAAGAAACAGCGTTTTTGGTAAGCTTGAATAACGAAGCCAATACCTTTCCAGTTTGCAAGTTCTGGCTCGAAGCAAAGACGTTCTAGTAACTCAAGAGAAATTTCTAAACGTTCTGATTCTTCAGCATCGATATTTAAGCCAATATTGTACTTTTTAGCCAAACGAGCGAGTTCAAATACTTTGCCGTAAAGTTCTTGATGAACACGTTCAATTTGCGCGCGTTGATAACGAGGGTGTAAAGCAGAAAGCTTAATTGAAATGCCCGGGCCATCATAAACACCTTTACCATTAGACGCTTTGCCAATTGCATGAATGGCTTGTGTATAATCGTTAAAGTAGCGTTCAGCATCATGTTCGGTTAAAGCTGCTTCACCTAACATATCGTAAGAATAGCGGAAACCTTTGTCTTCGAGTACTTTCGCATGGTCTACAGCTTCTTCAATGGTTTCACCAGTTACAAACTGTTCACCCATCATACGCATTGCAACGTCAACAGCTTTACGAATGATGCCACGTCCACTGCGTGCTAAAAGGCCAGTAAGTACACTTGAAAGACTGGTTTGCTTAGGAGTTTCCATGAGCTTACCAGTTAACATGAGGCCCCATGCTGCAGCATTTACAAACATTAAGCTGCTTTGGCCAACATGTTCTTTCCAGTTACCTTGATTGATTTTATCTCGAATAAGCAAATCACGTGTTGCTGAGTCTGGAATACGAAGCAAAGCTTCGGCAAGACACATGAGCGCCACGCCTTCTTGTGAAGAAAGAGAGAATTCTTGTAATAACCCTTGAACAATACCTGCTTTACCCGAAGAGGTCTTACGTTCACGTAAATTATTGGCAAGATTAAAAGCAAGGTCATAAATTTTATGATCTAAATCATCAGATACCGCGGCAGCTTGTAATAGCTCTTCTACAGCTTCTGGTTCAGCACGTCGCCAAGCTGTATTAATGCGTTGTTCAAACTCACTTTTATCGTTAAATTCGGTGATATAGCCTTGGTGAGATTTATCCATTTGATGAAAAGTATCCATTGTGTTCATATCTGTTTCCGCCAAGCAACTCTCATACTGCCATCTTGAGTAGAGAGGTTTAGATAATTTATCATTACAGAAGAAACACCGAATAACTCACTATATTTAGCCCATTTTTTAGAGGAAAATTCAGATGAATGGCCCAATATTAAGCCTTGACCGTACTGATTTAAAAATTTTGGATATTCTTCAAACAGATGGGCGAATTTCTAATAGTAAATTGGCGGAACTTGTCAACTTGTCCCCAACTGCTGTTATGGCTCGAGTGCAGAAGTTGACAAAGGATGATTTCATTTTGGGATATGAAGCGAAATTGAATCCAATCAAGTTAAACGCAAATTTTTTGGTGTTCGTAGAGGTGCTATTAGATAAGACTACCCCCAATGTTTTAGATGAGTTTATTGATGCTGTGGTTCACTATCCTGAAATTGTTGAATGCCATATGGTGAGTGGTGGGTTTGATTTTTTAATTAAATTACGAAGTGGCAGCATGGAAGAGTTTAGACGAATTGCGGGGCAGGTACTGTGGCAATTACCAGGGGTAAAAGAGACTCGTAGTTATCCAGTTATGCAAGTTGTAAAAGATACTTCAAAAATTAAAATCAAAACTAAAAATAAATAAAGGGGCCGAAGCCCCTTTGATTTATTTCAATAACTTATACGCTTTCTTTGTAGAGTTCATCTGCTTTTTCAAAGCGGCCAGTTACTGTCGTATTTGGCGCTTTAGTTAAGAGACTCACTACAATGATGCTGATAAATGCAAGGATAAAGCCTGGAATGATTTCGTAAACACCAGTGTCTGCGAAAAGATTTTTCCAGCCAATCACTACAACTGCACCAACGATCATACCCGCTAGAGCACCTTGTAAATTCATACGTTTCCAGAACAATGACAAGATGATAAGCGGACCAAATGCAGCACCGAAACCAGCCCATGCATAAGCAACAAGACCAAGAACTTTACTGTCTGGGTTACCAGCAAGAGCAATCGCAAGAACAGCAATCGCAAGAACCATAACACGGCCAACCCATACAAGCTCTTTCTGAGAAGCGTTCTTACGAATGAAGCCTTTGTATAAATCTTCTGTTAATGCACTCGAACATACCAAAAGCTGGCAGCTCAATGTACTCATTACAGCAGCTAAAATTGCAGCCAAAATGATACCTACAATCCATGGATTGAATAAGATTTTAGTCAATTCCATAAATACAGTTTCAGGGTTTTTGCTTACAACTGCTGCTAATTCAGGGTGTTGCTGGAAGTAAGCAATACCGAAGAAACCCGCGCCGACAGCACCAACTAAACATAAAATCATCCAAGTCATACCAATACGGCGCGCAGCAGGAATTGATTTTACAGAGTCAGCAGCCATGAAACGTACAAGGATATGTGGTTGACCAAAGTAACCTAAGCCCCATGCCATGGAGGATAGAACCGCCACAACACTCAAATCTGAGATGATGTTAAACGCATGCGGGCGCGCAGTTTCAATGAGCGTAACGAAATGAGTCGTATCGCCAATCGCAAGGTAAGTCACAATTGGTGTTAACAACAGAGCAAAAATCATTAAGCCAGCTTGGAACGTATCGGTCCAGCTAATTGCTAAGAATCCACCAATACAAACATAACTGATGGTCGCGATAGCACTGAGCCAAATAGCCGTGTTGTAAGACATTCCGAATAAATTTTCAAATAGACGGGCGCCTGCTACCATGCCTGAAGCACAATAAATTGCGAAGAAAACCAAGATGATAACGGCAGAGAAAATACGAAGTACTTTTTTCTGATCGTCAAAACGACTTGTAAAATAATCTGGCAACGTGAGTGCATTATTTTGGACTTCAGTATGAACGCGTAATCGACCAGCAACCAGTAGCCAGTTAAGCCAAGCACCGATAATAAGACCAATTGCAATCCACGCTTCAGATAAACCAGAAAGATAAATCGCGCCTGGTAAACCCATGAGCAGCCAACCACTCATGTCTGATGCGCCTGCGGATAATGCAGTTACGAAACTGCCTAAACTACGACCACCGAGAATATAATCTGAGAAGTCGCTTGTAGCACGGTAGGCAAATAAGCCAATAAGAACCATTGCTACGATGTACACCATAAACATGATGAGGGTGGGATCAAAATAACTCATAATGGATGTGTGTCCTTATATCCATAATCCGTGATTGTAACCTAATCCAGGTCGCTGTTTTCTTGTACGGCATCCAAGAGGTTGAGATTCAACCACAAAAGATTTTTTTTGCACTGTTATTTTTATATTGTACTTTTGTATCATTGTGTAACTTGAAATAAATTGATTTTAGAGATATAAAATTATAATATTAATCATTAACTTATAATTTTTTAATATTTATTTTTTTAAATTTTTTCAGCAAAAAAACGCCATTCTGAAAAAAACTAAATCAATATAGAGTTATAAATAGGCTATTGGTCAAAAAAAATTTATAGAAATTTAGAATAAAGTTAAAAAAATCGACAATTTTTTGTTCAATTAATAATTTTTTTATACACGTTGGGCTTATTTAGTGTCTAAAAATAGCAATTAGCTGATTAAATTTTCAAAAATTTTATGCATTCCTTGAGTTGCTGACATCTTTAATAACTCATATTGGTGAGGAACACGCAGATGATCCGCATTTGGATCTATATAGTAGGCTTTACATTGATTTGAAATTTCATGAACTAAAGCTGCAACTGGATATACGCTTAATGTCGAGCCGATCACAATAAAAATATCTGCACTCTGTACTAATTGAACTGCTTCTTCATAGGCAGGTACAGTTTCACCGAACCAGACTACATGTGGACGCAGGGGATAGCCATCTGGGCAAAAGTCTTGTTCTAAATCTAGCTTCCAACCATTAATATGGTAAAACTGTGTTGTAAATTGTGCATTCGGGCCAGAGCTTTTCGCTAAACGAATATTTCCATGCAAATGTAAAACGTTAGAACTTCCAGCCCGTTCATGTAAATCATCAATATTTTGAGTAATCACTTGTACGTCAAAGTAGTCTTGTAGTTTGGCAATATAGTGATGAGCTTCGTTGGGTTCAGCCTCTAAAATATTTTTACGTCGCTCATTATAAAAGCGTTGAACTAGAGCAGGGTTCTTTTGCCATGCCTCAGGTGTGGCAACTTGTTGGATGTCGTAATTTTCCCATAAGCCATTGCTGTCACGAAAAGTGCTAATTCCACTTTCAGCACTCATGCCAGCGCCAGAGAATACAACAAGCTTTGTCATAGAAGTTACCGATTCGTAAAACTGAATTTGAATAGATAATAGATAAAGAAAAAACCAGTTTAAGACTAAACTGGTTTTTATTAAATATGAAAAGCTATAGCTATCTTTTATAAGCCAGCTTCATATTCTGCATTTGTTAAAAGTTTTTCAACATCTGCAATGTTGTCTGGTTTGATTTTATAAATCCAGCCTTTTCCATATGGATCGTCATTTACAAAATCAGGATCATCTTCAAGGTCAGTATTTACTTCTACTACAGTGCCTGAAACAGGAGCATGGATGTCAGAAGCAGTTTTTACTGATTCAACCACACCAGCTTGTTCGCCAGCAGTAACTTTACTCCCAACTTCTGGAGTTTCAACGTAAACCAAATCGCCAAGTTCATCTTGTGCATGATCGGTAATCCCTGTAATAACAAGATCACCCTCAATCTTTACCCACTCATGTGTACGTGCATACTTCAGTTCAGAAGGATGATTCATGGTAACTCCTTAAGCTTGTGTCCAATAGTTTTAAACATTATAAGTATGGGTCTTTACGCCAGTTGCTTGGGCTACGGCCACTCCAGCGTTTAAAAGCACGGCTAAAATTTGCAACGTCTGAATAGCCAAGTTCATCTGCAATTTGTTCAAGACTGTAATCTGTACGTGAAAGTAGAGATGTTGCATGTCGATAGCGCACTTCATCAACCAATGTAGAAAATGAAGTTCCTTCAGCCGCTAATTGGCGCTTTAGTGTACGGTCTGACATGTGTAGACATTCAGCTACATTTTCAATGCTTAAATAATGTTGTTCAGAATTACTTAAAATATCACGAACTCGCATTGCTAAACGACGGCGCTCACCTAAAGCGGAAAGTTCGGCTTCGCACTGATTAATAGCAACCTGACTTGCGATAGGATCAGCATTAACTAACTTAATTCCTAAGTATTTTTTATCAAAACTTGAAATCAGATGTGGCTGGTTGAAGCGAATTGTGCTGCTTAGTTTATTTCTATACTTTTCAAAGCCTTCTGGTTCAGGAAAGTCCAAATCTACATCACCAGCTAAATCTTCGATACCCGTAATCGCTTTGGCCATACTCATAATACCAATGGTCAAACCTAAAACGATTTCTGTTCTTAGAGGTTCAAGTTCGATGTCACACTGTAATTGTAGGGTAGCTTTTGGGCCAAACGTTGAAAAATAGAGTTGTAAAAAAGGTAGACGTAGTTGAATAAAGCGTGCTGCAAGGGCAATTGCTTCTGTAATATCTTTGGCTGTCATAATCGCATAGCCAATGAAGCCATGAATCGAAATACGCATTTGAGTACCAAGATGGTAACCCAACGTGGTTTCACCAGTTAAATTAAGCGCGTGTTTAACTAGTTCGTTTGCTACAGGTGTAGAAATACGATAATCAGGATCGGCCAGTTGCTCACTAGTAAGATGAAATGGAGCAAATAATGTTTCATCGTTATATCCCCAACGCGAAACAACATCTAATAGCAATAAGCCATAGACTCCCGGAATACCTTGATCTTGACGAGCTGAGGTAATTTTCATATGCGTTCCATTGCTCTCATCAATTTGTCACATGCATTTCTTAAACATCTTGTCATGAAATATAATCTGAGTTTATAAAAACTGTTAGACAATCATATCAACCATGTTTTAAACATTCTTTTTAAAGACAACAATTTTTGTTGTTGAAATAAGTAATACGTCACCATTTTGATTTAAGGCTTGCGTAACGTAACTTACAATACCACGATCTAATTTTGTTTTGGATGGTGTGATCGCTGAAATTTCTGCTTCAACATGAATTTTATCACCTGGTCGAGTAGGGCGTGGCCACCGTAAGCTAGACTCTGAACCAATCAGGCCGCCATGAATCGGCATACATTCTGTCCATAACCGCATAGTAATTGCAGAAGTATGCCAACCGCTAGCAGCAATTCCTTGAAAAATTGGATCGTGCTTAGCTTGTTCTTCATCTATATGGAAGGGTTGAGGGTCATAGGAGCTTGCGAATTTTTTGATTTCATCTAAGGTAATTTCATATTCACGGCTAATGAAACGATCACCAATTTTCAAATCTTCTAAATAAAGCATTAATCTTGACCCTGTAATACTTTTTGTTCAATTAGGAAACCCCCTGTTTGACGTTTCCATAACTGTGCGTATATACCATTTTGCGCAATTAACTCTTCATGAGTTCCTTGCTCAGCAATTCTACCTTCATCAAGAACGATTAAACGGTCCATTTGTGCAATAGTAGATAAACGGTGTGCAATTGCAATAACGGTTTTATCAACCATCAGGTCATTTAAACTTGACTGGATTGCTGCTTCAACTTCCGAGTCTAATGCACTAGTTGCTTCATCTAAAATAAGAATAGGAGCATCTTTTAAGAATACACGTGCAATGGCAATACGCTGTCTTTGACCACCAGAAAGTTTAACACCACGTTCACCTACTTGAGCGTTATAACCACTACGTCCTTTTAAATCAACTAATTGCGGAATAAATTCAGCAGCTTTGGCTTTATTTACAGCATTCTCCATGTCTGCATCAGATGCATCAGGGCGACCATATTTAATATTTTCTGCAACTGAGCGATGCAATAAAGACGTATCTTGAGTAACTAAAGCAATATTAGCTCTTAGACTATCTTGAGTTACATCTTCGATGTTTTGGCCATCAATTAAAATTGCACCTTGCTTAAGATGGTAAAAGTGCAAAAGCAACTGGATCAGTGTCGACTTTCCTGCGCCAGAACGACCCACAATTCCTATTTTTTCGCCTGCTCTAATATGCAAGTTGAAGTGATCAATCACATTTTTATTGTTATAAGCAAAGCTTACATCTTTAAATACAATCTCACCTTTGGTCACTGCAAGTGGTTTTGCATCTGGTTTGTCTTGAATATTGATTTTTTTACCTAATGTTTGCATACCATCTTGAATGGTTCCAACATTTTCAAATAAGGCTGACATATGCCACATCATAAATTCAGCCATACTATTAAGTTTTAAAATCATTGCAGTAGTGGCTGCGATTACACCTAATGCTGCTAAACCTTGGGTCCATAGCCAAACAGAGGTACCAATTACACCTACAAACAAAACAGCAGACAACATATTGATGCTGACTTCAAAGAGGGTACCTAAACGCATTTGAGCATAGACTGTAGTCATAAACTCTTTCATAGATGCTTTTGCGTATTGGCTTTCACGACCAGCATGGGCAAATAGTTTTACCGTTTGGATATTGGTGTATGCATCTGTTACACGGCCCGTCATGATCGCTCTAGCATCGGCTTGTTGCTGAGAAACTTTACTTAAGCGGGGGATAAAGAACCATGCGCTTAATAAAAATAGGCTTAACCAAACTAAAAGTGGAATAAGTAAAATTGGTGAAATTGCGCCAAGAACAATGCTGACTGTAATGAAGTAAATGCTGACGTAGGCCAACATGTCACCCAAAATAATCCAGAACTCACGGATTGCTAATGCTGTTTGCATAACCTTCGCAGAAAGTCGTCCAGCAAAGTCATTATGGAAAAAGTCCAAGCTTTGCTTCAATAAAAGATTATGGAAGCGCCAGCGCAAACGCATTGGGAAGGTACTATATAAAATCTGATGTTTGATAATAGATTGAATATTTACAAAAAAGATGTTGGTAAATAAGACCGCAATCAAAATGAGTAAATCAGTAGAATGCTGACTTAAAAAGCTTTCTGGATGACTTTTACTTAACCAGTCTACGAGTTGTCCAATCTTTGAAAAAAGTAAGGCTTCAAAGCTTGCAGCACCTGCTGTAAAAAGAATAAGTAAGAATAGGTAAGGGCGTAGGCCTTCCGTAGCTTGCCACACAAATGGGAAAAAACGAGTCGGTAAAGGTTCATCTAAACCTTTAGTTGGGTAGGGATCTACAAGTTTTTCAAACCACTTCAGCATGAATTACTACCTTTGACACAAAAGCCACTTAATTAAATCTTTGCAATTTAATTTGCAAAAAGTCAGTTAGATCAATATCACTTAGGGTTTCGATCTTGTGAATATATGCAAATACACATGAACTGATAATGTTGTACGTCTTAAATTAATACATGACGCAAAAATGGAGACTCGAAGAAATCTTCAAGAACGTCGCGAGGACTAAAAATATTATTTATTATATCGAGATTAATAGATAAAGGGTGAAGGAATTTATTCTTTAAGTATTTTTTATTAGTATTTTGAACATCTGTTAAATTATTACAGCTACACATATTAGAAAAGGCCTTTAGATGTGGGTCATAAAGGCCTAAGTATCGTATTACCACATTAAGTCATCTGGAATAACATATGCTGCATATGGATCTTCCTCATCAGTGGCTTGTTCGTTTTTCTCAGCATTATTAATCAAAATGAAGCCTTGCATTTTTTGATCAATTTTTTCACCTAAAGCTTTTGGAAGATAGGCGTATTGATCTTGATCTTTAGCAATAACTAGGCTACCTGCAACAAGTGCGTTATAAACTTGCTGAGATAGATACACTTTTTTGATTTTATTTTCATCAATAAATTGATAAGCCACATCCCCAGCAAAATCAGTAATTTTGTGCTGCTTAATCATCTGAATGATTGATGCTTTAAGTGCTTTTTCTTCAAGCTGTTTCTGTTTTTCTAAATTTAAAGCCTGATCTTTAGCTAACTTTTCTTGTTGAGCTTTTTCAATATTTGCTTTGATTTCAGCTTCATTACTTAGCCCAAGACGTTGTTCGTGATGAGCTTGCTTTGTTAATTTTTTTGCTTTTTTATTATCAACTAAACCAGCTTTTAATAACTGTGCTTGTAAGGCATTTTTAACCATGTCTTAGTCCTTGTGTGAAGTTGAAGTACTATAGAGATAAACTATCCAGTAAGAAATACTTAAGGCTAAGCTTAAAATTGCTGGCAATAAAAATGATTGTAGTTTCAAATATGGATGTACTGAAGCGGCAAGAATTCCACCCAGCAGGAAGCCAGCAAGAATAAGTAAATGTAAAACAATACGTCGATTTTCTACAATTAAGCCCCTGGCTTTATATCCAAGTGCTAAACCAATATCAGTCAGCACACCAGATAGATGAGTAGTGCGAATAATCGTTCCTTTGTAGTGGCTTACCATCGCATTTTGTAACCCCATTGCCGTACAAGCCCATAATAATCCATAGCGTGGAAAATAAGGAAGCAATAGCCAGCAAAGGAAAATGAATAAGGCAACAAGGCTCAAAGGTAAGCCATAACGACGACCTAGTCGAAAATGACTACTACCTAAAATAAAACCACTATAAAATGAACCGCAAACATAACAAATAATCACCAGAAGTAAAAAAATGATATGTTCTGGTTGCCACTCTACCAAACTCATAGCCAGCATACTAACGTTGCCAGTCATATGTGAAATAGATTGATGCAAAAGAGTAATTAATCCTAAGACATTAATCATTCCGGCATTAAATGCCAGCAAAAAGGCTCCAAGTTGGAACCAGTTTGGTAGGCGTTGAAATGGCATTTTGCTTAAGACGCTTGCTTAGAGCGAATATCTACAGCTGCGGTAAATAATACATCTGTAGATGAGTTAAGGGCTGTTTCTGTAGAGTCTTGCAATACACTGATAATCATACCAACCGCTACAACTTGCATAGCAATTTCTGTTGAAATACCAAATAGACTACAAGCTACCGGAATCAAAAGTAAAGAACCACCTGCAACACCCGAAGCACCACAAGCTGAAACAGTAGCAACAACTGATAAAATAACCATTGTCGCAAAATCAACATGAATGCCAAGCGTATGCACAGTAGCTAATGTAAGTACAGTAATCGTGACTGCTGCACCTGCCATATTTACTGTTGCACCTAAAGGAATAGAGACACTAGCTGTAGATGGGTTAACACCTAAACGCTCTGCCAAATCTAAGTTAACTGGAATGTTTGCTGCTGAGCTTCGAGTAAAGAAAGCTGTAATACCACTTTCTTTTAGACACTTAAATACGAGAGGGTATGGATTTCCACGTATAGTAAGGGCAACAAGAATAGGGTTGATAACTAAAGCAACAAAGAACATGGTACCTAACAATACCACTAATAATTGTGCATAGCTTTCAAGTGTTGCAAGGCCAGCATCGGCAAAAGTCACTGCAACTAATCCGAAAATACCGACTGGTGCAAAAGCAATTACTTTATGAATAATAGCACTTACAGCATGTGAAACATCCTGCATCACTTGTTTTGTGGTGTCTGAGCTATGACGCATAGCTAAACCTAGGCCAATTGCCCAAGCTAAAATACCAATAAAGTTAGCTTCACTAATTGCTTGAACAGGGTTTGCAATAAAGCTTAAGAGCAAGTTTTTTAATATATCTGCGAGACTACCAGGCGCTTGTAAGTCATTATGTGAAACTGTATTGAGGAATAATGTGCTTGGAAAAGAAAGACTGACAATCACAGCTGTGAAAGCTGCAAGCAACATACCTGCCACATATAGAATCATAATAGGGCGTAAATTGGCGCTATGACCCACTTGGAAGTTGGCAATAGAAGAAAGTACCAATACAAAAACTAAAATAGGGGCAACCGACTTTAAGGCTTTAATGAAAAGCTCACCAAATAAACTTAAGTAAGGCGTAACGTTCGGAAATAGTAATGCAACGCCTATCCCTAGAATAATGGCGATAATAATCTTAGTGACTAAGCTTAATCGAGAAAAGAATGCAAGCATATAAAGGCCTTATTAACCTAATCATGGCTAAAGGTTGAACAAGCGGAGTATTTTATACTTAAGTGATGTGAATCTTAAGCTTTTTTATAGCACCTATAAGTATTTATACTTGATGGTAATATTAAATATTTGTTTTTATTGGTCTTAATTTAATATTTTAAATTTTGTAGTTGGTGGTTTTGCTTGTTAATTGCTCATTAAAAAACTAGGTATATCAAAAAGCTGTGAAAGCATGGAATAGGCTAAAGAAAATAGGGTGGCAAAAAGTTAAATATGGTTGAGCTTTTTAGAAAAGCTACGCGAATTTTCAAAACTTTGTGCTTGGATTGGACTCTAAGCTTTCAAGCTGAAAAATCGCATATTTCAGGAAGTTACTACTATTATTATAAATTTATAATTTAAAAAATATTATTTACTTGCACAGTACAGCTGATGAAGCGTATTTAAAATTGAATGCATATTGTCATCCTTAATTGAATAAAAAATTTGCTTGCCATCACGACGGGTTGATACAACATCACTTTTGCGTAGCATCATAAGTTGTTGTGAAAGAGTGGGCTGGGTAATTTGGGTTTTCTCTTCAATTTGAGAAACATTTAACTCCTCATAAGCTAAGTGACATAAAATTAATAAACGATCTGTATTAGCCAAAGATTTAAGAATTCCAACGACTGAATCAGCCGCATTTTTCATTTCTTCGATTTGGAGTCCATCTTTCATACTTTATACCTATATCAATATAGCGGGCATAGTATAGATTGATCTTATGAAAATGAATGTAGCAAAACTAATCAATCCAATTGTTTTTGTTGAAAAGCAATATAAGGGGAATTGATAAATAAGTAGTCTTTCTAATTAAAAACAACTATTTGTATTTCTTTTGTGTCTAAAATGTTGCTTTATGTTATAAGTGTAATTGTTAAGTATAAGTGAAACGAAGTCAACCTAAAACAATTTCAATTTGCTTTCGATAAATAGTTAAATCTAATTTATCTTGAGACAAATCATAAAAAAGGATTGAGTTTTTATTTTTTAAATATATAATCTGTTTTGTACAGACAGGTCTGTATATTTTGGTTCAGTAAGGTCGAAAAAAACGTCTAATTGTGAACCAAAATGACTTTCAGACGCAGCGTGATACATAAGAAGAATCATTAAATATAAGAAGAAGAATATCACGCTTTATTTTTATGCTGCTCTTTCGAAATCGATTAATTTTTCTACTCGAGTCCAGTAATCATTAATTTTTATTGAACCATGTTCGACTTGAGCCTGTATGGTCATACCTTCCAAAATATTAACGAGTAGTAAAGATAGGGGAACTGGCTCTTTTACATCATACTGGTTAAGAAGATTTTGCATAAGTTGAGTCAACCAAGCTTTATACAAAGTGGCAGGTTGATGTGTTGAAGGATATTGTTTTAAAACCTCTTCCAAGGCTTTTTGAAACATACAGCCATTAAAATCTTCGCTATTAAACCAGTCGGAATACCATAAAAATACTGCTTTAATTCTGGCAAGAGGGTCTAACTCATCATGTTTTGATAAGGCAGAAGTAAGAGAGTTTTGTAGAAGCGTATTTCGAAGAAGTAGACACTCTTCAATTAATTTTTCTTTTGATGGAAAATGCTTATAGAAAGTCATTTTTGCAACGCCAGATTCATTAATGATGCGATCTACACCTATAGAATTATAGCTATACGAGTTAAAAAGTCTTAATGCGGTGTTAATAATGTCATCTTTTTTCGACATATTTTAGCCTCTCACAAATGAATTGCTATTAGCTTGAACGGTGATCTTTATCAATGAGAATCTAGATAATTTAATTTTACAAGGTATTGTTTGTTATTGATAGAAAAAAGATATTATTTTTTTAAACGCTGAAGTTTTACTTTTAAGGGAAAGGTAAAGAGTTTTAGGCTATATATTTAAATAATTATACTTCCTTTTTCAAAATCTTTTAACTCCAATATTTTTGCGATAAGTCGCTTTAAAATTTAAAAAGGAAAATTAATAAACAAAAAACAAATCTATTTTTGAGTTTTTCGGCTAATTTAAAAGTGGACTTCCCGTTGTTTTGAAAAGTCCACTTTTATTAAAGTTTTTTACTCTGAAGGAGGTAAAAGCATCAAAATAGATTCATTGAGTAAGTAAGCAACATTTTCAAGGATTTCAAGCTCATTAAATTCGCTATCGAAAGCTAAGCTCTCTCCATCAGCAATAGCTTTTAATTTTGGTGCGAAGGTTTCAGCTATACATAGCGCTTCGCCATTTCCCCAGAAGTTTAGAATTCCGTTATTTTCTGTATAAAGTAGGCGAGAGGCAGGTTCTAATAGAACTTCATAACCTTCATGTAAGATCTCTTGAAGATCATCGGCTTCGATCTCATCAGGTTCTGGAATATTATCTGGATATTTAGGTTCGCTCATATAAGACATGATTGCTGCATCAAGTGCTGCAGAGTCTTGCAACTGAGCTAAAACTAAGTCTTTTAGATAGCTTAGTTCAGTTGAGTTAATTTCACCAATTTGACTCATTTGTTTGCGTGCGATGTCTATAACAGGATTTTGAAGTAAAGTATTGGCTGAAAATTGATCGCTAATGCGTTCCATCATTCCTGCAATGTTTGGCATACGAAAGCCAAATGAGAAAGTTAAGCAGTCATCTTCGGCAACCCCATAATGTGCCATTCCAGGTGGAACATAGAGTAAATCACCTGGTGCTAAAACTTCATCAAATTGCACATCTATTTCTGGCAAAAGTTTTAATGGTTGATTGGGTACAAATGTGGTATTTACATCGCACATTTGACCTAGCTGCCAGCGACGATGACCATGACCCTGAACTAAAAACACATCATAAAAATCGAAATGTTTCCCAACTGAACCACCCTTAGGTGCATAAGACACCATAATATCGTCGCGGCGCCATTGAGGAATAAAAGGAAATTTTTTCCAAAGTTCAGAAAGATCAAAAGAGTAGTGATCTACTGCCTGTACTAAAATTGACCATAATTTTGGTAGCTTTTGAAAATCACCTTTGGTTAAAGGTGAAGACTTTACGTGCCATTCATTTGGATTTTTATCTTTTTGGCGAATCAATCTGGCACTTGCATGTTCTTCCAAGGCAAGTTCTTGCACATCTTGAGGTTGTAAAAGACCTATAATTTCTGGTAATCCGTTACGCACCAGTAAAGGTTTTTTCTGCCAATACTCTGCTAAAAATTGCTCGGCAGTAATACCGCCTAAAACTGTTAAAGGTTCTGTCATGGAAATAACCTATTTATAAAATATCTAGAATTAAGGAATTTGTAGATCAAGTTGCCTTAAAATATGGCAAAGTTGAATCATAGGAAGACCCATAAGTGTGGTCTGGTCTTGGCCTATCATTTTTTCAAACAAGCTAATTCCTAAACTTTCGCACTTAAAGCTACCTGCACAATGTAGTGGCTGATCTAATAAAACGTAACGTTCAATTTCAGCTTGATTCAGGTTTCGAAATTTAACTTGATAATGTTCAACAAGCGTTTGCTCAAAGTCTCTATCGAGCCATTGCACGCTAAGAGCTGTACTAAAAAAAAGAATTCGACCAGAATTTTCGGCTAGTTGTGCTTTGGCATTTTCACTAGTCATCGGTTTGCCAATAAAGTCATGCGGGGTATGCTCTCGCCAAGCAACTTGATCTGAACCAATAACGATGGCTGATGGATTCTGTTCAGCAATCACCTGAGCTTTTGTGAAAGCGAGTCTTTTTGCAAGTTCATCGGCATGGGTTTCATCGCGAGGACTTTCATCAATATCGGGACTAATACAAATATAATTAATTCCAAGACGGTCCATTAAGTCTTTGCGAGTTTGACTACTCGATGCCAAAATAATTTGTGGCTGAACCATTACACTGCAAATTCCATTAATACATCTAAAGGTACATAGCTTAATACAGCTTGATGACATGCATGTATTTTAATAGGAGGAGCTTCACCAGCTTGATAAGCCTCTACCCAGCGAGTTACGCAGATACACCAGAAATCACCCGGTTTCAGACCAGGGAAACCTACTTCTGGCAAAGGAGTAATAAGATCATTACCAATTTTCTGAGAGAAATTTAAGAAATCAGAGGTCATTTGTGCACATACGGTGTGCTGACCAAGGTCTGTTACTGCTGTGTGGCAGAAACCATTTCTAAAATAGCCTGTAATAGGGTCAAAGCAACAACTTGCTAAAGGTTCCCCTAAAACATTTAAGCGATTGATTTGTGGATCTGGATGAATAGACATAATGGGTGAAATATCAAATAACTACCTCTATCATAATCAAAACTGGGGCTTTCTACAGCTTTTATGCAAAAAAACTAACCTTTTTTGATGTAATCATTTAAAATTGGCGCGTTTTTAAAATCATAAAGAGAGCTTTACATGAATTTTCAGCGTATGACTGACCTTAACTTAACAGGCAAACGTGTCCTTATTCGTGAAGATTTAAACGTTCCTGTCAAAAATGGTGTGATTACTAGCGATGCTCGCTTACGTGCAGCATTACCAACTATTAAAGCTGCTTTAGATAAAGGCGCAGCAGTGATGGTATGTTCACATCTAGGTCGTCCTGTTGAAGGTGAACCAAAGCCAGAACAATCACTTGCACCAGTCGCTGCTTATTTAACAGAAGTATTAGGCCAAGAAGTTAAATTATTAACAGATTATCTAGAAGGCGTTGAAGTTGAAGCTGGTCAAGTTGTATTGCTTGAAAATGTACGCTTTAACTATGGCGAAAAGAAAAATAATCCAGAGCTCGCTCAAAAATATGCTGCATTATGTGATGTATTTGTTATGGATGCATTTGGTACTGCTCATCGTGCAGAAGCATCTACTGAAGGTGTAGCTCGTTTTGCTCCAGTTGCTGCTGCTGGTCCTTTATTGGCTGCTGAGTTAGATGCACTAGGCCGTGCAATGCAAACTCCTGAAAAACCAATGGTTGCAATTGTTGCTGGTTCTAAAGTTTCAACTAAACTCGATGTTTTAAACTCACTTTCTAGTATCTGTGATCAACTGATCGTTGGTGGCGGTATTGCAAATACATTCTTAGCAGCTGCTGGCTTTAACGTTGGTAAATCATTATATGAAGCTGACTTGGTTGAAACTGCTAAACAAATTGCTGCTAAAGTAAGTGTTCCACTTCCTACAGATGTTGTAGTTGCTGATGCATCGCAAATTAATTTTGAAGATTTCTTAGGTTCTTTAGCAGCAGCTCAAGCTGTTGTGAAGAAAGTAGAAGATGTGACTGCAAATGATATGATTTTAGACGTTGGTCCAGAAACAGCTAAAGCATTTGCTGATATTTTAACAACATCAAAAACGATCCTTTGGAATGGTCCAGTAGGCGTATTTGAAGTAGATCAATTTGGTGAAGGTACCAAAGCACTTTCTCTTGCGGTTGCTCAATCGGAAGGATTCTCGATTGCTGGTGGTGGAGATACATTAGCTGCGATTGATAAATATAACGTAGCTGACAAAATTGGTTATATTTCTACAGGTGGTGGCGCATTCCTTGAGTTTGTTGAAGGAAAAACATTGCCAGCAGTTGCTGTTTTGCTTGAACGTGCTTAATACTGTTATATAGAAATAAGAAGGGATTGGGTAACCAATCCCTTTTTCATTGATAAGTCATTAAACTGTCATATATTTGCAATAAAATGTAGAGCATTAAATCACCAACTGTGGAAAATAGTGATGAATTTAAAGCTTACATTTGCTGCTATATTAATTGTACCGATGATGTTGACTGCTTGTGCTAAGAAAGATGAAGCATCTCAAGCGGGTCAAGAATCAGCTGCATCTACTGCTGTTTCTGAAAAAGTAACACCTGAGCAACAAGCAGCAATTGATGCGATTGATAAGCCAGTTCTAGATGAAAAGAATACAGATGTGGTTGAAGGTAGTGCGCCAAGTGAGGCTGCTGCTTCAGAAGCACATTAATTTGTTGTTTTTTGTTAAAAAATCCCTGCAAATGCAGGGATTTTTTTTGAAATACTGTGATTTGTTGCTGAATTGAAATAAATGACAGGGTAGAATAGGCCGCACTACCTGGGAGGATATTATGGCACTCATTTCAATGCGCCAGCTCTTGGATCACGCTGCTGAACATAACTACGGCGTACCAGCATTTAACGTAAATAACTTAGAACAAATGCGTGCAATTATGCTTGCCGCGGATGCAACCAATTCACCTGTAATTGTTCAAGCATCAGCTGGAGCTCGCAAATATGCAGGCGCTCCATTCTTACGCCATCTTATTTTGGCTGCAATTGAAGAATGGCCACATATTCCAGTGGTAATGCATCAAGACCATGGAACAAGCCCTGATATCTGTCAGCGTTCAATTCAGCTTGGCTTTAGCTCAGTGATGATGGACGGTTCATTAGGTACAGATGGTAAAACACCTACTTCTTACGAATACAACGTTGATGTAACTCGTAATGTTGTTGCTTTAGCACATGCATGTGGTGTTTCTGTCGAAGGTGAGATTGGCTGTTTAGGTAGCCTTGAAACTGGTATGGCTGGCGAAGAAGACGGTGTTGGTGCAGAAGGTGTACTTGATCACTCACAACTTCTTACTTCTGTTGAAGAAGCGACTCAGTTTGTTGCCGATACTAATGTAGATGCATTGGCGATTGCTGTAGGTACTTCACATGGTGCTTACAAGTTCACTCGTCCACCTACAGGTGATATCTTGGCAATTGACCGCATTAAAGAAATTCACGCGGCATTACCAAATACTCATCTTGTTATGCATGGTTCAAGTTCTGTGCCGCAAGAGTGGTTAAAAGTAATAAATGAGTTTGGCGGTGATATTAAAGAGACTTATGGTGTACCTGTTGAACAGCTTGTAGAAGCAATTAAACATGGTGTGCGTAAGATCAATATCGATACAGACTTACGTTTAGCATCTACTGGTGCAATTCGTCAGTTTATGGCTGAAAACCCAGCTGAATTCGATCCACGTAAATACTTTGCTAAAACTGTAGATTCAATGAAGCAAATTTGTATTGATCGTTATGAAGCGTTTGGTACAGCTGGAAATGCTGACAAGATTCGCCCGATTTCTTTAGAGAAAATGGTTGATCGCTATAAATAATTCCCGTTAGGGTTTAATTTATAGAAACCGGTTATTTATATAACCGGTTTTTTATTATGTAAATTTCATGCATAAAAAAACCTGTGTTTGTCACAGGTTTTGATGAAGAGAAAAAGACTTACTTTTGTAAGTTCTTTTTATCTAGACTTGGATCTTTGATTTCTACATATGCGTTTGCACGTACTTCACGTAACCAGCTATCAATCTCAGTGTTAAATTGGCGTTCACCTAAAATTTGACGTGCCATCCGCTCTTGATATTCATGCGTCATATCTTTTTCACGTTTATCCGTTACTTGTAAGATATGCCAGCCGAACTGAGTTTGGAAAGGTTCGCTAATTTCACCTACAGGAATTTCCTGCATTTTTTTATCAAATTCAGGAACCATCATTCCAGGTGTTACCCAACCCAAACTTCCCCCATCACGTGCTGAACCTGTGTCATTTGAATAGGTTGCTGCAAGTGTTGCAAAATCTTGACCAGCTTTTAAGCGTTTATAGATGTTATCAATAATTTGCTTAGCATTCTCAAGAGTCACTACTTCAGATGGCTGAATGAGAATGTGGCGGGTTTGAAATTGAGGTACTAAAGCTTTTTGCTCATTTTGTTTACGTTCAAGAAGCTTTAAAACATGTACACCATCACGTACTGAAACTAGGTCAGTTGTTTGACCATCTTGTAATGGTGTAATACGAGCCGCAAGTTCAGCAGGAATATCAGACAGTGGGCGGAAACCCATATCAGCACCTTCAACTTTTACATTTGCAGTTGAAAGTTTTTTCAAAGCATTTATATCATTACTTTGCGCAAGCTTTGAACGCACTTCTTGAGCTACAGATTGAACTTCCTGTACATTTTCACCAGAAATGCGCATATGAATTACATGTGCTTGATTACCTAACGCAGCTTGTCCCTGAGGTGATTTTAAGAAGTTTTCTACATCTTGATCACTAATTTTAATACGAGACATCACTTGTTGTTGGCGCAAACGGCTAATCGCTAAATCTTCAGCGATTCGGCCACGTAAACTTTCATAAGTTCCTGGTGCCATAGCATCTAACTTTTGCTGGAAAGCTTCTAAACTTTTACTTCCAGATTGACTTGCTACTTTTAAGACTGCTTCATTTAAGCTTTTTTCATCAGGTTTAATGCCATATTTTTTAACTTGTTCAAGTTGAGCCTGACGCAAAATTAATTGATCTAATACCTGAAACTGCAAGTATTGCTGAGGTGGCACTTCTTTTTTTTGAGCTTGCAGTTCATGAGCTGCTTCAGCCATACCTTGTTGAAGATCGCTTTTTAAAATTACGCTATTGTCCACAATTGCCACAACTTCATCAGCGGGTTGGGCAAAACTATGCATTGATGAAGAGATTAGGGCAGCAAGTGTAGTTGCTTTAAAAAACTGTTTAAGATGCTTTGTCTTCATTAACGTTGTGTCCAAGATTGATTAATTTTGTTAAAACCTAAAACGCGATTTTCAAGTAAAGACGCGAGTTTATTGTTTAAACCACCTAAACCTTTTAGTGTAATTTCGGCCATGATCGCGCGCTTTTCACTAACATCTGGAGATTTTGGATCGTCTAGATCGTTATAGTATGAACGGCCATAGACAGAAATACCCCAGCAACATGACTCATAGTTAACTCCTAGCAAGAGTTCACGGGCAACATCATTGTCCATGTCATATTGTACGTGGCCCATAATACGCCAATTGTCTTTAATTGGTTGTATAAACGATGCAACAACTTGGTCATAAGTATCTTGACGACCAGGAATATCTTTACGATAGAAATAGCCTAAGTTATATAGATTTCCTTTATCACCAGTATAGTAAAGTTGGAAGTCACGTTGAGCATTGTCACCATTCGACATCCAAGCTGAGTTGGCAGCAATGGTAAAGTTTTGGTTAAGCTGGCTTGATAGACTCACCACAGGACCTGTGTTGCGTTCAGTATCAATTTCATCTTGTTGTCGTTGTAAGGTGACACGACGGTCTTCGAAATAGTAACTTTGACCTACACTTGCCCGTAAACGTTCTAAACCTACTGTGTCAAAGAGGCTATAACTTACACCCAATGATAAAAAGTTATTGTCTTCTAGGCGGTCATGACCATAAAAACGGTAAGGGTTAAATAATTGATCATAACTTACTGACGCAGTAGTTGAGTCAAAGTTAGGGTAACCATCTTGATTTTTGTATGGCGCATATGCATAGAAAGCACGTGGTGTAAGTGTTTGTAAGTACTTGCCATCACGTTCAAAGTTCAGTCCAGTGTCTAACGTGAATTGAGGTACAACGACTGATTTGTTTTCGGAACCACCATCTAGATTTTGAGATGCGATACTGTCCTTATCATAAAACGTTTGAATAGAACGTACAGAGACTTCAGGAATCACAAAAGCTGCCGGTGTACGGTAGTTATAACGCGTTGCGAACTGGTTATAAATACGTGTACCACTACTTTCTTGAGCAGAATCATCATTAATTGATTTCTTAAAGTAAGCAGTGTCGTTATTAAATTCGTATTGTAGTCCTAGTGGATTACCAGTGACGTAATTTAATAAGAATTGTGGTAAACGCGCGTATGGTTTATCTGCATCTGCAACTTCAGGATCAAGTGTCTGGAAATCTTCGACCTTAAGCTGTGCTTTTAAACCCGGAATACCATGTTGATAATTAAGTTCCCAAGCTCTACGTAAGTTAAGATCTGTTTTAGAGTTAGGACTGCTATCTAAGTCAGAGAAATAATCTTTATCTGATGCATAGTTATATTCGAGGTTAGTAGACCATTGATCATTGATATCCCAATTATGTAAAAAATGGAAATCTTTACGATCTTTGTCATCATAACCTTTGTCAGATGGCAAGATGCCACCCCACATTTCCCCAGCACCAAAGCCATCGGTTAAATATCTAAATTCACCTTTTAGCATTGCACCGCGGTCTGCTAAATATCGCGGAGTAAGTGTCAAATCATAGTTAGGTGCAAGATTTAAATAAACCGGAACAGAAAGCTCAACACCACCATCATTTGAGAAACCAAATTGTGGGTTGAGAATACCTGTAGTACGGCGGTCGTCAATCGGGAAGTTAAAATAGGGAACAGCTAGAACGGGAACGTCCTTAACATATAATTTTGTTCCACGAGTTACGCCGCGTCCAGTTTCCTGATTTAACTCAATTTTATTGGCTTGGATTTTCCAACCAGGTTTTTGGCCTGGTGGGCAAGTCGTATAGGTTGCATCATTAAGAACCATAACATTTGGTGAGGTCCTTTCGATTTTTCCTGCATGACCATGGGCATGTTGCTGTTCAGAAATATAAAAACTATTGTCTAAATTCCCGGTTTGGGTTTTTAGGTTGTAATTAATTTCATCACTCTGTGAAAGTAACCCGCCTTGAGCTAACTGTACTCGACCTTGTGCATGCGCAAAGGTTTGGGTCTTATCAATCGTTACTTTGTCAGCACGAACTGTGCGTCCTTCCTGATCAATAACGACATCGCCTTCTAAAACAGAATCACCCGCTGGGTTGTAATGTCCGTAGTTAGCAGTAACGACAGAAGTCGCTTTGTCGGCATCTAAAGCTTTGGTCTCAGGGTTAATCGGTGTAACCCATGTGCCTTGGCAAAATGCCGAGCTTAAATATTTATTGTCACGAAGCTGAGCTTCAGGTGCAGATTTATCAACATAATATTGCTGAAAGAATTCTTGACCTGGGTAAGCTTCCTTGATGCTCGCTTTAAGTTGATTATTGTCTATATTGGAGACAACATCAGTTGACTCAGCATAACTTGATTGTATGGAGCCACATAAGAGCGTAAAAATAGCTGTCGCTAAAGGATTAAATTTAAACTGATGCTTCATTGTCTCATTAACCAAGTATGCTAATTCACAATTAATTATTGTCGCATCATAGAGAAAAAGTTTATAAGTGGCTACACTTAACCCTTCAAAAATCTCAGCTTGTTTTAGATTTTATTGCAAATGAATACACAACGTGAACAATTGATATATACATGGCTTACATCTGTTCTTGAAAATGATCAATTTAAGATCGCTTTTTTAGCAGGTGATGCAAGCTTCCGCCGTTATGCGCGTATCGAGTTACAAAATAAAACGTATATGCTCATGGATGCCCCTCCAGAAAAAGAAGACTGTGTTCCGTTTGTGACCATTGACGAGTTTTTTGCGAGCCATGGCGTACGTGTGCCTCAGATCGTCGCGAAAGATCTGGCTCAAGGTTTTCTATTGTTAGAAGACTTTGGCGATGTGCTTTTGTCGACATTATTGACTAACGAAACTGTTGATAAATACTACGAACAAAGTTTTAAACAACTTATTCAATTGCAGTCTATTGACGGGACTAATCAGTTCCCAGCTTATTCTTACGAAAAATTAATGTCGGAAATGCATCTACTCACAGACTGGATGTTACCGTCGCTTTCTATTCAGCCGACTGCTGAACAGAAAAAAACGATTGATAATGCATTTGACTTCTTGGCTCATGCTGCATTAGCCCAACCACAAGTTATTGTACATCGAGATTTTCATAGTCGAAATTTGATGAAAATTACCGATGAGCAAGAATTAGGGGTAATCGACTTCCAAGATGCTGTTATTGGCGCTGATACATATGATCTAATTTCGATTACTCGTGATGCATATGTTCAATGGAACGCTGATCGTGTTTATCAATGGTTTAAAGTGTTTTATGACCTGTTGCCAGCGTCGACTAAACAAAACCGTAGCTTTGATCAATTTAAACGTGATGCAGATTTAATGGCGATCCAACGCCATATTAAAATTTTAGGCATTTTTGTTCGCTTATTTGAACGTGATGGTAAGTCTGGTTATTTGAGGGATTTACCACGTGTCATGTGGTATTTGCTCGAAGAAAGTCGTGGTTACGCTGAGCTTGAAGAGTTTATGGCATTTATAAATAATATCGTGATGCCTAAATTTATCGAGAAATATGGTAGCTATGAGGTAGCAGCATAATGAAAGCAATGATTCTTGCTGCTGGCTTGGGCAATCGTATGCGTCCACTTACGCTATATACACCAAAGCCTCTGCTTGAGGTGGGTGGTAAACCCCTGATTGTGTGGCATATTGAAAAACTTAAGAAAATTGGTGTGACTGAAATAGTCATCAATTCTGCATGGTTGGCCGACAAGCTCATCAGTAGTTTAGGTGATGGCTCTCAATTTGGTGTGGATATCCGTTGGACACGAGAGGATGAAGGGCTAGAAACAGCTGGTGGAATTATTAATGCTTTGCCACTGCTTGGAACAGATCCTTTTATTCTGGTGAATGGGGATGTATGGACCACAATGGATTTTGAAGGTCTGCGCCATATTAAGCTAAATGATGATTTGGCACATCTTGTGTTGGTTGATAATCCTAAACAGCATCCTGAAGGCGACTTTACATTATTGGATGGGCGCGCTTTTACATTCGATCAAGATGTGACGGGCGAAAAACTCACTTTTAGTGGTCTATCTGTTATTCATCCTAAACTTTTTGACGGATTGGAAGCGGGTAAGCGTCCTTTAGCTCCACTATTGAAGCAAGCGATGCATAATCAGAAAATATCTGGTGAAAAGCTTAAAGGTGCATGGGTAGATGTGGGAACGCCTGAGCGTTTAATGGAGCTAGATTTGCAAATTCGTGAAGGCTTCTACGATTAAGTGTGTAATCCCTAATCGTTAACTAGTGTTCCACGATGCATAAATGGGTATACTTTGTTTTAAATTTTACTTAGATGTTATCTGTTTATGCATCCGTTTTTTCAAGAGTTACAACAGGGTAGTCAAAAATTAGGTTTATCGCTTAGCGATGAAGCTTTGACATTATTGTTGAAGTATCAAGATGCTTTGGTACTTTGGAACAAAGCTTATAATCTAACAGCGATTCGTGATCCGAAAGAAATGTTAGTGAAGCATTTGTTAGATAGCCTAAGTATTTTGAAAGATTTGCCAACAGGCCGTTTGCTTGATGTAGGTACAGGTGGTGGTATGCCGGGCATGATCATTGCTTTATGTCAGCCGGAACGCTCATGTGTATTACTTGATTCAAATGGTAAGAAAATTCGTTTTTTGAAACAGTTTATTGCTGACCTTAAGTTAAAAAACGTAGTAGCCGTGCAAACACGTGTTGAAAATCAAGATACAATTGATGAGCTTGGTCAATTTGATGTGATTACAAGTCGCGCTTTTGCTTCTTTAACGGATTTTGTGGATGCAGCTCAGCCATACTTGCATCAAAGCAGTATAATTGCAGCAATGAAAGGAGTTGTGCCAGTTGAGGAAATTGAGCAACTTAAGCAGGACTTTTCATGTAAAGTGATTGAGCTGCGCGTACCAAGACTTGATGAACAACGTCATTTACTTTTACTTCAACGTATTTAAATAAAAAGTATTAGGGTTACCATGGCTCAAATTATTGCGATTGCAAACCAAAAGGGTGGTGTTGGTAAAACAACGACTGCAGTAAATCTTGCAGCGTCTCTAGCTGTATTAAAGAAACGTGTATTACTTGTAGATATGGATTCACAAGGTAATGCTACGATGGGGTCTGGTATTCAAAAGAACGATCTTTTGTATTCCATTACGGATGTTCTACTTGGTGAAGTACCAATTGAAACGGCCATTCAAAAAGCAGAAGTCGGATATAAAGTTTTAGGTTCTAATCGTGAACTTTCCGGTGTTGAGCTTGCTATTGCGGAGCAAGAGGGCCGTGAATTCATTCTAAAAAATGCTTTGAATGAAATCCGAAACTCATTTGATTTTATCATTGTGGATTGTGCGCCAAGCTTGAGTTTGATTACTGTCAATGCTTTGGCAGCTGTAGATAGTGTAATCATTCCAATGCAATGCGAATATTATGCGCTAGAAGGTTTAGCTGATTTAACCCAGACTATAGATCGTATTCAAAAGGCATTAAATCCTGATTTAGAAATTATTGGTGTATTACGTACAATGTACGATGCACGAAATGCTTTAACACGTGATGTATCTGCTGAGTTAGAACAGTATTTCGGTAAAAAACTTTATGATACTGTCGTTCCACGTAATGTTCGCTTAGCAGAAGCGCCAGCACATGGTTTGCCTGTTATCTATTTTGAGAAAAGTTCTAAAGGTGCAGTTGCATACTTAAATCTTGCAGCTGAGATGTTGAAGAAAAGTAAAGTGAAGAAAGGAAGTAAAGTATGAGCATCAAAAAACGCGGATTGGCTAAAGGACGTGGTTTAGATGCATTACTTGGTTCAATTCAAAAAGAAAAATTACAGCTGGAAGCACAGGCACTTGACCACGGACAGTTGAAACAAATTGATGTAAATTTATTGAAACGTGGTGAATATCAACCACGTCGCTTTATTCATGAGCATGATTTGCAAGAGCTAGCATCTTCTATTGAAAAACATGGAGTGATGCAACCTATTGTAATTCGTCCAGTTGATGATGAATCACATCCATACGAAATCATTGCTGGTGAACGACGCTGGCGTGCAGCGCAACTTGCGGGTTTAACTGAAATTCCTGCAATTGTTCGTGATTTAAATGATCAGGTTGCCATTGCATTAGCACTTATTGAGAATATTCAGCGTCAAGATTTAAATCCGATTGATCAGGCTATAGCCTTGCAGCGTTTTCATGATGAATTCGGTTTGAGCCATCAAGAAATTGCTGACACAGTAGGGAAAGCACGTACTACCGTAAGTAATTTACTTCGTTTGTTGAGTTTGGCGGATGAAATTAAAGATTTCATGCAGCAAGGCCAGCTTGATATGGGGCATGCTCGAGCTATCTTGACGTTAAAGGGTAAAGATCAATTAGACGTTGCTAAAATCGTAATTGAAAAAGGACTATCTGTTCGTCAAACAGAGCAATTGGTGCGTGATAGAAGTGAGCCTAAGCAGGAGAAGGAAAAAGCACCTGTAGCACCTGATATTGAACAATTGACACAAAAATTATCAGAGCGTTTTGGCGCTAATGTGAAAATTGATCATAATCAAAAAGGTAAGGGTAAGCTTGTTATTCATTACCATACCTTAGATGAGTTAGATGGCATTTTAAATATTTGTTTGCCTGATTAATTTGTATTTGGGTCATATATTTCTAATTTTATATTCTTGGGGAAGAAGATATGTGGGAACTTGTGAGAGCGGGTGGCTGGTTGATGCTGCCTTTAATTCTGTGCTCAATTTTAACTGTTGCGATCAGCATTGAACGTTTTGTTCGGTTAAGACGTTCACAAGTTCTACCCAAAGCATTAATTGATGATAGTTCGTTAAGAACTGAAGATATTGTGGAAAATTTGGAACAAAATGTAGAAGTGCAAAACAGCGCATTGGCTCACATTTTAAAAGCAGGTTTTGATCATCGTGAGCATGGTGAGCAATTTGCACGTGCACAAATGGAAGTAGCCGCTTCTCAAGAAATTTCTTATTTAGAAAAAAATATTAATTTCTTGGGGACTTTGAGTGCTGTGGCGCCTTTATTAGGGCTGCTTGGTACAGTGGTTGGGATTATTGAGTCATTCCTTGTGATTGATTTTGGATCGGCAGGTAGTCCAAGTTTAATGATTCCGGGTATTTCTAAAGCGCTTATTACTACAGCTGTGGGAATGTTAATTGCGATTCCTGCTTTAGTTGCTTATCGCTATTTCCAAAGATTAGTACAAGATTATATTGCTGAACTAGAGCAGCAATCGACTTTATTTCATGCCTCATTGTTCTATAAACGTTCCTCGTCTATAGCAGAACATCGTCGTGTTGGGTGATGGGTGAATAGCCAGATGAAATTTAAACGTTCTCAGGTTGAAGACATTCATATCAATTTAACGCCTATGATTGACTGTTTGTTGTTCATTTTGGTTTTTTTATTACTATCGACTACTTTTAATCAGCCAAGTCGCCTCAATTTAACGTTACCAGATGCACAAGGTGTTCCACCAAAACAGTACGATCACAAAATTGAAGTCGTGGTAGACTCTTCTGGTCATTATGCTGTAAATGGTCAGGCACTTTCGTCTAAAGAGGTTGCTGATCTGAGTACTGCGATTAAGCAAGTTGCTCAAGAGCGCCGTGATTTTATGTTCATCATTGCTGCGGATGCCAAAGCGTCTCATCAGGATGTAATTCGCGTTATGGATGTAGCAGGACAACTCGGTTTTGTTAACATCAATATTAGTACCAAAGTTCCTTCTAGAGGTTTTTCTGAGTGAATCAAGATTTTAAGGTTTATTTGCGTCTCATAGCCTATTTAAAACCTTATTGGGGCGTGGCCTTATTAGTTCTTATCGGGTTCGGTATTAACTCAGCAACAGAAGTCTCCGTTGCTAAATTGATTAAATTTATTATTGATGCAATCCAAAATGGCAGTAGAGGTGATTTGGATTGGTTCCCATTATTAATCATTTTATTGGTTTTTTTCCGTGGTTTAGGCCTTTTTATGGGAGGTTACTATACTGCGGTGATTTCACGTAGTTTAGTTTTTAGTATTCGCCAAGAAGTTTATGCCAAACTTTTAAGACTACCGGCACAATATTACCTCGATAATTCATCTGGCCATATTACTGCCAAGATTATGTATAACGTTGAGCAGCTAACGGCAGCTTCTTCGGAGTCATTAAGAACCATTGTTAGGGATGGGATGATTACTCTGGGACTGTTAGGCTACCTGTTTTATACCAATTGGCGTCTTACGCTATGTATTTTTGTATTTTTACCTGTAATTGGTGTATTGGTACGTAAAGCTTCAAAACGTATGCGAAAACTCTCATTACAGGTTCAAGATACGATGGGTGACGTGAACCACGTTGTTCAAGAGAGTATCAATGGTAATGCTGTAGTAAAAACTTTTGCTGGTGAAGAGTCTGAACAAGAACGGTTCTATAAGTCATCAGAAGAAAACTTAAAACGTGGTTTAAAAATGGTAATTGTACAAAACCTGAATAGCCCTGTGGTTCAGGTAGTAATGGCTTGTGCGATGGCCCTTATTGTATGGTTAGCTTTACGACCACAGATTTTAGGTAATACTAGTGCTGGTGAGTTCGTGGCTTACCTTACAGCTGCTGGTTTATTAGCAAAACCAGTAAAAAATTTAACTGACGTTAATGAAAAGTTACAACGTGGTTTGGCGGCAGCTCATTCTGTTTTTGAACTATTGGATTTGCCTGAAGAGCAAAATAATGGTCAGTTGAAACCTAAACTAAATGGTGCGATTCGTTTTGATCATGTGGCATTAAATTATGCTGATGGCGTACAGGCTATTAAAGACTTCTCTTTAGATATTCTCCCTGGTCAAACTGTAGCATTAGTCGGGCGTTCAGGCGCTGGTAAAAGCTCATTAGTTAATATGTTGGTACGTTTCCAAGAAGTATCAAGTGGGCAAATTTACTTAGATGGTTTGCCAATTAATGACATTGATCTTTCTTGTTTGCGTACCCAAATCGCAATGGTAAATCAGCAAGTTGTATTATTTAATCGTACTGTTCGTGAAAACATTGCGTATGGCCAGTTGCAAGGTGCCTCAGATGAGGAAATTCATGCCGCTGCAAAAGCTGCATATGCACATGACTTCATTATGAATTTACCAAATGGTTATGATACTGTTTTAGGGGCACAGGGCCTAAACTTATCCGGTGGTCAGCGTCAGCGAATTGCTATTGCTCGAGCAATTTTAAAGAATGCTCCAATATTAATTTTAGATGAAGCTACAAGTGCTCTTGATAATGAATCTGAACATTTCATTCAGCAAGCATTTGATGAAGCAATGCAAGACCGCACTACCATTGTGATTGCTCACCGTTTATCAACAATTGAGAATGCTGACCGTATTGTAGTGATGGATCAAGGACAAATTGTTGAACAAGGTACTCATCAAGAACTCCTCGCAAAACATGGTGCTTATTATCAATTACATCAGCGTAATTTCGAGGATAACTAAGCATGTCATTAACCCAGCTGATCCAGAATGCATGGAATAAACAATCGAGTTGGTTGATTGCTTTACGTCCATTGTCTTGCTTGTATCGGGCTGGGTTTTTACTAAATCGTAATCTTTATAATTCAGGTTTTAAACAAGTTTATAAAGCGCCTGTACCTGTGATGGTTATAGGTAATATCACAGTAGGTGGAAGTGGAAAAACTCCGTTGCTCATACAACTGGTGAATTATCTACAGCAGCATAATGTAAAAGTAGGGGTAATCAGTCGGGGATATGGGGGTAATGGTCCTTTTCCACTGCTGGTTACCTCGGGCGGCCAAGTAGCTCAAGCTGGGGATGAGCCAGCATTAATTGTTCAGGCTACACGTGTACCAATGGCAGTAGGTCCTAATAGGCAGGCCGCAATAGAGTTATTGCTTGAGTCATCAGAAATAGATTTGATTATTAGTGATGATGGGTTGCAGCATTGGGCATTAGATCGACAGATCGAGTGGATTGTACTGGATCAAAATCGTGGTTTAGGGAATAAAAAACTATTACCTGAAGGTTATCTGCGAGAGCCTGTTCAACGTTTAGAAACTGGAACAGTGATTGAGCATACTCATAAACCTGCTACAGAATTAAACATGCATCTCGAGACAGGACAGCCATATTTACTTAACCCTTTATCTAATTCTAAACCAAGCTTTAATCTTGAGAATAATTATCATGCTGTAGTTGGTATTGGTTTTCCTCAACGGTTTTATCAAACACTTAAAGATCTAGGGTTGAAGCAATTTCAAGAGCATGCATTTCGCGATCATCATGATTACACAATCAATGATTTAATTTTTAATGACGAGCTGCCACTTATTACAACTGAAAAAGATGCAGTTAAACTATTACCATTACTTGAAAAACATCCTGAATTTAAACAATCTATTTGGGTAGTTCCTGTTAAAGCTGTCCTGTCTACACAGTGTTATCAGGTTTTAAAAATGCAATTGCAAGAACTTGATATTCAATTATCTTAGGAAGAAAAAATGAAACACATCGTCATTCCAGCACGCTTCTCAAGTTCGCGTTTGCCAGGTAAACCATTGTTGCTTATTCATAACCGTCCTATGATTTTACGTGTAGTGGATCAGGCAAAAAAAGTCGAAGGTTTTGATGATTTGTGCGTGGCAACAGATGACGAACGTATTGCTGAGATCTGCCGTGCAGATGGAATTGATGTAGTTCTTACCAGCGCTGATCATTCTTCGGGTACAGACCGTTTAAGTGAGGTTGCTCGCATTAAGGGCTGGGATGCAGACGATATTATTGTAAATGTTCAAGGTGATGAACCTTTGTTGCCAGCTCAACTTGTTCAACAAGTTGCAAAACTTTTGGTAGATAAACCAAATTGTTCGATGTCTACGTTGTGTGAGCCAATTCATACCTTAGATGAGTTTCAGCGTGACAGTATTGTAAAAGTAGTCATGTCTAAACAAAATGAAGCTTTATATTTTAGTCGGGCTACCATTCCTTATGATCGAGATGGGGCTAAGCACGCTGAACCGACTTTACATACACAAGCATTTCGTCATTTAGGTTTGTATGCTTATCGAGTGAACTTATTACAAGAATATGTAACATGGGATATGGGTAAGCTTGAAAAGCTTGAGAGTCTTGAACAATTGCGTGTTTTAGAAAATGGTCATCGAATTGCAATTGCGGTAGCAGAAGCAAATTTACCACCCGGTGTGGACACACAAGCTGATCTTGATCGCTTAAATAATATGCCTGTTGAATCTTTTGAATAAGCGTTAATTTTTAATGAATCCGAATGTAACTTCAAAGGTCTATCCTTGGCAGCAAACAACATGGGACACCTTGACAACAAGGTTTCCCAAAATTGGACATGGTCTCTTGTTTTACGGCAAGCAAGGTTGTGGAAAACATGCTTTTGCTAAGCAGTTTTTGGCATGGGTACTTTGTTTAAATAAGCAGCCGCAGGGCCCTTGTGGTGAATGTAGTAGTTGCCAATGGTTAAAATCAGACACTCATCCCAATTATGTTCATATCACAACGGATGAAGAAAATAAAAAACAGAATGCAAAAATTAAAATAGAAAAGATTCGTGACTTACTACCTTTCGTACAACAAACGGGAGAGGGTTGGCGCGTTATTGTGATTGAGCCTGCAGAAGCACTTAATTTGGCATCTTCAAATGCTTTGCTAAAGACTTTAGAAGAACCAGGCGAGCGTGTTGTTTTAATTTTATTAGCTGATCACTATCTTAAACTACCGGCCACTATTCGTAGCCGATTGCAACATTTCGCTTTAGATCGTATTTCATATGAGCAAGCTACTTCTTATTTGAATGAGCATTTATCTGAACTTGCGGAAGTGCAGCCTGATTTACTGCTTGGCTTATCTAATGATATGCCTTTACAAGCAATAGAAATTGCTCAAAGTGACTGGTTTGCGAAAAGGCAAGTTTTCTTAAATGATTGGCTTAAAATTGTTGCTCAAAAAAATATGCCTTTATTTTTCTCAGGCAAATGGCAAAAAGAATTAAGTTTTAATGATTTTATAATGCTTTTTGAATACTTGTTGGGTGATTTAATTTGTGTCAAGCTAAACCAGCCACAGAAAAATACTGATTTAGATTTTGATCAGTTAAGCCCATATTATGATTTAGAAAGCTTATTTAATATTTATAGTGAATTACAGCAAGCAAAAAAGCTTGTTGAACAAAATGTACAAAGCCAACTTATTATTGATCAATTATTTATAACGTTAATGAATATTTAAGGGGAAAACTATGCAGCCGCAAATGGGGGGGATTATTCAGGTAAATATTCCTGATAAAGCTACTTTGCAAGCAAGCTATATGGGATATGTGCAAGGTGGAGGCCTATTCGTACCATCAAAACAAAAGGTAAAGATGGGACAAGAAATTTTCATTTTAGCGACTTTGCCTGAGCAGTCTCAAAAAATTCCTCTAACAGGCAAAGTAATCTGGATCTCCCATAAGCAAAGTGGATTTAAACCTCAAGGTTTTGCTATTCAGTTAAGTGGAGATAAGGGAATTTACTATAAAACTGAGGCAGAACGAGTTTTGGCTGGTAGTATGTCTTTAGACCGTCCAAGTTATACGATGTAATTAAATAGGAAAGAAAAGTGTTTGTTGATACGCATTGCCATTTAACGATGTTAGATTTAACGCCTTATAACGGTGATCTGGACCTTGCGCTTGCAGCGGCGCGAGCAGAAGGAGTGTCTAAGTTTATGGCAATTTCCGTTGATCTCGATGACCATATTGTATTGGCTGAAATTGCAAATAAACATGCAGATGTTGGTTATACGGTAGGTGTACACCCTTGCGAGGATGTGGACACAATGGCACGTGCAACAACTGAGTATTTGGTTGAATTGGCTCAATCAGAAAAAGTATGGGCTTTAGGTGAAACTGGACTGGACTATTTTCACAGTACAGATTTTATTGAAGAGCAAAAGGTGTGTTTTGCAAGACATATCCAAGCTTCAAAAATTGTAAAAAAACCAGTTGTCGTTCATACCCGATCAGCAAAGCATGATACGGTAGATATTATCCGTGCTGAACAATCAACCCATGGGATTCTGCATTGTTTTACCGAAGATTGGGAAACTGCTAAAGCTGTGCTTGATTGTGGTTATTACATTTCTTTTTCCGGTATTGTGTCATTTAAGAATGCACAGGATTTGCGCGATGTAGCTAAACAGGTCCCACTAGATCGCCTTTTAATTGAAACAGATAGTCCGTATTTAGCACCTGTCCCATATCGTGGTAAAACAAATGAACCAAAATATGTGCCTTATGTAGCCAAAGCGCTCAGTGATGTATATGATAAATCGATTGAGGAAATTGCAATGATCACCTCACAAAATTTTGAGAACTTGCTAAAAGCGATTTAGGTTATAGAAACTATATAAGAGAGTAATTGCGTGAAGATGGATCGTCAGGCTCAGTTCCGAGCAAGAGAAGTATTAATATTTCAGGTTGCGGAACAATTATTGCTAGAAAATGGCGAAGCCGGAATGACACTTGATGTCTTGGCTGCTGAGCTTGATTTAGCAAAAGGAACTTTGTACAAACACTTTCAAAGTAAAGATGAGTTGTACATGCTGTTGATTATTCGTAATGAGCGTATGTTACTTGAAATGGTTCAAGATACTGAAAAAGCCTTTCCAGAGCATTTGGCCTTTTTCATGTTGCATCATTTACATCATCCTGAACGAACAGTTTTATTTCATCAAATTGAAGAAAAACTCTCAATCACTGCTCAAGGCGTACATCATCTTTTTCATGAACTTTATCAAGTGCGTAAACAGAGATTGCGAATTATCATTCGGATGACAGACCATTACCTAGAATCTATTCAAAGCAATATGCCTACACGAGATTATCTTGCTTCTATTTGGTCATTAACTCATGGTGCAGCAGCTATTCTCAATTCAAGTTTTTATCAACGATATTTAGGTTCAAGAGACACTTTAAGAGTGGCTTATATTGATCAGGCTTTAGCCTTACCTAAACAAGCTGTTGAGCAATATGCTTAGGTCGATATGAAATCTCAATCACCGCTTAAATCCCAAAAAGGTTTTACTCTCATAGAAGTGATGGTGGTGATTGTTATTATGACGATTATGACTTCTCTAGTTGTACTCAACATAGGTGGCGTTGACCAAAAGAAAGCGATGCAAGCAAGAGAGTTATTTTTGCTTGATATGCATAAAATTGGTAAAGAGTCGCTTGATCAGTCTCGTGTTTTAGCTTTATCTACTCTCAGTGAAACAGATGTTTCACCATTTTCTTATGAATTGTATGAGTATCATGACCAGAGTAAATTACAAGTCCAAGATTTAAAAAATCGCTGGCAGAAATATTCTGAGTTTAATACACGCCAGTTGCCTAGACATGTATCGTTTACAATACAACCTTTAGATGAGCAAAACTATTCAAAAGCTACGAATACCGATTTAATTGGAGGGCAGGCTCCCCAGTTAATCTGGTTCGGTAACGGTGAAGCTAAAACTGTGAAAATACAGTTTTACTTTGAACAAAAACCAATTGGTTCAGAAATACAAATTGATCATTTGGGTAAAATAAATGAAATCTAAAGGCTTTACTCTATTAGAAGTAATGGTTGCTTTAGCAATTTTTGCAGTGGCGGCTGTCGCGTTAACTAAAGTAGCCATGCAATATACTCAATCTACCTCAAATGCAATTCTTAGAACAAAAGCTCAGTTTGTAGCAATGAATGAAATTGCTTTAATGGAGATAAATCAGGAATGGCTTGAAGGTACTCAAAGTAAGCAAATTACTTCTCAAGGCGAAACTTGGCAGATTGACAAATCTGCACAATCTACAATTAGCCCGAATGTTCAGAAAGTAGATTTACAAATTAGCTTATATGATTCTGATAAGGGCAAAGTTCAAAATGGTATTACTCACTTGGTATTTTTTAATTATCCAATGAAAGCAAAATAATGATAAAGAATAAAAGTTTTCGCTCTCCAAGCTCAGCTTCCCGTCTTGCGGTACGATCGGAGCAGATGATGAGGGGTTACTCTGAGCAAAGCTCTTCGTCTTCTGCTCAGACAAAGCATTGCTTTAAAGACTCTCACACTCGAAACATAGTTTCTCATCTTGCGACACGATCGAGCAGTGCTCGATTAACTCGTGCCTCAGGATTTACTTTAGTTGAGCTTTTAGTTTCAATTGCAATTTTTGCTATTTTATCTTTGTTGGGTTGGAAGGTTTTTGACTATTTATTAAAAGTTCGCGATCGTAATACTCAACATGAAGTGCAGCTATTTGAATTACAAGATGCTTATCAACAAGTTTTGCGTGATACATTGCAAATTATACCTTTATCAGCCAATCAAGGCGGGCAATTACGTCCAGCTTTAGAGATTGATAATCAAGTTCTCCGCTTTAGTAAGGCGGGTGTTACTGATCCATTAAAGCAAGGATTATCACCTTTTGAGCGTATCGAATATCGATATGATCCTGATCAAAAAAAGCTTCATCGCCTTAAATATAGTAACTTAAATACTTCAAATAGAGAGCAACCCTTATCAAGTACGCTGTTGAGCCAAGTTGAACAATTTCAAATTATGGTTTTGACACCTCAAGAAGTAACAAAGTGGCCTGAAGTTAATATTGACCCTACAAAACCTGATGAATTTAGGAAGTTGCCAAAAGGAATAAAAATGCAACTTACGGTTGCAGGTGTAAGTTATGAGTGGATTTATAGCTTAAACCAAGGTGACTTATCGCTCTCCAAACAGGGAGGTCAATAAATGTTACTCTATAAAAAAAATCAGCAAGGTGTAGCGTTACTCACAATTTTGATAATGGTTGCTTTGGCTACAATTTTAGCTGCCTCTATCGCAAAGCATCAAACTAATACGATGGAAAATACGGGTTATTTGATGCGTCAAAATCAGTCATTACTCTATGCAAAAAGTGCAGAAGCTTTTTTTTCTGAATTATTAATTCAAGATGCAAATAATGCTGGTGGTATCGATCATTTAAAGGAAAGTTGGGCTCAGCCAATGCCACCTTTCCCAATAGAAGATGGAGCCGTATCGGGGCGCTTACTAGATGAGTCAGGAAAATTTAATCTAAACAATTTAACGACCAATGAAGGCAAGGTAAACGAAGCTGCTAAAAATTGGTTTGAGCGATTGCTTGTGCGTGTAGGATTGCCAGCAGAGTTAAGTCAAGCAGTTATTGATTGGCAAGATCCAGATGATGAACCAAGCGGCCCTATGGGGGCAGAAAGTAACTATTATGAAGGACTTGAGCCTGGCTATTTGGCTTCAAATGCTAAATTTCATCGTATAGAAGAGTTGAAATTGGTAAGAGGTTTTGAAGGCAAGAAATATGATTTAATAGCACCATATATTTCTGCATTACCTGAAAATACAAAAGTGAATGTTAATACCGCATCTCCATTAGTATTAGCGAGTATTGATCAAAAATTAGATTTAGGGACTATAGAAAAAGAACTTCAATTACGTCAACAGAATTTAAAGTTCTTTCAAAATATTGATGAATTATGGCAATTGAATGCTTTTTCAGCAGTTGATGCGCAAAAGAAAACTGAAGTTAATAGCCTTTTAGATGTGAAGTCGAACTTTTTTCAAGCACAAATTGAGGTTGTGTTGAATAATAGAAAAAGACAATTTACAAGTGCCTTAATGCGCAGTGATAAGCAGGTCTATGTATATTCTAGAAATATGGCACCTTTTAACTAATTGAAAATTTATGATTTATTTACTTTTAATGTTTTTGAAGTTTGTAATTATAAATTTTTCTCAAGTTAAACGTTAAAGTAAATATAAACTTTCTATATGTTTATATTCAATATTTCTTCATCAGTCTTATCATACTTTTTGCTAATTGTTTCTAATTGAAAAGTGGTGCGAAATTTTCGTCTTTTGCTTTATAATAATGTTCTTAGAAGGAATGATCGATTTGGCACATGTTAATTCGTAAGTTATTTAAGTTTGAAAATGCACATGTTGTACGTAACTGTACATCGGATCGTTGTAAGCGATCAATTCATGGACATAGCTATAAAGTTGAGTTATTGCTTAAAGCTTCGAAATTAGATCATGGGCAAATGGTTTATGATTTTGGACTCCTAAAAGGAGTAATAAAAGACCTATTCGACAGCTTTGATCACGCAATCTGTTTTTGGGAAAAAGATGATTCTCAATATATTGATGCATGTCAGACTTTTAGTGCTCGTTGGATTTCTTTACCTGTTTCACCATCTGCTGAACAGTTTTCACGTATTTTCTTTTATCTAGCTCAGCAAGTTTTACAATCAACAGTCACTCAAAATGGGGAAGGTGATGTTGAAGTATATTCTGTTATTGTTCATGAGACTGATACTGGATATGCTCAAAGCTTTATTGAAGATATTCAAAACGAACAAATGGGTATTTTAAGTCTTGATGGAATTGTTTTTTCAGAACAAATTCAGATAGAGTGGACAAATCCACAAATGTATGAAGACTTGAAAAAAGGGATTAAATTTAATAATCCTCAAGTTGATTTGCAAGTCGAAGTATAAATCGAATTACTTATTTTATTTGTAGAATTGAAAATTGATCTAGGATGACATTAATGCAATTAACTGAGCAACAGCAAGATAAACTCAGTAAAGTTCAATTAGAAGAAAGTTGGAAAAGATCTTTAGCACCTTTTCTATTAAGTCCTCAGATGGATAGTTTGCGCGATTTCTTATTTCAACAGAAACAAGCTCAGAAAATAATATATCCGCCTAGTAAACAGATCTTTAATGCTTTAAATACCACACCACTGGCTGATGTGAAAGTTGTGATTTTAGGGCAAGACCCATATCACGGGCCAAACCAAGCGAATGGATTAAGTTTCTCTGTTCAAAAAGGTATTGCATTACCACCATCTTTGCGCAATATTTTTCATGAATTACATACAGATTTGGGTATTCCAGCTCCTCGCCATGGTGACTTAACAAAATGGGCTACGCAAGGCGTACTTTTACTCAATAGTGTGCTTACGGTTGAAGCTGGACAGCCAACCTCACATCAAAAGCAAGGTTGGGAAGCATTTACTGATGAAGTTATTGATGTTCTAAATGAACAGAGACAACATATAGTATTTATTTTGTGGGGTGCTTATGCACAGCGCAAAGGACAACGTATAAATAGAGATAAACACTTGGTTTTAACAGCCGCACATCCATCACCTCTTGCTGCAAATAGAGGGGGATTTTTTGGATGCAAAGTGTTTTCAAAAACAAATCAATATTTGAAACAACATGGCATTGAGCCCATAGACTGGCAATTGGACGCATGATGAACTCTCCCAATGTAAATAACTATCACCCGGACTTGGTGGTTGAAGAAGCAAAAAACGGCTGGCGTATAGTACGTTTGAATCGTCCTAAATCGTTACATGCTTTAGACGAATCAATCGTAACGGCATTATTGCGTGTATTTGAAGATTTCCGTGACGATGAACAGGTTAAAGCAATTTGGTTAGACTCAACTACACCAAAAGCTTTTTGTGCAGGTGGTGATGTTAGAAAATTACGCCAACTTGTTATAAATCAAGAAGTCGATACCGCAAATAAGTTCTTCCAGCAGGAATATGCTTTAGATTTACTTTTACATAATTATGCTAAACCGGTTGTGGTTTGGGGAGAAGGTTATGTAATGGGCGGTGGTTTAGGCTTGTTTATGGCTGCACCATTCCGTCTAGTGACGCCATATTCACGTTTAGCAATGCCTGAAATTAATATTGGTTTATATCCTGATGTTGGTGCGAGCCGTTTCTTGGCAGATCGTGGTCCAATAGGTTTGTTTACGGGTTTAACTGGTTCAATTATGACTGCTGCTGGGGCGTATAGCATCGGTTGGGCAACACATATTTGTGAAGCTCAGCGTGATAATGTTTTGCAAAAAGTTTTAAATATTAACTGGGCTCATTATCCTGCAGGGGATTTCCGAGCAATTGATGATACTTTAAATAGTTTGCACCGTCCTGTTGCGGCAGGTCCATTGCAAAACTCACTTGATGTAATTCATAGCGTTTGCCGTGGTTTTAATTTTGAACAAGACTATCAAGCTATTGTTAGCTTGCGTGATGCGAGCAGTGATTGGTTACGTCAAGCGAGTGAGAATTTGCAAAAAGGATCACCTAGTACCGCGGCAATTACTTGGTTACTGTGGCAATGGGGCAAACAAATTCACTCATGGGATGAGGTCTTTGATCTAGAGGCTCAGATTTCTGAGTGGAAAATCCGTCATCCTGACTTTGTGGAAGGTGTTCGCGCACGCTTAGTTGATAAAGATTTATCACCTGAATGGAAACCATGTGACGATCTAAGCTTGAGAGGTATATTGGCTGATTGTCCACCAGTGACTTCTATTGATAGCTGGAATGCCTTACTTAGACAACACGGTGTGATCACCTAAAATAAATGACTGAATATAGTGATGAATACTGGATGCAGCTTGCTTACGAGCAAGCTGAATTAGCCGCCCAGCAGGGTGAGATACCTGTTGGAGCGGTTCTGGTGAGCCAAAATCGAGTAATTGGATCTGGTTATAATGCTCCAATTACTTTATTAGATCCAACTGCACATGCAGAAATTCAAGCTATCCGTGCAGCGTGTTCCTCTTTAGAAAATTATCGATTACCCGAAGATACGACTTTATATGTTACTCTTGAGCCATGTACTATGTGTGTAGGTGCGCTCGTACATGCAAGAATTAAACATGTGGTTTTTGGTACGCCAGAACCTAAAGCAGGCTCTTTGGTGAGTGCGCGTCAGTTATTACAGCAAGGTTATTATAATCATAGGTTTACATTTCAGAATGGCTGTCTACAAGAAAAATGTGCACAACAGCTTAGCCATTTTTTTAAACAAAGACGTGAGCAAAAGAAACAAGAGAAACAACAAAAAACGTCCTTAAATGATTAAAAATTAACATACTCTTATGGCAAACTAACGCGGTTTTAATGCCATGATTCTATTTAATAAGGACGATCCAATGCGTAATGTAATTACCGTAGAAAAAGAATTTAATGCTCCTCTTACTGATGTATTTAATTTGCTCTCTAAGCATTCAACTTACAATACTGCTTTTGCACCTTTACAAGTTGTGCGTGTTAAAGACTCCGCAGATTCTAAAAGACCTGATGGTTTAGGCTCAATTCGACGTATGGGATTTGGTCCAATTAAGCCACTTAAAGAAGAAATTACATTGTTGGAAGAAAATAAAAGTATTGAGTATAAATTAATAGACAATCCTTTGATTAAACATCATTTAGGCAGAATCGAGTTTTCTGAGATCACACCATACATTACCTTAGTTAAATACCGCATCGAGTTAACGGCAAAAGCGCCAGTGGTCAGTAAATTAATCCTTGCACAGCTAAAACTAGCCATTACACTAGGCTTTTCGAGATTAGCTAAAGCATTTGCTTCTTAGTGAGAGTTCAATGACAGTTCAAATTATTACTATTGATGGTCCGAGTGGTTCGGGTAAAGGAACATTGGCTGCAAAACTTGCAGCACATTATCAATATCATTTACTCGATTCGGGTGCCTTATATCGTTTATTGGGGTTGTCATTACATAAACACGATTTATTAGAGAAATTAGATAGTCAGCTTGATGAATGCATTCAATATGCACGTCAACTGGACATTAAATTTGAAACGTCTACCTCAGGGATTTTGGTCTTCTTAGATGGCGAAGATGTATCTCAAACAATCCGTACAGAGCGAGTTGGTGAGTACGCTTCAAAAGTTGCAGTGGTTCCAGAGCTTAGACAGGCACTATTTGAAAGACAAAGAGCTTTTGCGCAAAGTCCTGGTTTAGTTGCAGATGGCCGTGATATGGCAACATCTATCTTTCCAGAAGCCAATGCCAAAATTTATCTGACAGCTTCGGCAGAGTCACGCGCTGAGCGAAGAGTAAAACAGTTGCAGGGTATGGGGCTAGATGCTAAAATAAACGACATTTTAGCTAATATACAGGCACGAGACAAAAGAGATATGGAGCGAGAAGTTGCTCCGCTCAAGCCAGCCAAAGATGCTTATATCATTGATAGTTCGGAATTAACGATCGATCAGGTATTTAAGTTAATGGTTGATTATGTCGATAGCCGTACTATTTAGTAAATAGAATTATCAGTTGAAGCATAGCTTGATCAGTCTATAAAGACTATGTTGATACTTAACTAAACCGGCCTTGTCTGATCCAAGACCGCTGAATTTATCAGGTATATCATGACCGAATCTTTTGCAGCCCTCTTTGAAGAAAGTGAATTAAACCTCAACGTTGAAAAGGGTGCAGTCATCCAAGGTGTTGTTGTAAACATCGATAGCGACTGGGTAACTGTTGACACTGGCCTAAAGTCTGAAGGCATTGTTGACCGTGCTGAATTTTTAAATGAACAACGTGAACTTGAAGTTCAGGTTGGTGATACTGTTGACGTAGTTGTTGAAGCTCTTGACAACGGTATGGGTCAAACAGTTTTATCACGTGAAAAAGCTAAGCGTGCTGAAACTTGGACTAAACTTGAAAAAATCTTTGAAGATGGCGAAATCGTTACTGGTGTTATCTCTGGTAAAGTTAAAGGCGGTTTCACTGTTGACATCGGTCCTGTTCGTGCATTCTTACCAGGTTCATTAGTTGACACTCGTCCTATTCGTGACACTACTCACCTTGAAGGTAAAGAGTTAGAGTTCAAAGTAATTAAACTTGATGCTAAACGTAATAACGTTGTTGTATCTCGTCGTGCTGTTATGGAAGCTGAATCTTCTGCTGACCGTGAAGCATTACTTGCTCAACTTGAAGAAGGTCAAACAGTTACAGGTACAATCAAAAACCTTACTGATTACGGTGCATTCGTTGATCTTGGCGGTATTGATGGTCTTCTACATATCACAGATATGGCTTGGAAGCGTATCAAGCACCCTTCAGAAGTTGTTGAAGTTGGTCAAGAAGTTACTGTTAAAGTACTTAAATTTGACCGTGAACGTAACCGCGTATCTTTAGGCCTTAAACAATTAGGCGAAGATCCATGGTTAGCGATCATGAGCCGTTACCCTAAAGGTTCTATCGTTAAAGCTCGCGTAACTAACTTAACTGACTACGGTTGTTTTGCTGAAATCGCTGAAGGCGTTGAAGGTTTAGTTCACGTTTCTGAAATGGACCACACTAACAAAAACATCCACCCATCTAAAGTTGTTCAGATTGGTGATGAAGTTGATGTTATGGTTCTTGAAGTTGATGAAGAACGTCGTCGTATTAGCCTTGGTATCAAACAAACTCGTGCTAACCCATGGGAAGAGTTTGCTAAAGCTCATGAGAAAGGCGAAAAAGTATCTGGTACTATCAAGTCTATCACTGACTTTGGTATCTTCATTGGCTTGAACGGCGGTATCGACGGTTTAGTACACTTGTCTGATATTTCTTGGAACGAGCAAGGTGAAGAAGCTATTCGTCGTTACAAGAAAGGTGACACTGTTGAAGCTGTTATCTTGTCTGTAGACGCTGAAGGTAACCGTATCAGCCTTGGTATCAAGCAATTGAACAGCGATCCGTTCAATGACTTCTTAGCTGCTAACGAACGTGGTGCTTTAGTTAAAGGTACTGTAACTGCAGTTGATGCTCGTGGCGCAACTGTTAAGTTAGCTGACGAAGTTGAAGCAACTCTTAAAGCTTCTGAAATCAACCGTGACCGCGTAGAAGATGCGACTAAATTCTTAGAAGTTGGTCAAGAAGTTGAAGCGAAGATCATTAACGTTGATCGTAAATCTCGCTCTATCAACTTGTCTATCAAAGCGAAAGACGAAGCTGAAGAGAAAGAAGCAGTTGCTAGCTTGCGTACAGCAACTACAAGTCAAGACAATGGTCCTAAGACTATTGGTGACTTGATCAAAGCACAAATGAAGTAATAAGTTAACAAAGTACAGTTTCATGTAACGGAATTGTACTTTTTATACAAATTACTGTAAACGGTAGCCTAGTATTCAACATACTGCGCTACCGTTTTGTATTTAAACAGGTTATTATCGAACGACATAGAGTAGCAATAAATAACGAGGTCGTAGATGACTACTGAAGCTCTTAATAAGTCTGATTTGATTGAACGCATTGCGCTAAAAAACCCACACTTAGCTGAACCTTTGGTGGAAGAGGCGGTTAAAATTATGATTGATCAAATGATAGAAGCACTATCAACTGATAATCGAATTGAAATCCGTGGTTTTGGTAGCTTTGCTTTACACCACCGTGATCCAAGAGTTGGTCGCAATCCTAAAACAGGAAAATCAGTTGAAGTTGCAGCTAAAGCTGTTCCACATTTTAAACCCGGAAAAGCCCTTCGTGACGCAGTAAACGAATCTGGGAAATAAATAAAATTTATAAGTCGGGGTGCCTATGCGTTATATTTTAATTGCATTGCTTATTGTTGTATTTGGCTATTCTTTAGCACTTGTTTTGCAGAATCCAACAGAACTTTCTGTTGATTTGTTATTTACCCAAGTTCCAGCTATGCGTTTAGGCTTATTATTGCTACTCACATTAGTACTAGGAACAGTGGTCGGTCTTTTACTTGGTGTACAGGTTTTCAGAGTATTCCAAAAAGGTTGGGAAATTAAACGCCTGCGTAAAGATATTGACCATTTAAGAAAAGAACAAATCCAAAGTGCTCAATTAGCAGCGGCTGAAGCAGCTGCAAATGTAAGACATGAAAAAACCGTTGTAGATATTTATCCGCAAGATAAAAATTCTACTCCGCTATAATCCCCGTACTACTCTTTATTGATGAGTAAAGAGTAGTATCTCCCTAATTTAATCTGTTCTTCTTTTATTCTTCTAAATATAAACTCTTTTAGTCTTATCGCTTTTAAATTTGAAAAGCGAGCCTCTACATTCCTTTATTCCTTCATGATTTGTCTATTATAATAACGCTGATTTTATATGATGGAAGAAAGTCTCTTGAGTATCATTGTTGCGTTAGATGCAAAAAGCCAATATGACGCTTTAAAAATTGTTGAACAGCTTGACCCTGCTTTATGCCGTGTAAAAGTAGGTAAAGAGCTTTTTACTCATGAAGGCCCATCTGTTGTAAAAAAACTCCAAGAACAAAATTTTGAAGTTTTCCTTGACCTTAAATTTCACGATATTCCTAATACTACAGCTCAAGCTGTTTGTGCGGCAGCTGATTTAGGCGTATGGATGGTAAATGTTCACGCTTCAGGTGGTCGTAAAATGATGGAAACCTGTGTTGAACGTTTAAAAGCAGGTAACTATCAAACTCAACTTATTGCTGTGACAGTACTCACATCAATGGGCCGTGAAGATTTAAAAGATATTGGTTTAGATATTGAACCTGTAGAGCATGTGAAGCGCTTAGCTAAATTAACTAAAGAAAGTGGCTTGGATGGGGTGGTTTGTTCTGCTCAAGAAGCTAAGATTCTTCGTGAATTGATCGGGCAAGACTTCTCTCTGGTAACACCAGGAATTCGCCCAGAGGGTTCTAATGCAGACGACCAAAAACGTATTGTGACTCCAAAGCAAGCTATGCTTGATGGCTCTACGCATCTGGTAATTGGTCGACCGATTACTAAAGCAGAAAACCCAACAGAAATGTTGAAATCTATTCTGGCTTCAATTGCCTAAAAATTTAGAAATAAGCTAATTAATAACGGCGCGAGTAGGCTTAATAATAAGCCACTCATCATGGCATGTGGTACATAATGTGTACCACATGACTGTTTTACCATTGCTAAGGTAACATCCATGGAGGTTGCGCCTGCACTTGAGATAGCAGGGCGTGGAAAACGCCAACCCATGGTATACATTAGAAAAATAGCAACAATTTCTCTAAATAAGTCAGTTAATAAGGCAATTCCACCTAGTTCTGCCGAGTGTAATTGTGTAAATAAAATCCCTGACATTGAATACCAGCCATAACCTTGTGCTAAAGCTAAAGTTTCATTAAGTGTAAAATGTTTGTGAAGTAAGTAGTAATTCAAAAAGCCCGCTATACATGACCCTATAAAAGCAGCTAACGGTACAATTAAAATCTTCCAGCTTAACCAAGTGCGGTTAAAGTGGGTAAAGGCAAGTTCAATACCAATTAAGAAAATAAAAAGTAATAATAAATACCAGCTATTAAATGCGATATGTGAGGTGAATTGAGTAATGATAGCGCCGAATAAAACACCGACACCTAGTGCAAAAAAAGCCTTCGCAATGTTCTTTAAAGCATTTACAAAAAGTTGTAGGGAGATTTTTCCTTTGACGCTTTGTTTATCAAAAATTGTATAAGCAAATAAACACGTAAAGAACGAACCAAAAGACGTGGTAAGAGCAATGATAATCGCTGGTGGGAGTATGGCAGAAGTATTCTCGATTTGATCAAGGGCCAATGTTAATTCAAAAGCTACACTAGCTAAAAGAATATAAGAAAAATAGGGCAGTATTTTAAATATAAAGTGTCGGATATTTATAGATAGTTTGGGTGCTAGGAAATAACCGAAAGCAAGTACTAAAAAAATTTGAATGATGAGATAAAAAGATTGCATATAATAGGTAGATTGTTATCAACCTACCTATTATGTCTTGAACATTTTAAGCTGCATAGCTCTGTGAGCTTTTATTTAAAAGTAAGTAGTCTTTGGGCTTAACTTTACGTGTTTCTAACCAATATTTCCATGTGTAAGTTGGCCATAGTGAAAAGTTTCTACCATCGGCAGATTGATACCAACTACTACACCCACCAGCTTGCCATACGGTTCCTTGCAGCTGCTTTTGGACACGTTCGTTAAAAGCGTCTTGAATTTCAGGCTTGATCTCAATTGCTTTTTGACCAGACTCTTCTACTAACTGAATAAGCTGTAAAATGTAATTTACTTGAGATTCAATCATAAAAATAATCGAATTATGACCTAGAACTGTATTAGGGCCTACCAGTTGGAATAGATTGGGAAAGTTTTTAGTCATAATACCGTAATAGCTTTCAGCACCATCTTTCCATGCTTGTTTTAACTCGATTTGATTACGTCCGATACATGTGAAATGTTTTAAATAAATGCGTGGGTCAGTAATAAAACCTGTACCGTAAATTAAACAATCAATAGGTCGTTCTTGACCATCTTTAGTAACAATAGTGTTTTCTTTAATCTCTTGAATACTATCAGTTACTAGCTCAACATTTTTTCGGTTAAAGGTAGGAAAGTATTTATTTGAGATAAGAATACGTTTACATCCCATAACGAAGTCAGGTGTGAGTTTTTTTGCTAACTCTTTATCTTTGACTTGAAAACGGATGAATGCTTCTGCCAATTTTTGGCCATATTTCATGATTTGAGGTTGAACAATGGGTACAACGCGAGATTCATTACTCCAGTAAAGACGACTACGATGAATCTGGCGATAAATATTAGAAGATTTGAATAATGCTTTACTTAAGCTTGAATATTTGCGCTCATCGCGTGGTATTACCCATGCAGCTGTTCTTTGAAATACATAGAGCTGTTTAACATCTTTGGCTATTTCAGGAATATATTGAATTGCGCTACCACCTGTACCAATAGATGCGACTGACTTTCCGTTTAAATCATAGTCATGTTCCCATTGTGAGGAATGAAACACTTTTCCTTTGAATTTCTCGATCCCCTTGATAGCAGGAATTTGTGGGATGTGTAGGGGACCAGATGCAAAAACTACAAATTGCGCTTCTATAGAAGGTTGATTCTTAAAATCTAGAGTCCACACATGACGTGTTTCATCATATTGGACATGAGTTACGTCATGGTTAAACTTGCAGTAATCTTTAATTTTATATTTCTGTGTAATGTCTTGAATATAATTAAAGATCTCTGATCCCTCAGCATAGCGTTTTGTCCAATCTGTTTTTGGCGCAAAAGACAATGAATACATATGAGATTGAACATCACACGCTGCACCCGGATAACGATTTTCTCGCCAAGTTCCACCGACATCATTTGATTTTTCTAAAATAACAAAGTCTTGCTGTTGATTTTGTAGTAAACGGATTGCCATTGCTAGGCCACCAAAGCCAGCACCAATAATAGCGATTTTAGTTTTTTGAATAGCATCTTGCTTTGCGTTTAGCATTGGAAACCCTGCATAAGCTGAAAAGAGGATTGCACGCAAGACTAACGTTTTTTAATCAGTTTAAACATGATTGTATCGACGTGAAAATTGATAGATTCGGCAATTAATTTTCTTGCTTCTTTATAGTAAAACATTTCAGTCTAAGGAAATTGATAGAAGAATGAAACGGTCGATACTTGGTTTAATCTATTTAATTCAAGGAATGCGCAATGCTGGCATTGATGTCGACTCACGTTTGGCCGATATAGGTATTAAAGTCGATGCTTTAGACCCGAGCTCTACAATTCATGATCGTCTTGAATGGGACATTCAACAAATAATTAGTAAAAATGTAGAGCCTGAAAAGGGTTTATTTATTGGACAGCATTATGCTTTAGCTGGTTACGGCCCATTGCTTATGCTACTTGTCACAAGTAATGATATTCAAACTGCTTTAAATAAGGGTATAAAATATCAAAAGCTTACGCATTTATTTGGTAGCTTGGCTTTATATGAAAATGATGAGCGGACGATTTTAAATTATTTGCCTGTTGATTTAAAAACGGAAATTGGTCAGTTACGGGCACAGTGTGAAATCTCTGGAACTTATAAATTTATTCAAGATATTTATACGATGATGGGATTACAAATACCTACGATGCGTATAGAACTCCCATTTGAAAAGCCTGCTGATATAGATACTTTGTCACATTATTTTGCATATTATGGCGAAGATGTGCATTTTAATGGTAAATATGCGGCATTTAGCCTAAGTAAGGATGTACTTGAAATCAAGATTCCTTCTGCCGATATCATCACACATCGTATCTATGAATCAAAATGTATTGCAGAAATAACAAGATTAAATCAACAAGATCATCAAACTCCACATATCATACAATGTGTGCAAGATTATCTTGAACTGCAACAAGGAATTATCCCGAGTATGGCGGAAACGGCTTTTGCATTGAAAATGCCTGAAAGGACATTAAGGCATCAACTGCAACAGCTAAATACGAGTTATAAGCAAATTCGTGAACAAATTATCAAGAATAAGGCATTGAAGCTTATGGAATATAGGGAATACTCAATAGAAGTTGTTGCCGAATTACTCGGCTATTCTGAACCTGCGGCATTTAATCATGCATTCAAACGATGGTTTGGACAGAGTCCTCGACAATATGCAAAAGAGTCATCGTCGTAACTCTTGATGCTAAAAGCTAATGTGGTTGAACAAAATGTTCGCTATACTCTTCATCAGTTAAAATTGAAATAAAACGATATGTTAAATTTAAAATCTTCTCATAGTACTGCATTCACACCTTCTTCCCCAGCAGAACGCTATGCTGAGGCTTTAGCTTCAGGTCAATTTATGGCAGATGAAGCGCAAGCACAGGCAGTGCAAGAATTAGATCGCGTATGGAAAGAACTTTTAAACCGTTATAAAGCCTCAAAAAAAGCTTTCCGTCGTTTTCGTCGCCAAACTTCACCTAAAGGTGTATATATGTGGGGCGGAGTAGGGCGTGGTAAAACTTGGCTTATGGATCAATTTTACGAGTCTGTGCCATTTCGCCGTAAAACGCGTATGCATTTTCATCATTTCATGCAACATGTTCATAAAGAGCTAAATAAGCTTTCAGGCCAACGTAATCCACTTGAAATCGTAGCTGACCAAATCTATAAAGATGCTGTCGTTATCTGTTTCGATGAGTTCTTTGTATCAAACGTAACAGATGCAATGATCTTAAGCGATTTATTCCAAAAATTATTTGTTCGTGGTGTGACATTAATTGCAACATCAAACATTGCACCAGATGGCTTATATAAAAACGGTATTCACCGTGATCGTTTCTTGCCAACCATTGAAATGGTTAAAAAGAACTGTGCTGTTTTAAATGTAGATGCAGGTGTGGACTATCGTTTGCGTGTACTAAAACAAGCTCAATTATTTAAATCGCCATTAACGAATGAAGCTCAAAGCTGGATGGCTGAACGTTTTAGTGCTTTAACTCATACACAAGCTCATTCTCAAGAGCCGATTGTGATTAATAATCGTGTTGTCGAGACTCTGGGGCATACAGAAGATGTGTTGTGGTGTGAGTTTTCTGAACTCTGCTTTAAACCACGTAGCCCGGCAGATTTTATTGAAATTGCGAATATTTATAATACGGTTCTAGTGAGTAATGTTCCTCATTTGACAGATTTCTTATCTGAAGGTACTCGTCGCTTTATTTATCTAGTCGATGAGTTTTATGATCGAGGTGTGAAATTACTTTTAACGTCTCAAGATAGTATTATTGATATTTATCAAGGTGAAAAATTAGCATTTGAAATTGAACGTACACGTTCGCGTTTGCTAGAAATGCAGTCTGATGAATATTTACATTCTGAACACCGACATATTGATGCTACAAAAACCTCTTAAGTAAAATAGATATGAAAAGCGCTCTAGATAGAGCGCTTTTTTTATAACAAAAAATAGATAAATTTAATTAAATAGTGCTTTTTCACGCAGCAAAGTTTGATATAACTAAATACGCTTTAGAAAAACAAGATAGTGAAACTTTTTGTCTGTTAACAAAAAGTCTAGTTTCAGTATCTTTAAATATTGAATAAATTGATGGGAATCCTAGTTAGAATTTTAATATTTCCTATATAGAAAAATTTATCTTTGTCAATAGTTTTGCAAGGGAAAATGCTTACTATTTAGGAATGTGATATTAGTATTCAGCTTAATTTAAATCGGTATACTAGGATTCTCTTGGTATAAAAAGTAGCAACTTCAGGAAAGACAATGACTGCACGTATTCAAAAAGGCAAGTTAGCGATTGCTAAAGAACTTTACGATTTTATCGAAAATGAAGCTTTACCAGGTTCTGGTTTAGATAGTGAAACTTACTGGAAGAACTTTGAGCAAGTTGTTGTCGATCTTAGCCCAAAAAATAAAGCATTATTGGCTAAGCGTGATGAATTACAAGCAAAAATTGATGAATGGCACCGTAACAACAAATTTGAATTAGGTGCTTATAAAGCGTTCTTAACTGAAATTGGTTATTTATTACCAGAAGTTGAAGATTTTCAAATTACTACTGAAAACGTAGACGAAGAAATTGCGTTGTTGGCAGGACCACAGTTAGTTGTACCTGTACGTAATGCACGTTATTGCTTAAATGCAGCAAATGCCCGTTGGGGGTCTTTATATGATGCACTTTACGGCTTCGATGTAATTTCTGAAGAAGGTGGAGCTGAAAAGGGTAAAGGATATAATCCTGTTCGTGGTGCAAAAGTTATTGAGTTCGCTAAGAATTTCTTAAATAAAGTTTTCCCGCTTGCTCAAGGTTCACATGCAGATGCAACAAAATATACAATTGAGCAAAATAAACTCGTTGTAATTTTGAAAGATGGTTCAAAAACAGGTTTAGCTCATGAAGCTCAGTTTGTTGGTTTCAATGGTGAAGAAGCAAATCCTTCAGAAGTTGTACTTTTAAGTAATGGTCTTCATGTCATTATCGAAATTGATGCAAATAGCCCAATTGGACAAACTGATCCAGCGGGTGTTAAAGATTTAACATTTGAAGCGGCAGTAACCACAATTCAAGATTTGGAAGACTCTGTTGCGGCTGTTGATGCAGAAGAAAAAGTTGAAGGTTACCGTAACTGGTTAGGTTTAATGAAGGGTACACTTCAAGAATCTATTGAAAAGAATGGTAAAACGATTGTTCGTGATCTAAATAAAGATCGCGAAATTAAAAACTTAATTGGTGGTACAACAAAACTTCATGGTCGTTCACTTATGTTACTTCGTAACGTAGGTCACTTAATGACTAACCCAGCTATTTTGGTAGACGGCGAAGAAATTTTTGAAGGTATTATGGATGCATTGGTAACTCCATTGTTATCAATTGCTGATATCCGTAGTACAAACGAAAATAAAAACTCTCGTAAAGGGTCTATGTATATTGTTAAGCCAAAAATGCATGGTCCTGAAGAAGTTGCGTTTGCTGTAGAGTTATTTGAACGTGCTGAACAGGCGATTGGATTACCAACTAAATCGTTAAAAATCGGTATTATGGATGAAGAGCGCCGTACATCTGTAAACTTGAAAAACTGTATCGCTGCTGCTAAAGACCGTACAATCTTTATTAATACTGGCTTTATGGACCGTACTGGTGACGAAATCCATACTTCTATGGAAGCTGCGCCAGTAGTTCGTAAAGAAGCTGTTAAAACACAAAAATGGATTGCTGCTTACGAAAACCGTAACGTTGCAATTGGCTTGAAATGTGGTTTACAAGGTAAAGCACAGATTGGTAAAGGCATGTGGCCAAAACCAGATAGCATGAAAGATATGTTAGCGACTAAAGCTGCACATCCAAATGCTGGTGCTTCATGTGCTTGGGTTCCATCTCCAACTGGCGCTGTACTTCACGCGATGCATTACCATCAAGTGAATGTAAAAGCACGTCAAGATCAGTTAAAAGCTGAAGAAATGTTGTCATTAGATGATTTGTTAACCCCTCCATTTGCACCTGATACAAACTGGTCAGCAGAAGAGATTAACAATGAACTTGAAAACAACTGCCAAGGTATCTTAGGTTATGTTGTTCGTTGGGTTGACTTAGGTGTAGGTTGTTCGAAAGTTCCTGATATTAACAACGTGGGCTTAATGGAAGACCGTGCAACATTACGTATTTCTTCTCAACATGTTGCTAACTGGTTACGTCACGGTATTGTGACTCGTGAACAAGTTGAAGAAGTGCTTAAACGCATGGCAAAAATTGTTGATGAGCAAAATGCGAATGACCCATTGTATAAACCAATGGCAGCTAACTTTGAAACAAATATTGCTTTCCAAGCAGCTTCTGATCTTATCTTCAAAGGTTGTGAACAGCCTTCTGGTTACACTGAGCCGTTACTTCATGCTGCTCGTTTGAAGTTAAAAGGTTATATAGGTGATTAATTTCATCCTGTTTTGAAAAAGCCTCTTCGGAGGCTTTTTTATTTACGGTATATTTTGTGCTTATGGAATATAGATTAATAGCTAAGAGGTTTTTTAATTTGATTAGTCTAAAAGATCTTGATCGTGAGAATTGGATTCTATGTGCGAGATTATCGTTGGATGAATCCCAAAAAGATTATGTTGCACCAAATGTATATTCTATTGCTGAGTCTAAAGTGTAAGAACATTACTGTCCAAGAGTGATTTTTTCGGATGATAAAGTCATTGGATTTTTAATGTATTGTGTCGAAGTTGATCCACCTGATGAGACATTATTTTGGTTGTTTCGTTTTATGATTGATGCAAATAATCAGGCTAAAGGTTGTGGTACCACGGCATTGCAAATGGCAATTAATGAAATGGCCGCAAAAGGAGCAAAACGAATTCGAACAATGTATAAATCATCCAACTATGTGGCTGGAAAACTTTATAAAAGAAAGGGTTTTCAAGAAACTGGAGAATATGATGAGCGTGGAGATATTATTTTAGAGTTGAATATTTCTAATTAAAAAAAAACGCTAACTGAAGATTCAAGTTAGCGCAGGAGTTAATAGAATTAAATATATTGAAAAGCAATATTAGTTACTGCTCACAATTCCAATTTTAGTGACACCTAAACGTTGTGCAGTAGCCATGACCATTGCTACATTCTTATATTCAGCCATCTGGTCTGGTTTGAGTTTGATCTGGTCTTGATCTTTTTTAGCAACCACACCTTGAAATAAAGTCTCTAGCGCCTTACGGTCAGAAACCTCTTGGTTATTCCAAAATACTTTGCCTACCGCATCAATTCTTACATCAATCACTTCAGGTGGCTTTTCATTTGTTGGTGGCGGTGTGCCATTTGGCAAATTAATATTAATCGCGTTGTTTGGTGCAGGTATGGTAATAATAAACATAATAATGAGTACCAACATGACATCAATGAGAGGTGTCATGTTGACTTCTAACATCACATCGTCATCATTATTTGAACCGACATTCATACCCATAAAATTCTCCTTAAGTTAATTACGGGGAGGCTGGAGGGGTAGTAACAAAAGCAATTTTGCCAATACCAGCTTCTTTGGTCGTACTAATGACCTGATCTATCGCTTCAAAATGGGTAAGCTGATCACCCCGAATATGAACTTCTGGCTGAGGCCTTTTTTGTGCAACTGCTTGAAGTTTTGCCAGCAATATCTCTTTACTTGGCACATAACTTTCGTTCCAGAAAATATCGCCTTTCTTATTTACTGAGAGTTGAATATTTTCAGGCGTGGTTGCATAGGGAGTATTTTTTTCTTCTGGTAGTTTCACTGGAACTGTATGTGTGACTACCGGAATAGTAATAAGAAAAATAATAAGTAAAACCAACATGACATCAACCAAAGGTGTCGTGTTAATTGTGCCAATCATTTCATCATCATCTTCAGAACCAACACTCATACCCATAATGTTTGCTCCTCGTTATTTAATGCTGCGGTTAACTGAATTATTGGTATTAATTTCTCCACTTAATAAAACCGCGTGTAAATCTGAACCAAATGAACGTACATTTTCCATAACTGCTTTATTGCGGCGTGTAAGCCAGTTATAACCAAGTACAGCAGGTACTGCGACTGCAAGACCAATCGCTGTCATAATCAGAGCTTCACCAACGGGGCCTGCAACTTTATCGATAGATGCTTGACCTGAGATACCGATGGCTGTTAATGCGTGATAAATTCCCCAAACGGTACCAAAAAGACCAACAAATGGTGCAGTAGAGCCTACTGTTGCTAAAAAGGCTAAACCACCACCTAAATGATTTTGTATTTTCTCAATTGCGCGTTGAATTGAAATGCTCACCCATGTATTAAAATCGATTCGTTCAAGTAAAGAACCGCCATGTGATTTAGTTGAATTAATGCCTTTTTCTGCAATAAAGCGATAAGCGCTACTTTGTTCTAAACCTTCTGCAGCATTATCAAGGGAAGTCGCTTCCCAAAAGTGTTTTTCAGCTTCTTTGCCTTGGCGTTTGACTTTACCTTGCTGCAATAGTTTAGAGATGATGATGTACCAAGTTCCAATCGACATGAGTACTAATATAAATAAAGTAGACTTAGCAACTAAATCACCTTCGCGCCAAAGGGCTTCTAGGCCATAAGGGTTTTTAACAGTTTCACTCGTTGCTGGTTTCGGTGGTGGAGTTGGAGTATTTGTACTTGATGTAGCTTCAGTAGTTGCTGTGACCACAGGAGTATTGCTTGTTTCTTCTGCGAAAACTGAGCTTAATGGAAGTAACGAGCAAGCTGCGATTAGACTAGCAGAAGCGAAACGAACTAACGGTTGAGTTGATTTTTTCATCATATATCTCCAATATTTTTTAATTTCTTGCTAATTCAATTGTTTATTCAATTACAAATGGATATTCAATTTCATACCAATCTTGCTGAGGTACACCATCTTTCATTGCTGGTTTGAACGTACATAAGCTGTAAGCTTTAGTTGCCGCTTTATCTAAAATTTTGCTGCCACTCGATTTTTTTACTTTGGCATCAATAACTTTGCCGGATGTATCAACCAGAACACGTATACGCACTGTCCCTTGTTCTTCATTCATAAGTGCTTCTCGTGGATATTCTGGTTTTTCACAACCAGCGGAACCCTCTGAAACACCACGACTTACACCAGCTGGTTTGGGGGCTGGCGCAGCAGCCACTGGAGCAGGTGCGGCAACAGGGCTTGGAGATGGAGTACTAGGTGCCGCAGGAGCTGGGGTAGCCGCTTTAGTAGGTTGAGCCACTGGTGTCGTTTTTTGTACCGGTGTTGCTACTTTCTCTACTTGTTTAGGCGGCTCAGGAACCCTGGCAACTTTTTCTACCATTTTTGGTGGCTCAGGTGGTTTTTCCTTCGGTTTCGGTTCTTCCGGCTTTGGTGGAGGAGGTGGCTTAATATCCTGAATAATTTGTAATTCCACAGGTTTTTCTGCTGGTTTTTGAATATTGTTTGCTAAACCTGACATCAGAATATAGGCAACAAGAAGATGCAGAAAAATAACTGCAGCAATACCAATTAGGCGTTTGGCAGATTTATTTTCTATGTCTGTAAAAGTCATGCCCATAGTTACTCCTGAAACTGTAGACAAACAATTTTTAAAATGACTGTTTGGCTAAGAATGAGTATTTGTTCTGCAAACTAACCGTTGAGAGTTATATTTGCAGAACAACCATTTAGAACTTATATGTACCTCGTACAAAGTAAGTACGTCCTAAAGGATCTGCGTAACGTGGGTCATATCCCATTTGGAAGTTGTCGCCAACATTTGAAGCTGGTGGGTCTTCATCAAAGATATTCTTAATGCCCGCTGTAACTTCTAGATTTTTAAAGCCTTTGTATGTGCCTGAAATATTATAGGTTGTATAGTCGCTCACTTTGTGATTTCGATAGCCTGCCTTAACAGAAGAACTTGAATTTTGATCCTTATAACCGCGTGAAAAATTTTGTTGTAGGTTTAAAGCCCAATTCTCATAATTCCAATTTAGGTTTGCAGTATGTTTCCAGCGAAGAATAATAGCTTGGTAGTCTAGACCGCTATAAGTGCCTGCAACACTTTTCCATTCACCATTTTGCTCGGCTTGATATTTGTAATCCGTAATATATGTTCCATCAATATTGAAACCAAAACGACCTGTAGCAGTCATTGGAGAAACCCAACTTAAGCCCACATCGAAACCAGATGTTTTAATTCCACCTAAATTTTGTTGTGTTGTAATAATATAATCTAATGAGCCATCAGGATTACGTACAAATTTGTCTGCATATTTCACAGGGTCATCAAAAATAGCAGTTTCTGAAAGCGTAGCAATTTGCTTATCTACTTCAATATTGAAATAGTCGAGAGTCAAGGCTAAATTTTTAATTGGTTCAAATACTAAGCCAGCAGTAAAAGACTTTGACTCTTCCGGATCAAGACTTTTATTTCCCCCATTTTGTCTATCAAATTGCATATTACAATCACGTTCTCTTACACCACCTGGTTTTAAGACATTCCCTGGGCAGAGTACGGGATCATAATAGTATCCACCCGTATTGGTTACGGAGTTTGGTCCATTCACTTCCCAAAGTGTTGGAGCTCTGAAGCCCGTACTATAAGTCGTACGGAACATTAACTGTTTAATAGGTTCCCAACGAAGTGCAAATTTTGGATTAAACGTATCGCCAAAATCGTTGTAGTCATCATAACGAGCAGCGATTTGAGCTTCTAAAGTTTTATGAAGGGGGATATGAAATTCGGTAAATACCGATTTAATATTACGATCGCCAGTATTTACTGGCTCATCAGGATCGACACCTGTACTAGGTGCAACTCGGGCAACATCAGTAACGACTTTTGAAGTCCAATCTTCATAACGATAGCTTGCTCCAACTGCAAAAGCCACATCTCCTGCTGGTAATTTAAATATAGGTCTACTTGCAGTGAAATCGACTGTAGTTGTATCTAGATTGGCTTTTAAATATTTACCTTCAACACCTAACTGGTTCCATACATTGGCATCTTCAGGACTTTGCGGTCCGAATGGATTTAAAATACCATTGTTTAAAGCTTCTTGTGTTTTGTCAAAGTTTAAATAGCCACTTACTACTGCATCCGATGCACTACTATGAGCATAGGTAACGCCGGAGTTAATGTCCCAACCATGAGTTTCACCCTCAATACCAGCAAATATTCTATGTGATTGATTAATACTATTACTTACACGATTACCTGATTGTGAACGCAAATATAGAGGGATAGTTCCAGTAGCGCCTGCTAAAGCTGGAGTAATACCTTTACCTGGATAATATTTACTACTAGGGTCAAGCGTCAAATCAAAAAATACATCTGGTGCGACTGACGTTGTAACTTCATTTCTTGCATATAAATATTCTGCAATCGCGTTAAAATTATCATTTAATTTAAAAGTAGCTCGGCCCATAGCTGAGATGTCTTCTGTCTTTGGAACAATACCAATTACTGCTTGGCTGTTATATTTACAAATTTGACCATCAGTCTCTACTAGAGGGTTATTACCACAACCTGTAGATGCATAGGGATTACCTAATCCAGGTACATTGGCAGGGAATGAACCACTACTAGTTTTATGGATTCCTAATTCAGGTAATATGCCTCCACGTCGACTAACTTTACGGTCTTTGGCCATGACATCGTCGCCTTTGCGATAGTCCACAACACCAAAAACATTGTAGCCATTTTCGTCTAAATCACCGAAGCCGCCAAAGATACTGTAGTCTTGTTGCTCACCGCCTTTTTGTTCTGGTTTTTGATAGCCAGCAGTCAGATTAAGTCCTGTAAACTGTTTTTTGGTAATGAAGTTAATTACCCCGCCAATTGCATCAGTGCCATAAATGGAAGAGGCACCATCTCGTAAAACCTCAATACGGTCTAACATTGCGAGTGGAATAATATTTAAGTTGGTAACGCCACTGTCATAGGCGTTTGCAGCCAATCGACGGCCATTAAGTAAAACAAGTGTCTTATTGGCACCTAAGGCTCTAAGGTTCGCTGCTGAACCCACCGTCTTACTTGCGCCTACATTACTTGCAGTCACAAAGTTCGATTGGTTTGCACTGATCTTTGCTAATGCTTCCTCTGTTGTTGTTACCCCTTGTTTTAAGATTTCATCAACTTTTACGATGGTAATTGGCGAAGCACTTTGTGCTGCAACTCCTTTGATTGAAGAACCTGTAACGGCAACTTTTACGACTTTTGTTGGTTTTTCATCAGTACTTGATTGTTCAGTTTCTGCTGCTTGTGCCAGGGTAAGACACATCATACTTAAACTAAGGGTGCTTAATTTAAGAATTGTTTTGCTGATCTTGGGGGTTGCCTGAGATCGAACATTGTATTTTTTTTTCATCGTGGATTTGATCCCTTTTTGTTGTCGTTAGCGATATTGCTGGAAAGTTTTTAAGCAAAGCAAGTGCCAACTATATATTTTTCTTTTTTTAGTTTATGCAAAATATTGATATATATTGATTTTATTATGATTCAGCACGAAGGTTCATCTTTTATTAAGCAAAAATAAATTTTCCGTTTGGAAAATTTTTTAACGCTGGCCAAAAGTTTCAAATTTTTTTGTATAAAAAATATCCATTACTGGACTCTTCACATGCTTAATAAATAAAAATGTATCGTTTTAGAACCTTTTTATATGTAATGTTATACTATTTGTAATGTCGAGTTTTGTTATGTTTTTTATTTTAAATCAATTGCTTATTTTATAATTATTTGTTAATTTGGCTTTTCTCAATATGAATCATAATGTGTCATTAATGTATTTTATTTGTGCATTTAAGGTATTAGATGATTAACATATGCAAATATAATATTTGGCAAAAAGTTACTTTTATTTATATAGTTCAAACCATTTTAAGTACCTAATAAAAATATGAATTTCTAATATTATTAATTATTTTGTGATGAATATTAATAAATGGCATGAAATTCGCTTTATTTTCAGTAGTTACAAAAGATTGGGTTTTTGACTTTGTTTTTCCATTTGTTCAAATAAAAACGCTTATAGAAAAGTAAAGAATTAAACCCAAATAGGCTTATCTGTTGAAAAAGAACTTTTCTTATGCAGATTTAGATGTTACTCAAAAGGATAATATCTTTTAAAAAACTAATTACGTGGGTATGAACTTGAAATTAAAATTTTTTAAGCTCGCCATTTTAAGTCTGGCTATTACATCAGTTCCTTGTGCTTACGCAATTACACCAGCACAACCAAACAAAATTTTGCATGTTGCCTATGAAGCTCCAGATGATGGCTTCGATATGGTTAAAACTACCAATTTCTATAGTGCTAATATTGCTGAGGCAATTTTTGAGCCTTTACTCAAATATGACTATCTGGCACGTCCATTACAGTTAGCTCCCTATACAGTAGAGAGTCTGCCTAAAGTGGAACAAGACGGTAAAGTTTATACTTTTAAAATTAAGCCAGGTATCTATTTTACCAATGATCCCGCTTTTAAAGGTAAACGCCGTGAGCTAGTAGCCGAAGACTACGTCTATACAATTAAACGGATTCTAGATCCTAAAAATAGAGCACCGTCTGTTTCATTCATTGATGGTAAGTTACTAGGTGCCGATGCGGTTGTAGCCCAAGCAAAGAAAACTGGAAAATTTGATTATGCTGCTCCAATTGCAGGAGTCAAAGCACTTGATCGATATACTTTACAATTTACCTTAACTCGCCAAGACTATAATTTCCCTTATATTCTTGCCTATATTACTTTTGGCGGAGTTGCTAAAGAGGTTGTTGATTATTACGGTGACCGTATTGGTATGCATCCCGTAGGTACAGGCCCTTACATGTTAAGTAAGTATGTACCAAGAAGTAAGGTCGAGTTAGTTGCCAATCCTGATTATCGTGGTTTTGTCTGGAACTTTAAGTCGACAGGAACACCTTGGGATAACCAGCTTGTTAAGGAAATGTCTGGAAAGAAAATGCCACAAATTGGAAAGGTGGTGGTCAGTATTATTGAAGAACAACAGTCAAGATGGTTAGCTTTTCAGTCGGGTCAATTAGATTTTGACAAACTTACAGCAGATGCTGTTCCTCAAGCTTTAGATGGAAATCAGCTTAAAGCTTCTTTTAAGAAGAGAGGAATTAAACACTTCCCATATAAGGAACCTGAAATTACCTATACCATGATGAACATGCGTGATCCTGTCATTGGTGGTTTTAGCCCAGAAAAGATCGCTCTTCGTAGAGCAATTACTTTGTCTTATAACCAAAAAGAAAGTATAAAACAGGCTTATAAAGGACAAGCTGTTCGGGCTGAAATGTTTATACCTGAAGGTGTGAATGGCTATAATCCGAAATATAAAAGTAGCGTAGGATACAACCCGCTGCTAGCAAATAAATTACTTGATTATTATGGTTATAAAAAGGGGGCTGATGGCTATCGAAATTTGCCAAATGGGAAACCTTTGATTTTAAAAATTAATACAGAAAATAGCTCGGCCTCAGTTATCCACTCCGAACTCTGGAAAAAGAATTTAGATGCGATTGGCATTCGAGCTGACTTTAAAGTGAGTAATTTTGCAGATAACTTAAAAGCCGCAACTCAATGTAAATATATGATTTGGAGTGGGGCATGGATTGCTGACTATCCTGAAGGAGATAATTTTGCACAGTTGCTTTATGGACCAAATGCTGGGCAGGGAAACCATGCTTGTTATCAGTCTAAAACATATGATGCCCTTTATACTCAGGCCATTCATTTACCACCGCAACAACGTCTACCATATTATGAAAAGCTCAATCGCCAGATTGAAGCTGATAACCCATGGATTGTTCATGTAACTCGAATTCGTAACTGGTTAGTACGGCCACAAGTTCAGGGTTTTAAACCTCATCCTATGATGAATACAAACTGGCAATATCTTGATATTACTCCTATTAAAAAATAATTTTAGATAAAGATCATGATGACTGAAAATTTAAAACAAAAGCTCAAGCACTGTAGTATCAGCTTGCTATTCGCTAGTATGGCCTTAACGGGATCTACAAGTATTTTTGCGAAAAGCCCAGCCGATCCGAATAAAGTTTTACGTTACGTATTTCCAACTGCTGAGACAGGTTTCGACCCGGCTTATATCCATGATTTATATTCGGCGCATGTAACCACTTCGATATTTGAAACTCTATATACCTATGATTATTTAGCAAGGCCGGCAAAACTTATTCCGCAAATAGCAACTGCTATGCCAGAAGTCAGTTCCGATGGTCTGACCTATACCATTCGCATTAAAAAGGGAATTTATTTTACGGCAGACCCTGTTTTTAAAGGCAAACCTAGAGAATTAACAGCCAATGATTATGCGTACTCTTTTAAGCGTTTATTAGACCCGAATCTGCGCTCTCCAAATAGCTGGTTATTAGAAAACAAAATTGAAGGTATGGATGCTTTAGTCAAAGCAGCCAATAAATCTGGAAAATTTAACTATGACCAAAAGGTAAGTGGTTTACAAACACCTGATAAATACACTTTGGTGATTCGTTTAGTTAAACCAGACTATAACTTTCCTTTATTACTGGCCCATGACCCGACAGGTGCAGTGGCACGTGAAGTCATCGAAAAGTATAAAGACAAAGCTGGTTATGTAATGGGCCACCCTGTAGGTACAGGTCCTTATGTGCTGAGCAAGTGGGTACCAGCATCGCGTATTGTTTTAAAAGCGAATCCTGATTATCGGGGCTTTACTTGGAACTTTACTGCCAGCAGCCCTGAAGATCAGGCAATTGTGAAGCGACTTAAAGGTAAAAAAATGCCTCAAATCGGCACAATTGATATTCAGGTAATGGAAGAAAACCAATCTCGGTGGCTAGCATTTCAGCGTGGTGAGGTTGATATATTTCAGCTTGAAGGTCAATTGGTTGCAAAAGCGGTTAAAGACGGCAAACTAAGACCCGAACTTGCTAAAGATGGTGTGCAGTTATCTCGCATTGTTGACCCCGAAATTAGTTATATTTATTGGAATCTTAAAAATCCAGTCGTTGGGGGAATGAGTAAAGAAAAAATTGCTTTACGCCGTGCGATTGCGATGTCTCGTTCAATAGATCAAGAAATTAAACTAGTAAGAAATGATGATGCAGAGCGTCTACATTTTCCAATTCCACCAGGTGTAGTGGGTAATGACCCTCAATACAGAACCAGTACTCCATATTCTGTGAAAGCAGCAAATTTACTATTAGATCGATATCACTATAAAAAAGATGCCTCAGGTTGGCGTACACAACCAGATGGGAAACCTCTGGTCATTGAATATATGGCGCGTAGTGACAGTATTGGGCAGCAAAGCGCTGAACTCTGGAAGAAAAATTTTGATAGTTTGAATATCCGTATGGTCTTTAAACCCATGCTTTTTGCAGATCTTATTCGTGCGCAAAAACAATGCGACGGGATGTTCGGGTCTTCTGCATGGATAGCCGATTATCCAGATGGGGATAATTTTATGCAGAATTTTTATGGACCCAATACACATATGACGAACTGGTCTTGTGGTTCTACACCAGAGTTTGATCAGTTGTATCGCCAAACGCAACAAATGCAAGCAGGTCCTGAGAGAGATGCACTTTATCGAAAAATGACACGGTTGTTAGAAGTTTATATGCCTGTTCAAATCTCATATGCACGCTACCGGAATATGCTGGCTCAGCCAAAAATCATTGGATATAAGAAGCATCCAATTTTACATGCAGAGTGGATGTATTTCGATATTGATACAAATACTAAATCTAATCATTAAATGAAAAAAATTGGAGATACGATGAAAAATAATGCACTGAAAATGACAACCTTATGTGTGTTGACCATGGGTATAAGTCAATTTGTAACGGCAGAGACAATACGTCCTACTTTGCCATTACTTAAAACACAACAACTTCCAGCATGGTGTGATGCGAATTTAAAAAAGATTCAGAAAGAGATTTCAAATTTTGAAAAAACGCCTGTTAAAGATAATGCAGCAGCGGCGCCTATATTGGCAAAATGGGATAAAATTTTTGCGCATTTTGAAGATTTCTCAGGTCCTATAAGTCTATATAGTAACGTAGACCCAGATGCAAAGTTACGTAAGGCAGCAGAAGACTGTGAAATCAAAATTAATCAGTTTCATACTGATATATTCCAAAATTCAAAATTATATAACGTCATTAAGAATACCAAAGCTAATGATCCGATAGATCAAAAATACCGTCAAGATATCTTAGATCAGTTTGAAGACACAGGTGTTCAACTTGAGCCAGTAAAGCGTGCACGAATGAAAGCTATTCTGGATGAGTTGACCAAACTCGAACAAGAATATGCGCGTAATGTCCGCGATAATCCGGAGAAACTTGAGTTTACTCCTGAAGAGATGAAAGGCTTACCTCAAAGTTATATTTCAGCATTAAAGAAAAATGCTAAAGGCAACTATTTATTAGGTTTTGAATATCCGGAATATCGTCCTTTTATGGAGTTGGCAGATAATGATGATGCTCGAAAAAGATATCAAATTGCCTTTACTCGACGGGGTACTGAGCAAAATTTAAAACTACTCAAACAGGCAATTGATTTGCGTTATGAGCTTGCGCAGTTATTTGGAAAAGCAAGTTATGCAGATTGGGTTTTAAAAGACCGTATGGCTAAAACGCCTGAGGCTGTAAATCAATTTTTAGCAGAAGTCCAAAAAACAGTAGCACCACTTGAACGTAAAGAAGTAGAAGAACTCCGTGCATTTAAAGCACAAACTTTAAAAACGCCATTAGAAAAAACCGAGATTACACGTTGGAGTGAAGCTTACTGGAGTGAAAAACTTCGTAAGAGCAAATATCAGATTGATCAGGAAAAACTTCGTGATTATTTCCCAACTTTAGCTGCTCAAAAATGGTTGTTTGCTATTTCATCTGACCTTTATGGTATTGATTTTAAACCTGTCAAAGTTAAAGCATGGCAGGACGAAGTTGAATATTACGATGTAGTTGATAAGAAGACAGGAAAACTCCTTGGTGGCTTATATATGGATAAATTCCCTCGTGAAGGGAAGTATGGCCATGCCGCCGTTTGGGGAGTATATGGTGGTAGTACATTAACAAACCGCTTACCAGTTTCAGCCCTAGTCACGAACTTTAATCGTAAAGGGCTAAATAGCGATGAGCTTGAAACTTTTGTCCATGAGTTTGGCCACGCTTTACACGGCATTTTATCAAATACACGTTATGCCAGTCATTCAGGAACATCCGTAGAACGTGATTTTGTAGAAGCGCCATCTCAAATGTATGAAGAGTGGGCACGCCGTAAAGAAACTTTATCTAAAGTGGCCGATTATTGCGATCCAGCCTGCCCACGTGTTGACGATGAGTTAATTGCCCGATTAAAAGCAGTACATAACTATGGTCGTGGCTTGCGTTATGCCCGTCAGACCCTTTATGCACAGTACGATATGTCATTGCATACTGCTGATGCTTTAAAAGTGAAACCTTTAGAAAATTGGCAAAAAATGGAAGCTGCTACAGCTTTGGGTTATGTACCAACAACAGAGTTTCCTGGGCAGTTTGGGCATTTGATGGGCGGTTATCAAGCTGGTTATTACGGCTATATGTGGTCTGAGGTTTTAGCTTTAGACATGCTTTCTGCTTATGGGGACAACCTTAATAACCCGCAAGTAGGGCAACGTTACCGTCAAACGATCTTATCGCAAGGTAGCCAAAAACCAGCAGCTGAATTAGTTAAAGATTTCCTTGGCCGTGATCCTGACAATAAAGCATTCTTTAACGAAATTACCGGACAACGGGTTAAATAAGGAATTATCACTATGCTGGCATATGTTATTCGGCGTTTATGGCAGATGATTCCAACTATGTTGGGGGTAGTCTTACTTATTTTTATTCTTTTTAACTGGGTAGGTGGCGATCCTGCTTATATTTTAGCGGGCAAGATGTCTAATCCTGAGCAGATTGAAAACATTCGTAAACAGCTAGGTGTAGATCAGCCTTATTACGTTCAGCTCTGGATTTTTATTAAGCAGATTCTCACTTTTGACTATGGTGCAAGTTGGAGTACTGGCGAACCTGTTTCTCAAATTATCTTAACTCGATTAGGACCATCGCTCACACTTTTAATTCCACTCACTATTTTACAAACGGTTATTTCAATTATTTTAGCATTGGCTGTTGCCGCGGTACGAGGCTCTCTAACCGACCGTATGGTTATGATGCTATGTACCATTGGCATGTCGATCAGCATCTTAGTTTACATTATCGTTTTTCAATATGTTCTGGCGTATCAGCTAAGTTGGTTTCCTGTACAAGGCTGGAGCGACACCTTTACTGATAACTTATTTAAGTTTGCCTTACTACCAATTCTAATCATGCTGGTGGTGAGTATTGCACCGACTTTACGTTTATATCGTAGCTTTGTGCTTGATGAAATTAATCAGGACTATGTTCGAACAGCACGGGCTAAAGGTGTGGGTGAAAGCCGAATCTTAGGTGTACACGTATTACGTAATGCTTCAATTCCGATTATTACCGACGTGATGTCAACTTTACCTGCACTGCTCATAGGCGCATTTTTAATTGAACGTTTTTTTGGTATTCCCGGGATTGGTCGAGAGGTGATTATTGCAGTTGAGCGGAGTGATTTTCCTGTTATTAAAGCAATTACAGTTTACATCGCAGCTGCAACCATGATTTTTAACCTGATTGCCGATTTGGTCTACAAAGTGGTTGATCCACGTGTACAGTTGAAGTAGGTGGGCTATGCTGAGCGTTTTATCAAAAAGAAAACAACAAACAAAAGCCGAAGCTCATTCATCTGGCCTGTGGAAACTTGCCATGCGACGTCTTCGGGCCGACAAGATCGCGATGTCATCATTAGTGATTGTATTGCTTTATTTTATTATCTTGCTTCTATCAATGACGGGCGTGATTGCATCTGACTGGAATAAAGAGGTAGCCGTAAGTTATGCGCCACCCACATTTATAGGGGCAGACAAGACAACAGAAGCTGGACAAAATGCAGCAGCAAGTGAGGAAGAATTACCAGAAAATCCAGTCGATCCTTTAAAAGATGTAATTAACAAGCTTAAGGCTGAAATTAAACAAGAAAAGAGCTCTGGAAGCGCAATTGATTATTATGGTGTAGTTGACCCATTAGCCGATGATATGAAAGCGATCGATCAGCAACTGGGCGGACATCTACTAGATCAGCAAGTAGAACTGAAAAGTACCCTTGTGTTTGGAGCTGATAAATGGGGACAGGACGTTTTAAAGAAAACTATTAAAGGTGCTGAAACTTCAATTATTGTTGGGGTGATATCGGCTTTACTTGCAGTAGGAATTGGTACACTTTTAGGCGCAATTTCTGGATATTTTGGTGGTTGGGTTGATGATATTCTCAACTGGTTTTATAACATTTTTACCTCAATTCCATATTTGTTATTAGTTCTCGCGATTGCTGCAGTACTTCAACAAAAAGGTATTTTGTCTATTGTTCTGATTTTAGGTTTAACGGGCTGGACGGGTGTTTATCGATTAATACGTGCTGAATATATGAAACACACGGCACGTGAATACGTTCTTGCTGCCAAAGCAATTGGTGTTGGTCACTTCCGCCGTATGTTCATTCATATTTTCCCAAATGTCAGCCATATCGCTTTAGTCCAAATGTCAATTTTGGTGGTTTCTTTTATTAAATCTGAAGTTATTTTGAGTTTCTTGGGCTTCGGTGTGCCTGTAGGCGTAGTGTCTTGGGGAAGCATGTTAAATGAAGCACAAAGTGAACTTCTTTTAGGTAAGTGGTGGCAGCTTGTCGCAGCCTCTGTCGCAATGGCTGCTTTGGTTACGGCATTTTCAATATTTACTGACGCACTTCGTGATGCGTTAGATCCAAAGCTAAAATAAGAGGAAGGTCAAATGTTAGAACAAGAAAATAAGAATGCGCCGCTACTGCATGTTAAAAATTTACGAGTAAGTTTTAAAGGTGAAGATAAGCAATATATTGAAACCGTAAAAGGAATTAGCTTTGATATTCCAGCAAATACCACAGTTGCTTTAGTTGGCGAGTCGGGTAGCGGCAAATCGGTTACTTCATTGGCTGCTATGGGATTACTTCCTGTCGGTCAGAGCAAAATTGATGAGCAAAGTAAAATTATATTTGAAGGTAAAGATTTACTGAGCTTATCTCGTAAAGATATGCGCAAAATCTGTGGTAAAGACATAGCCATGATTTTTCAGGAGCCGATGTCATCATTAAATCCAGTTTTTACGGTTGGCAATCAAATTGCAGAAGTGTTGTGTTTACATATGGGGTTGAATCGTAAACAGGCTCGACAACGCGTTTTAGAATTGCTTAAAGAAGTAGGTATCCCTTCACCTGAAACTAAAATTGATGCCTATCCAAATCAACTTTCTGGTGGTCAACAGCAACGTGTCATGATTGCTATGGCGATTGCGTGTGAGCCTAAACTACTTATTGCCGATGAGCCGACTACGGCACTTGATGTCACGATCCAAAAGCAAATTATTGATCTACTCGAGTCATTGCGTAAGCGCCGTCAAATGTCGATGCTTTTTATTACCCACGATTTAGCATTGGTCGGTGAAATTGCAGATAAAGTCATTGTAATGCGTCATGGCGAGATAAGAGAGCAAGGTGCTGCTGAGCAGGTCCTTGAACAGCCTAAAGATGTATATACGAGAGCTTTGTTATATTGCCGCCCGCAAATGTCACAACGGCCTTATCGTTTGCCTGTAACGAGCGATTTTATGCGTCAAGAAGACGATGTATTGGTCGAACAAAGTTTTGATGTTTCAGCAATTCCCGAGCGCAAACGTGGTTTAAATGGTGATGAGAAAATCATCTTGGAAGTAAAAGACCTGAAAAAAAGCTTTTATAGCCGTAAAGGTCTATTTGGCAAAGAAGAGTTTCAGCCCGTAAAAGGCGTTTCTTTTAGGCTGGCTAAGGGAAAAACTTTGGGTTTAGTCGGAGAGTCTGGATCAGGTAAAACGACTGTTGGGCTATTACTCATGCGTTTACATCAGGCATCTGGTGGGCAGGCTTTCATCGAAGGTAAAGATATTCTTTCATTAACTGAAAAAGAGTTTGCTAAATATCAACGTAAAATCCAGATCATCTTTCAAAATCCCTATGCGTCTCTTAATCCACGCTTTACCATTGGGCAGATTTTATTAGAGCCTATGCAAATTCATAAAATCGGTAAAGATGATGCAGAGCGTAAACAAATTGCCCTTGGACTGCTTGAGCGAGTCAATTTACCTGAACAAGCTTACTACCGATATCCGCATGAGTTTTCAGGTGGACAACGTCAACGTATTGCCATTGCACGCTGTTTAACGCTGAAGCCTGAAATTTTGATTTGTGATGAATCTGTTTCTGCACTAGATGTTTCAGTTCAGGCACAAGTACTTAACCTATTACAAGATTTACAAGATGAGTTTGGGCTGAGTTATATCTTTATTTCACATGACTTATCGGTTGTGAAATATATCTCTGATCAGGTCATGGTCATGAATCATGGAGAAGTTATTGAAATAGCCAATTCAGATGAACTCTATGCACATCCTCAACATGATTATACTAAACGACTATTAAAGGCGATTCCTCAAGGGATTCAACACATTTCATGAGCGTAAAGTTATGTCGTTAAGGGCACTTTCGAGTGCCTTTTTATTTGGTTTATGTGGTAAATGCTTATAAAATAAGAGAGATAAATGTAGAGTATTTTATTCTTGTTATGTGCGCTAATTTTAAACCTTTAACGTTTGCCCAATTACAGCAACTTCAGTTGCCTGTGGTCGGCTTTAGCTATGCCGAAGAGGTTTATCCTGCAGGAACAATGCCACTATTATTTAAATCACCACAAGGGCTTGAGTGGCGTGAAGTGATGTTCGGATTGGTTCCTAAATGGGCTGAAGATACAAATATAGCAAAACATACCTACAATGCCCGCCATGAGACTATTTTTCAAAAACCTAGCTTTCAAGAAGCTGCACTTAAATGTAAATTTGGTGTGATTCCAGTGACCGAATTTTATGAAAGTAAGTATATAAATGATAAACCTGAGCGGTGGGGTGTTCGCCGTAAAGATGGGCAGGCTTTTTTCATCGCAGCAATCTATGAAATTTGCAAAATAAATGAAACGATTATTCGTTCTGCAAGCATGTTGACGATGGATGCTATAGACCATCCGATGATGAAAGATTTTCATGATCCAGGCGATGTTAAACGATCAGTTATTGTGATTCCACATGAACGACTAGATGAATGGTTAAGTTTAGAAACACCAGATATTTCCAGCTTTATCGAAGGCTTTCCAGTTGAAGAGTTTGAATGCTCTCATGTACCAAAAGAAAAAATTATAAAACCTACACCACAGTTAAGTATGTTTGACTAATCTATCTAAAATTAAGATGAGGTTATTGATCTCAAATTTGAATCAATAACCTATATCACTTATTCAATATTTTTACTTAATGTTTGTACCTCAGAGTCTTCAGCTAAATAGCTCAATTCAATCGGTGAAATCACAAAAGTTGTATTATCTGAGGTCTGTTTAAATACAAAGCCATATTCAAAAGATTGGCTATTTTTACTTGGTAACCAGAATAGATAAGGGCAGCCAGTATAACTACCATCCCAACCCATTTCTCTAGCGAGAGCCAACGCTGTATCAGATTTCGCTATGATTTCTTTGAGTGATTCTTTATCTCGTGTTGAGACATCACCATCATCATCTGCAAATGTTTGTAGAAACTCATTTAAGGGCTTAAGGTCTTCCCAGTTATGTTCTATTGTCGAGAAATGATATCCATATAGCATCATGTGCACTTTCTTCCATCTTGTTATTGTGTCCTTGAACATACCAAGAAATATATGAAAAGGAAATGGATAAATCTGATTTAAGTTGTTTATTTTTCATAACTTATAGATTGTTTTTTGTACGGAATAAAGACTTTTATAAATATTAAAATTATTCATATTACCTCAATAGCATAGGCGGAAAGTAACAATCCTAATGATTAGGATAAATGACTATTTTAGTAAATCAAACTGTTGGCGAATATAGAATTGTTCATAATTCACCTATAATAGAAATGAAACTATATAGAGCATATTTATGTTTATAACAACTACGCGCCCACAAGATAATTTAATTCACCAACTTCTGCCGATTTTGGAACAGGCGAGTCAGATTTTACTAGAAGAATATCAAAACTATTCTGCGGGTTATGAGTTTACTATTCATGAAAAGCAAGATGATTCACCTGTAACCCAAGCAGATCTAAAGGTAAATAGATTTTTATTAAAGCATCTTGCAGAGATTACTCCAGAGTTGCCTGTATTGTCTGAAGAAAGTGATTATAGTGCCCGTCATGACTGGTCTACATGTTGGATGTTAGATCCGCTTGATGGTACGAAAGAGTTTATACATGAACGTGATGAATTTACGATCAATCTAAGCTTGATCAACGGCAAAGAAACAGTTTTCTCAGTTATTGCCGTGCCATGTGAACAAGTGGTGTACTTAGGATATCTGCAAGATTTACCTTTTAAATATAGCTTTAGCCAACAACAATGGTATCAATATCAGGTTAGTTCAACTTCGCTAGATGCACCTATACAAATAGGACTTAGTCACGGTAGTAAAAATCCAAAATACCAAAAATTTATTCAACCTATAGAAAAAGAACATCGCATTATTCGACGAGAAGCTGGGAGTGCCTATAAGTTTTGCATGATGTTAGAAGGTGAAATAGATATTTACCCACGCTTTCATCCTACTTCTGAATGGGATACCAGTTCTGGTCAAGGTCTGTTAGAAAGTATAGGCGGTGGTTTACTTACTCTGGATGGAAAACCTTTTGAATATAACCAAAGAAGCACGGTTTTAAATAAGGGCTTTATCGCTTTTCGTGATCAGGAAAGCAAAAAAATAGCATTTGAAGCATTAGCCCAATCAGGTGTTATCGATTGAGAGTTATGCCAGACATGTTATAGTGGCAAAGTATTGAAAAAAGATGACAAGATAAAGATGGCACTCGATTTATTGCCTAAAAGTATGTTTGAAGCAATTGATTTATTGCCCGATGCTTCAACTCCTGTAACCTTATTTACGCGCCATTCTTTAAGAGAACTTGTAGATGGGCAGGGCTTGGCTGGTTATGATCTCCAACTTACTCCTCAAGGACGTGAGCTTGCGCAGGCATGGGGTAATTACTTAATCAAAAATACAGATCGTGTTATTCAGCATTGTATTTCAAGTCCAATACAACGCTGTGTCGATACGGCGGCACTCATGATTGAAGGGGCTGACGATGTAAGTCCCCAATCAAATACTCATACGATTGAAATTATTGAGCAAGGGCTACTTGTTGAACCGGGTAGCTTTGTGTTGGATATACAACAAGCTGCTCCTTATTTTAAAAAGCAGGGTGCTTTAGGTTTTATTAATAGTTTTGTAAATAATGCATTACCTGGTATGAAACATCCCATTACAGGTGTTTTAGATGTACTAGAGCTTATTTACCGGACTCATCCAAAAACTAAAGGCGGTCTTAGTTTAGCCGTGAGTCATGACACGATTATTGCAGCAATTGTTGCTGTAATTTCTGGCGAGAATAAAATTAAGAAAGAAGACTGGCCGGAAATGATGGAAGGATTATTTGTATGGTTTGAAGGTGAAGAGTTTCCAAATTGTAAATTAAAGTGGATTTGGAGAGGAAAGGCCTATGAGCTGAATGTAGCTAAATTTCATAAAGTGCTATAAGCTCAAAAACAATAGATAATAAAAAAAGCCCTATTGGGCTTTTTTTACATGTTCAAATTAGTTAGCTAACGCTTTAACTTGAGCATTTAAACGGCTCTTATGACGAGCAGCTTTATTTTTGTGGATGATGCCTTTATCAGCCATGCGGTCGATTACAGGAACAGCTTTTTTGTAAGCTTCTGTAGCAACAGCATAATCACCACCAGCGATTGCACTTAAAGTACGTTTGATGTAGGTACGAACCATAGAACGCAAGCTTGCGTTGTGTTTACGCGCTGTAACGTTTTGACGCGCACGTTTTTTAGCTTGAGCAGAGTTTGCCACTCTTGCACTCCTTGAAAATAAGTTGGTCTGGGCGGGCTGTGGTCAATTCAGTAAACTGGTGTAACCATCACCAGCCCGTAAACAAGTGCCATATTGTGATGAATCAACACGGTGAAGTCAAGCCTTGCGAGCATTTTAAGCGGTTTTAGGGGCTGCTAAAACGGTAAGAAAAGGTTAAATTTGATACAAACTTAAAGAGGGTTGGATAAAAAATGACTATAAGTACTAAAAAAGCAATTGTGATAGGTGCTACGGGACTTGTGGGTTTAGCGCTTGTCGAACAGCTTGAGCAAACACCAGAATTTGAAGCGATTACTGTTGTGGTAAGAAAAGAATCACAACTACTTAATACATATAAAAAAGTTACTCAACTTGTTATAGAGGACTTTTTATTACTCAATGATGAAGATGTGAATGGCCATACCCATGCTTTTAGCTGTCTTGGAACAACATTAAAAGTGGCTGGTTCAAAACAGGCTTTTTATGCCGTGGATTATGAAATCAATGCTCATTTAGCAGATCTAGTGCAAGATAAGCACATTCATTTACTGCTAGTGAGTGCCCTTGGAGCAAATGCAAACTCTCCACTTTTCTATAATAAAGTGAAAGGACAGTTAGAGGATTATATTGAGAGCTTAGAACTCGAAAAACTATCTATTTTTAGACCGTCTTTACTGATTGGTAAACGCAGCGATGTACGGTTTATTGAAGACTTAGGGCAGAGTCTATTTAAACTTATTGAGAATAAATTTCAAAAGCCATTCAAATATAAGCCAGTAACTGCCGAGCAATTGGCTCATACGATGGTCGTAGCGGCGCTAACGCAAATTGAAGCCTTTAAACGATATGATAATCTGAGCATACAACAAACTCGATAAGGGAGTATTAAAGTGTCGACAGTACCATTTGTAACATGTGATTTATTAGATGATAACCCTGAAAAAGGCTTACAGGTTGTAATCCCATCAATGGATGGCAAGTTCTTTCAAAGTTATGGAGCTCGTAAAACTTTTGGGGGACAGGTTGTAACAGTAAAGTGCTTTGAAGATAACTCACGTGTAAAAGAGTTATTGGCAACAGATGGTACAGGTAAAGTATTAGTTGTGGATGGTGGTGCATCTATGCGCTGTGCACTCATGGGTGATTTGATTGCTGAGTCAGCAGTTAAAAACAACTGGAATGGTGTAGTGATTTACGGTTGTGTACGAGACGTTGATGCACTTGCGACCTTAGATTTGGGAGTACATGCATTGGCTGCAATTCCACAAAAAAGTAATCGTAAGGGCATTGGTGAGGTAGATATTAATTTGTATTTTGGTGGAGTCACAATTCAATCTGGTGATTTTATCTATGCTGATAATAATGGGATTGTGATAGCAAAAGAAAAATTAATCTAATTCTCTAATATAAAGGAAGGCACGATGGTGATTCATCAAATTAAAGTACTTCAAGCAGTTGTATCTGCAATTGCTGAAGGTGGTAGAGGTGTTTCAGGAACAGCATTTCCACAACAACCTGTAAAGGCTTTGAAATTATATGAATTTGAAGGTTCACCATTTTGCCGTCGTGTTCGTGAAGTGATTACACTTTTGAATCTGGACGTTGAAATTTATCCATGTCCTAAAGGTGGAACAAAGTATCGTTCAGTTGTAAAAGAAAAAGGCGGCAAATTACAGTTTCCATTTTTAATTGATGAAAATACTGGCGATCAGCTATATGAATCACAGGATATTATTCATCATTTATTTAAACATTATGGTAAGACAGGGAAAACGCCGCAGAAATTTTCGAGTTACCCAAACATGCCTTATGTTGCAGTTGCTGGAACTCTATTAAATGGAGCTCGCGGAATATGGATAAATAAAAAAATTGTTAATAGAGCTGCACCTGAACAAAAACTTGAGTTATGGAGTTTTGAAGCAAGTCCGTATTCACGAATTGTAAGAAGTCTACTCTCTGAACTTGAGCTTCCATATATTTTGCATAATGTAGCAAAAGAGAGATGGCAAGATATGGGACCTGCTATTCTTCGCTTAAAACCAGGGAAATATATACCTTTAGAAGGTGGAAAAAGGGAAAAGCTGTTGCCTATTATGCAGGATAAAATGCAAGTACCATACTTGGTAGACCCAAATACGGGAGTGAAGATGTTTGAGTCGGCTCAAATCGTAAAGTATTTAAAAAAGCAATATGGACGTTGATTAAGGTTAATTTGAGTAAGGGTTTAAGGCGGTTTACTTAAACTCTTATCAACATCAGATTTATTAACAGGCTGTATGAAAAAAATATGAGTATGCTAAATTAATAAACTTAAATACCTAAAAAGGCATATTTTATGGAATGTATGAGAATTCAACCTGTAACGAGTGCTCCTGGTGAAAATGCATTATTTATTGTATTGGGATTAGCTCAAGGTGATTCTGTAATAGAAAAAGTAAAAGATTTTGCTGCTAATTTTTCAGCACTAACCAGAAGTCTCTTTAATCGTTATCCAGATAGTAAATTTAATGCTACTTTAGGTTTTAGCTCAAATGCATGGGATATATTATTTCCAGAGCAATCCAAGCCTCAAGAGTTACAACCATTTCAAGAAATTAGAGGTCCGAAATACACGGCTGTCTCAACTCCGGGTGATTTATTTTTTCATATACGTGCTGATCGTCAGACTTTATGTTACGAGCTAGGTAATATAATTAATCAACAGCTTGGTAAAGTAACGTATCCAATTGATGAAGTTCATGGTTTTCGTTATTTTGACGGTCGTGCAATTATTGGCTTTGTGGATGGAACAGAGAATCCTGAACCTGTTATTGCAGCACAGTGGGCATTAGTAGGCGATGAAGACCCTGACTTTATCGGGGGAAGTTATGCTTTTATCCAAAAATATACACATGATATGGACAAATGGCGTTCATTAACTGACGAAGAGCAAGAAAAAGTGATCGGCCGTAAAAAGTTCAATGATGTTGAGCTCGGCGATGATGAAAAACCTTTAACGGCTCATAATGTCGTTAGTAAAGCTCATGATGCAGAAGGTAATGAACTTAAAATTATGCGAGCTAATATGCCTTTTTCAAATCCGTCTAGAAATGAATATGGCACATTCTTTATTGGCTACTCGCGTAAATTTAGTACAACCCGACAAATGCTTGAGAACATGTTTTTAGGTAACGAGCATGGTAATCTTGATCGGTTGCTTGACTTTAGTACTGCTCAAACAGGTACTTTATTTTTTGTACCGACTGTAGATTTTCTTGATGATTTAGGCGATGAATAGTCGTTAATTTAGAAGACTCAAATGATGGGAGTGACTAGATGACTTCCATTATTTAAATTGAAATAAATATGATGTGATGAAATGTTTAAAAAGATAACGCAGCTTTTTCAAGGCTCGAAAGAGACATCTGAACAAATTTACTTGCAAGAGAATCAATTAAAATTTGATTCTGAACGTGGGCCTATCATTAATGATGTAGTGATTAATCAGAAGTGGTCAGAGCATCTTGAATATTTCTCAAACCGTAAATTACAGAATTTTGATAATCTTCAAAAGTTATTTCAAATTACGCCACAAATTAATGAAAAGATAGATCTAGAAATCGCAACACAGCGCTATGTTGCAAGATTGGAAAATACTCAAGAAAAGCTACTTCAACTCAAAGCGATTATACAAATTTTAAATCAATATTACGTTTTGTTTTTGCGTGATAAATAATCATAGTTGATTGATTAAAAAATATAAAAAGTAGGGCCAACTAGTAGTTTGATTTTCAAAAAAATAACTCATTTCACTAAAAACATCATGCTACTATTGAGCTCATATCTTCTTAGCTGATAAAAGCCATATACATGTTTCAACAAGAAATCTCTCAATTGAATTTACAACAGCTCAAAGCCGGTGAAAAGCGTTGGGTAGGGTCGTTATTAGGTTCATCTGCTGCATTATTATTCAAAGAAATTGCTGTTCAGCATTCATCTTTGCTCGTGGTGGTGGCTCGAAATAACCAACATGTTGCTCAGTTAGAAAGTGAACTTGAATTTTATGGCATAAAACCGACAATTTTCCCTGATTGGGAAATTTTGCCGTATGACCGCTTGTCACCTCATCAAGATATTGTTTCAGAACGACTCGCGATATTATCCAATATGCCGCAAAAAGGTGTATTGCTCATTTCAGCAAGCACTTTAGCTCAAAGAGTTGCACCATATTCTTGGGTTTTAGGTGAGCATTTTGATATACGTGTGGGGCAAAAATTTGATTTAGAACAACAGAAGCTACGGTTAGTACAAGCTGGGTATCATTTAGTAGATACGGTTTATGACCATGGTGAGTTTGCTGTACGTGGCAGCATTATGGATATTTTTGCATCTGGTCAGGATGCACCTATCCGTATTGACCTATTTGATGATGAAATTGATACTTTAAAATTCTTTGATCCAGAAACACAAAGAACCACCACAACTTTAAAAAGTTTTACAGTTCTTCCCGCGAAAGAGTTCCCATTAAAAGAAGCTCGTTCCATTTTCAGAGATCGTTATTCTGAACTTTTTCCCACCGCAAATCCTAAGAAAAACCCAATTTACCAAGATGTTCTTGATGGAATCGCATCTCCAGGAATCGAGTTTTATTTACCGTTATTTTTTGATAAAACTTACATGCAATCTCAAAGTACACTCACAACGTACTTTCCAAAGAATTGCATTGTAATTACAAATAATGATGTGGATACTGATTTAACCAGTTTTTGGAAAGAAGTTTTCCGTCGCTATGAAGATAGACGCCACAATGCAGACCAGCCAATTCTCCCACCTGATGAGTTATTTATTGCACCAAATAACTTACTAAGTGCTTTAAATCAGTTCCCACGTATGCTTGTGAGTGCTGAAGCAGTTGAAGAAAAAGTTGGGGCTCTAAATCTTAAGGTTGAGCAACCACCTAAGTTGCCAGTTGATCCGAAAAAAGACAAACCATTTGCCGTAGTTAAAAAATATATTGATGAAGCAAATCATCCTGTTTTATTGGTTGCAGAAAGTGCTGGTCGACGAGAAAGTTTAAGAGATGGTTTGCGTGCCAGTCTGGGAGATATTCCTAGTGTAGATAGTTTTGAGCAATTCCAGAAAAGTCAGTTTGCGATTGCGATTACGAATGCGCCATTAGACCGTGGTTTGCTTTTAACTGATGAATTGTCTGTTATTTCAGAAAATCAGTTATATGAGCATCGGGTAGTCCAACGTCGTCGTAAACGTCAGCAAGAAGTTTCAGAAGAATTCCTAATTCGTAGTTTGACCGAATTAAGCATAGGTGCTCCTGTTGTTCATATTGACCATGGTGTAGGGCGTTACGCTGGATTAATTACTTTGGCAATTGAAGGGCAAGATTATGAATTCTTGCAACTAGACTATGCTGAAGAGGCAAAAGTTTATGTGCCCGTGACTAACTTGCACCTCATTAGCCGCTATAGTGGCGGAGATCCAGATTTAGCACCATTACACAAAATTGGAACTGACGCGTGGAGTAAGGCTAAACGTAAAGCTTTAGAACAAATTCATGATGTTGCAGCAGAGTTGCTACATATACAAGCACGTCGCCAGTCAAAACCTGGCTTTGGTTTTGAAGTCGATCAGTCACTTTATATGCAATTTGCGAGTGGATTTGCGTACGAAGAAACACTTGATCAAGCCAATGCTATTGAAGCGACGCTTTATGATATGCAACAAGCTAAACCGATGGATCGACTTGTTTGTGGGGACGTTGGTTTTGGTAAAACAGAAGTTGCAATGCGAGCAGCATTTGTTGCGGTGCAAAATGGTAAGCAGGTCGCTGTATTAGTACCGACGACATTACTTGCTCAACAGCATTATGAGTCTTTTAAAGACCGCTTTGCCGACTGGCCTGTTCGTATTGAAGTATTATCACGCTTTGGTTCAAATAAAACCCATACGAAAAATATTGAAGACCTTGCTGAAGGCAAAGTCGATATTGTGGTGGGCACCCATAAACTTTTACAAGAAAATGTACAGTTTAAAGATTTAGGCTTAATGGTGGTCGACGAAGAGCACCGTTTTGGGGTGCGTGATAAAGAGCGTATTAAAGCATTACGTGCAGATGTAGATATGCTAACGCTTACAGCTACACCAATTCCACGTACGCTTAATATGGCTTTTTCGGGAATGCGTGATTTATCTATCATTGCTACACCGCCAGCCCGTCGTTTAGCTGTTAAAACCTTTGTACAAGAACATACTGAAGCGTCGATTAAAGAAGCGATTTTGCGTGAGTTACTACGTGGTGGCCAAGTATATTTCTTGCACAATGAAGTTGATACGATTGAGAGAGCAGCTGAAAATATTCGTGTGCTTGTCCCTGAAGCTCGTGTAGCTGTTGCACACGGACAAATGAGGGAAAGAGAACTTGAGCAAGTCATGCAACAGTTCTATCACAAAGAATACAATGTATTGGTATGCTCAACCATTATTGAAACCGGAATTGATGTTCCAAATGCCAACACTATTTTGATAGAAAGGGCTGACAAACTTGGTTTAGCTCAACTACATCAATTACGTGGCCGTGTAGGACGTTCACATCACCAAGCTTATGCCTATTTATTGGTTCCTTCGATAAAGCATTTAAAAGGTGATGCTGAAAAACGCCTTGATGCAATCCAACGTGCTTCAACTCTTGGTGCTGGTTTCATGTTGGCTACAGAAGATTTAGAAATTCGAGGCGCAGGTGAGCTTTTAGGTGAGCAGCAAAGTGGTTCAATGCAGGCAATTGGTTATAGCTTGTATATGGAAATGCTGGAAAAAGCTACTAAAGCGATTCAGCAAGGGAAAACGCCGAATTTTGATGCACCTTTATCATTAACAGCAGAAATTAATTTACACATACCTGCTCTTATTCCAGATGAGTACCTAGGTGACGTGCATCAGCGTTTATTATTCTATAAGCGTATTAGTAATACAGATACCCAAGAAAAGCTCGACAATATCCGTATGGAGCTTATTGACCGTTTTGGGGTTCCACCGCAATCAGTTAAACACTTATTTAGTGTTCACCAAATTCGACTGAAAGCTGAACAGTTAGGGATTACTAAAATCGATATTAATACTCAAGGTGGCAATATTGAATTCTCGCCTGATACACCTGTTCAGGCCATCAGTATTATTCAACTCATGCAAAAGCATCCAACCTATTATCGTATGGAAGGTGGTCAACGTTTAAAGGTTATGGTTCAGCTTGAAGAGCAGGAAAAACGAATCCAATTTATTAATGATTTATTAGCGAAATTATTGAATGAATTACATGCTTGAATAGTGTTTTAAAGTGATTTTCATTCTATACAAATCCTTTATATGTTGATAACAGAATTTTATGCACGATTTCTCGGTCTATTGGGGGAATAAGTGCATAAAATCATTGTTATTTGTAATCAAACCAGACACTAGCAATACTCACATCAAAACTGATGTGATAGTATTAGCCATTATTGTTTATTGTCATTTATAAAAGATATGTTTAGTTTGCATCCACAACTTGCTCAAGATACTTTTTTTGTAGGCGATTTCCCGCTTTCAACATGTCGTTTAATGAATGATATGCAATTCCCTTGGCTGATTTTAATCCCTCGTGTGCCGGGAATCACAGAATTATATGAGTTGAGCCAAGCTGACCAAGAACAGTTTTTGCGCGAATCAAGTTGGTTATCTAGCCAGCTATCTCGTGTATTCCGCGCTGATAAAATGAATGTTGCAGCTTTGGGCAATATGGTGCCTCAATTGCATTTCCATCATGTGGTACGTTATCAGAATGATGTTGCATGGCCTAAACCAGTATGGGGTACACCTGCGGTTCCTTATACAAATGATGTGCTGGCTCATATGCGTCAAACTCTTATGCTTGCGTTACGTGGTCAAGGTGATATGCCATTTGATTGGCGCATGGACTAAATCAATGCAATGCCACATTTATATGAATGTGGCTACATTGAGGTGTGGAGGATAGGGTGCAATTAGAGAGGTTTATCGATAGAGAGCCTAAGCAGTTTGCATATTTTCATCGTTTGATGGGATATTCAATTCTGTCATTAATTTTAGTGATCTATGCTTTTACCTCACCTAATACTAATTATCAGATCTATGTTCCACCTTTTTTCCTATTTCTGCTTTTTATTAGTTCGAAGTTAGAACACTGGCTTCAGTACCAATTCGATAAAAAAACTCAAAAAAGTGTTTTCTTTGCAATCGATGCAATTGTTGTAGCAGTTACCTTAGCAGGTCTGCATCTTAATTTGGTGCCTACATTTATTGCACTCTTCGCATTATTTTATTCAGCAATTAATAGTCGTATTTCTTTCGCAGTCATTTGTTTGACCAGTTTGTTAGGCGCGATTATTTTTTATTTAAGTACTTTCTTTTTATTTGGTTTTTATACATATTTTGAGCCTACTAGCCAAGAGTTGACTGTAATTACACTTCTTGGTTTGGTTATGTTTATTACCATCGGAAACTACTACCAGCATCGCTGGGTTAAAAAAATCAGTCAGCAGCGTCAACATTACTATGACCAAATGACCCGCTATATTGCTTTTGCTAATCAGTTAAGCCGTTATGCGCCACTACAGTTGTGGCAGTCTATTATGCGCGGTGAGGCTGAAGCAAAGATTGAATATAAGCGTAAAAAAATGACAGTGTTTTTTTCTGATATTCAGGGTTTTACAGAGTTATCAGAAACTTTGATTCCAGATGATTTGGCATTTTTGCTTAATGATTATTTAAGCCATATGACTGAAATTGCTAAACAGTATGAAGCTACAGTTGATAAATTTATGGGGGATGCCATTCTCATATTTTTTGGTGATCCGAATTCACAAGGTGTGGAGCAAGATGCCAAAGCCTGTGTAGAAATGGCAATCGCTATGCGTCAGCAAATGAAATTGTTGCGCGAGCGCTGGAAAAAAATGGGTTACTCAGCATTGCATATCCGAATGGGTATTAGTACTGGTTATTGCCACGTAGGAAATTATGGGGCAACCCATCGTATGGCTTATACGATTGTGGGGCGTGATGTGAATTTAGCGGCACGTCTGCAATATGCTGCTGAAATAGATGAAATCTTAATTTCAGATGATACTTATCAATTAATCAAAAGTGATTTCCTGTGCGCACCTAAAACACCGATTTATCTAAAAGGTATTCAAGGTGCCGTAAAGACATGGCAAGTGATGGAGAAATATACAGGGAATAAGTCAGATCATCAGCAATGGTTTGATTATGAGTATAAAGGCTTTCACTTGGTACTTAATTTAGAGGAAGTACAAAACTATGAATATCCTGAACTAGTAGAAGTGCTTGAAAAAATGATTCAACGAATTAAAGTTCAACAAACTTTAGTGAATACTCAAGGTATAGCGCAGTTAAGACTTGAAGATGAAGTTAAACCTTTAGAAATAGACCAGCAAGATCAGGTTTAGAGTTTATAAAACATAAAAAAAGCTGCTTTAAAAGCAGCTTTTTTTATTAACACGATTAATGATTTTCTGAAGCGTGGTTGATTGTATATTTAGGGATCTCAATTTCTAAATCTTCATCAACAATTTTTACTTGGCATGAAAGGCGAGAATCTGGTTCAAGACCCCAAGCGCGATCTAAAAGGTCTGCTTCAACATCATCCATTTCTTCTAGGCTATCAAAACCTTTGCGAACTACTACGTGACAGGTAGTGCAAGCACATGACATGTCACATGCGTGTTCGATTTTAATTCCTCGATCAAGCAAACTTTGGCAAAGATTTGCATTCTGTTCAACTTCAAATTCTGCACCTTCAGGACAAAATTGAGCGTGAGGAAGTACTTTAATGCGGGGCATATTGATCACCTATACCTTTAGTTTGAATTTGACCAATCTTCAAGTTTTGTACCTTTTAAGGCGTGGTCAATATGTCGATTCATACGTAGTGCAGCAAAAGCATCACTATGTACTTTAAGTTGTTCTACAGCTTTTTCAATTGCTTGAATATCATTGCCTTCAAGTTGTACTTTAAGCGAGTTTTCAGCGGCTTTAAGTGCTTCGAGTTGCTCATCATTGAGTAAATCAGCATCAACTTTCAGGGCTTGTTCTAATGCTTCAAGCTCACGTTGAGCTTCAACTTTGGTTTCTTTTAAATGACGCAGATTTTTGTCTTCTTCTGCGTGTTGGAAGCCTTCAATTAACAAGCGTTCAGTGTCAGACTCTGATAAACCATAAGATGGTTTAATATCAATTTGAGCTTGTACACCTGAAGTCGTTTCACGAGCTGAAACAGTAAGTAAGCCGTCTGCATCTACCTGAAAGGTAACTTCAATACGTGCTTGACCAGCAGTCATTGGAGGAATGCCATGAAGAACGAATCTTCCTAACGATCGACAGTGTTCGACTAAATCTCTTTCACCTTGAACTACATGAATCAGCATGGCAGTTTGGCCATCTTGATAAGTAGTAAACTCTTGGCGGCGAGCAACTGGAATAGCTGTATTACGAGAAATAAGACGCTCTACTAATCCACCCATGGTTTCTAAGCCAAGAGAAAGAGGAGTAACATCTAAAAGTAGTGAGCCGTCTTGGCTGTTTCCAATTAATTGATTGGCTGTAATAGAAGCACCAATCGCGACTACTTCATCAGGATTAATCGTGCAAAGTGGTTCTTGATTAAACACATTGCGAACTGCTTGCTGAACAGCATACGAACGGGTAGAGCCACCTACTAAAACAACATTTTGGATATCTGATAATTCAAGTTTTGCATCACGTAAAACACGTTTGCAAACACTGATTGTTTTGTCTAAAGCAACTTGAATAATGCTCTCAAAGGTTGAGCGATCAAGTGTTAGTACATTTTTAAGTAGTTTTAACTGAACAGATTCTTGTGTAGAGAGCTGTTCTTTTGCTTGGCGAGCAGCAACAATAAATACTGCATAGTTTTCATCACTTAGCGTATCAATATTTAATTGTTTTTTAGCCCACTTAACAATGAGACGATCTAAATCATCACCGCCTAAAGCAGTATGACCACCTGTAGCTAATACTTCAAAGACACCTTGTGAAAAACGTAGGATTGATACGTCGAAAGTACCACCACCTAAGTCATAAATCACATAGTTATGATCTGTAGCTAAATTCGTTTCTTGATCTAAACCATAAGCCACAGCAGCAGCAGTTGGCTCATTTAAAAGACGTAGTACATTCAACCCAGCCAGCTGTGCAGCATCGCGTGTTGCTTGACGTTGTGCTTCATCAAAATAAGCTGGAACAGTAATTACGGCTCCATTTACTGGGTTTTGTAAACTAGATTCAGCACGTTCTTTTAGTTGTTTTAAAATTTCAGCTGAAATTTCAACAGGCGTTTTACGACCAGAACGTGTCTCGAAAGCTGGCATCTCATTTTCAGAACCAACTAATTCATATGGGTGTTGAAATTTGATATCTGCTTTTGAGCGTCCCATGAAACGCTTTACAGAAACAATTGTATTTTTTGGATCAGCAATAATGAAAGGTTTTGCTTCTTCACCATAATGAGTGACATCATTTCCATAATGCACAATAGAAGGAAGAAGTCGTCTTTCTTTTTCGTCGTTAAGGACTTTTGGTTTGCCTGATAACACTGTCGCAACTAAAGAATGTGTTGTTCCTAGGTCGATACCAATCGCAATGCGGTGTTCATGTGGGGCACTGGATTGACCCGGTTCAGCAATTTGCAAAAGTGCCATGAGTTAAATCCTTTGAATATAAATTGGAAAAAGCAAATTAAAAATCATCGTCTAAATCAAAGTTGTCTTCATCATCCAACAGTTGATCTTCTGCTTTTTCAATATCGTTAAGAACGCGCTGAAAGAAACGTAATTTACGTACAGTATCTCGAGCTTCGCCCCAATCTTCATCTGAGTAGTCAATTTTAAATTCGCGAACTAAGCCTTCAATCCACTGAAAAACTTCTTGCTTAAGAGTACTCAAATGCTCTTGTGAAGTTGCTTCATCAAGTTGCTCACGAAGCTCTAGAGCTGATTGTAGGAACTCAAAATCACTAATGGATTGATCAAGGTGATGATCTTGCTTTTTTAACGCTAATAGATAAGCAGCGCGGCTATCTACTTGCGAAAGTACTTTAAAAGCTTGATTGATTTCACTTGATTTGATCAATGCCTGATCTTTATCTTCTGCTTTATCTGGGTGATATTGCTGTTGCAAACTTAAGAAACTAGATTTTAAGCTCGCCAAATCGATATCGAGTTCTACGGGTAAATTGAACAACTCAAAATGATTCATTAGAAAGGAGGTCCACGTTAATTAAATACATTAAAACAGTGCTATAAAAAGTCACTGTTTTAATGAAAAGGATGGAAGGAGAAGAGGGAGTTATACAGTGAAAGACTCACCGCAACCACATTCACCTTTTTTGTTGGGATTGTTAAATTCGAACCCTTCGTTAAGGCCATTCTTTACGTAGTCCATTTCTAAGCCTTCTAAATAGACAAGACTTTTTGGATCTACAAAAACCTTAACGCCAAATTGTTCGAAAACTTGGTCATGTTCATCGACAGAATCAACAAATTCGAGAACATAAGCCAACCCAGAACAACCAGAAGTTTTCACACCCACGCGAATGCCTTCACCCTTACCTCGATTTTTAAGGTAATTGCTAATATGAGTCGCAGCATTTTCAGTTAAATGAATCATGAAAACTCCAACGTTTACAATGGTAACAAATTAAGCTTTAGATTTTTTACTGCGGTAATCATCAATCGCAGCTTTAATTGCATCTTCAGCTAGTACAGAGCAGTGAACTTTTACTGGAGGAAGAGCAAGCTCAGTTGCGATATCAATATTTTTGATCGCTTGAGCTTCATCAAGAGTCTTACCTTTTAACCATTCAGTTACAAGTGAGCTTGATGCAATTGCAGAACCACAACCATAAGTTTTGAAGCGTGCTTCTTCAATCACACCACTATCATTTACCTGAATTTGCAGACGCATCACGTCGCCACATGCAGGTGCACCCACCATGCCTGTACCAACATTTTCAGAGTTTTTATCTAAAACACCAACATTACGTGGGTTTTCGTAATGATCAATTACCTTTTCGCTATAAGCCATTTCGCTTCTCCAAACCTCGGGGTCAGCCTAATATTAATATGAGGGTTAAAACACTAATTTCAATAATTAGTGTTCTGCCCATTCAACTGTAGAAAGATCGATACCTTCTTTATACATATCCCAAAGCGGAGAAAGTTCACGTAATTTCTCAACAGCGGCTTTGGTAATTGTAAGCACGTGGTCAATGTCTTCTTCAGTTGTGTATTTACCAAAACTAAAGCGGATTGAGCTGTGTGCTAGCTCATCAGATAAACCTAATGCGCGAAGAACATATGAAGGCTCTAAAGTTGCAGAAGTACAAGCAGAACCACTTGATACAGCAGCATCTTTAAGAGACATCATTAAAGATTCACCTTCAACAAAGTTGAAGCTAACATTTAAATAGTTTGCAACATTTTGAGTTGGGTGACCATTTAAGAACACTTGTTCAAGGTCTTGTAAACCGTTCCAAAGTTTGTCACGAAGTTTACGGAGACGCTCTTGTTCTGCATGCATTGTTTTACCTGCAATTTCAAAAGCTTCACCCATACCAACGATTTGGTGAGTAGCCAAAGTACCAGAACGCATACCACGCTCATGACCACCACCATGAATCTGTGCTTTTAGACGAACACGCGGGCTACGACGTACATATAATGCGCCGATACCTTTTGGACCATAAATTTTATGAGCAGAGAAACTCATAAGGTCAATTTTCATCGTAGATAAGTCGATATCAACTTTACCAGCTGCTTGCGCTGCATCTACGTGGAAAAATGTTTTGTTGGCACGTGTTAATTCACCAATCGCCGCTACATCTGTGACTGTACCAATTTCATTGTTTACCATCATAAGAGAAACAAGAATAGTATCTGGGCGAAGGGCAGCCTTAACCATTTCAGGAGTGATTAAACCGGTTTGTGGTTCTGGCTCTAAATAAGTAATTTCAAAGCCTTGTTCTTCTAATTCACGACAAGGATCTAGAACAGCTTTGTGTTCAATTTTACTTGTAATGATATGTTTGCCTTTAGATGCATAGAATTGAGCTACACCTTTAAGGGCAAGGTTATCTGATTCAGTTGCACCAGAAGTCCAAACGATTTCACGTGGATCAGCTTTAATTAAATTTGCTACTTGCTCACGTGCATATTCAACTTTTTCTTCTGCCTGCCAGCCATAAGCGTGGGAACGAGACGCAGCATTACCAAAGGTACCGTCGAAAGTTAAACACTCCATCATACGTTCTGCAACTTGCGGATCTACTGGAGTGGTTGCTGCGTAATCAAGATAAATTGGACGTTTCATATCAAATACCTGTACCCGATAAAAGAGCTGAATCTGTGCCAGTCACATTTTGGCGTAATGCAACAGTTTGAACGTTGTCTCGGCTAATGAGGTCGGCAAGAGAGATTTTTGCTAAATAGTCGGCAATATGATGAGAGAGTTCTTGCCATAAATCATGAGTGAGACACATTGCACCATTTTGGCAGTTACCTTTATGGTCACAACGTGTTGCATCAACCGTTTCATTTACAGCTTCAATAATTTCTAACACAGTAATTTCATCAGCATTTCGAGCCAAATGGTAACCACCATTTGCACCACGAACACTAGAAACTAACCCATGACGCTTAAGTTTTGCGAATAACTGTTCTAAATAAGCAACTGAAATGGATTGGCGTGCGGCAATTTCGGCGAGCGTGATCGTTTGTTCAGTTGGCTGCAAAGCTAAATCAAGTAGAGCAGTCACTGCGTAGCGACCGCGAGTTGTAAGGCGCATGATTCGATACACATGTTAAGACTAGATAATAGGATTTTATGAATCCCGACTAAAATAGTCAAGTTTTTTTATTTTTAATTCAAGTGTAGGAACAAAATAGAAAAATAAATTAGGCAACCCACAAATTATATATGAAATAAACAATAAATATTAGGCTAATTATACCAAAGGAGAAGTTAATATTTCGTTGACGTCGTTGTAAGCGAGTAATTCGATTTTGATACTGTTTAATTTCCACGTGAAGGGAGTTGATCTCTGATCTTTGTTGATCAATTTTCTCAAGTAATGGAGCGATCCGTTTACGTGAAGCAAGGGTTTCAGCTTCATCATCTGGAGTGTTAAACCACTGTTTCCAGTCAACTAGCAATTTTGGAAGAGTTAAATGAGAAATTAAATCTAGAAGTTCCTTTTTCGTTTCCTCATCACCATCAATACGCATATTTTTAAGACTGCGTTGGTTAGAAAAACCAAAAATTTTAATTAAATCGATAAGCGTACTATTAATCTCAAGATCAATACGTCTATCAAAAGAATGAATATCGAATAACAAACCTTTTTCTGTAAATTGAACATAGAAGTCAAAGAAAGGTAAATAGCTATTAATACGAATCGTTGTTTTGTTCAAAATAAGCTTTTTCGCTTGCAAGCGAAGGGCACCATCGTGGGTGAGAATAAATGAAAAAAAAGTTTCTAAAATAATTAGAACAATATTCAGCAACAGACGCGGATGTTTTTGTCTTTGTTGCGTTTCACTCATAAAAGTTTATCCTTAGAAATAGCAATTAACCGAAGAATGGGACATCCTATCCCAAACTTAACACAATGTCGTGTTAAATATATTTACATGACTTATTTGCTTTGTAGAACAGTTTTGTAAATGGATCAAGTCTTTACTTTGATATTATAGAAATATTTTGTGGTCAAATCAGTCATCATTTCTCTCATCTGATTAGGAGTTTAGATTAATGGATAATGCAAATACAGATACCCAGATAGAAGAGTCGGAAGAAAAAAATAAATTAAAATCAAAAAGTTCAAGAAAATCAGCTTTAGATTTTAGGAAGTATACTAAGCAAATTTGGCTAGCAGGACTTGGTGCTTTTTCACGTGCGGAAGAAGAGGGAAATAAGCTCTTTGATTCTTTGGTTAAAGTGGGTGAGGAGCTAGAATCAAAAACTGGAGACTTGGCAGACAATACTGTTGGCAAGGTCACAGAAAAAGCAAAAGAATCTGTATCTGAAACAAAAGACAGAGTAGAAAAGATTCTTGATACGAGTGTTAATCACTCTTTAAACCGTATTGGGTTGGTGACACCGAAGGATTTGCAACACATCGAACAACTGCTCGTACAACTGCATATTAAAGTGGATGCTTTAATAGAAGAAAATCAACAGTTGAAAGCAAAATTGAATAAAAAGTAAAAAAATGTTGGGATTTAGCAAATATATAACAGTTTTTTAGCATTTATTTTTGCTAAAAGCCCTGCTCTAGTATTGCGTTTTCCCCTAAAGCATTGCTATAAAGGCGTCATGGCCTTTTAAACTATAGCCTTGGACCTTAAACAAACGATATTAAGAGGATGTTTTATTCATGAATAAATCAGAATTAATCGATGCAATTGCTGAAAAAGGGGGAGTATCTAAGACTGATGCAGGCAAGGCACTCGATGCGACAATTGCGTCAATTACTGAAGCACTTAAAAAAGGTGACACAGTAACTTTAGTTGGTTTTGGTACTTTCAGTGTTAAAGAACGTGCTGCACGCACTGGTCGTAACCCTAAAACTGGTGAAGAGCTTCAAATTAAAGCAACAAAAGTACCTAGCTTTAAAGCTGGTAAAGGTCTTAAAGATTCAGTAGCTTAATCTTTTAAGATGAATAAACGCGCCAATATAGGCGCGTTTTTTATTAAATATCTGAATTGACCAATATTGCTCATTCATTGATTGTGGTTTTTCAGTTAAAATTCTCCTCGAAATAAAATATTGGAATACTTATGGAATCGTTTCGTACAGTCATTAAGGGTTGGCTCGGCAAAGTCCTTCTAATTTTGTTTTTGACCCCTTTAGCACTTGTAGGTATTGAAGGATATTTTAATAGGGGAAACAAGGCTGATGTTGCTAAGACAGTAAACGGCCAAGAAATATCTAAAAAAGACCTTGAAACTTTAACTCAGTCTTACAAAGAACAATATTTAGCTGCTGTTAAAGGGGATGAAAGTTTACTTAATTTGCCTGTCATTCAGGCTAAGGCACTCGATATTTTGGTGTCACGTAATCTATTAATACAGCAAGCAGAAAAATTAGGTATCTCTTTGAGTGATGCTCAAATTGAGCAAATGTTAGCTCAGCAGCCTAGTTTGCAAGAGAATGGTCAATTCTCACAAAAACTCTATGAAAATTACTTACGTTCTATTGGCATGACGAGTCAGGGTTTAATAGCAAGCCTACGTCAAGATCATGCTTTGAAAATGTTAACGTCAACCTTTGCTGATTACTCTTTAGTAAGTAAAGTTGATCTAATGCAAATTGCGAATTTGCAAACTGAACAACGTACGTTACATTTAGCTAGTATTAAATTAGATGCTTACAAAACAGGTTTAACTGCATCTAATCAAGAAGCTACAGATTACTATAACAAGCATCAAAATGAATTTAAGCAACAGGCTTCGGTTGATGTTGATTATGTTGTCTTATCTCCATCAATGATGGCTAAACCAGCTCCTGCAACTGAAGCTGAACTTCAGCAAGCTTATGCAAAGTTTGTTGAAACTCAGAAAAAAGATGCTAAACGAACTGTAAAGCATATTTTAATTACTACTGATGCTCGTGATGATGCAACTGCACAAAAACTTGCAAAAGAAGTTTATGCAAAAATTCAGGGTGGTCTATCGTTTGCACAAGCTGCATCGCAGTTCTCTGAAGATCCTAGTTCAAAAGCAAAAGGTGGTTTAGTTGAAGCATATGCTCCAGGTGTTTTCTCGGATGCATTTGATAAAACTGTTTTAAGTTTGAAAAATGGACAAGTTTCGCAGCCAGTAAAAACACAATATGGTTATCATATTATTGAAGCAGAAACTCAAGCTAACCAAATCCCTTCATTTGAAGCTGAGAAAGCGCGTTTAAAGGCTGAGGTTGAAAAGAATAAAGTTGCTACGGTTTATTCAGATGCTGTAAACAGTTTGAATGAAACAATTGTTGGTAATGATTCTTTAGAAGCTGTTGTACAAGAAGTAAAAGGTGCAAAAGTTGAATCATTGAATGGTGTAACTTTAGCAACTCAAAACCCATATTTAAGTGATCCAAGTGTCAAAATTAAGTTATTTAATGATGATGTGAAAAATGGTGACCGTAATGCATCATCTAATATTCAATTAGCAAATGGTGATACGGTATGGGTTAAAGTACGTGATTACCACGCAGCTGGTGTAAAACCATTAGCGCAAGCGATGAATGAAGCAAAAGCCAAAGTTATCGATGCAAAAGCGCGTAAAGCAGCCCAAGCAAAAATTGCTACCATGTTGACTGAGTTTAAAACTCAACCAGCAGAACAAGTAGTTGCTAAAAATAAAGTCGCATTTGAATCAGCAGGCGTATTTAGTCGTTCACAGGGTTTAAAGCGTGAAATTGAACGTGCAGCATTTAGTTTAGCTACCCCTAAACCGGGTATGTGGTCTGTTACAACAGCAAACTTACCAAATGAGCTGGTAGTCGTTGCAGTTTCAAATGTAAATTCATCAGCCGCTAATGCTATTCCTGCTGATCAATTACAACAGCTAAAACAACTTTATCGTCAATCTCGTGGCCAACAAATATTGGAAGATTACAGCCAATATTTAAAATCACATGCAAAAATTAAATAATAATTTGATCAAATAAAAAAAGCGCTTCGGCGCTTTTTTTATTTTCTATTAATCAAGATGATGTTCGATATATTGCTGTCGATATTGTTTAGGTGATAAATCAAAAATTCTTTTAAAGGCCTGACTAAAAGCAGTCTCGGATGAATAGCCGACTTTGTTTGATATTTGCTGAATTGAAAAATTACTTGTGCGTAAGTACTGACTTGCTAAACGAAAACGGTAATGTTGCAAATAAGTTAGAGGTGGTTCCCCAATAATACTATTAAATAGATTTGCGAATTTGGACCGTGACATACAGCATCGTTCTGCTAAAGATTCAACTGTCCAAGCGACTTCTGGTTGGCTATGAATAGCGGATAGGGCATTACTCAATTCAGGATGGGTTAACGCACTTAGCCAGTTTTGTTGATCAGTCATTTGTTGAACATGATCACGAATGCACTCAATGAGAAGAATACTGACTAAATGATCAATAATTTTGTCATGTCCCGGCCTGATTTTTTGAGTTTCAATTGCTAAAAAATAAAGCCCAATTTGTAGCCATTCTGGTGGGTTGGTTTGATTTTCGTGCTGAATATGCATGATAGAAGGCAATGCATTAATCAAAGGACCTGCCATATGAGTATCGATCTGACAGCGTAAACATAGTAATAATGTTTTATCTGGAGAAGAAGTACCAAACTCGATCGCGTCTTGTCTATGGCCATTAAAAAGTGAAGTAATATCTAGAGAATCTACTAATTTAGTTGCTGTTGATTTTGAGTCGGTGGCATTATGTGCTTTTCCAGAAGGAATTAAAATAATATCACCAGCTGTCGCAATTATTTTTTCTGACGCATTAAGTTGAATATATACTGAACCAGTTAAAACAATATAGGCAAGTAAAGCAGATTGATCTTGTGTTTTAAAAGCCCATTCTCCTTGTGCTTTTAAATAGATGTATTCAGACTTATTAAGGTGAATATCATCAAAAAATTTACTTAGTGCATCCATCTTTAAATGATCAATCATTATTTTAATAAAATTATAGTGAGCTATGAGAATAGATCAACATGTGTTTTTAGGACAAAAAAGTGGAAGAAAATGCCAAAGACTTTGAAATAGGTTTTTTGGACGGTTACTACTGTTAAGTAAGTACTATTTCTTTAACTATATAGATATATAGAAAAAGGAAATATGACTATGAATGCACCAGTAAATGTTCAGCAAGAACTTATGCCAGTGCCAGCGTCTATGCGTGAGATAGATCGTAAGCGCTATTTATGGATGATTAGTCCAGCTCTACCTGTAATTGGTTTAGGTATTTTAGCTGGTTACCATTTTGGTCCACGTCCATTAAAAAAAGTTTTCGCTTTAGGTGGTCCGCTTTTATTACATGTTGTGATCCCTGCAATTGATACTGTTATTGGGAAGGATGCACGTAATCCGACTGATGAAGAAATTAAGCTTTTAGAAAAAGATCCATATTACTCACGTCTTGTGAAAAGTTTTATTCCATTGCAATATGCTGCAAATGTTTATGCATGTTATTTAACAAGTCGTAAAACTACATCATTCATTGATAAAATTTTGCTCGGTGTTTCAATGGGGGCGATTAATGGTATTGCGATTAATACAGCCCATGAATTAAGCCATAAGCATGATCGTATTGATCATATTTTATCTCATCTTGCTTTGGTTCCTACAGGTTATAACCATTTCCGTATCGAACATCCTTATGGACACCATAAACGTGCAGCAACTCCTGAAGATCCGGCTTCTTCACGGATGGGTGAAACATTTTATGAGTTCTGGCCACGTACAGTTGTGGGTTCTTTTAAGTCTGCAATTGAAATCGAGAAAAATCGTTTAAAACGTAAAGGAAAAGAGTTCTGGTCAGCAGATAATGAATTATTACAAGGCTGGGGAATGAGTGCTGCTTTTCATGCCTCTATGGTGGGACTGTTTGGTAAAAGTACAATTCCATATTTAGCGACACAAGCATTTTACGGCATTAGTCTTTTTGAAATTATTAACTATATTGAACATTATGGCTTACTGCGTCAGAAAAAAGAAAATGGTCAATATGAACGTACAATGCCAGAGCATAGCTGGAACAACAATAACGTAGTAACAAACTTATTCTTGTACCAGTTGCAGCGTCACTCAGATCATCATGCTTATCCGACTCGTCCATTCCAAGCATTACGTCATTTTGATGAGGCGCCAGAATTACCAAGTGGTTATGCAAGTATGTTATTACCTGCGTTAATTCCTTCGTTGTGGTTCAAAATAATGGATAAGCGAGTTTTTAATCACTATAAAGGTGATTTGAACAAAGCGAATATTTCACCAAAACGACGTGCAAAAATCTTCAAAAAATTTGGTGCAGTAGATAAATCATTAGAAGCATAAAAATTGAATAAATAATATATCCTGAAATACCAATCCCTCTAATCATTTGATTAGAGGGATTTATTTTTTAGATAAATCTTAGCGTTATGAAGCAAGAGAGTTTAGATTCTCTTGCTTCTTTTTTATTTTAATTCACTTGAAGATTTACCAAGCTCACGACGTGCAATAATTAATTGTTGAATTTGCTGAGTACCTTCAAAAATATCAAGAATTTTTGAATCACGTGCCCATTTCTCAAGTAATTCATCTTCGTTATAGCCAACACTTGCTGCTAACTCGACACATTTTAAAGTGATCTCGTTACCAACACGACCTGCTTTTGCTTTTGCAATAGAAGCTTCTTTAGAGTTTGGCTTTTTATTATCAGCCATCCATGTTGCTTTTAACATGAGCAGACGAGCAGCTTCCCATTCAGCCTCCATACGGTAGATTTGTGCTGCAAGGTTAGAAGCATGCAGATAGGGAGTCGAGTAGTCAGGATCAAGCTGATCTTTAAAAATCTCTTTAATACGCTCTAGTGAAGCTTTCGCACAACCGATTGCCATTGCTGCAACTAGAGGGCGTGTATTGTCAAAAGTTTCCATTACTCCGGCGAAACCTTTAGCAACATCCACTTCGGCATTACCCAAAAGGTTCTCTGCTGGTACACGGCAGTCAATAAAACTGATGACTGCTGTATCTGATGCTTTAATTCCTAATTTATGTTCGAGACGTTCGACCTTCATACCGGGCGTACCTTTAGGTACGACAAATGATTTAATTGCTGCACGTCCAAGTTTGCGATCGAGCGTAGCCCAAACAACGACAGAATCTGCACGTTCGCCTGAAGTTACAAAAATCTTTTCACCATTTAGAATGTAGTCATTGCCATCTTTGGTTGCTGTGGTACGGATAGCGGCAGAGTCGGAGCCACAACCCGGTTCGGTGATGGCCATTGCTGCCCATGTTCCTTTGAACCGTTCTAATTGCTCATCATTTGCGACAGCAGCAATTGCTGAGTTTCCAAGACCCTGACGAGGCATACTCAGTAATAAGCCTGTATCGCCATAACACATCTCAATAATTCCAAGAGCGGTCGACATGTTGGTTCCATTGCGAATACCTTCATTGTCGGTATCACCGCGCTTTCCAGCACCCGCAGCACCAGCATTAATTCCTTCACCACCTTCATTCATGCCATCGATGAGAGAGGCGAGCATATCAAGTTCTTTTGGATATGCATGTTCAGCTTTATCATATTTACGAGAAATAGGGCGTAAAACATTGATCGCAACATCATGTGCCTGATCAATCATCATTTTGAATTTTTTAGGATTTTGTAAATTCATTAAAGTATCCTCTGATTGATCTTTTAAGCATGTAAGCCAGATTGTAAAATTGCAGTAGCCCGTAAATCGCGGTACCAACGTTCAACAGGATGTTCTTTTGTGAAACCATGTCCACCAAGAATTTGCACACCGTCTGTGCCAATTTTCATGGATTTTTCAGCACAAAGTAGATGGGCTAAGTAAGCTTCGCGGTGAAATGGCTTGCCTGACTCTGCAAGGCTTGCTGCATTTAAAATCAACATACGCATTGCATCAATTTCAATTGCCATATCTGCAATCATGAAAGCGACACTTTGACGATGTGAAATAGGTTCACCGAACGCGGTTCGTTCATTGGCATATTTAATACAGTAAGCTTTTACAGCTTCACATGTACCTACAGCCATTGCACACCACATTAAGTTGCCTAAATCTACAAAGGCTGTGTAATCAAAATCTGTTGCACCTAAACGTAGAGCAGGAGTGTGATTAAAGCGAAGAGTTGCTGTTTCTGTCGCTTTAAGACCCATGGCCGGAGTGTTTTTTATTGAAATTGTTTCATTACACTGCACGACGAATACGTCTGGCTTGCCGTTAAAGTCTGCACTTACTAAAAATACATCAGCTAAATCGCCTAAAATCACTAATGTTTTTTCACCATCAATAAAAAACTGATCATTTTCAAGTGATGCTTTTGTTTTTAAAACATAAGGGTTAAATGCTGGAGTTGTTTCTTGAACAGCAAAAGTTGCTGTAATGTCTGAGTCTTCTGCAAAACATGGTAGGTACATCGACTGAACTTCAGCAGAACCCCAACGTGTGATTGCATTAATAACGCTAAATGTACTGAGTAATCCTGCTGTAAGACTGAAATCACCTTCAGCTAGTTTTTCAGCAATTAATAAGTTACTAACGATATTTTGTTCGGCCGCTACTCCACCGAGTGCTTCTGGAAGTGCATAGTAGTTAAGTCCTAAATCTTCAACATATTGCCAAAGACTTTCAGGAAACTGAGCTTCCTGATCGGCATTATGAGCTAACCCCAATAAAACCTCTTGAGCAAATTGAGACATTGCTTCAGAAGTCATTTGTTGTTCTTCGGTTAAACTTAAATCAAATAAATTTTTTTGTTGGCGAGGTAAACGTTGTTGAGAGATTTGCTCGGGCTTAAATGCTTTTTGAGTCTGCGTTAATGCTCTAAAGCCAGCTTTTGAACCTTGATAAAGAGATTTTTCAACAAATTTACGCAACTTGAGTTGATCAAGTACATCGCTTCCAGCCAATCTTGTGATCAGCGATAAACCCAAACCCTGAGCTTTATTGATCATACTTGTCATGATTATGGTGTCCTAACACATTGTTATTGTTTTATGCTGACACGCCTTATATTAAAAAACTATGTCGTTACTGACATTCGAAAAATGAGTAGATAAATGGTAAATAGAAAATAAGAAAATTATAAGTTTTTGATTTTATTTATTTAAAATAATTGTAATGTTGGGGAGCCGAGAAGGATTGACTAGAATGACATGGAATCATTCTAGTCTTTCATTAAATCAAGCAAAGTTACGAATCATACGTCGCACATTGGTTTTTGCATCAATAACCGTCATAAATGTGTAGGCTCCAATGAATTTACGGCTAATAAACATAAACTCTTTTGGCGGAACTGAAAAATAACGTGAAGCCATTGATTTACTAGCTTGTTGCATAACACGGCTATGAAGCTGGCTTTTCTTCCAGTCATAACGTTCGTGTTCATCCATAAGACCAGCGGGCATATCTGGGTTATTTGCAGGAGTACTGAATGCTTCTGTAGCAAGTAAAAAGACATCAGCCATACCTGGTTTAATACTTTCAGGCATTGCATCAAAGAACTCGTAACCAGTCATGGCTTTGACCATTGCATCTTTATTATGTTGATAACCTGCCTGAATGAGTTGACGGGCAACTGATAGCAAGTGTTCATCAAACTGGCGAATAGCACCAAAATCTAATAATACAATTTTGTCTTGAATGTCTTGGCCATTACCTAAACGAACAAGGTAATTACCAAAGTTAGGGTCAGTTTGCATTTCACCCCATTCAAAAATTTCACGAACCGCAATCTCTAATGACGCTTCACCGAGTTGATTACGACGTTCCTGAGGTAATGACAACATCACAGGGCTATTAATTGGTACACCACGTTCAAAAGTCATGCAGAGCACTTGATTTGTGCAATATTCATCTACAATTGTAGGAACAATATAGCGCTCATCATCTTTTAAGCGTTCACCAAAGCGACGAGTAGTGGAAGCTTCAACATCATAGTCAACTTCACGATGCATCATTTCACGTACTTCATCAAACCACTGATCAAATTCACGGGTTTGTGGAACCATACGCGTCAGTTTAAGCATGTTTTTAAACAAGCTCATATCGGAGTCAATAGCATTTGCAACGCCCGGATATTGAATCTTTAAAACTAACTCTAAACCATCTGATTTACGCGTTGCACGGTGTACTTGTGCGAGAGAGGCCGTACCAATTGGCTCATGATCAATTGTTAAATCATTTAATTTAGCGCCCAATTGCTCTTGAAGGTGCGGCTTAATTGCAGGCCAATCTAAAGCAACTGTCTGGTTATTTAAGGTGTTTAGTGCTTGTGTAATTTCTTCAGGTAAAAAATGCTCACCATAAAGGGCCATCATTTGGCCAATCTTAACAATAGAACCCTTAAGTTTACCTATTTCAGAAACCAGATAATTAGCTTGCTCGCTCATCGCTTTTTTGCGTTTCTTTTCTTTTTCTTCCTCATTAGAAAATAAAGAAGAGGCACTTGCAGTTGCCCAACGTGTTCCTGCAAGTAAAGAAGCTTTCGCGATTGATAAGCGTCGATCCATGGAAGAAGTTTTTAAACTCTTAAGCTTATCTTTCTGATTTGACATGAAAATAGAATCCTATGCGCATCATGCAGCCAAACGCTGGTGATCTAAAATTGTAACGAATATTACATGTTTTGAGCGTATTAAAATAGTTCTCTCAGACTGAATGATCAGTCGAAATGGCTATCTTTATTTCATTAACTTTAAAATAGCCTAAGCAATTTTAAAATTTAAGAAACTTACAGCGTTCAGGTGAGTAAAACTAGGGTAAAAACGGATCTTTCACAAAAACTTAAATTACATTTTAAATTGGATCTTCAATTCAGACTTTTGCATTAAGTGAAGGCGATTGGACTGAATATGCAGTAATAACATTTGTTTGACTGAATCATGCATAAAACCAAGTGCATGAGCTTTTACAATAATAATGCTGGGTAAGGTATAGAAAAAATACTTAACATCCTCGAGTGTTGCGTTATTAAAGATGCGTTGTTCAATTAACGTCTGCTGTAAAAACTGCTTTTCATTTAAGACATAATCTGAAGATTCATCCCAAAAACGGTGACGCATAGCCATCAGATTGTTGTGTTTATAACTCATAAAATTGTCAGCTCAGACTTAAATCTAAATAAAATATATGGAGTCGAGCCATGAATATCAAGTTGAGATTATTTTTTATTCAGTTGCTGTTTGATTTTTTATGTAATTCTTGTAAATAGCCTAAGCGAATTTAAAAATTTTTCTAAAAAAACTATAATCCAAATAATTTCATCTATAACACTACTTATTATGACTCCTGCATGTAGACTGTTAAAAAGTAATAAAATCGAATTTTCTATTCATGAATATGAACATGATTCAAATGCTAAAAGTTTTGGATTAGAAGCAGCAGAAAAACTAAATTTAGATGTAAGGGAAGTATTCAAAACATTGATGGTTAGCGATGATAAGAATTTTTTTGTTGCAATATTGCCAGTTAATCACCAATTAAATTTAAAAAAAGTGGCTATGGCGTTTGGCTGTAAAAAATTGCAAATGGCTAATCCTAAAGACGCTGAACGTTTAACAGGATATTTGGTCGGAGGGATTAGTCCGTTAGGTCAAAAGAAACGCTTAAAAACCGTTATTGATGCATCTGCACAAGAGTTCAGCAAAATCTATGTGAGTGGAGGGAAACGGGGACTAGATATTGGCTTAAACCCGAAAGATCTAGCACAACTCTTAAATGCTCAATTTGTTGATGTACTTGATAAGTAAAATAAATCTCTTTCTTATCTCATTAAATTAACTAATTTTAAGATAGGTAGTATTAAATCAAGTTTTTTTAATAAAAACAATTCTCATTATTATTTATATTTAGTATTATCCCGAGCCTTATAACTATCTAATAACTTTTGGGTTTGGAGAAAGGGAAAATGAATCAATACAAAAAGGTTGGGGCTAACTCAAATCATCTGATGTGTGCAGAATCACGGTATTTTAAATTAAAACCTTGTTGTATTGCTCTAGCAGCAATATTTGCGCAGCAGGTTTATGCAAATACAAATATTGAAAAGGAAATCCTTAATAATCAACCGACACAAAAGCCTGTAGCTCAATTGCAAAAAATTATAGTGACGGCGACAAGGACGCCCAAAAATATTGCTGAAATTGCCGGCACAGTTCAAACGATTGAAAAGCAGCAAATTGAACAACAGGCAACTGCTGGACGAAAAATTGCCGATATTCTGGCTCAGTTGGTTCCATCACTTGGGGTGAGTAGTGGAACGACTACCAACTATGGGCAAACAATGCGTGGTCGTGATGTCATGATTATGATTGACGGTGTATCACAAAATGGCTCACGCGATGTTGCTCGGCAGCTAAATAGTATTAGTCCAGGCATGATTGAACGTATTGAAGTTCTTTCAGGAGCTACAAGTATTTATGGATCAGGTTCTACCGGCGGGATTATTAATATTATTACGAAACGTGCTGATTCGACTAAACCAGTAAGTTTTGAAACTAAACTTGGTATTACGTCTTCCGATACATTTCGAAGTGATAGTCTAGCTTATGATATTGGCCAATCTATTTCATTTAATAAAGATAATATAAATGGTTTCTTAGGGGCTAATTTCACTAGTCGCGGATCTCAGTTCGATAGCCATGGTGATCGTATTGCTATAGCACCTATGCAAGGTAGCCGTCCTGATACTGATACAATTGATATTAATAGTCGTATAAATATAGATTTAACTGATAACCAATCACTAAGTTTGGGTGCACAGTATTATAAGGATGAACAAGATACGAATTATGGTCCTGATTATGGGAAAAATTATATTTATGGAGGAGCGCCTAACTCATATATTGGGAAAAAGGGTTTAGAAATATCTAATCAGCCTTTTACAGAGCGCTATGCATTCAACACTCAATACCAAAATAAAGATATTTTAGGTCAGGTCTTAAATTTAGAAGGATATTACCGTAAAGAAGATGCTCGTTTCTTTCCAGTCTTTTTAGGAGGGGAAGGTACAGAAGCAAAGCAATCTCAATCTGAAATCGAAGTGGCTGGTCTGCGTTCAACAGTACAAAGTGATTTAAATATTATGAATCGTGATCTTAATCTAACTTATGGTTTAGATTATGAACATGAAAAAGATCATCAACATTATGAGCATTTCACAGCGTTTAATACAGGTTTGACCTATAAACCTACAGGTAAAACTTCCGATGCCGGTCCAAATACAACAATTCAAAGTGCTGGCATTTTTATACAAGGTGATTACGCTTTAACAGACCGTATGAATGTCCAGGCTGGTACTCGTTACCAATATATCAAAGCTGAAACAGAACAGTACTCGACTAAAAATGGCATACAGCCAAGCGGATCTGTAAATGACGATGCTGTTTTATTCAATTTGGGAGCGATATATAAATTAACAGATGAGCAGCAAATATTTGCTAATTTCTCTCAAGGTTTTAGCTTTCCAGATGTACAACGGATGATGCGTGATGCATTTAATATCTCAACAGCGAATATTCAACCTATTAGTGTAAACAGCTATGAACTAGGCTGGCGTTTACAAGGGGAGCAAAGCCTAAATCTAGGTATAACGGGTTTCTATAATACCTCAGATAAAGTTGTTCAATTCTACAAGAACAGTAATAAAGAAACTGTTGCTGAGGTTATGGACAAAGACCAACGTGTATATGGTGCTGAACTAACGGCGACCTACCCATTTATGGAAGAGTTTAAAGTTGGGGGAACACTGGGTTATACGCGAGGTCAATATAAAGATACGGATGGTAAATGGAAAGAGTTGAATGCTTTTCAAGTTTCACCAATCAAAGGTACTGTTTTTGCCGAGTGGAACAGTGATGAAGGATATGGTGCTCGTATGCAAATTCTTGCTATAAAAGGTACAAATGAAGCAGTAAAAGATGGTTCACTTTCAGCTGTAAAAATTACGGGCTATAGCACGATGGATGTTTTGGCTCATTTTCCAGCTTGGAAAGGACGTATAGATTTTGGTGTATATAATGTTTGGAATAGAGACTATCGAACTGTCTATAGTCAACAAGCAGAAAAAGTATATGGTCTTGTAGAAAGTATACCAGCTGAAGGACGTACTTACGGCCTCAGTTATACATTTAATTATTAATATGAAGTGAGATAGGGAATATCTATAAATCATAGGTATTCCTTAATAAATTAAAAAAATAATAAAATAAACTTGCATTATTAAATGTAAATGATTATCATTATCTATATTGAAAGTTGAGGAATATTCTAGTAATTAAGTTTAACGTCTACTACTTTAATGCTAAGTTTTAGGCGATTTAAAGTTATACCAGAGACTCCAATAATAATGATGTTGAAAAAGATGAGTTGATTTCTGGTATGTGAGCGCCTGCAGGATATTATAAAAATAGGCAGGTTCAACTAGCGGTAAATGGAACAAAGAAAAATAAACATTATCAGCGCAACAAAAAGAACTAACCAAAAGCAGTAGGCGAGGATGGCCTACTGCTTTTGTAGTTAAAGTTCATTTCATAGTTATTTATACATTTCAACTCTTTTGGACATTTAACTCTATACAGTAACAGTTCGAGTATGTTTTTGATTAAAAAATAACCACTAATGTTTCATTTATTAACATCCTACCTTTTTAGCGATTTTTTTGTATACCCTGAATAAAACATGATCAAAAAAAGAGGTAAAAACGTGCTTATTTTTCATGGAAAACCTGTTCACGGAGCTATCTTCGATATGGATGGGACAATGTTTGACACTGAGCGATTACGGTTTCAAACATTGCAACAGGCATCTCAAGAACTCATTGGACAGGAGTTTTCACACGAATATTTAATGCAATGTTTAGGCTTAAGTGCAACTACTGCTGAGCAACTGGCTCAACGTCTATATGGCGTAAATGTTCCATATAAAGAAATTCGAAAAAAAGCTGATGAGATGGAACTCGAATATATTCGAAAACACGGCGTACCTATCAAAAAGGGTTTAGTTCAGGTTTTAGAACGTTTACGAAAATCTGGTTTAAGAATGGCTGTTGCGACTTCAAGCCGTAGGGCAATTGCCGAAGAATATTTAATTAATGCGAATGTTTATAAATTTTTTGATGTGATTACCTGTGGTGATGAAGTAGAGCAAGGAAAGCCACATCCAGAAATCTTTTTAAAAGCTGCTAGTCAACTTCACTTGGACGCTAACCAGTGTCTTATGTTTGAAGATTCTGAAAATGGTTTAACTTCAGCTCATACTTCAAAAGGTTTAACGATTTTATTAAAAGATATTAAAGAACCAAATGACGAAATGCTGGAAAAAGCACATTTTTATTATGATCAGATGTATGACTTTTTAACCGATCTCGACCAATTTATCCCTGTTATGGACATGCCAGAAATGCAGGAACCTTTTCCGCAAAGTCTGAATCAACTGACAGTGGGAATACATGGTTTCGGTGCTATTGGCGGTGGTTATGTAGCGCAAATCTTGTCACATTGGGATGGGTACACAAAACCAAAAAGAATTATTGCTTCAACACGTAATAGTCTTTTTCGAGAAGCCGTAAATGCATTTGGAACATATAGCATTCGCTATGGGCAATTTTCTTATGATGAACGTATTGAGAATATGACCATTGTTGATTCTGACAACGAACAACAAATGTTGGAGATGTATACCCATTCAAGTTTGATCGCACTGTGTTTACCCGAACAGGCCATCGAAGTTGAGGCAAAAATAATTGCAAAAGGGCTATATGCACGTTTTAACTCATCACTTGAAACATGTATTGAGCCGTTAACTTTTCTAATTATTTTAAATAAAGTCGGTGCGAAATATTTAGTTATGAAACATCTTAGAGAAGCTCTACTAGAATTGACCAACGATGAAGATGTGACTGAGCATATTTTAAAAGAACATTACTTTTGCGACACCGTTGTAAACCGCATGGTTTCAAAGCTATCTAATCAAAATTTATATCGCCAACTTCGTATTAAGCATAATTTTCTTGAACAGCATTTAGAAGATGTGGAAAACGAGGAACAAATCGAAATTGAAGACTGTAATAAATTGACTCAAGATCAGCAAAATCAGGCATCTTTATATGTTGATAACATGCGCCGTAATTTTCAGCCAGGCCATATATTACAAAGCATGGATCTAATTCTGTTTCATAGCGAAACGGATATGCCAATTTATGTAGAAAAAGGCAGCCCTTTACTCGAAAAGTTGCGTCAAGTTGTCTTGGTTAATCAGATTACAGACATTCAATTAATCAAAAACCGACTATGGAATGGCGTGCATGCCATGCTTGCTTGGTATGCATCTTTACTAGGTTATGATTCTATTGGCGTCGCAATGGGGGATCATTCAGTTAAAGCGTTTGCAGAGAATTTAATTAGGGAAGTAAAGCAAGGGCTTGCAATTGTATTACCTAATTATGCAAAAGATCTGGACCGCATGGCACAAAGCTTTCTAGACTCATGTGAATATGCATTTAAAGACCCTTGTCAACGAGTAGCAAGAGATCCACTTCGCAAGTTAACTCATAATGAAAGAGTAATCGCATCAATTGAGGTAAATATTGCACATAATTTACCTTATAAAAACCTATTAAAAGGTGCTGCTTTGGGTTATGCCTATGCGATTCAATTTTTAGAAATTGAAGAGACTAATGCAATTAAACATTTACACGAGCAAGTTAAAAAACTGGATATGAGTGCTGCTCAAAAAGCACAACTTGAAGTTGAGTTAACGCAATTAGTTCAATATTTATTTTCTGAACAAGGCAAACAGCCTTTAAACATGAATATTGTCAACTCAGAAAAAGCGCGTACTCAATATGCCTAAATCCTTTTAATTATGCTCTACAACTGAAAGGCAAACATGCTTTAATACAAGAATTGAATGATTTTGAATTAAAGCTGTGTTGCTAAAACCCTCGACGTTCATGGTGCCAACATCTATACGAGATTATCCTGAGTGGCATCTTGGACGGCAAAATTATGCTTTATGGTATTTAGAAATTAATAATCAAAAAATAGTTGATTATTTAGATGACTTGCGCGCGCATTTTTCAGAATTCTTATTAGAACCCAATAGTCGTCAATATCATATCACGCTGTTTATATGTGGATTTTTAGACCACGAAACCAGAGTTTATAGTGATGACTTTAGTTTGAGTGAATTTGAGCAGCAAAGAGAAATCTTAAAAAAAGAAGATTTTGCTCCGTTTCATTTAAAAATTGGTTCAATCGATAGCTTTAGTAGTGCTCTATTTGTAGAAATAGGAGACACTGAAAATATCTTATTTCAGATACGCCAAAAGTTAGGTTTAGTTTCTAATGAAATTGCGGCTTTAGATTATTGCCCACACATCACTTTGGGGTTGTATAAAACAGACTATAGTAGTGATTTGATTTTACAAAAAATTTCTGAATTACCTGTACAATATAAACAGGCTGAATTTGACCTTAAAGTTGAGCATTTAACATTTGGTTATTATCAAGCTCAAACTTTACAAGGTAAGTTATATCCGTATCAGCATTTGTTTTTAGGTGATGCATGTTGCAACTGATTTTGGGTGGAGCCCGTTCTGGCAAAAGCCGACTGGCTGAACAAACGGCAATAGACAGGCAATTAGCTGTCACTTATGTTGCAACGGCGCAAGCGCTAGATTCTGAAATGCAAAGTCGAATAACCCATCATCAAAATCAGCGTCCTTCTCACTGGTCCTTGGCTGAAGAACCTTTATATTTATCAAAAATGCTGCAAAAAATTGATAGACCTAATCAAATTATTCTTGTGGATTGTTTAACACTTTGGCTAACCAATTTGTTACTTTTAGAAGATCAAAATGTTCAGAAATTTGAATGTGAGCAGCTGTTAAAAATTTTACCCACGCTTCAGTCAGAAATTATTTTAGTAAGTAATGAAACTGGTCTTGGTGTTGTACCACTCGGTGAGATCAGTCGTCGGTTTGTCGATGAAGCAGGCAGACTACATCAAGCTCTAGGGCAAATTGCAGATAAGGTTGTGTTTTGTGTGGCTGGTTTTCCAATGATTTTAAAAGGTGAGAAATAAAATGAACTGGTGGTTACAATCTGTACAGCAACCTGATGTGGACGCAAAACAACAAGCTGAGCAACACCAGCTTCAACTCACTAAACCTACTGGAGCCTTAGGTGATCTAGAACTGATAGCAGTAAAACTTGCTAGTTTGCAATCAAATGCGCATCCACACATTAACCATCCATGGATTACAGTTTTTGCTGGCGATCATGGCGTGGTTGAAGAAAATATCTCTGCATATCCTCAAGCCGTTACCCGTCAAATGTTACAAAACTTCACGACTGGTGGTGCAGCAATTAGTGTTATTGCCAAATATCATCAAGCTCATTTACAAGTGATTGATTGCGGTACAGTTGGTGAAGCATATGAATATGCAGGGGTTGAACGTCATTGTATTCGTGCCGGCACAGCAAATTTTGCCAAACAAGCTGCAATGAATGCAGATGAATGTCGTGCTGCTTTAGAGTTAGGTAAAAACAGTGTAGACACGGCCAAAGCTAAAGGTACAGATATTTATATTGCTGGTGAAATGGGTATAGGAAATACCTGTTCTGCTTCTGCCTTAGCATGTCTTTTATTAAATGATACTGCCGAGCAATTAACCGGAGTTGGTACAGGAATTGGTGCCGATCAGTTAAGACATAAAATTGAAGTAATTGAAAAAGCCATTGAGCTTCATCATAAACATGTTGTTGGTGATGTATTTAAAACACTATGTGTTGTAGGTGGTTTGGAAATTGCGGCAATTACAGGTGCTTATATCCGCTGTGCGCAGGTGGGCTTACCTATCATTGTGGATGGTTTTATTAGTTCGGTCGCTGCTTTATGCGCAGTACGAATGAATTCTAAAGTGCGTGACTGGATGCTTTTTGGCCATCAATCGGCAGAATATGGCCACCAACGTATTTTACAAGAACTCAATGCTGAGCCGATTTTAAAAATGAATTTACGTTTAGGTGAAGGTAGTGGTGCTGGCACTGCTTTGGCATTGGTTAAAATGGCATGTGTATTACACAACCAAATGGCTACCTTTGCTCAAGCTGCCGTAAGCGGGGATAAAATTGGGTAAATTTAGAATTGATTTGCTCAGACATGGCGAAAGTCAATATAGCCATACTTTACGTGGCCATTTAGATGATGAGTTAACAGCAAAAGGTTGGCAGCAAATGCAGTCAACCATTGAGCAAGTGGCTAATCAGCCATGGGATGTCATTATAAGTTCATCATTAAAGCGTTGTGCTTGTTTTGCTGAGCAACTTGCGAAGACAACTCAGCTGCCTTTACTTCTAAATCATGACTTAAAGGAAATGTATTTTGGTGATTGGGAAGGCGTCTCAACTCAGCAAATTTATGAAACCTCACCCAAATTACTTGCAAATTTTTGGCAAAAACCGAGTCAATATTGTCCACCTCGCGCAGAAACATTAAACCAGTTTCAAATAAGGGTTCTTAAAGGCTTTCAAGATTTGCTAAAGCATATGCAAAAGCAAAACTTACAGCATGCTTTAGTTGTTACTCATGGCGGTGTAATTAAGCTATTGGCTTGTTTAGCCAGACAACAACCTCTAGATGACTTACTTAAAATGCCAGCAGAGCTCGGAAAATTATATTCACTCGAATTTTATGAAACAGATGGTCAAATAACTTTTAAGTTAAGATAGTAGTTTTATATTTTTATACACTTGTAAGTTATTATTTTTACAATATTATTTTAGCCTGTGTAATAGAATTGTCATTACTACTATCTAAGCTAATGGCATTTCTTATTAATCACACATTTGGCTTATGAATATTTTATTTAAAACAACTATACTCGCTGCATCACTATTACTCGTTGCGTGTAACGATAATGATGATCAAGGAGCTCAAACTACACCATCTACAAACCAATCAAAATATTATCAAACGAAAACACCTTATCAACCTCAACAAGAAATAAAAAACTATGAACAAACACCGAATGGATTCCAGCCAGTTTTTACAGAGCTAGTAGCACGTCACGGTTCAAGAGGTCTCTCAAGTCTGAAATATGATTTGGCACTTTATAATTTATGGAAACAGGCAAAAGCAGAAAATGCCTTAACACCATTAGGTGAGCAATTAGGTGCTGATTTAGAAGCTATGATGAAGGCAAATATCTTATTAGGCTATGGTGTAGAAGGGATCCGCCAGTATGGTTATGGGAATGAAACTATGACTGGTATTTTAGAACACCGCGGCATTGCCGATCGCTTATTACAGCGCTTACCAACTCTTTTAAACTCGCAAGCATCTATATTGGTACAAAGTTCTGGAGTGGATCGTGCGGTAGATAGCGCAAAATTCTTCACTGCTGAACTCATCAAACAACGACCGCCACTGAAAGATAAAATTGTTCCATTGTCTTATACCAATTTATCGAGTGAAAGCGTGCCAAGTGTTGAAGATGGTGGCGTTGATCGTTTCAAACTCTATTTTCATAGTTTGAATGCAGACGAAGACTTAGCTCAACCCTTGAGTGCTAGCCAACAAAAAATTTATGATGCTAGTCAGGCCTATCAAGATTTTGAAGAAAATAATAAAGATTTAGCACAAAAGTTAGATGAGTTATCGAAAAATACCGAGGCTGAAAAAACAGCTCAAACAGTGCTCAGCCCGATTTTTAAAGCAGACTTTATTAAAAAACTTGGTACAACAGGTTATAGTTTTAGCAACACTGGATCTTTTACAGTCACTTCACCTAAAGGTGAGCAAATTACAGAAAAAGGTAAGGGCAAAAATACGATTGCTAGTGCAGTAGATGCAGCAGCTTATATTTATGAGCTCTATTCAATTTCGGGCGGCATGAAAGATGAGTTGAAAGGTATTAATTTTGATAAATATATGCCGTTAGATGCTGCAAAATTTTATGCTGAATTTAATGATGCGAATGATTTTTATGAAAAAGGTCCAAGTTTCACAGAGTCAAATCAAGTCACAAGTGAAATTGCCCAAGGACTCAAACAGGACTTGTTCCAACAAGTTGATGCGGTTGTAAATAAAACCCAACCATACAAAGCAGTTTTACGTTTTGCCCATGCTGAAATTATTATTCCTCTAGCAACCAGTCTAGATTTACATAATATGATGCAGCCTTTACCGCTTCGCCAGACTTATAATTACTCAACAAACACATGGCGCGGTGAAGTAGTTTCACCTATGGCTGCAAATGTACAGTGGGATATTTATCAAAATAGCCAAGGCTCTACTTTGGTTAAAATGCTTTATAATGAAAAAGAAACTTTGTTTAAATCTACATGTAACTATGCACGTTATACACCAACTAGTTTTTACTATGACTACATCAAATTGAAACAGTGCTATCAAATGCAATAGATTTTCAGTTTTTGAAGTCTTTAATGGGAATAGGGATTGCTATTCCCATTTTTATTTCTTCATAATTCAATTTGTTTTTAAATATAGACCAGTTAGAGACTTGGATATGATACCTTTTTGGATTGCATTGCAATTTTTAACTGTTCTGCCTATTGAGTTAAGGACTATACCAACGGCGCAACAAAATGGTCGAGCTACTTTATTTTATCCGCTGGTCGGGCTGATTATTGGTGGCATACTTTTTATTGTTGCCTGTCTTCTTGCCAAATTACCCATTCTTTTACTTACGACAATCATACTCACTTTATGGATTTGGCTGACAGGTGGATTGCATTTAGATGGGCTAGCGGATACTGCAGATGCGTGGATAGGCGGTTTTGGTGACAAGCTGCGTACTTTACAAATCATGAAGGATCCAAGTTGTGGCCCAATTGGAGTTCTCAGCTTAGTTATCATATGTTTGCTCAAATTTGCACTGGTTTATGTATTGATTGAACAGCATCAAACGTTATTTTTAGTCTTTGTTCCTTGCCTTGGACGTATTGTGCCATCTATTTTGTTTTTAACTACACCCTATGTCCGTGAAAAAGGTTTAGGGCGTTCTTTGACAGACCATTTACCCAAAACTGCTTCATGGATAATTACTGGGTTCGTTCTACTATTACCTTTGTATTGGGAGTTGCAAGGGCTTATTGCCATCATTAGTTTTTTAATAAGTCTCGTTTATTTGAGACATGTGTTTATAAAAAGCATTGGTGGTATTACAGGGGATACAGTTGGTGCAGCAATTGAGATTAGTGAAACCGTGCTGCTTTTTGCTTTTGTTTTGAGTTATTTTTATTTAGTTTAATTTTGAGTTCCATTAAAAAATAAAAAAGCCCTCAAAAATGAGGGCTTAATTTTCAATTGTAAAAAGATGAATTAACGGTTTGGTAAAACATTTTTTAAAGCTTCATGCATTTCAAGCAATGTCTTTTCAGTAGTTTCCCAATCGATACAACCATCAGTTACTGATTTACCATATTCAAGGTCACAAAGATTTTCAGGAATATCTTGGCGGCCGCCTTTTAAGTGACTTTCGACCATAATACCTACGATTGACTTGTTACCATCTAAAATTTGTTCAGTAATATTTTTAAGAACAAGCGGTTGTAAGTACGGGTCTTTATTTGAGTTAGCATGGCTCGCATCAATCATGATTTTGTTGCTCACTTTTGCTTTTGCTAAAGCATTTTCTGCTTCCGCAACAGAGCCTGCGTCATAGTTCGGTTTGCCATTACCACCACGTAATACAACGTGTGCATAAGGGTTACCATTTGTATTAATAATTGAAACCTGACCGTCTTCATTTAGACCTAAGAAACTATGGCCATATTTAACAGATTGCATCGCATTGGTTGCAACAGTTAAGCCACCGTCTGTACCATTTTTAAAACCAACTGGTGAAGATAAGCCAGAAGACATTTCACGGTGAGTTTGGCTCTCTGTTGTACGTGCGCCAATTGCAGACCATGAAATTAAGTCTTGGTAGTACTGTGGAGAGTTAGGATCGAGTGCTTCAGTTGCACATGGCAAACCTTTTTCATTCAACTCAAGCAAGAGTTTACGGCCAATACGTAAACCTTTTTCGATATTAAATGAGTCATTCATATCAGGGTCATTGATTAGGCCTTTCCAACCAATTGTTGTACGTGGTTTTTCAAAATAAACACGCATAACTAGATATAGAGTATCTTTAACCTTTTCGCTTAGCGCTTTTAAGCGATCAGCATATTCGTGAGCAGCTTTTGGGTCGTGAATAGAGCAAGGACCAATAACAACAAACAAACGTTTATCTGAACCATCTAAAATATTACGAATAGTTTCGCGGCCTTTTAGAACAGTTTGCGAAGCAACATCAGATAAAGGAAGTTCTGACTTAAGCTCATTTGGTGTTACAAGAGTTTGAATGCTTTTAATATTAACGTCGTCGATATCTGGCTTTGAAACGGAATTTGAATGTGTAGTCATTGCTGTCACTGGTTCGATCATACTAAAGGTTGTTTTGTGTACTGAATATACCATGAAATAATTATGAAAATACTACATCTCATGGTATTTCAGATTGGAAAAATCCTATTGATTTTACTATCTTTCAGTTGAGTTGCCTGTTTTTTCGGCAACTACTGCTTGTTGTTGTACCACAGGTGCTTTCGGTTTTGCTTTGACTGGATGAACCATAAAGTTAACACCGAGGGCAAATAGGGTAATCCCTAGAATTTTTCGGATTAAACGTTCAGGCATACGAGAGCTAATTAATGTTCCAATAATAATTGCTGGAATTGAACCCACCAATAACCACATCAGAAGTGTAAAGTCGACGTTACCAGCACTCATGTGTCCAAGGCCAGCCACTAAGGTAAGTAATACCGCATGTACAACATCCGACCCGATAATTCGGATCATTGGCAAGTTCGGGAACATAATCACAAGTGCCATGATCCCAAATGCACCCGCACCAACTGATGAAAGTGTTACGAATACACCTAAAATGATGCCCATAATCACGATAAAGCTACGTTTTTTATGGATTGCCAACTGCTCATTTTCAGTTTGAGTGACTTCTTTAGTTCTGAATTTATTAAAGAATTTCTCAATACGCGTACGGAAAATGATGGAAACACCAGTTAAGGTCAGCATAAAACCTAACACCATGGTGAGTACAGCTTTATAGTGTGTTGACTGGCTTAAATAATGCTCAAGTACCCATGAAGTACCGAAAGATGCAGGAATACTACCTACTGCTAACCATAAAACAATTGGCCAGACAATATTGAGTTTTCTAGCGTGAACCATTGATCCACAAAATTTTGAGATTGCAGCATAAAGTAAATCGGTACCAATTGCGATATGAGGTTCAATTCTAAAAAGGCTAATTAAAATTGGTGTCATTAATGATCCACCACCAACTCCTGTAATCCCTACACAGAAACCAACTAACATACCCGCTAAGATAAATTCAAAAGCACCAGACATCTTTATCGCCACTTATCACGAAACGCAGATATCTTATTCCTTTTAGAGATAAACAGTTGTCATGAATAATGATTTACTTATGCAAAAAAAAGCTAAGCAACGAAAATTTTGCTTAGCTTGTACTATTTTTCATCATTTTTTAAAGAAAATGATTATTTTAATGACTTTAGTGGGTTAATTAAAAGTATAAGAATAAAAGTTAATGGCGTTGCAAAGATCCACCAACTGACAAAACCAATTGAAAATTTATATTGTTGAATAAGAATAAATGCACATAAACCAAATAGCATGAATGCAGCTATTTTGAAATATCGGTAATATTTTTGAGCTAATGATTTGAAATGACCTGTTGATTTCGGCGATCGATATTTCTCGCTCGCTATAAACAACAAATACATCCCTAATAAAATTAAGATGAAAGCTATAAGAATCATGAGCTCACCTCAGTATTTAATTTATTCAGCTTTTTTTGAATTTTTGCGACAGCTTTATGCTGAATAGGTTGAATTTTGAAGAATATAAAAATAGCTAATGCTGCAAAGATCCACAAAAATACATCTACACGTGCAAAGGTCCAATAATCACTGAGGCTTTGAACATACTCATGTTTAAGTAAATAAATTAGATTTAAGATTGGAAGTGCAAGACACAGCATAATAAAAACGCTAAGTTGAGTTCGCCACAAATGCTGCTTTTTAGTGATGAAAGCAATGATTAAGCTGATTAACCAAACCAAGAAAAAGCTATAAATTTCATAATTGATCGTGGTTGAAGTAACTGTAAATAATCGATTAGCGCTTAAGTAGGCGACAGTTGCACACGGCAATCCTACAAATGCTGCAACATTTAAACGGTCAACTAAATAGTGTCCGAAATGAAACTGACTACTTTTATTTTGAATTTGGCGTTTAAGACTCCAAAGTAACAAACCAGAGGCAATCATTACACAGCCTAAAATGCCTGAGAAAAAGAATCCTAAACGAAGTAAAGGCTGAGCAAATGTTGCCATGTGCAGGCCATAAACACCCGCATTTAGCGTGGCAATAGGACTATTATTACGTGTATCTGCCAAGACTTTGCCAGTTGAAGCATTTAAGGTAATTTGAGGCTGATTTCGAGTAATAGTGCGGTCTTCTTTTTGAATAAATGTAATTTGAGCTTGATTGGTATTTGGATTTTTTACACTCATTGTTGATAAAGGTTGGTTGCCCCAACTTTGTTGAACTTGGCTCAACAGCTTCTCAATAGCTAAGTTTTGAGCAGGCTGAATTGATTGGTTCTCAAGTACAGTCTTTGTACGTATTTCGGTAAAATATTGATAAGGGTTTTTAGGGTAAAGTTTTTGCATTCCCCAAGGTAGATATAAATAAAAGAAAATAGCTAAGCCTGTAAATGTAATGGTTAAAAAGAAGGGCAGAGCAACGACTGAAGAAATATTATGAAAGTCTAGCCATGAACGCTGAGACTTAAATGTACGTAAAGTAAAAAAGTCAGTGAATATTTTTTTATGGGTAATAATGCCTGAAACCAAAGCAATCAGCATAATAAATGCTGCAAGACACACGACTAATCGCCCAACTATTATTGGAATGCCAAAAAGTTGGTAATGGAAACGGTAAAAAAAATCTCCGCCTAGGGTTGCCGAAAGTTGAAGTTCTTTTCCCGTGTTAGCATCAAGTGTGGCATTACCATAACCGCCGTCAGCTTTTTCCCAATATATAGTGTTGACGGGACTTTCTGGTGTTGCAACAGTTAAATACCAAGATTTGGCGTCTGGAGCGTTTTCTTGTAAATATTGATATGCTGTTTTAATAGCAATATCTTGCTTTACTTCATATTGTGCAAGTGCAGGCTGCATCCATAAATTAATTTCGTGGCGGTAATAAGATAGGCTACCCATTAAGAAAATGGCAAATACGAGCCATCCAAAAATTAAGCCAGTCCATGAGTGTAGCCATGCCATAGATTGACGTATACCTTTATGCATAACCCACCGTCCGTGTCACAATAAAGAAAAGGGCAAATAGTGCGATTGATAAAATGGTCAGTCGTACTAATGATTGAATGCAGAACCCAACAATCACAAAGACTACGTAAAATAAAATCGCTATAAATGCTGAGAGATAGATAGCCTCAGCTTTGTCCAGATTCAAAAGGAAGATTCCAGTGAGTCCAAGACTTAAACACACCATACAGGCAAAGCCCATACCGAAAACTAGCAAGAATCGATAGAAAACTTTTATACGATATGACACAGGGAGATTTACAGTTTTGGACATCTTTACTGACACATAAACAAAGAATAATAAGTAAAGCCAATCCCTAAATTGGGATTGGCTACGGTATTAATATTTAAACTTTACAGCAACTGTATAGTTGGCTGGAGCGCCATAAAAAGCTTGCCCATCGGGGAAACTATTTAAATATTTCTTGTCAAAAATATTATTACCATTTGCTTGAAGCGTAATATGATCATTGACTTCATAGCTTGCCATTAAATTGACTAAAGCATATGCATCTTGTTTGATCGTATTGTTTACATTTGAATCATATAACTTTATCCCATCTTGCCATTGTAAACCTGCACCAACTTTCAGCTTAGGTAAAACTGGCGGAGTATAGGTGGTTAGCAAATTAAGTGTCTGGTTTGGATTGTAGGTTCTTGCCTCGCCACCATTTTTAGTATCTTTAATACTAAATTGAGCATAGCCGAAAGAAAGATTTACGTTATCAGTAATTTGACCTGATAGACCGACCTCTACACCTTGTGACTCTAAATCACTCGTTGGTACTTTTCGATTAAGTGGATTTCCATCAGAGCTGCGTAGAGGGTAATTATTTTGTTCAGTTTTAAATACTGAAAGTGTTCCTGTTAAACGGTCATCTAGCCATGAACTTTTTACGCCCATTTCATAGCTTTTACCATCAATAGGTTTTAAAGCTTGATTGGTATCTTTATCAATACCAGTTTGAGGACGGAAAATTGAGGTGTAACTCATATAACCTGTATATTCAGGTGTAAAGTTATAAGTTAGTCCAACATATGGTGAGACTTTACTTTCACTATATGACATTGGTGAACCATAACTTTCACCTTTACTTTCAGCTTGGACATAGTTTGCACCAAGTAAAAGTTTTAAATCTTCATTAAGATGTAAGCGTGTCGCAGCATAGATGGAATTAATATTCTGCTTATAGTTTGCAGCTTCTGTGAAATCTGACCAAGTTATAGATTGCGGTGTCCAACTTGACCAATCGGTAGTGGTTGACTTTATAACATTACTATCATTAATCGTTCCTGTAGATTGTTTATCTTGTTGACGATTACGTACATAGCTGTAGCCTAAAGATGCCTCATGTTCTCGATTGAAAAGTTTATATGTTCCTTCGAGATTAAAATCGACAGCATGTTTTTCTTGGTGCTCTTGACCGCCCCAAGGGGTTAAAGAAACACCTGATCCATCAGCTTTTGGATAACCATAGTAATAGAGAAGACGGCTATTATGCTTCGTATCAAGATAGTTGTAAGTTAGCTTAGCCGTCCATAGATCATTAATTTTTTGTTTTAATTCAACAAAAGCATTTTGTGTCTCATTATCCCAGTGTGCCCAGTCAGGGTTTGGATTATATGAGCGATCATATGAAATTTGTTTACCATTGGCATCTAATAAAGGCAGAGAACCCCAGTTATTTGCATTAGGTTTATTTTGTTCTTGGCTATAACCTGCGGTAAGTAAAGTACTATCTGTCAGATCAGCTTCAATAATACCTGCGAAACCATTTTTCTCAGAAGAATACCGATCAAGGTAAGAATCACCAGTTTGTTCATAGCCCATAATACGGCCACGTACTTTTCCACTCGGTATAATTGCGCCAGAAACATCAGCTTCATAACGCTGCGTATCCCAAGAGCCATAACTTACACCGCCACTTGCTTGGAATTCCTGAGTCGGGCGTTTTCGAATATTATTGATTGTTGCACTTGGATCACCGAAGGCGTTAGTTAAAGAATCAGCACCTTTAACAACTTCTACACGATCATAGAAATAAGTATCAGGATTCGTATTGTTATAGTTATAACCTGAGAGGGGAAAACCCACGCCGTCAGTTAATATATTTGAAATCTCAAAGCCGCGAGCCATATAAGTAGTTCGCTCAGTTTCTTGATTAGATACGGTTACACCTGGGGTATTTTTTAAAACATCTCGGGTACTATTAAGTCCGAAATCTTCAATTTGCTGACGAGTAACGACGTTAATGGTTTGAGGAGTTTCTTTAGCCTCAATATTAAGCTTGGTTGCGCTACTCGAGTTCTTAACATTATATGCTTTGGTTTGTTCAGAAGACTGTTCAGCATTTGATGCTTTAACTTGAATCGTCTGTAAAGCTTGTACCTGTGCATCTTGGGCATAGGTGAGGTTTGCATAACAAATCGCGCAGGCGATTACGGTAAGCTTAAATGGTCGAGGTGGGATATTCATAAGATTAAAGATAATGTAAATAATTCTCATTTATTTTATTGTTTGTAAATGTAAGCTACAATTCAAATTGCATTGTTAATTTAGATTAAAAGATGGTGAATGAGTGTAATTTTAGATAGCTTGTGCTGTGGCCGCTCTTGGTAAGTACATATAGATCAAGTTCAAGTTTGATAAACCTCTATGCTAGAATGCATTATTTCAAATTCTTGGGTAAATCACCTTGGCAAACCGAAAACTTAAAATAGGTATTGTAGTTGGGGAAGTTTCTGGAGATACGCTTGGTGTGAAACTTATGCGTAGTTTTCGAGAACAGGGAATCGATGCTGAATTTGAGGGAATCGGTGGTCCCCAAATGATTGCTGAAGGTTTTAACAGTTATTACCCAATGGAAACTCTATCTGTGATGGGGATTGTTGAGGTCTTAAAAGATTTAAAAAAATTATTCGCCGTGCGTGATGGTCTAATCAATCAATGGACTCAACATCCGGTTGATATTTTTATTGGTATTGATGCACCAGACTTTAACCTTAGACTTTCGAAAAGTATTAAAGAAAAGAATCTTCCAATAAAAACAGTTCAATATGTGAGCCCATCAGTTTGGGCGTGGCGCCAAGGGCGTGTTCATGGCATTAAACAGAGTATAGATTTAGTACTTTGTTTATTTCCTTTTGAAAAAGTTTTTTATGAACGATATGAAGTTCCAGCAGCATTTGTCGGACATCCGCTAGCTAAACAATTGCCACTTGAGAATCCAATTCAAATTGCCAAACAGCAATTGGGTATTGATGAAAATCAGAAGCATATTGCTTTGTTACCAGGTAGCCGCAAAGGTGAAGTAGAGCGTCTTCTTCCTATGTTACTGGGGGCTGCCAATATTTTGCATACCAAACATCCAGACATTCAATTTTTAATTCCGGCAATTAATGATGCTCGTAAACAGCAGATTGAGCAGGGTGTTGAAAAATTAGCGCCTCAATTAAAAGCAAAAATTCATATTTTAGAAAATACGGGTAGTGAATCGAAAATTGGTCGTATGGTCATGAACGCGAGTGACATTATTGCTTTAGCATCAGGAACGGCGACATTAGAAGCCATGCTGATGCATCGACCAATGGTCACATTCTATAAATTGCATTGGTTAACTTATTTAATTGCTAAATTCTTGGTGAAAATTCCTTATTACTCTTTGCCTAATATTATTGCCGGTAAAAAAGTAATTGAAGAGCTGATTCAAGCCGATGCAACATCTGAAAATTTAGCAGCAGAAATAGAAAAACTAATGAATGTTGAAACCGCTCAAATTCAGGTGATGCAGCACTTAACCATGCATAAACAGCTTATTTCTGGAAATACGGAAGACCCAGTTCAAGTCATCCTAAATGTACTAGAGAAGTAAAAAAAGGCATTCATATAAGAATGCCTTTTCTATTTATGCACGTACAATCAGCTCGTACCCTGTATATTTACGAATGTTGATAACACCGATATCAAAAATTAAATATTGGCCTTTAATCCCTTGTAAGACACCACGAATTTTTGGTGTTTTATCTAAGTTTAGAGACTTAATTTTTTCAGGATATTGTTCAACTGGGTAAACAAACTCACGTGGCAATTCATTTTCTAGTAGTTCAACCGTTTCGTTAAATTCAAGGTTTTGACTAAATTCTTCACGAATAGTTTGAATTTTAGGGGCGAACTCTTCGATTAATTGATCACGTTGTTCAACCATATTTAAAGGTTCAGCTTCACCCTTGAGGAGTTTGCGCCAATCTGTTTTATCAGCAATTAAAGAACCAAACATGGTTTCAAGCTGACCAGATAAACGGCGCGATCCAACTTTTAAAATAGGTAAGGCTTGAGTTGCACCTTGATCTAACCAACGACCTGGCATATGGCTAACACGAGTAATACCCACTTTTAAAGCACTAGAGTTTGCCAAATATACAATATGTGGTTGGAAACAAACGCTATGGGCAAAGTCATCTTCACGACATGTACCTAAGTGATAGTGACATGTTTCAGGTTTCATAATACACAAGTCACATTCCGCTTTAGTTTTAAAACATTTAAAGCAGTGACCTTGAGAATAAGACTTCGGTGTTTTAGTGCCACAAGAAGTGCAATAAATATTACCTGTCCATTCGATTTCTAGTTCTTGTCCTAAATTAAAAGGAAGATCAATTTCTGAACGGTCTAATACAAATTTGTATTCAACATTTGCCTTGGTTGTCTGTTGATCAGTTACACTAGCATCTTTTAGGCCTGCATGCATTTTATGGCAAATGCCTTGTAGTTCCATAAAGTTTAAACTCACATCTTTCAATTAAGGGTTGCAGTTATGGCTGAACAAAATGTCATCACTTCTATGCTAGACGATTTATCAAATGAACAGCCCATTCATACTGCACTTTGTATTGGCCAGAAAATTGACCAGAATAACGCAATTCAATGGCACTATTTTACCGTAACTGAGCTTTTAAGTCTGCCTTTTACTCAGCGTTATGACTTGGGTTTTGTATTGTTTGATACTGATGAAATGCAGAACATCAGCGATGTACAAAAATCACAATTATTAGTAAAGCTAAGAGATTTATTAGCGAAACGAATTGTAGTGGTAAGTAAACGCAGTGATGAGCAGTTATTACGTTCTTTAGGTTTTACTCAACTTATTGATAAAACTTCACATGATAGTGATTTTGCTTTATGGCAATTTAATATATTGACTTATAAACATGTTCCAGACTGGTTTAATTCAAAGTTCTGGGCGAACCCGGAAAACTGGAATAAATTCCGCTGGTAAAAGGGCCTTAAATCTCTTTCAAAATTTAACAATTTGGTTTTTGCTGTCTTAACAAGAATCCGCGTATGCTCATGTATAAACCATACATAAGAGTTACACATGACTAATTTAAGCAATATTGTAGAAGTTTTGGCTAAGCAGGCTTTAGGTGGAAATCAGCAAGCGTCAGGTCAAGGTGGTTTAGGTGGAATTTTAGGTTCAGTACTAGGACAAATGGGGGGCAATACTTCTTCGGGCGCTCAAGGTGGCCTTGGAGGAGTATTAGGTTCTGTATTAGGGCAAGTGACTGGCAATAACAGTACACCTCAAACAGGTGGCGGCGTACAAAGTTTATTAATTGCAGTTGTGCCTTTAATTTTAGGTTGGGTACAGCAACAAGGTGGTTTACAAGCTGCATTAGAAAAGTTGAAAGGTGCGGGTTTAGGAAGTCAGGTTCAAAGTTGGGTTGATCCAAATCAAAGTAATAGCGAAGTTCCGACCCAACAGTTACAGAGTCTATTTAACCCAGCTGACATTGAACAAGTTGCCGAGCAAGCTCAAGCGCCCAAAGAACAAGTTTATGGTGCAATCGCATCCGTCTTACCTCAGGTCATTGACTCTTTAACCCCTCAAGGTGACAGTACCGATCATCAAGAAGCAAACCAAGATATTCAAAATGTCATGAATCTTGTAAGTGGTTTTTTAAAATAAGATATAAATCTTAAAAAAGCCGATAAGCTTTATATCGGCTTTTTTTACTCAGGACAAAAAATAAAAGGGCTTCATATTCTTTCTAGTTGAAATTATATAAAATATTTTTATATATCTAATTATCAACAACATAGCTGCTAAATTGCATTTATATATATGAAATTTAATGTATAAAAACCGAAGTGAGCATTTTATTAATTATTTAATATTATTAAAACTTTATTTTATAAAAAATTCTCATTGAGTATAGTTTTCCAAGTTAAAAGCCGGCTCTATTGTTTGCAATTAACTCAAATTAATTTTTTTATATATAGATCTTTACTCCAGAAAGAACCAATATCGATATAAAAACAGTTATCTAATTGGACGGGTGCTTTTACAATGGTATGCCCTAAGTAGACCTCATCTATATTCTGTATAGTTTCAAAATCTTCACAATAGTGGCGGATACGCTCTCTTCCCCATAATGCTCTTCGATAAGAAGACTGTAAGCCAGAGATATGATAATTACCTTGCTCAACATCTTTCTTGAATAATTCCCAGTCATTGCTATCTATATCTGCATGAACAAAACCAATCTTTTTATTACAAGTTTTCAATTCGATAAGAATAGGAAGTTGAGAGAAGATGGAAGAAATTTCTAACTGTTTATTCTGTGATAATGAGTAAAACCATTCACCACCATTTCTTAAATGTATATCTCTAATTCTAAGATCAGATTGCCCTAAAATACACATTTCCTCATGATTTCCTCGAACCATAGTGAACCACGGTTGGTTGATAAGAGTTAGACAATCGATATTTTCGGGACCTTTATCTATTAGGTCGCCCACTGATATGAGTAGATCATTATCAAAGTCAAAATTGTGTTCACCTAATTTCTGCATTAGAAGAGAATAACAACCGTGTATATCACCTACGACAAAAATATGTCCTTGGGTATGGGATAAGTAGCGTGTAAACATAGCCAATACTTTATTACAGCAATTGAAGAGTGTAACTATCATCTTTTTTAAAAACTATTATTTTGAAAATTTAATTTGTGTTTTCTAGTATATCAATCTAGATCATTAGATCTTTTAAAGTTAGCTATATAGCTAACTTTAGTCATTTTTTATAGTATGTTAGCCATATAGCTAACTTTGTATGGGAAGATTACGATGGTACATAGAGGTCAGATAGGTGAAAAAGTAAAAGAAGCAAGAAAAAACAAAGGTTATACGCAACAGAAGGTCTCTGAATTGACGAAAATTAATAAAACAACCATATCTGAAATTGAAAATGGCCGTTTTACAGGATCTTTTGATATCTTTGAGCGTATATTGGATGAGGTTGGATTACAGTTTGAAGTTGTGCAAAAGAAGCATATTTTACCTGATTGGGATGAAATCGAAGCATTATTTGCAGAGAAAGATTAATGAATATCATGATAAATAAATTAAAAATTTTCCATTAGGTGTCAGGTAGTAACTCTTTTGCATTAGTATCTAGGACTTCAGAAATCTCATACAATTTTAATATCGTAATATTGACTTCACCTCTTTCAATTCGACCAAGATAACTACGATCTATGTTACAGAGTAGTGCCAATTTTTCCTGACTGATTTGTTTCTCTTTACGTTTTTGACGAATTAATTGTCCAATTTTTATAGATAAATCTCGCATAAATTCTATTCACATAAAGAATAGAACTATTATTTTTTGCGGTTTAATAGTCCACGGATTATAATCCTCATTTCTAATGTTTTAAGTGAATTAAAAATGAGCAAGATTCCACTAAGTATAATTACCTTTTTCAGTTTGACTTTAGTCGGTTGCCAACAAATGCAGGAAGCTGCAAATTCAACCGTAAAAACAATTTCTAAGGGTGTTCAAGCTTATGATGGGTGGGTGAGTAATGGTACGGTCAAGGTTTGGAACGATATGCGGGATGAAAATATCCGCAATAAGTTCTTGGTACTTTCTTCAGAAGGTAATAATAAAGTCATCACTCTAAACTCAGCTTTATTAAAGGATAAGTACAAACTAGAGAAAAGAACTTTCGATGCTATATTTCTGGAAAAATATATTACTCACCAAGCTAATTTTTCAGAAGCAAACCGTAGAATTAATAATGGTATTTATGTTTCAGAAAAGGACTTGGCTGCACAACTTTTTATTGAGCAGGCATTAGCTAGAGGTAATGAAGTTCGTTTATATAAGAAAGATGTAAATGCATCACTTAACAATAATTTAAGACAAGCGATTACAGCCTTTAATGGGGCATCTAATCGTTATGATATAGATCCAGCTTTAATTGAATTTGATAAAAAAGGCAGTCCAATTGCGATTATGACTCGTTCTTGGCAAACCATCTCGGCAATTGGAGTCGATAGCCGTATATATACCAATATTTACTTTGGTGCAGATATGATGCGTTGGTTTGAAAATAATTATACCAACCGTTATTTGGAAAATAATTTAATTCGGACATATCGCTAATTTGCTTCGATTTAGACCTTAATAAAGCGTAGGGAAGACCAATACTTTCCTATGCTTATCTATACTTTAGCTAAGTAGCCTATTGTTCATTTTCTATTTCAATTGTTGATCTTATATCTGTATGTCTAAACTGACCTTACCCTTTTACCATGAATTTTTTGAAATCCTTGAGAGTAATGAAATATTGGATTGGAGAGCAAATGACTTTGTCCAAGCCATTTTTAGTAAAAGGAAAAATATAGGAGACAAGGACCGCCAGTTAGTCTACAGAGGACTAGCTATTTTAGTGGAGTGTAAATATTTAAATCGTGAAAAGAAAGTCGAGAACAATAGGATATATAGATATAGTGAGGCTCCACGACTTAAGTTACATAAGGAAAATATCCAGCAAGAGAGAATAAAAGAAGTACTAGCTATCGAGCAAGATATTATCGAGAAATCATTACAGAGAATCAAAGTAGAGCAAATTCTTCTTCAAGATATTACCAATAAACATCCTGATTTTGAAAAATTCTTAAAAAAGTATGAGGTGTATATTTCTAAAAAAATAATAGAACTGGAAACTAAAGTCATATTTATACGAGAAATTATTAATGATATAGAATGTTTTTAATTATTTGTTTTTAAAATAATTATTGTAGGGCTATGGGTTTATTCTGAGCTTTGGAATCTTTAACTAAACTAGTGGTATAAAATAAACTTAAGTTGTTGATTAATAGGTTATCGTTTATCATGTCGTTTTTTAATCTTAAATTTTCTGCGATTAGTAATTTTTTTGGAAAGATTAGGATTTCTTCCAGTTAATTTTTTAATAAAAACTGGTTGATCATCTTCTGGAGTCTTACTCCAAAGAATATCATTCTCTACGTAAAGTACTTTTCCATTACTTGCAGCTTTGACGAAGGTATCTCGAAGTACTTTGGCAGCTGCTTGAGCAATAGCACGTTCACCTATAAACATAGTAGTTGACATATCTGAAACTCACAAAAATGATATTTTCTAAGTTATGACAAATCCTGTTATAGATAGCCATAAATATTTATAAGCATAATATTAATTTTTCATGATTCCAATATTAACTTTTAATCTCATAAAAGTTATAGGTAGTTCATAATTTAGATTTTTTTAATTGAGTTAGAGAAAATAATTGAAAACAGCATCTTTAGCCTGGGAGAGATAATTAAAAAATAAGAGTTAGATAGGGCAGAAATAGATAAATTAGGTCTAATAAAATTACTACGTCAAATTGTGGCGTAGAGCGTAACCAATCTATCTACTTCTTTTTAAAATTGTTTTAAACTCTTTGCATAATTAATATCACATGCATAAGTAGTAGTTGGTTATGGCCACATGAAAATATTGTCGATGCTTTTTATGAAATTACAGGACTTAATTCTCTTACACAAAATGATGATATAGTAATTTGTATAAACTTTACTGCAATAGCTGAGCCAATCAAGGAAAAGGCTAATCAACTTAATAAGACATCAGGAGCCAGTATTGTACTAGTCTGTTAGCACAATATGCTGTATCTGCTCTTCAAGCTAAAATTTCAGAAAATGTTTATATCTTGGAAGGCGGTAAGCAGGCTTGGACAAAAACTTTTGTTTTGGAAACTGATAAACATGTGTACTTGTCACCACTTATAGATCGGTATAAACGCCTTTATGAAGGAACGGATAATTCTGTTCAGGCTATGCAAGACTATTTAGAGTGAGAATATGGATTAGTTGCCCAATTAAATATAGATGGGCACATGGTTTCTTTGTAATTTAGTTAAAAATTACCAAAATAATGATAACAATCATAATAGCTCTTTAGAGATATGAAGCGCTATTATGATTATTTTTATACATCAACTAGAAATTGATAATCGTTTAATAGCATCTTCTAAACCATAAATACTTCCTGCTAAATACTTTGAAACTTGGATACTGCATTCAAGTAAAAGCGAAGTATTTTCGGCAATTTTTTCTTGTGTTAAACGTTCAGAAGGGCCTGAAATGGTAAGCGCCCCTTGTAACTGTCTACCATTGCTAAATACAGGGACAGACAAAGAGGACGTTTCTGGATCACGTTCTCCAAAGGAACTTGCCCAAAATTGATTTTGGATTTGTTGTAGATTCTCATCTACATCTGTTTGAGAAAATGCGCGAAGAATTTTACCCGAAGCACCAACACTGACTGGGAAAGTATCTCCTTCAGAGATAGAAACCTTTACAGATCGAGCGGGCTCAATGCGAAACAGAACAACGCGTTTATCATTGTCTAAAATATAAAATGAAGACGTTTCACCTGTTTCTTTAGTAATTCGTTCTAATACCGGGTAAAGCACATCTTTAAGCTTAAAAGAATTTTGATAAATTCTTGATAGTTTTAACGGTGTAATGCCTAAAGAAAATTGGCCATCTTCATTTCTAACAACATAACCATGACGTTCTAATGAACTCAATAATCTAAGAATAGTACTTTTATATAGCTTTGTACGGCGTGAAATTTCTGCGAGAGATAAGACGGGGCTATCTATATCAAAAGCATCTAAAATAAGTAATGCTCTATCTACGGCAGCTACACCTGAATTTTGCTTATCCATTTGGCTATCAGGATCTTGTGTTGATTTCGTCATACAAAAATATAAAAACTCAATTAATTTTAAGTGTTTCAGGAATAAGTAAGTATAGCTGTAATTTAAAAGATGAAATAGATTTTTTAGTGAATGTCAGTACGTGGCGAGATAAAACATAGAAGAATATAAAAAGTGCCTTCAAATATTGAAAGCACTTTTTATAATTTAGATAAGGCCGATAGCTATAGCGGCAATATACATCACTATGCAAGTTCCAGTACACCAGAGTAAAGATGCTTTTTGATTCTCACCATAATCTACATTGGTTAAAGAACATAATAGATAAGTAGAGGCAACCATTGGGCTTAACAAGTGAATAGGTTGACCGATTAAACTTGCGATAGCCATTTCATTTGCGCTGATACCATAATGTGAGGCAGTTTCAGCAAGAATAGGTAAAATTCCAAAATAGAAAGCATCATTCGTCAAAATGTAGGTAAATGGCATACTGATAAAAGCAGTAATCGATGATAGATAAGATCCGGATGTTTCAGGAATAATTGAGATGAGATGCTGAGCAATAGCTTCAATCATTCCTGTACCTGTCATGATTCCTACAAAAATACCCGCAGCAAAGATCAGAGAAGAAACTGCTAAAACACTATCTGCATATTTCGCGACTAATTTTTTCTGTTCAGAAAGTTCTGGGAAGTTAACCACTAAACCGATACAGAATGCCAAAATGAATAGAGGTGCTAAAGGTAAATAACCTTTAATCATTGAAAAAACGAGAAGAATAGTAAGTATTAGATTGAACCATGATTTCCAGCTTTTCGTATTTTGCTCATGATGGATAAGATCGTCATCTGGCTTAATTTCATGAATACCTAAACGCTTTCTTTCTTTTAAACCCAAGTAACAAGCGACAAATATGACCCAAATAAGACCCGCACACATCACGGGCAACATTTGTAAGAAAAGTCCAGTTGGGTCGACTTTAAGTGCGCTCGCAGCTCTAGAAAATGGACCAGCCCAAGGTAAAATATTCATTACCCCAATTGACAGTAATAGAACAGTTGCCATGACTTGTGGGCGGATTCCAATTTTTTTGTACAAAGGCAACAAGGCTGTTGCGACAATAATATAAGTCGTTGCGCCATCACCATCTAGCCCGACACAAATTCCAAGAATAGCTGTACCTACAACAATTTTTAACGGGTCGCCTTTAACAATTTTAATGATGAATTGAATCAGCGGATTAAAGAGGCCAGCATCTGTCATCATGCAAAAATACAAAATTGCAAAGGTAATCATGATGCCAGTGGGAGCAAGTAGCTTAATTCCATCAATCATCATGCTACTCATGTCTGCGACATGACCAGTCAAAAGCGCAAAAATTACTGGAATAAGTACTAAAGCTGTAAGGGCGGATAAGCGTTTCGACATTACCGCATACATAAATACAGCGATCATGCTGTAACTTAAAAAAACTAACATAAATCAATCCTTGATTTACTTAAGAAATAAATTTTAAGTAGAAATTAATGATGAGAAAACATTGGCTTACCCGAATGTTCTAAATAGGTAGTTAAGATAGAACCAGTAGATGAATCGATCATAAATAATTGCTTATTTTCATGACCACCAAAGGCTAGATTGGTAATCGTTCTACCAGCACACGATTTAATGCGATAAAGGGGTTCTGCATATTGGTTAAATACCCATACACATGCTTGGCCAGCATCACAAACATATAGATTTTTATCAGCATCTAAAGCAAGTCCGTCAGCACCGCTTAAACCTCCAGCGAGTGTAGTAAAAATGCCCACTTTTGTAGTAGAGCCATCTTTTTGGATTGGTAAACGCCATACAGAATTTCCACGGGTCATTGCGACAAATAAAGCTTTTTCTTCATAGTCCATGACCAAACCATTTGGACTTGGAGCATTATTAATAAGACATTCAAGATGTTCTGTATTCATGTCATAGCTGAATACACGTCCTGTAGGGTCATGCATTCCTGTCTGGCCTTGATCTGTAAAATAAAGTTTTCCATCTTGAGAAAAAAATAAATCATTTACCCCTTTAAAACTTTCACTTTTGCGATGCGTTAAAAACGGGCTAACCACACCTGTATTGGGGTCTAATTGCATGATTCCATTTTTATAATCAGCAATAAAAATTCGACCATCATTATGTATTTTTAGACCATTTGGCCAGCCGTCATATTCCGCTAAAAGGTCCCATTGACCTTCTGGAGATATTTTAAAAATTCGTCCAAACGGAATGTCGGTAACAAATAAATTTCCATTTTTATCGAAAGAGGGTCCTTCTAAAAAGCTCGTTACTTTTTGACCCGGTTTATTAGCACGAACCCAGTCTGATTCATCATGCTTTAAAAAAACTTCAGGAATTTGACTAAAAACCTGAGTTTGTAACTCTTTCGGTGGTGCGAAAAGACTCATACAAGCATCCTTACTGTTCTATTCTACAGAACAATGTTCTATTTATATTTATTTTTTAGCTTATTTTTAGTCCTGTCAAGTATTTTTAAATTTTTCGAATTTTGTGGTTGAGCTATAAAAATTTTAATTTGCATTAAAAATAGAACTGTGTTCTATTAGGTAGAACGCTATTGGCGTTATATGTGAAATTATTCTTGTGCAATAGGAAATGTCAGCTTATGAGCCATTCAAAGGACATCGATATATTGGTGAGCGAGGTTGGACCTCGCGATGGTTTGCAAAGTATTAAACAAACCATGCCAACTGATATGAAGAAAAAATGGATTTCAGCTTTAGCTCAAGCAGGATTAACTGAAATAGAAGTTGGATCTTTTGTATCTCCAAAATTGCTGCCACAAATGGCGGATTGCGGAGAGTTGGTTAAACACACTTTGACTTTAAAAGATGTATTCGTTACCGCTTTAGTCCCAAACTTAAAGGGTGCCGAAAATGCATTTAGGGCAGGGGTTCAAAAAATTACGATCCCTGTCTCAGTAAGTGAACCTCATTCACTCTCAAATATCCGTAAAACTCATGCTGAAGTTTATGAAGAAGTGAATTCAATCATTCAGCTTAGAAATGAAAAATATCCGGAAATATTAATAGAAGCAGGTCTATCAACAGTCTTTGGTTGCACGATTCAAGGTGTAGTTACGGAAAATGAAGTCCTATCGATGGCTCATCGAATGGCAAAGTTAGGTGTAGATGAGATTGGTCTAGCAGATACGGTCGGATATGCAAATCCTGTCCAGGTCCGCAGCCTTTTTAAAAAATTAAAACAGGAAGTCGGGAATTTAGCAGGCAGTGCACATTTCCATAATACGCGTGGGCAAGGTCTGGCAAATGTTTTAGCCGCGATTGAAGTGGGTGTTACGACTTTTGACGCATCGCAAGGCGGCATTGGTGGATGTCCATATGCCCCTGGTGCATCAGGCAATATTGTCACTGAAGATTTAGTTTACCTATTAGAAAGCATCGGACTACGAACTGGTATTGATATAGATCGACTTGTTGAAGCGCGAGAGTGGTTAAAGCAAGGAATACCGGGAGAGCCACTATACGGATTTATTCCAGATGCAGGCGTAGGTAAAAATTTTAAATATGCAAAGGACCTGTAACATGAACGATGAAAAGAAACTTCCATTGGCTGGGATTCGAGTTTTAGAATTCGTACATATGGTTATGGGGCCTGCTTGTGGTTTACTACTGGCTGATCTTGGCGCTGAAGTTATTAAGATTGAGCCATTACCCCAAGGTGACAACACACGCAGACTTATGGGGTCTGGTGCTGGTTACTGGATGACATATAACCGCAATAAAAAAAGTTTGTCAGTTGATATTAAAAGCGAAAAAGGGATGTCGCTTATCAAGGACTTAATCAAAACTGCTGATGTAGTAATTGAAAACTTTAGACCTGGAGCGATGAAAAAACTAGGACTCGATTATGAAGGGGTTAAATTAATTAAGCCCGATATTATCTATGGTTCAATGAAAGGTTTTTTACCCGGTCCTTATGAGCATCGAACTGCTTTGGATGAGGTCGTACAAATGATGACTGGGCTTGCGTATATGACGGGTCCCGTGGGACGTCCATTACGTGCTGGAGCATCTGTTAATGATGTGATGGGCGGCATGTTCTGTGCTTATTCAATTGTTGCAGCTTTATACCAACGTCAATTAACTGGCCAAGGTCAACTTGTTGAAACAGGTTTATTTGAGAACTCTGCATTTTTAGTTGCGCAGCACATGATGCAAAGAGCGGTTACAGATAAGCCTGTAGCTCCAATGCCAAATCGTGTTTCGGCTTGGGCTGTATATGATGTTTTCAACACTAAAAATAATGAACAAGTATTTATTGGTGTTGTTACGGACTCACAGTGGATCGCATTCTGTGATGCTTTTGGCTTGGAAACTCTAAAAAATAATCCGGATTTTGCTCAAAATAACCAACGTGTAAAAGCACGTGAGCAAATCCATCCCATTATTCGTGAGACGCTTAGTCAATTAGACAAAACAAAAGTAATGGAACTATGTGAACAGGCGGGTTTACCTTTTTCTCCAATTCAACGTCCAGAAGATTTATTTGAAGATATTCACTTAAATCAGTCAGGAGGGATGGGGAAAGTGGTTCTAGAAAATGGTAAGCAAGTAAAGGTTCCTTTATTGCCATTTACGATGAATGGTCAACGCTTCGGTGTCCGTGAGAATGTGCCAGAAGTAGGTGAAGATACCGTTGAAGTGCTTACATCTTTAGGCTATGACCAAGCGAAAATCAAAGAACTAACTGATTCGCAAATTATTAAATCGAACTAATGCTTTGAGCATTAGTTCTTTAATTCGTGTTTTATGCAAGGACTGCATATATGAACTCTTCAAACAACTTTTCAAATGATACTATCAATTTGCAACAAGTGGCATGTGATAGCGCAATCAAAAAGGCAACTTGGCGTTTTATTCCACTGCTAGCCCTTGCATATTTCTTTAATTATTTAGATCGCACAAGTGTGGGATATGCGGCATTACAAATGACAGATTCCCTTGGTTTAACTGCAGCTCAATTCGGGTTAGGAGCAGGGATCATGTTTGTAGGTTATTGTTTATGTGAAGTTCCAAGTAACTTGGCAATGTATAAATTCGGTGCACGAGTCTGGATGGCTCGAATCATGATTACATGGGGAATCGCAGCTGCTGCTACAGCATTTGTGGTTGGACCATATAGTTTTTATTTTATTCGCTTCTTATTAGGTATAGCAGAAGCCGGATTTTTCCCTGGTGTTATTTTCTTTTTAACTATCTGGTTTCCAGCTCAATATAGAACCCATATTCTGGCTTTATTTACGATTGCTACTCCTATTTCATTCTTAGTAGGTGGGCCTTTATCTATATGGCTATTAGGTTTGCATGGCCATATGGGCCTAGACGGTTGGCAATGGATGTTCTTAATTGAAGGATTACCTGCATGTATTTTAGGTGTTATCACTTATAAAGTACTAAAGAATAGCCCTAAAGATGCACATTGGTTAACCAATGATGAGCGTAACGCTTTAACAAGCGTGTTAGCAAATGAAAAGCAAAAAGCAGCAGGTAATCATCATTTTAAAGATGCACTGAAAGATATTAGAGTGTGGATATTAGGATCTATTACTTTTAGTTTTACGCTAGGCACTTATGGAATTGGTATTTGGCTACCTCAGATGTTAAAAGCCCAAGGTGTTGAATTAAACTTAATTGGTTGGATTGCCGCTATTCCGTATTTCTTCTCAACAGTTGGTTTATTAATCTGGGCTAAACATGTAGATCGAACAGGTAAACCTATTCGTAATCTTGTGGTTGCACTAGTGTTAGCTGGGATCGCACTGATTATTGCTTTGAACTTGTCGGGTTTAATTCCCGCATTGATTGGAATTACTTTCGCTTTAGTTGGTACAATTTCAGCGAAAACAATCTTCTATACATTACCCGGTAAATTTTTATCTGGAGAGGCAGCAGCAGGTGGGATTGCTTTAATCAATTCAATTGGCGCTTTTGGAGGTTTTGTTGGACCTTATCTAATGGGTTATTTGAAAACAGCGACCGGTTCCTTCACAAGTGGATTTATGATTATGGGTTGTATTCTCTTTTTAGCAGCGTTTATGACAATACTTCTTTATATGACAATGAGGAATAAAGAAGCCACCGCCAAAACTGTTTAATCAACTAGTGAAAGGTAGTCTTTGATTCAATTTAAAGACTACCGAATACAATAGGCAATTAACTTAACCTATTTAAAATATAAATAAATTTAGTTCTTCAAATATTTTATAAAGTCTGTTGGTGACATTTGACTAAACTTTTTAAATTCTTTATGAAAATGTGCTTGATCGTTATAGCCTAAATCATAAGTTAAGTCCGATAGTTTCAATCCTTTTGAGTTATTTAAAGCTTGTATTGCTGATTGAAAACGGATAATACAGGCAAATGTTTTTATACTCATTCCAACGTCATGTTTAAAAACTCTTTGAATATGTCGACTACAGTAGCCTGTCAATCTCTCAAGATCTTTAATTCTGACTTCATTATTTTGATTAATTATCAGATGTATAATTTCTTGGGTCATTATCGAAAACTTTCTACTGAGCCCATCAGAAAAAACATTTAAAAATAGATCAATTTGCTGATTAATAGATTTTTCAGAAGAAATCTTTTCAATAATCCATGATTTATTTGTTACTAGATCATTGAAGCTAACACATTGATTTAATATTTCTTCTCCTGAAGCTTCAATAAAATTAGGAATAATCCCAGGTAGAAATCTTATTCCAAAGTAAGGTGTATTTTCTTTGAGCGGTACTATTTGGGAATCTAAAGTAGAACCGCAAATACGTGCTTGAGGTTGTAGGGGGCTACATTCAAATAAAATATCTATACAGCCGTCAGGAATAGCTAAAACTGGTGATTCAATCTGTGGTATATCCAGTCTATAGAATTCGGAAATAATATTGGAAAAAGCATCACAACGTTGATAACTATGTATTCTCTTTTTGAAAAAGGGTTGATCACAGTAAAATTGAGCGAGTTGATCTCTTCCTCGAACGCAAGCATTCATATCCATTGAAGTCCTCTTAAACACTATATTAAACTTTATAGAGCAAGTAATGTGCCAATAAAGTTAAAATCCTTGTATTAGTTAATATGTTAACTATATCTGAGTAATTTACAATACCAGTTATCCAATTCTTGTTTTAAATTAGATCAATATTAATAACAAATGGTGCAAAAAAATTGGTTAGTTATTTTATTTTCAATGAAATCAAAAACTAACTTATGTCGCTTTTTTACAATCTTAAAGAAAATATTTTACTAATAATGAAAACAAATAGAGTGTTTATGGATGAAGAGCTATGCATGTCGATGAAACTGCAACTTATTATACGGCTACAAAAAAGTATTTCCTAAATTTCCCACAGCTTGAGCAAGACATAGACGCCGATGTTGTTATCATCGGTGGAGGATTTTCTGGTATCCATACAGCTTTAGAGCTAGCTGAGCAAGGCGTTAAAAATATCGTAGTTCTTGAAGCACGATATTTAGGATTTGGTGGCTCGGGTCGTAATGGCGGGCAGGTTATGGCTGGTATTGGACATGATCTCGATAATATTAAACATGAAGTAGGTGAAGAAGGGCTAAAAACAATATTTGAACTTAGCGAGCTTGGTCCACAAATTATGCGAGAGCGCATTCAAAAATATAATATTGATGCTGACTTTACTAATGGCTACACATATTTAGGCTTTAACTCTCGTCAAGCTAGAACTTTAAAAAGCTGGGAGAAGCAATTTAAGACCATGAACAATCGGGACGAGATTTACTATCTTGAAGGGAAAGATGTTCAAAAGGTAATTGGATCTGAAGTTTATGGTAGTGCGCTCGTTCATATGGGTGGAGGACATGTTCATTCATTAAATTTACTTTTAGGTGAAGCTAAAGCATGTAGTGAAATTTATGGAGTAAAAATCTTTGAACATACTCCTGCGGTTGAAATTAAATATGGTAAGAAAGTTACTGTTAGAACAGCTAAAGGTTGTATAACTGCAAATAAAATGGTTTGGGCTTGTGATAGTTTTTTAAATAAGTTAGAACCAGAATTACATAAAACAACCATTAATACATATGCATTTCAGCTAATGACTGAGCCTTTAAGTGATGAATTAATAAATAAAATAAGTCCAATTCGTGGGGCATATAGCGATATTCGCCCAGTAATTGATTATTACCGTGTAACTAAAGAAAACAGGTTGTTGTTTGGTGCTGCAACACCGCTAGTAGATTACATTCCTCAGGATTTGAAAGAGTGGAACCGCCAATTAATGCTCAAAGTATTCCCTTATCTAGAGCATGTAAAAATTGATCTTGCTTGGGGTGGTCCAATGGCATCAACTAAAAATTTATTTCCACAAATTGGAACTTTAAAAGACCACGATAATGTTTTTTTTGTTCAAGGTTACTGTGGTTTTGGTGTCACTCCAAGTCAGATTATTTGCAAAATTCTTGCTCAAGGAATATTGGGGGGAAGTGAGCACTTTAAGTTACTTAGTTCAGTCTCTAAACCAGAAATACCTTTTAAAGACTCAATGAGAGCAACAATGTGTACGCTAGGTAAAGTTTTGCATCAAATTAAAGGCTATGGGCAAGGCCGCAGATAGAAGAAATTAAATATTAAGAAAGGAATATCATGTGATATTCCTTTTAAAAGTCTTTTAAATCATAACGGGACTGGATATTAAGTTTAGAAAAAATATTTTTCGTATGCGTTTTTGTTGTGTTTAAACTAATAAAAAGTTCTGATGATATATCATTATAAGATTTACCATCTTTTAAAAGTTTAAAAACATCATATTCTCTTTTTGTAAGATCATAATGATTAATTATTTTAGCTTTGTTCTTGTAAAACTCATGATTGGAGATAATTTTAGTTAAAAAACTTAGAGCTAGGTAGTCATTATTTTTATTTTTATTTGTTAGAAAATTAATTATCCCAAAGGCTTTGTTTTTATGAGTTAAGTGTAATTGTATAATATTGTAAGCATCTTGTTTTTTTAAAAAATCATTATAAAAAGACGATTTCTCATAATCAGATTTACTTATATAGTCAAATTCGCATATTATATTGCTATGATTTAAAAAGTAATTTCCTATCCGTTTAGGATGTAAGTTATCTAAATCTTTATAATATAAATCATATTGCTCTATAAAATTATTATCAATACCGAGTGAACAGTCAAAAGTAATTTCATTTTTTTCACTGATATCCCAATAAATCATCGGGGATTCATATACATTTTCTTTTAAAAAAGATAAAAGATTAAGATGCTCATAAGATTTAGAACTATAAATCTCATCAAGCTCATTAAAAACTTTCATATAGTTTGAGCGACTCAACATAATCAGTCATCCTGTAATATTAAATTACTTGATGAATTCAGAGCCATTATTATATCTCTTGAATTAACTTCTTATTAAAATTGGAATTTTTCCAAACGCAAGAATTAATTGCTTAAAGAAATACTGGTATGTCCCTATATCCATCCACTTGCTAAGTCCTTTAGCAATAAATAAATATTAACATGTTAACTAATTTTGTCTATATTCGTTTGAACTTATTTAAGTTTAATTTTAATTTTTTATTTTATCTATATGATTTTATTTAAAATTATGCTGAATAAAAATTAACCAAAACTACCCCTATAATGATAAAGATTATACCAATTAGACTTGTAATATTTAGACTTTGCTCAAACAAAAAATAGCCAATGATACTTACCAAGATGATACCCATTCCAGACCAAATTGCGTAAACAATTCCAATTGGTAACTCTTTTACGATAATAGAGAGCAAATAAAATGAAACTATATATCCAAGGATAGTAATGAAGCTAAATAGAGGTTTGGTAAAGCCATCGGAAAGCTTTAAAGAAATTGTTGCAGTTGTTTCGGTAATTATAGCTACACATAATAGGAATTTAAGCATCATAAAATTATCCAGATAATCATAAATTTAACAATCTCTCTAATACGAGAGATTGTTTGTGATTCATTAATTTATTGCTTCATCAGCATACATATCAGCGATAATCTTCCAGTCTTGATCAATTTCTTGCCATAAAAAGAGGCTTTTCATTGTAAAATGATCATTTCTATCATTGGTATAAACTGTCCAATTTACCCATGTGAGTATTAATTGCTTGCTTAATTCAGTACTTTTAAAAATACGAAGATTAACCTCACAAGAACCCTCTACAAGATCTCCAAGTAGAGCGATTAGTTTATTTTTACCTGTATATAAATCAGTCGTACCTTGCCCACTAATCTCGGTTTTATCTACATAAAGATGGTCAAAGATCCCTTGTACATCTTTTTGCTTCCAAAGCGTTTGCAGAGTCTCCAATTTTGTATTCAAAATTATTTTAGACATGAATTAACGTCTCCCGTTGGCATAGCCTTCCAGTTGGTGAATGAATTTAGCAGTTGTAAGTAATAGTGATTTGAAATGTTCCTTACCCCAAACACTTGCTTTAGGGATCATGCTAATAACATCCCAGTATTTAGAGCCTTCCATCATTCCATCGGCAACTACCTGGCTGATGACATGACTCGGTGTTACACCAAAACCAGAATATCCTTGTACAAAGAAAACATTTTTATGGTCAGGATGGTTTCCAATTTGTGGAAAGAGAGTCGCTGAACATTCCATAGGGCCACCCCACGCTAAATCGATATGAGCATCTTTTAAATAAGGAAATACTTTCAGCATTAAGTCTCGATTCCATTTCTTTAAGTCAGATGGAATGTATTCAGTAAGTGCTGTTGCTGAACCGAACAGCAAGCGATTCTCATTAGTGACACGGTAATAATCAATTACTGGGCGAACATCACTAAAAGCACCACGGATGGGGCTAATACGATGAATAAGTTCATCACTTAAAGGTTCGGTCATTAGCTGAAACGCATAAGTATTAATAGTTTTTTTATCAAGATAAGGTTCTAATCGATTTAAAAAAGCTCCACAGGACCACAATAATTTTTTTGCCTTAACTGAACCTTTCGGTGTTCTAACCTTAATTGTTTCACCATAAGTGACTTCAACAGCAGGAGAATATTCAAAAATTTTTCCACCTTGTTCGGTAAAAGCCTTCGCTGAACCTAACAACATATTCAATGAGTGGAAATGTCCGTTACCCATATGTTTTAAAGCGCAGGTGTAGACATCGGAACCTACTATTTTCTTTACAGCTTCTCCTTCTAAAAACTCAATTTCAACATCATTGTTAATACTTCTATATTCTTTTTCCCATTGTCTTAATAGTTTCGCTTGACGATTATTAAATCCGAGGTAGCCATATCCCCAAACCACATCTGCATCAATGTTATATTTTTGGATACGCTCCTTAATAATGCGAGAGCCAGAATCACTGATTTCAAAAATTGTGTTTAAACCATCTTCACCAACAAATTTTTTAATACGATCTAAATCATGACCAATACCGGCCATAATATGCCCGCCATTACGGCCCGAACCACCAAATCCAATGTAATTAGTTTCAAGAATGGCTATACTTTTTACACCTCTTTCAATTAATTCAAGGCCTGTATTTACGCCAGAAAATCCACCGCCAATGATGACAACATCGACATCAATATCGTTCTCCAAATTGGGGAAATGTAAGTCATATTTTTTTGTGGTGGTGTAATATGTTGTTGGCATTTCAACTGATAACATGAATAAATATCCTTATTTCTGAAAGGTTTTTCTAAACCAGTAAAAGATGAAAGATGTGAGTAGAATTAGAACGCCTATCAGCAATTCTTTAACAGAGCCATAGCCGGCCTCTTCAGTGAATAGCAGACCAACAAACAAGATAATGAGTGTATAAAATGAAAGAAAATAAGCCGATGGAACCCACTTCTGGCTAAGTTTAATTTCACGCTCTTGATGTGCATATTTAGTTTTAAGGAAGCAATAACCCGTTAAAGCAAAGAAGATAGAGAGTACATAACCAAGGTTTGCGGCAACTAAAATTGCGAGTGGTGATTTAAGAAAAATAATCATGAGAACATTGATGAAGACCGCAACAATAATGCATCTTTCAGGAATGTTATGTTTATTCAATTTACTAAATTGTTTTAGCGTTAAGCCTTCTTGGGCCATACCATACAAAGCACGTGATCCATCTGCTATACCAGCATTAACACCCATAAATAAGGCAAATAAGAGCGTAATAGTAAACAGAGGTGCCCAACGTTCACCTGTTAGTTGTACAAACATATCAATATAAAAACCATTCGGATTTGCTAATGCTGTTTTGGCATCAACTAGTCCTGATATACCGATTCCAACGAATAGAAAGACTAGCACTGTGTAAAAACCCGAGCTAATGAGTGACAGTTTCATATCACGTGTTGTTCTATATTCAGGTGCAAAACTTGCACACATCTCTGTACCGTATGAACTCCAACAGACTAAAAATAACCATATTGCTAAGATTTTAAATCCACTAAGTGTTGTGAAGTGCTCCAAATGAAAGTTTTGCCATAACCGCGCAAAGTGCCAATCATTACTAAAAGGGGCTAAAGCTAGTATAGAAACTGGGATTAAAAGGAAAAGCCCCATAATCTTTGAGACTTTAGCTGCAAGATCAATGCCTCGGCGGTTCAACAACCAGAATAGAATGATGATTACAATTGCAAATATTTGTGGTAATTCCAGACTAGAAAAGCCTAATTGCAAAACAAAATGGCTATTAGGGAACCATTGTTCTTTGATAATTGAACCAGAACTTACACCGACAATCGATAGAACAGCAGACCATCCCATCCAATAACCAAATGATGCAATTGGACCAGCTAATGAAAATTTATCTTTCCAACCTTCAGTAGCAATAAGTGCAATGCCTCCGGATTTATCGGGAAAAATTGTGGCGGCTTCTAAGAAAAACCAATTTTGCAAACTACCAATTAGAGCTGCAAAAACCCATACAAAGATTGCCGAAAATGCGCCTAAATATCCTAGAGCAAAGCCGAAAGATGCAAAAATTGCTCCAGAGACACTCATCGATAGGGCAAAAGCATCTGTCCACTTTAAAGTTTTATCTAACAACATCTTTAATTCCGTTTAATAGATTGTTTACTTATTTAAACTGCAAATTAATTTTTAAAAATCACCCGAACGGGTGATTTTTTATGAATACAGAACAGGGATGATTGTTATGCAGAGGATGCTAGACAAAAATTATCAATATGGAGAATTGAGATGGATATTTATAAGAAGATACCTTACTTATTTTTAGGTGGTTTACTTATGGGGTATGCAACATATAGTTATGCAGAAACGCAAACTTCAGATCTTTTTAATGTAAGTGGAAATGTATTGTTTGCAACGCAATATAATTTTCGTGGTGTTTCAATGACCAATAGAAGACCGACTGTGCAAGGCGGCATTAATTTCTCGCATAAATCTGGCGCTTATTTGAATTTATGGGCATCCAATCAAAATGCATACCCTGAAAGCTCAATAGAAGCTGACGCCTTTTTGGGATATATCTGGACCTTAAGCGAACAATCATATTTAGATATAGGTGTTGTAGATGTTAACTATATCGGTGCGCCAAGTGAATTAAATGCAGACTTTAATGAGTTCAATTTAATCTACAACCAAGCTAATCTATTTACTGATAAAGATAGGTTTAGCGCAGCACTTTATTTTTCACCAGATTATACAACCAGTTCAGGTAAAGAATATTATACCAATATTTCATACACTTACCCTTTAAACAATACATTTAACTTGTTTGGTTCTTTGGGTTATACCTTACTTGAAAATAAAGAAAAGTTCCTGCAAGTATTTGGTGGTGACGGTTCTCAAAAAGGATATCTGGACTATAAAGTCGGAGTTCGTGCAGCAGTTATGGGGCTAGATACCGAACTGTCTTGGATTGATACAACGATCGATACACCAAATAAAAACATGCAAAGCACATTCTATTTTAGTGTCGGAAAAAGCTTTTAAGTTGAAGTAATACGACAATTATTTATTTAAATACATCAATTTAACATATGTCGTTTTTTTACAAGATTAGCAAATTCTAGTTTGTTATTAATACCAAGTCAGGCATGCAGTAAACATCTTGAAAAGAAATTACTCATGTATATATCGAAATAAACATAGAGGTAGACACATGGCTTTAACAAGTATTGAAAAATTAACCCAGCTCGAAAACTTAGATGCTTGGGGAAAAATTACTGATCTAGATGGTGAAGTTCTGGATGGTTCCCCAAATGTGAATGTATTTGGGAAAATGTCTTTAGGCGCACCAACAGATGCAATCAGCTCTGGTTATTTTGGCACAGATAAAGGTAAGTACCGTCTGGTTTATCCATTTAGTGAGCAAGCTGTCATCATTGTTGGTGAAGTTGCTATTACTGATGAGTCGACGGGGATTACAACAACGTTTAAAGCAGGTGACTTCTGGGTAGTCGAAAAAGGAACTTCAACTGTATGGGAAGTCAAATCAGACTTCTTTATCAAACATTACTTTGCTGTTGTATAAATCGTTTAAACATCAAATCAGTGAGCTTTTTCCCATTAAAAAGATGTCCTTGATTTGTTGTTTTTATTCTCTAATTTTAATTAAAGCGACTAATTTAAAAATAGTTCCATTTGGTCGCTTTATATACATTAACGCAGGAAAATTGCATGAATACCTCTATGTATATAAATGGTCATAAAGTTTTAGGAACAGGGAAAACCATTGATGTAATCAATCCGGCATCCTTGGATGTGATTGCAAGTGTTCCATCAACAACACCAGAACAGCTAGATGAGTGTGTTGCTCAAGCAAAACATGCTTTTACATCATGGAAAAACGTAGATGATCAAGAAATCGTACAGGCATTCTATGCAATTGCTGAGGATGTTTTATCGTATAAATACGAATTGGCACAGTTGATTACCTTAGAACAGGGCAAACCGCTATTTCTAGCAGAAGTTGAAGTCGACCTTACAGTTCAATGGATAAATTACATTGCTGGATTAACCATTCCTGTTGACAAGTTTCAAGATATTAATGGAAAAAAGATTACGGTTTATAATCGACCACTAGGTGTAATTGCATCCATTACCCCGTGGAACTGGCCATTTATGATTGCGGCTTGGCATTTATTTCCTGCCATTAAAACTAAAAATTGTGTGATCAATAAGCCCTCTGAATATACTCCGCTAAGTACTATCAGATTTATTGAGATTATTAACAAGCACTTACCAGCTGGTGTTTGTAGTGTTGTTCTTGGCGATGGTCAAATCGGTAGTGCACTTACAGCACATCCTGATATAGAAAAAGTAACCTTTACTGGTTCGACAAGTACTGGACAACGAATTCTACAAAATTCTATCAATACTTTAAAAAGTGTTGTACTTGAGTTAGGTGGTAATGATGTAGGAATTGTTCTGGATGATGTAGATATCGAGATTACCTGCCAGAAGCTTTTCATGTCTGCTTTTTTAAATGCTGGCCAAACTTGTGCATGTCTCAAAAGATTATATGTACATGATAAAATATATGATCAAGTCGTTCAGAAACTGACTGAAATTATCAATGCTCAAGTCATTGGTGAGGGGATGGCTAGTACAACAACTTTTGGACCTGTACAAAACAAAATGCAGTTCGATAAAGTACAGCGCTTGATTGAAGATGCTATAGAACAAGGTGCTACAGTTATTCAATCTATACAAACGAAACCTGAAAAAGGTTACTTCATTCCGCCGACATTGGTTTTAGATGCAAGTGAAGATACAGCTGTTGTTGAACAGGAACAGTTTGGACCAGTATTACCAATAATACGTTTCAGCGATGTTGATAAAGTGCTTGAATCGACTAACCAAAGCGAATTTGGCTTAGGGGGATCTGTCTGGACCAAAGATTTGGAAAAAGCACAAAAAATTGCGGAAAGAATGGAAACTGGCACTGTTTGGATTAATAGCCATGCTGATTTATCACCAGAAGCTGCGTTTGGTGGATGGAAGCTTTCAGGTCTAGGCTATTCTTTTGGGCTAGGTGGTTTGTTGCAATATACTCATAAACAATCAATCCATTTAACAGAAGCTTGATTTTAAATTAATAAAAAGTTGTGCCTTGGCCATTTAAATTATTTTAAATGGCTTTTTTATATAAATTAATAACTTATGAAAATAAAGAGAATGTCGTTTTTTTACAAGTGAACTTCGGTTTTTTCCTTTAATTTAAAGCTTAATACAGCAATCCTATTTTCTAGAAAATTCTAAATAATGAGATTTCTTCTGAATTTATTATTTTGCTGTATGCAAGACAGGTCGATTTTGAAGTCTTATCTATTTAAGTAATGACGAGCAAAAAGAGACAGAGCCTTAGTGTTTTATTCTCGTTCGCGAGGAGCTTTTATGAATAATGGAAATAATCTAAAGAAAGGCAGTCTAGGACTATGGACAGTCGTATTTTTTGTCGTTGCTGCAGCATCCCCACTGACAGGGGTAGTTGGTGCAATGCCGCTAAATTTTATGTTAGGAAATGGAGCTGGTGTACCAGGTTCCTTTATTGTAGCCGCCTTATTACTGATTATTTTCAGTTTTGGTTTTATAGCTATGAGTAAATACGTTGTCAATGCAGGAGCCTTTTATACTTATATCGTACAAGGACTAGGGGTCGGACCAGGTATTTCAGGTTTGAGCGTTGCCATTTTGGCGTATACGGCAATTCAGCTATCAGTTACAGCAATGTTTGGTTTCTTTACTCAACATTTGGTTATTTCTCATTTGGGAATTGATATACCTTGGTGGTTTTATGCATTGGCTATGCAAGTTGTAGTGATGTTTCTTGGTATAGCAAGAGTTGAAATTGGAGGAAAAATTCTAGGACTCTTAATGATTCTTGAAGTAGGTATTATTTTATTGATAGATCTTGCCATATTCCAGAAACCTCTTACCTTTGAATTTACATCTTTTCAACCAAGCACAATTTTTACTAGTCATTTTGGTATTTCCATGGTGTTTGCCATCTGTTCATTTATAGGATTTGAGGCAGCGGCAATTTATTCAGAAGAATGCGTAAATCCTAAAAAAGTGGTGTCAAGAGCTACGTTTATTGCAGTAGGTTTAATCGCTATATTTTTCGTATTCACCTCTTGGAGCTTTATTCTCTACAGCTCATCAGGAGCTGTTGTAGCAATTGCAAGCAAAGATCCAGGAATGTATGTCTATGATGTAGCTACTGCTGTTTTGGGTAAATGGTCAGTTGATGTAATGTCTATTTTATTATTAACGAGTCTATTTGCAGCTACACAGGCGTTTCATAATTCACTTGCACGTTATATGTACACTATTAGTCGTGATGGCTTATTTTGGTCAAAGCTTTCAAAGACTCACACTAAACATCAAACACCATATATCGCCAGTATTGTTCAAGGCATTATTATGATGATGTGTATTGTTATATTTGCAGTTATGCATTTCGATCCGATGATTGATATTTTCTCATGGTGTTCAGCTTTTGGAAGTATGTCAATTTTGGCTTTACAGTTTGGCGTAAGCTTGGCAGTAATTTCATATTTTATTAAAAATAAAGACCTTAAGGTTAGCATGTGGAGTCGTTTGATTGCTCCAGCTATTTCAAGCATAGGAATGGCTTTTATCCTTTATCTAGTCATAAAAAATTTAGATATTATGAGTGGCTCTAATAACCCTGTAATTTATATTATGCCTATTATTTTATTGGTGAGCATTATAGGCGGATTAATTATAGGAGCTATTTTAAAAAGAAAACATAATGATCTCTATAATAATATTTACAGCTTAGTTAAAAAAATCTAGTTAGAAAATACGATGCATAAGCTCTTATGCATCGACATTTTAATTTAAGAAAAAATCAAAATTAATTATTCAAAAGTCGTTTTTTTACAATCTTTAGCCATTCTTACTTTGTTAAAAGTTAACTGCACAGAATGCATTTATCAATTCATTTATAGGGAAATAAAAGTGATGAATAAAAGTTTATACCGTTTTATTACATTCTCAGGGATATTAATGGCTGCATTTAAAACACATGCAGATATTGAATTATATAAAACTGAAGATACGCAGATTTCAGCAAATATAATTGCAACTGTAGGAACCTTTTATAGTAAGAAAAATTATATCCCAAATGCTGAAAATGAAAGTTATAGCTGGCAAGAAGGTTATCTTCAATATGGCTTAAGTGCAGATCAAAAAATTGGTGAGTTTGGTGCTATCTACGGCAAAGTTAATTTGGTGAGTGCAGGGACCTGGGGGGATGGTGATGCTGCTGGTTTTACTGATGGTTCTGAACGAGCAACAAAAATTGAAAATGCTTTTATTGGTTGGAAATCTGGTGAATTAATTCCATGGCTCGGAACTAATGGTTTAGATATTTCTTTTGGTCGGCAAAATATCTGTTTTGGAGACGGTTTTCTTATATGTGCAGATGCGCCTAATGTCGGAAATTCACCTCTGTTAGGAGCTTCTTTTAACCGGAAAGGCGGAGGTACTTACTACTTAGCGGGACATCGAGATTTTAAAGATACTATTTTAATCAAAATAGGTAATCAAGAAGGTCTACATGGCAGTCTATCAACTTTTAAATCAAATAACGCAATCCAAGCTTATTCAAAATTCTATGCCGCCACTTTAGATTACACCGATGTCAAGAAAGGTACTCTAGGTTTCACTTATTTGCATAATGACTCTATTGATCAGGAATTTGCAAAACAGGTTTCCCAAATTTTATCTGAACGGGAAGGAATGAATGTATATAGCTTACGTGGTCTAGGTAGCTTAGGCATCGAAAATACACTTTTTGGTTTTGAATATGCGGTTCAAGACAAACGTGATGCCGATACTGAAAATGCTTGGTATATAAAAACTGGTTATACCTTCGATACTACATGGAAGCCTTCTTTTACTTTGAGATATAGCCGTTTTTCGGAAAAATGGGACAACTTGTTCGTTGGTGCTTTGGAATATGGAAAATGGTTTCAGGGAGAAGTGGCATATAACTATTCAGGACCATTTAATGCCAATACACAAATTTCAAATATAGGTTTTAGTGTCAGTCCTCATGAAAAAGTAACATTAGGATTGCAAGCCTATGATTTTGATACTTTAAAGAAAGAAAATAATACTGATTTATCAGGTCAAGAACTTGATTTATATGCTTTATGGTTTGTGAAACCCAACCTCACAGTATCTCCATTACTTGGTATTTATAAACCGAAATATGATTTAGCACATAACGGTTTACAAAATGGAGATGATAAAACCAATCTTTATGCGCAACTGGTTTTAAATCTCTCATTTTAAAAATTAATGAATTTAAGTTTCCTTTGGAAGTAAGCAGGGTTGTTGAACAACCCTTTATTTAATGAATGATGTGGATATTTGAATGATGAATTTCTTGGCTCCTGAAGAACAACTTGCTCTCATACAGCGTGGTACACATGAGATCATTTCAAAAGATGATCTTCTAAAAAAGTTAAGAGAAAATCGCCCCTTAAGAATTAAAGCTGGGTTTGATCCGACCGCTCCAGATTTGCATTTTGGTCATACGGTTCTTCTTAATAAACTTAAGGTATTCCAAGACTTAGGTCATCAGGTATTTTTTCTTATTGGTGATTATACCGCTAGAATTGGAGACCCTTCTGGTAAAAGCACAACACGACCTCCATTATCACGCGAACAGGTTCTCCAAAATGCAAAGACTTATCAAGAACAGGTTTTTAAGATTCTTGATCCGTCAAAAACCAAAATTGTTTTTAATTCCGAGTGGTTTTCACAAAAAACGGCTGCTGATCTTATTCAACTGGCTTCACAACAAACTGTTGCACGTATGCTAGAGCGTGATGATTTTAATAACCGCTATAAGCAACACCAGCCTATCGCAATTCATGAATTTTTATATCCATTAATTCAAGGTTATGACTCAATTGCACTTGAGGCTGATGTTGAGATGGGCGGAACTGATCAAACCTTCAACTTATTAATGGGGCGTACATTACAGGAGCGTTATCAACAAACTTCCCAAGTGTGTATTACTGTACCTCTTTTAGAAGGTTTAGATGGGGTAAATAAAATGTCTAAATCTTTAGGAAATTATATTGGTGTATTTGACACACCTGGTACGATGTACCAAAAAATTCTTTCACTTCCAGATTCATTAATTGAACGCTACTTTGACTTGCTTAGTTTTAAAACAATAGATGAAATTAAAGTCATACTTCAAGAAATGTCTGAAGGCCGTAATCCACAAGAAGTTAAACGTATTCTAGCCTTGGAATTGGTAGAGCGTTTTCATAGCCCTGAGGCTGCTGCAATTGCTAATAAAAGCACAGGTAATATTATTACCCATGGAGAAATCCCGGCAGATATTTCAGAAGTTGTCATCTCACGTAGCGAATTTGGAGGTGAAGTATTTATTACTTCTATTTTAAGAAAAGCCGGTTTAACTACAAATGCAGCTCAAGCTAAAGATGCATTGAATAGCGGTGCTGTAAAAGTTGATTGGGAAAAAGTAGATTCCACATATTCTGTAAAAAAGAATGGAACCCTTATTATACAAAGTAGTAAAAAGGCAATTACTAAAGTAACTTTTGTAGATTAAGGCTCAGTCACCTCTAATAGTATACGTGAAGCAATTGTTCGGTAATTATAATTGCTTCACTCTATTTATTTTAAATGTCACTATAAATAATTTTTGAGCTGTTTATTTATTCTTAAACTTAAGAAGCTTATAAATCCACAAATTGCCATGATGAGCGTCATGGCCAGTGAAGAATCAGGGCGATAAAGTAAGATTGTAGAATAACTTGCTAAGGCACCGAATCCAAATTGAAAAGATACTGCAAGTCCAGAAACTGTGCCTGCCGACTGAGGAAAAATATTTAATAAATTTGCGATCGCATTTGCCCCAATAGCTCCTGTTACTCCTACAAACATAAGTAATCCAATAATGAGATAGATAGGATGAGAAATATTTAACAAGCTAATGGTTACAAGAAAAAAACCTGAAACACAGGCAATTAATGTAAATACTTTAAGAAGTGTGTAAGATGAATATTTTCTTAAAAAATAACTATTCAAAAGCGTAAATATGATAATACCTGTAATATTAAATCCGAATAAAAATGCATATTGTAATTGGCTAAAGCCTATTTGATCTACGAATATAAATGAAGAAGCGGTGATATATGCAAACATTCCAGCAAATGTTCCGCTTAAAGCAAAAATAAAACTCCATGCTCTACTATCTTTAATTACTATTATATAATTTTTTATAAAATGAGGTCTGCTGTTTTTTGGAGATTCATTTGGAATACGGAGTAAAACCCCTAATAAAATAATAGTAGAAAATAAAGATAAAACTTTAAAAATAGAATTCCAACCGAAATATTGGGATAATAATCCACCAAGAGTGGGGGCAAGAAGAGTAGCAATCATTGTAATGATATGCATTAAAGATAATATTTGGGGTATCTGTTTTTGTTCGAACAAATCTTTTACTAAAGCTCTTGAAATTACAGATGCACTAGCTCCACCAATTGCTTGTAAAAAACGAAAAAGAGTAAGATGTTCAACCGAGTTGGAAAACGTACAGCCAATAGATGCAATTATATAAATTGAAATACCTATAATAAGGATCTTTTTTCGACCATATATGTCTGATAGAGGTCCATAAAATAACATGCCAATACTAAATCCAATTAAAAACACAGTAATTGTTTTTTGGATCTGTTGGGCAGAGACGACTAAATCTAAAGACATTTGGGGTAGGCTTGGTAAATACATGTCAATTGATAAGGGACCAAAAGCAACTAATGCTCCCAAAAGCCCAATTAATGCATATTTTTTAGCTATCATGTTAATTACTGCTGAATATGTTGATTACGAAAATCTGAGGGACGAATTCCTGCATGTCTTTGAAAGAAACGGCTGAAATAAGCTGGATCTTTAAAGCCGAGTTGATAACAAATTTCATTTATTGAGTCATCCGTAAAAATTAAGAGTCTTTTAGCTTCTTGCATTTGACGGTCATAAATAAGTTTTTTCGATGAAATATCTGCTAAGCGCTTACAGATTTCATTCAATCTCGCTTCAGTAACTGCTAAGTGGCTTGCATACTCAGTCAAAGACCAATGTTCCATAAAATGATCTTCAATTAATTCATTAAATTTTCTAAAAATAGATAACTCATTTTTACAGTTTTTTATTCTAAGTGGTGCAGCATCGCTTAATCTTAATACATTGAGAAAGATCAAATTAATCAAACTCTTTAGGGCTAAGTTTTTGCCTTCTTGATTGGCTTCAAATTCAAGCTTAAGTAGATGTAAATATTTTTCAATTTGATCCATTATGTCTTGAAATTTAGGTTCTAAAACGCTTCTTTGTAAACAAATCGGAATAAAATTTTGTATTTGAAAACCATCTTCTAGAAGTGACCAGACAATATTTTGTTGAACAGTGAGTACATGGCCTTCACAGTTAGGATCGGTAATAAATGAATGAGCAACTGAGGGGGGTGTAAAAAAGAAAACAGGTGCATGACAGATGTATTTCACATCATCCAAAAAGATCCTAACAGAACCTTTAGTCAAAAAATGTATTTGAAAGAATCGATCATGCCGGTGTGCTGGCATTTGCATTCCGAAGAACAAAGCGAGCTTACTTAAAGCCTCATAATGTATTTCGGCATCAGCATAGCGTTGATCATAGACTTCACCCATTTTTAAATTAGGAATCATTCCATTTTTCATACTAATCATTCCTTGGAAAGTATCTTTTACTACAATACATGAAAAAACACTTGAAATTAGTTAACATATTAACTATAAAGTTAACATATTAACTAATCGTTAGAAAGTCTAATTCTGGCTAAACTGAAAAAAGATGGAGTAGGTACCTGATGGATCACTCAAATGAAATCAAAATAGACGGTAATATTTTTGGTATTGCTTTGAATTATAAATGCTTATATGAAAAACTCCAAAAAAGTTTTAATGATAAGCCTTATATAAAAGAACCAGTTAAACCTGTTTTATTTATTAAAACACCGAATACTCGTAATAGTAACGGTGGAGTAATTATAAAACCAAAAAACGAAATTTTACAGGCTGGCCCAACCCTAGGTGTAGTGATCGGGAAAAGTACCAGTCGCGTAAAGGAAAGTGAAGCTGTTGACTATATTGCTGGTTATGTTGTTATTAATGAGTTTAGCCTTCCAGAAGATAGTTATTATCGTCCAGCAATAAAAGCGAAATGCCGTGACGGTTTTTGCGCTATAGGTCCTGTTGTGGCGAAAGATCAAGTACAAAATATCAATGCCTTAACCCTGCGCGTGTATGTGAACAATGAAGTTGTACAGGAAGGGACAACTTCAAATTGGGTTCGTACTCCAGAACAGCTTATTCAGGAAATTAGTGAATATATGACGCTTAATAAAGGGGATATTATTTTGACAGGCACCCCATTGGGCCGAGCTGATCTTCATGATGGAGATACGGTGACTGTTGAAATTGAACAAATCGGCAAAGTCACAAACATAGTTCAGGAACAAGGGGCACAGTCATGAAGACAGCTAAAATTAAATACGAAGGACAAGTTTTGGATGTTCATGTAAATGATGACTTAAGCGTTAAGTTACCTTCTGGCCAAACTCTTAAGGAAGAGCAAATTGAATGGTTACCTCCTGCAAATGGGACCATGTTTGCACTTGGCTTAAACTATGCAGATCACGCACGTGAACTAGCATTTGAACCCCCAAAAGAACCTTTGATTTTTATTAAAGCCAATAATACTTATACAGGGCATAACAAACAAACCTGGCGTCCAGATCATGTTGAATATATGCATTATGAGTGTGAGCTTGTGGCTGTTATTGGTAAAACTGCCAAAAATGTAAAACGTGAAAATGCCTTGGAATATGTAAAAGGCTATACGTTATGCAATGACTACGCGATTCGAGATTATCTAGAAAATTATTATCGTCCAAATTTACGCGTTAAAAACCGTCAGGCAACCACACCAGTTGGGCCATACATTATTGACCGTACACAAGTTCCTGAGCCAAACAATCTTGTATTAAAAACATGGGTTAATGGAGAGCTACGTCAAGAAGGCACTACTGCAGACATGATTTTTAATGTGCCATTCCTAATTGAGTACATCTCATCATTTATGACTTTGCAACCAGGGGACATGATTGCAACTGGAACACCGGAAGGATTATCGGATGTTGTTCCGGGAGATGAAGTTGTCGTTGAAATCGAAGGCATAGGCAAGCTCCGGAACTACATCGTTTCAGAAACTGAATTTTTTAATACTGTGAAATAAAGGAATTTTCCATGATTAAGCATTGGATTGATGGTAAAGAAGTCGCTAGTGACGAGACATTTACAAACTTTAACCCAGCTACCAACCAAGCTATTGGTGAAGTAGCAAGTGGTGGACAAAGAGAAATTGATTTAGCAGTGGCAGCTGCGAAAAAAGCTTTTCCACAATGGTCTAAAACACCGGCAAAAGAACGTGCACGTTTAATGCGCCGTTTGGGTGATCTGATTGATCAAAATGTTGGCAAAATTGCGGAATTAGAAACTTTAGATACAGGTTTACCTATCCACCAGACCAAGAATGTTTTGATTCCTCGTGCATCACATAACTTCAATTTCTTTGCAGAAGTGTGTACCCGCATGGATGGTCATACTTATCCAGTTGATGACCAAATGTTGAACTATACACTGCATCAACCAGTAGGTGTATGTGCATTAGTTTCGCCTTGGAATGTACCGTTTATGACAGCAACATGGAAAACAGCGCCATGTTTGGCATTAGGTAATACTGCGGTACTTAAAATGTCTGAGCTGTCGCCTTTAACTGCAAATGAACTTGGACGTTTAGCGTTAGAAGCTGGTATTCCAGAAGGTGTATTCAACGTCGTTCAGGGCTTTGGCGCAAATGCTGGGGATGCACTGGTGAAACACCCTGATATCCGTGCAATTTCATTTACTGGTGGTACAGCTACTGGTCGTAAAATCATGGCCAATGCGGGTTTGAAAAAATATTCAATGGAGCTTGGTGGTAAATCTCCCGTTGTTATTTTTGCTGATGCCGATTTAGAACGTGCTTTAGATGCAGCTTTGTTTACGATCTTTTCGTTAAATGGTGAACGTTGCACCGCAGGCAGTCGTATCTTTATTCAAGAATCTGTATACGATGAATTTGTGGCCGAGTTTGCTCGTCGTGCAAAAAATATCATTGTCGGGGATCCTCAAGATCCAAACACGCAAGTCGGTTCAATGATTACGCAAGCACATTACAACAAAGTCACAGGCTACATCAAAATCGGGATTGAGGAAGGTGCAAATCTAGTTGCTGGTGGTCTAGAGCGCCCAGCAAACTTACCTGAGCATTTGAAAAATGGTCAGTTTATTCAGCCAACAGTATTTGCCGATGTTGATAACCGTATGCGTATTGCCCAAGAGGAAATCTTCGGACCAGTGGTGTGCTTATTAAAATTCAAAGATGAAGCAGAAGCATTACGCCTTGCAAATGATGTTGAATATGGATTGGCGTCATATATCTGGACTCAAGATATTGGTAAAGCACACCGCCTTGCTGCAGGTATTGAATCTGGCATGGTCTTTATTAATAGCCAAAACGTACGTGACTTGCGTCAACCATTTGGTGGTGTGAAAGCATCCGGTACAGGACGTGAAGGTGGTGAATACAGTTTTGAAGTATTTACAGAAGTTAAAAATGTATGTATTTCAATGGGTTCTCATCATATACCTCGTTGGGGCATGTAATTTTTAAATACTAGTTTAGGGAAGAAATATTATGGGTAAGTTAGTTCTTGCAGCAAAAATTACACATGTTCCATCAATGTATTTGTCTGAACTACCTGGTCCTCATCAAGGCTGCCGTCAAGCAGCCATTGATGGGCATAAGGAAATTGGTCAACGTTGTCGTGACTTGAATGTCGATACTATCGTGGTGTTTGATAGCCACTGGTTAGTCAATAGTGCTTTTCATATTAACTGCGGCGAACATTTCCAAGGGATTTATACGAGCAATGAACTTCCACATTTTATTAAAGATATGGAATTTGAATATGACGGTAATCCGGTACTAGGCCAGTTGATGCAAGAAGAAATTGCAAAAACAGGTGTGCGTGTACAAGCTCACAATATCAAAAGCCTTGAGCTGGAATACGGTACTTTAGTCCCGATGCGTTATATGAATCAAGATCGCCGTTTTAAAGTCGTTTCAGTCTCTGCTTTTTGTACATCTCATTCATTGCAGGATAGTCGTAAATTTGGTGAAGGTTTAATTAAAGCAATTGAGCGTTATGACGGTAATGTAGCCATTTTTGCAAGTGGTTCATTATCACATCGCTTTATTTGGGATTGGGAAGCACAACGTGGAATGGATACATATACACGTGAATGGGATCGTCAAGTCGATAAACATGTCGTGAAAATGTGGGAAAACGCTGAATGGGCAGAGTTCTGCGAGATGTTACCTGAATATGCCGAATATTGTTTTGGTGAGGGCGGCATGCACGATACAGCAATGCTCTTAGGTGCAATGGGGTGGGATAAATATAACCAGCCAGCAGAAATTATCACACCAGCTTTTCCAAGCTCAGGAACAGGGCAAATTAATGCAATTTTTCCATTAATGCCCGACGCATAATCAAGGAGTGAAAGATGCCACACTTTATTGCTGAATACAGTGCCAACCTTGAAGATACCGTAGACTTTCAGGGCTTGTTTAAAACCGTAAATGACTTTTTAGGAAATACTGGTGTATTTCCTTTAGGGGGAATCCGCAGTCGTGCCATTCGTTTAGACAAATATCGTGTGGCAGATGGTCAATATGACTATGCATTTGTACATATGAGCTTAAAAGTTGGATCTGGGCGCGACTTAGACACACGTCAAAAAGTTGCAAATGAGCTCTTCGCTTTAATTGAGCAATTTTTTCAACCCTTGAAAGAGCAACGGCTTTTAGCAATTTCATTTGAAATGACAGAACTTGATCCGGTTCTTAATTTCAAATCAAACAATATCCATCAGTTTTTAAAAAATCAGGCTTAAGGCAGGGAAGTCGTATGTTAGATAAAGCTAAAATCCAAGAGTTAGCAATTCAACTCGATGAAGCTGAAAAAACTGGTCAGCAAATACGCCAATTTTCACTGCAATATCCCGAAATTACAATTGATGATGCATATGCAGTTCAAAAGGCATGGGTAGAGCATAAAATTGCTGAAGGACGAAAATTAGTTGGTCATAAGATTGGTCTAACCTCACGTGCCATGCAGGTTTCTTCAAATATTACTGAACCTGATTATGGTGCATTGCTAGATGACATGGTATTTGAAGAAGGCTCAGATATTCCAATGTCACGTTTTATTGTGCCTCGTGTTGAAGTTGAATTGGCGTTTATTTTAGATAAACCACTGACTGGGCCAAACTGCACTATTTTCGATGTACTGGATGCGACTCGTTACGTGATTCCGACTATTGAAATCATTGATGCACGTTTACACAACATTGATCCGGAAACTCAAATAACCCGTAAAGTTTTTGACACTATTTCTGATAATGCTGCCAATGCCGGCATTGTTATGGGTGGCCGCCCAATCAAACCGAATAACCTCGACTTACGCCGCATTTCAGCAGTTTTATACCGTAATGGCGTTATTGAAGAATCTGGTGTTGCCGCTGCTGTACTCAATCATCCAGCAAAAGGTGTTGCTTGGCTTGCCAATAAACTGCATCCACATGGTGTTACGTTGCAACCAGGACAAATTATTTTAGGTGGTTCATTTACCCGTCCTGTAGCAGCTCGTGCAGGTGATACATTCCATATTGATTATGATCAACTTGGTTCAATCGCTTTTCGCTTTGTATAAAGGGATAAAATCATGGTGAATACTGTTAATTACTTTAAGCAAAAGCTTAAAAACGAGCAACAGATAGGCATGTGGGTTGGCTTAGCTGATGGTTACTGTGCAGAAATTGCGGCAAATGCTGGCTATGACTGGTTGCTTATTGATGGTGAGCATGCCCCAAATGATGTGCGCAGTATTTTAGCCCAATTGCAAAGTCTCGCAGCTTATCCAAGCCAAGCGGTCGTGCGGCCTGTTTCAGGTGATGTACCTCTTATTAAGCAATTACTGGATATTGGTGCACAAACCCTACTTATTCCAATGGTTGAATCTGCTGAACAGGCTGAATTGATGGTGAAAGCAACTCGTTATCCACCAGAAGGGATTCGGGGAGTTGGAGCTGCACTTGCCAGAGCTTCACGATGGAATAATATTCCAGACTATTTACAGACAGCCGATGAACAAATCTGTGTCTTAGTACAGGTTGAATCTAAAAAAGGTTTAGACAATCTAGATGAGATATTAAAAGTCGATGGTATCGATGGAGTCTTTATTGGTCCTGCCGACTTGTCGGCAGCACTGGGCTACCGAGGTAATCCAGGCCATGAATATGTCCAAAACATTATTGTACAGACCATTCAAAAAATCCGTGCAGCAGGCAAGGCGGCTGGCATTCTATCAGCTGATGAAATGCTAGCGAAACAATATCTTGAGCTAGGAACTGAGTTTGTTGCTGTTGGTGTAGACACTAGCTTACTCATGAAGTCGATGAAGCAACTGCTCTCAAAATTCAAAAATGTTGATGAACCGGTATCGACATTACCAAGTGTCTATTAAAGGATTAAAGAATCATGCAATTAAAAGATACATCATTATTAAAACAACAGGTTTTTATTAATGGTGAATGGTTAGCGGCTACGGATCAACAAATATTTGCTGTTACTAATCCTGCCACAGGCGAAACTATTGCTAATGTTTCATCTGCAACCGAACAGCAGGTCGAACATGCAGTCAATGCAGCTGAACAAGCCTTGATTACATGGAAGCTAACTACAGCAAAAGAGCGATCACTTCTTTTAAAAAAATGGTATCAACTGATCATTGAAAATCAGGAAGATCTTGCAACATTACTTAGCCTTGAACAAGGTAAGCCATTGACTGAAAGCCGTGGTGAGATTGTGTATGGTGCGAGTTTTATTGAATGGTTTGCTGAAGAAGCAAAGCGTGCATATGGCGATATTATTCCTCATGATAAGCAAGGTCGACGTTTAGTTGTTATTCGTCAACCTGTAGGTGTTGTTGCAGCTATTACCCCTTGGAATTTCCCAAATGCCATGATTACGCGTAAGGTTGGTCCAGCTTTAGCTGCTGGCTGCACAGTAATTATAAAACCAGCATCAGAAACACCATTATCAGCATTTGCCCTAGCTGTATTGGCTGAGCGTGCAGGTATTCCGAAAGGTGTTATTAATGTGGTAACTGGTAGTGCACGAATGATCGGTGCGGTACTGACTAAACACCCATCAGTACGGAAAGTATCTTTTACTGGTTCTACTCAAATTGGCAAGTTGTTGATGGAACAATGCTCTTCAACAATGAAAAAAGTCAGTATGGAGCTTGGCGGTAATGCACCATTTATTGTGTTTGAAGATGCTGATCTTGATCGTGCTGTTGAAGGTGCGATTGCATCTAAATTCCGCAATAGTGGACAAACATGTGTATGTACCAATCGCTTATTAGTTCAGGCTTCTGTTTACGATGTATTTATTGAAAAATTAAGCATTGCGGTTGCAAAACTGAAAGTGGCACCAGCTTTCGAAAATGGAGCAGAGCAAGGTCCTCTAATCAATGAAAAGGCGGTTGAGAAAATTCAAGAACATATTTTAGACGCTACCTCAAAAGGTGCAAAAATTATTTATGGTGGTCATCGACATGCTTTGGGGCAGACTTTTTTTGAACCAACAGTTTTAGCTAATGTAACGCCTGATATGTTAGTAGCCAATGATGAAACCTTTGGACCATTAGCTCCTGTATTCAAGTTTGAGACAGAAGAACAAGCTGTTGAGATGGCAAATGACACTGAGTTTGGTCTAGCTTCATACGTCTATACGCAAAACTTAAGCCGTGCTTGGAGAGTAGGCGAAGCTTTGGAATATGGTATGGTTGGCATCAATGAAGGCATTATTTCAACTGAAGTTGCTCCATTTGGTGGAATCAAAGAGTCTGGTACAGGCCGAGAAGGCTCAAAATATGGCTTAGAAGACTATCAAGAACTCAAATATATGTGTATGGGAATCTAATTTCCCTAATTAATTTAAAAAAATATCCACATAGTTAATATGTTAACTATGTGGAATGAGGCATATCTTTTAGTCACTACAGAAGAAGTATTAAATAAATGGTTAATATATTAACTATTTTGAAAAAAGTATAGAAATAAGATTTCATCATGCAAGGAGCAAGCAATGAGTGACACGATTACAACTTTTGATAAGGAAAATTTAAGTGTGGAGGAAAGGAAAGTTGCTTTAGCCACAATTATCGGTACCACAGTGGAGTGGTATGACTTTTTTATCTATGCGGCAGCCGCTGGTCTAGTTTTTAAAGACCTTTTCTTTTCTCCAGCAGGTGACTCATTAGGAACAATACTAACTTTTGCAACTGTAGGACTAAGCTTTCTTTTTCGACCATTAGGAGCTTTCTTGGCAGGCTATATTGGAGATAGATATGGGCGTCGTTTTGTACTTGTAATAACTTTAATTCTCATGGGTCTTGCCACCACAAGTATTGGACTATTACCTACTTATGATTCTATTGGTATTTGGGCACCTGTACTTTTACTTATCTTAAGAATATTACAGGGTTTAGCAGCTGGCGGTGAATGGGGAGGTGCTGTTTTAATGGCTGTCGAGCATGCACCAAATCACAAGCGAGGACGTTTTGGGGCTTTTCCGCAGATAGGTGTTCCTTTAGGGCTTATTTTGGCCTCAGTAATGTTCGCATTAATGACAGGGTTTATCTCTCCTGGAGACGCATTTATAGAATGGGGATGGCGAATTCCTTTCTTATTCAGTATTGTTTTACTATTTGTAGGGCACTGGATACGCCGTACCGTTGAAGAAAGCCCTGTATTTGAAGAGATAAAACAACGTAAAAGCACTTCAACTACGCCTATTCGTGATCTCTTTAAAAACCATGCTCTTCTTGTTATTTTAGCTGCGCTTGTTTTTGCAGGAAATAGTGCTTGTGGTTATATGACTACAGGAGGTTTCATTCAAAATTATGCAACTAATCCTGACGGACCGCTGGCCTTACCGAGAACCCCAATTCTAATATGTGTAACGTTAGCTTCAATAATATGGTTAATTTCAACATGGTTTTCGGGAGTTTTATCCGATAATATTGGACGAAAGAAAACCTATATTTTTGGATGGATTGTACAATTATTCGCTGTTCTAACTTTATTTCCACTTGTTAATACTGCTTCAATTCCATTAATTGCTTTGGCATTATGTTTTCTAGCACTTGGAATTGGTCTTACCTACGGCGTGCAATCAGCCTTCTATTCTGAACTTTTTCCAGCATCTATTCGTTTTTCCGGGATTTCAATATCTTATGCTCTTGGAGCTATTCTAGGAGGAGCGTTTGCTCCCATGATTGGGGCTTGGCTCATTAACGTGACTGGATCAACGTATGCAGTAACCATCTATTTATTATTAATGACAAGTATAGCTTTTCTTTCCACAATTTCATTAAGAGATCGTACTGGTATACCGTTAGGGCCAAACCATGAGAAAGAACAATCAGAATCTCCCGTGATATGGCATCACAATCAATAAAATAATATATTTTTATAAAGATAAAGCATCAATTTTCATTGGTGCTTTATTTGTTTAGAAATGAATAAAACATCTAAATACACAATAAATAAATAGTCGTCTTTGAAACTATGAAAAGTACCGTTTTAACTTTTAAAAGTGCATTAATCATTTAAATAATTTTCTTAATAATGGATTAAAGAGAAGCAAACATCATATGTAGACAAGAAGTCTATTTAGGAATGACTTTTAATTGAATGGAAACAACATTATGGAAAATACAGTTTTAAATCTGAATTCTGATGTAACTCATAATTTCGAAGAAAATTTCCAGCCAATTCGCCTTGTATATACTCAAGCGCAAACACCAGCTGTTAATGGAATGTCAATGCTTGAGAAAATTCAGCAAATTCTTCCGCAAATTGCACAGAATGCTGAAACAGCTGAGCAATTACGCCGTGTTCCAGATGAGAATATAAAACTCCTTAAAGAGATTAATTTTCATAGAGCGTTTCAGCCAAAAGTATATGGTGGCTTAGAAATGAGCTTACCAGATTTTGCAAATTGTATTGTTACCTTGGCTGGTGCATGTGCAGGTACGGCTTGGGCTTTTAGTCTTCTTTGTACCCATAGCCATCAAATCGCAATGTTTAGTAAACAACTTCAGGATGAGATTTGGTTAAAAGATCCTAATGCAACTGCAAGTAGTTCAATCGCACCTTTTGGAAAAGTTGAAGAAGTAGATGGTGGAATAATTTTAAATGGTGATTATGGCTGGAGTAGCGGTTGTGATCATGCTGAATATGCAATTGTTGGTTTTAACCGCTTTGACACTGAAGGCAATAAAATTTATAGCTTTGGAGTTATTCCTCGTAGTGACTACGAAATCGTAGATAATTGGTATGCTCAAGCTATTAAGAGTAGTGGTTCAAAAATGCTAAAGCTTGTGAATGTTTTTATTCCTGAATATCGTATTTCTAAAGCTAAAGATATGATGGAAGGGAAGTCAGCTGGCTTTGGCTTATACCCTGATTCAAATATTTTCTACTCACCATATCGTCCGTATTTCGCAAGTGGGTTTTCAGCTGTGAGCCTAGGAATTGCAGAACGTATGGTTGAAGCATTTAAAGAAAAACAAAGAAATCGTGTTCGCGCATATACGGGTGTAAACGTTGGTCTTGCTACTCCTGCTTTAATGCGCATTGCAGAATCCACACATCAAGTTGCTGCTGCACGTGCATTACTTGAAAAAACTTGGGAAGACCACCGTATTCATGGAATAAATCATCAATATCCCAATAAAGAAACGCTAGCTTTTTGGAGAACAAATCAAGCTTATGCAGTCAAAATGTGTATTGAAGCTGTTGATCGTTTAATGGCTGCTGCTGGTGCAACAAGTTTTATGGACAACAGTGAACTTCAACGTCTATTCCGTGATTCTCATATGACTGGTGCACATGCTTACACTGATTATGATGTGTGTGCACAGATTTTGGGGCGTGAATTAATGGGTATGGAACCGGATCCAACAATGGTTTAAATGCGGGGATAAAGGAATATGAATGCAATGAATCAAGTAAATACGAATGTTGGGGAAAATGAAATTATTGATCCGAAAGCCTTTCGTCGTGCTTTAGGTAATTTCGCAACAGGTGTTACCATTATGACTGCTCAAAATTCATCAGGTGAGCGAGTAGGGGTAACTGCAAATAGTTTTAACTCTGTTTCACTAGATCCAGCTTTAGTTTTATGGAGTATCGATAAAAATTCTTCAAGTTATCAAGTTTTTGAAGAAGCTACCCATTTCGGAGTTAATATTTTATCAGCTGCTCAAATTGAATTATCTAATCGTTTTGCACGCCGAGGTGAAGATAAATTTGCCAATATTGATTTTGAGTTAGGGACTGGCAATGTACCACTTTTCAAAAACTGCTCTGCAGCTTTTGAATGTGAGCGGTATAATATTGTCGAAGGTGGTGATCATTGGATTATTATAGGCCGAGTAGTGAAGTTTCATGATCATGGACGTTCACCACTACTCTATCACCAAGGTGCTTATTCAGCAGTTTTGCCACATCCAAGTTTAAATATGAAGTCTGAAACTGCCGAAGGTGTTTTCCCTGGTCGTTTATATGACAATATGTATTATTTATTGACTCAAGCTGTACGAGCCTATCAAAATGACTATCAACCAAAGCAATTAGCGAGTGGTTTTCGCACCAGTGAAGCTCGTTTGTTGTTAGTTTTAGAAAGCAAAACCGCATCTAGTAAATGTGATTTGCAGCGTGAAGTAGCGATGCCTATACGTGAAATAGAAGAAGCTACTAAAATCTTATCTGAAAAAGGGTTATTAATTGATAAAGGCGAACACTACGAATTAACTGAAGAAGGTAATCAGTGCGCTCATATGCTCTATAAAATTGCAGAAAGTCACCAAGAAGATGTTTTTGCAAAATATACAGATAATGAACGAAAGCTATTTAAAAGTATGCTTAAAGATCTGATTGGAATTTAATAAAGATCTGAAAATATTATGAAATGAAGGGAGAAGGTCCCTTCATTTTTTTATCTTGGCTTGTAAAACTAATAAAATACATTTCAGTATTATACTGATTTAATACTGAACAAAAATAAGTTAACATATTCACAAATTTGTTTTTTTGGAAAATAATGAAACCAATTCGTCCATCTTTAACATTAGCACTATTAGAAGCTCGTGAAGCTATCATGTCTCATTTTCGCCCAGCACTCAATGAAGTTGGATTAACCGAACAGCAATGGCGTATTATTCGAATTTTATATCAATATGAAGAGTTGGAGAGTAATCAGTTAGCTGAGTTGGCATGTATATTGAAACCAAGTTTAACTGGAATTCTAAATCGCATGATTGAACAAAAACTGGTTCAAAAGCGTAAAGATTATGATGATCAAAGGATTAGTTTGATTAGTCTTACTGAAAGTGGTCTTGAATGTTTTAAAACTCAAGCAGTAAAAATGGAAGCTTCTTATAAAAAAATCCAAGAACAATATGGTGAGGAAAAAATGGAAAATCTTTTGATTTTATTAAAAGACCTGACCAAAATTAAGCTCAATTAAAATCTTTGACTGATGAAAAAGTAGGGGTGGGTGTAGATAACAATGATTTGTTATCTACCGATAATAATGAATAGTATTTATAGTATAGAATTAATTTTTCAGACTTCTACTTTCTTAAATTTCTTTAATTGTAGTATTCCTTCAATTATGAGTACCAATACAGCCAGCCATATCGCTATGTAAGTAGGCCATTCAGCAGTTTGAATTGAATATCCAAGTAAGATTGATACAGCTAATAAGAACACTGGCTCAACATATACTAAAAGGCCAAAAAGAGTTAAATTCAAATATGGGGCTGAAAGAGATTGAAAACCTAATGCAAGTGCACTAATTAAGCCAAGCCCTAATATTAGCCAAATTATTTCGGGATCACTTATCAATTCAGCTGAACCAATATTTCCATTAAAAATAAAGTATAGACTAATTGGTAAACTCAAAAGCATGTCAAACCATAGGCCACCAATATTATTGGTTTGTGTCTTCTGTCTTAACCAGAAGTAAATCGGATAACCCAGGCATATAAGTAAAGTTGGCCAAGTAAATGTCTTTGCTACCAATACCATATTGATAATTCCAAGTATTGCAAAGATACACGCTATATTTTGCAATTTTGTCATTTTTTCTTTAAATGCGATTCGGCCTACAATAACCATGACGATTGGCATTATAAAATAACCAAGAGATACATCTATTCCATAACCATTTGTCGGCGCCCACATGAACAACCAAAGTTGTATTCCAATGAGAAATGAGGAAAATATGCGTGTTAAAAAGAAATAGCGGTCTTGAAATAGGCGCTTGTATATACTATTAATTTGATACCAATTTCCTTTTAAAATAATGAACAACGTTAAACAAGGTAAAGTCAGTAATATTCTCCAACCATACATTTCATTGCCCTTCAAAGTATCTAGCAAAGATGTATAGCCAAACATAGAAGCAAATAAAATTGAAGCAATCACATTCAATGTTATACCAAGTGATGTTTTCGAATTATTCAACATAATTAAATCTTTAAGAAATCCATGCAAATATTTTATTTCATTTGGATTGATAATTAGCCTTGTTTTTCTTACCATAAATGAGAAAATTTCTCACAGTATTATTTAGAATGTCATTAGATAAATTTGATTCAGCTTTACTTGAAATTTTACAAAAAGATTGTCTTATTCCTTTGCGTGAACTAGCAGATATTGTTCATTTGTCTACAGCATCTGTACAACGCCGTATCCAAAAACTACGTGAAAACGGCTATATAGTTGGAAATATTGCTGTTTTGGATCCCGATAAATTAAATCAGGTAATTACAATACTTGTAGAAATACGAGTTAATAAAACTCATGTTACAGATTTAAACGCTTTGAAAGAAAGCTTTTCTGGTCCAGAAGTCCAACAATGTTACTACGTTACTGGTGAGGCTGATTTTATGCTGGTATTATTAGTGCCTAGTATGAACCGTTTCCAAAAAATTTGTGATGACTTATTTCACAATAATTCTAATGTTGAGTGGTTTAAAACTACTGTTGTACTTGATCGAGTAAAAGTTACACTAGAACTCCCAGAAATAGGTTGAAATATATAGTCATTTAGCATTAAGACGAATTCTCTCTAAAAAGTAATTAAGAATAATATTATTCGCTTTACTCTTTTTAGTAATTAAACAAATTTTAGTGTTGTAAGTAATTTCTGATTTAAATATAGGTTTCATTTTCTGTTCTTGTACCCATTTAGAAGCATAATGATCTGGAAGAAATCCAAGGAAGTTTCCTGTCAAAATTAAAAATGCTATGCCTTCTCTGTCTGTAGCAGTTGCCTTACAGTTAAGAAGTTGATGTAAATTAATAGCTTCTGCGGTTATATTATAGTTAGGTGTTACAGCATCCCATTTCTTCAAATCATTTTTTAATAATAAAGTGGTTGAAGAAAATAGAGGATGTTTATTACCACAATAGAGAAAAGACTTCTCTTCATATAGATCAAAGTAATTGAGTCCAGATAGGGAAGCAACAAATGGAATAGCTCCAACATGTAGACGACCATCTAATACTTTACTCTCAATATCTGAAAGAGTACTCATACTAATATTTATTTTTACATCAGGATGTTCATTACTTAACTGCCTTAATGTATGAGTAACATTACAATTTGGCATTGTAACTAAGTTATTGATAATGCCAATATTAAATTCACCTTTGAGCTTATTATGGATTTGGTTGACCTGTACGCGGAAATCTTCAATAGATACCAAAAGTATCTCAATATATTCTAATAGTTCCTTTCCTTCTTCTGTCAGAGCAAAGCCAGCTCTACCTCGTTGGCATAATCTGAATCCCACTCTTTGTTCTAAGTCACTTACATGTAAGCTAATTGCAGATCGGCTAATACCCAACATACTTTCAGCAGAGGTAAAGCTGCCACATTCACAAACAGTTTTAAAAATCTTTAAAAGCTTTATATCAGTATTGCTAATTTGCTGTAGTTGTTTTAGCTTCATATTGGTGGCTTTTTGAGCAATATAAAACTAAATTTATCAAACATATAGTTGATTGTGAAATAATTTTAAAAGAAAAAATTAATTTGAAAGTCCTTATTAAGAATAAAGTTATAAATGAAATATTTTATTTTCAATTGAACTGATCAAATAGCCATTTACGAACTTTAGCAATTTTTAATGAAAAGATTGTTCAGCTCATTGAAAGCACTGCTAATAAATTAGGTTTTAGCTACCGCCGTATGACTTCTGGTGCTGGTCATGATGCTCAAATGATTGCTCGGATTACTCCTACAGCCATGATCTTTGTTCCAAGTAAAGGAGGAGTTAGTCATAATCCTCGCGAGTTTACAGAGCCAAATCAGCTTATAAATGGTGCCAATGTATTACTAGAAGTGGTTAAAAATTTAATTTAATTATCCAATGATCTATACCTCAAGAGGGTATAGATCATTGGATATATATATTCTATATGAAATATATAATTATAATTCATCAGAATCTCATTTTTTAAATTGAAAGAGCAATAAGGTGGTTCTATTCAAGTTAGGCAGAAATGTGCATTAATATTTTCCGTATTGCAAATATAAAACCTGTTTTAAATAATATACGACCATTTTCATCTTTTACTGCTCCAGATTCAGAAGGAGTCAGTCCGCGGAATTCCATTTTTTTCTTATCAATAGCATCTTTTAAAGCCTCAATTTCACTGGGAAGAAAAATATCATTTAACGCTGGTAAGACTTCTATTGATTGATTTTCACTGTTTGATCTCATAATTTGTTTTGGTCGCATGTCTACAATGACTTCTGCATTTTTTTTAAGAATATTGTTTTCTACTTTAAGCTTATTTTTTTCAGCAATAATTTGGCCAAAAACTGCTCTCAATGCGGGATCATCTAATCTTGTTAATAACTGTAAATCAGTTGGTATATTAAGTACTCTTGATTGGGTTACATGCGGTTTTTTCAAAGTGGTATTGGCTTTCGTCGCCCACGCTTCGATCAGTAAACGAAAATGCACACCTGTTTTATTACGAATACTGACAGTACCTACGCCATTATTTGCTTTTGATATTCGCCCTATAGTTGCAATTGAGAAATCTTTCTCTCCTGAATTATAGCGAGCTTTCAATAAAGAATTGAGTTGATCTAATGATTTTTCCGTCCGAGGACTTTTATCTAATTTTAAATTTTCTAATAAAACATTTATATCAATGTTCATATGATTATTCCTTAAAATACTTTTTTTGTTTTAAACCGAGAGTTGATAACTTTAAAATTTTTTGGTTCATATTATTTTCTAGAGCTTTGATTCCGACATCTAATAAATTGCTATCTTGCATGTATTGTTCAAGTTCTAAATAATTTGCAACTTTTTTATACCCATCAAGCTTATTATTCGGGTCAGCTAGTAATGCCATTTGACGGAACATAGCATTCGTTGCAATAAGTTGTTGTTCCGGATCAAGCATTAAGAGATGAGGTGTATAGTTTTTACGCATCATTAATCGACTAAGACTTTGAGTCAAGCGCTCAATGGCTGATGTTTTTCTTATTTCATCGAGCATGTCTGGATAGATTTCTGCATCATCGCAAAGCAATGAAAGATGAAGCAACTCTGATTTAGTTTCTATAAAATCGACTTTAATATCACTTTCTGTACCGACAGCTATTAATTTATTGACGACATCATTTTCCGTTCGTTTTTGCTCGATTTCAATGATACGACGAATTAACTTAAAAGTTGCAATCCAGTCTTTTGCGCATTCATCAGCTTCGACTAACTGTTTTTCGTATCGGCGCTGAAGTGCTTGTAGTTCATCGTGTTTTTTAAATAATTGACCTGCATATTCAGCTTCATATTTGGACTCTTCTATTTTTTCAATCTCATATTCTAATTTAATTGCTAAATTAGCAGCTTCATGTGCTTTGTAACTCATAAAGTTAAGATGCGCATTAAGTGCTGGGAGATAACTTGCATCAGTAATGAACCAACGACACCGCACACAATTTTCTAAGCCATGCGGAACCGAATCATAAACTTTTCGTAATATATCAGTTGAATCTTTGAGTAGTGCTCCACCATTCCAGCAGCCAGGTATTGTTTGACTTTCGTTTGAGCGAACAGTATTTCCGCCCGCTAGGCATAGTCCATGATGACGATATTCCCAGCCGATGGGATTTCGTTTAACTAATGCCGCCTCAATAGATAGATTATCGTGATAGGCCATTTTGTGCTCAATTTGTCGTATTTCAGCATCTTGCAGAAATACTTTAACACTCTCCTGTGCTTTGCTATCGAGAAGCTTCTCCGCCTCGTTCATTTTATCCTTCATAATTGTTGGGGTGAGTTTCGTATAATAAAGGGTCATGATTAGACGCGAATGACCTGCTAGTATCTTCGATACAATAGGTAATGGAAGCTTGGCATCAAGAACATAGCTGGTGATAAGTGATACACGAAGGCTGTGTAATGGAAATTCAGTTTTCGTTTTTACTAATTCAGGAGTATTGCTATATTTATGAACTAGATTAAGTGGGTGACCATTTGACAAAGTATCACCAGAAATGAAAAGATTTTTTTCTAACTGATGTAATAATTTATACCAGAATCTCTGAACTAAAATTTCTTGAATTGGCTTACTGCGATCTGCAACATTCTTTGCCCTAGCATCACGAAATAAAAAGCAAATATGTCCCATTTCTTTCAAGTTAGCTTTTGTTTTTAGTATAATAGTGTGCTTCATTTCAAGCGTTAAGCAGTCAGTAGCCTTATTGATTGGATTATATTTTTCTTGCCAATTACGTAATTTTTCAAGCCAATATAAAACCTCGTCATTTTGCCATGGAATTTCATAACCGCGCTCAAATTCATTTTTATTCTGATCTGCAGTTTTATTTGTGTTGATATAAAATCCGGTCGATTCTAATCCAGATGCATTATCTCTAAATAGACGAAATACACCTTTGCGGTGGTTGATACGAGCAAAAGAATGTGTATTTTTAATCCAGTTACCATTTTCATATCTCATTGAATCTGATTCGCCAGAGTCAAGCATACGTATCTGATATGAACGTAGAGGTAAGTGTAATTTAATAAGCAATACCATGCTTGTTATAGGTGACCATAATTGATAAATGTTTGTTACTTTACCATTGCGAGTAACTTTTTTAATTCTCCAGACACAATCCTTATCATTTTCATCAATCTGATTCTTATTAACCTCAAACCAACCACTACCATTCGCTTGTGCCCATAACCAATCTGAAAAGAATCCTCTTGGGTTGGGGCATATAATATGGCGTAAATTGCAAATGTAACGATACGGCAGTGGGTTATATACTGTTTCATGAGTATTATTTTGAACTTTTACACTCTCGAATGGATTGGTGTATAAACGAACTGTTACACCATAATCATTTTTTACACTAAAATGTGTATCTATCAGCCAATCAATAAAATGCTTCGTATAGATTAATAATGCTGCTGTTTGTCTATTATCACCTTTATTCGTTTTTTTTAGTAAAGCGCTTTTAAAATCAGCAGTTGATGGTTTTCTATAATTATTCTTATTAAAGAAACTCACAACATCAGCTGTAAAGGGCAATGTATCGACAAGATAAACATCAAAAAAGTTACACAAAGCTTTTAACTTACCACTAACAGCAGCATCTTGTTTTTTAATCCACTCTTCAGCAAATTGTCGCCATATTTCCCACTCATTTCCGCGATTTTTTACAAGCCATTGTAAAGTTAAATCACTACTACGACCATCATTGTTCTTTCTTTTAAATACCATTTTATTAACCATTATTTTGCCCTAATTTTAAATCCATTTGTGTAAATAATCAGTTGAACCTAAAATGGTTGAACTATATTCGGATAACATTTCCCAGCTGCAAGAAAAATTTTTTTCCTCTAATTCAGAAGGGTTTAGCAGACGCTCAGTTGCCGCATTAAGTTTATTATTTATTTCTTTTATGGTGGGCGTCGTATAAACTCTTTGTGATTCTAAAGCAGAATGATGTAAGCATTTTTTAATTATAACTTCTGGCACTTCAGCTCTTCTTAAACGTCTTCCATAACTATGACGATGTGAGTGCGGAGATAATCCATCCGCTTTAGATGTTTTAAGTCCAATACGCTTTAATGCTTGACGATAATTGTCATGAAATGCATTCAAAGTATAAGGCATTCCTATATGTTTCCGATGGAAACTAATAAATGCATATGGATGATTACGATCAATTTTTGCAAGAAATCTTGTATAGTTTTGCCACAGTTTGGCAAAAACCTCACCAAAAATAAGAGGAAACCAATGTACCTCTAGGTATTCATCTTTACTGTCAGTTACTCGACTTTTCCAACCGACATGTTTTTTTCCGATTAGGTCATTTCGCGGGCTTAAAGCATATATTTCTTTTAAATATGCTGCTCGGGTTGTTTTACCAGAACGTCCACGCCAGTTGTGGGGAGCTTTTCCGTCTGCTGGATGATAAATTCGAACTTTAACACTTGAAGGATTAAGTTGGTCAATGAGGACATCTTCAATCCATAAGTGAAAAGCTTCAGATTCTCTCAATCCACCACCATGCATGAGTAATACAATAAGTTGATCACGTATAGCAACTCTTGCATCTACAGCTCCACCAATCCCTTGACAATAGAAAGCTTCAAAATATTTTTCAGGAAATTCTATAGCATCCTGAAATTGCTTTCCTAAAGGGCGTTTTCCTTGAATTTGTCGAACGTAAAGAACAGTAGAATTAATATATTTATCTTTAATATGCCCCAAAAAGTTGTGTTGATTTTTGCGAAACCATGCTGCGTAATTAAGGCGTTTCTCTAAACTGTCAGCTTCAATTAAAGGATTTACTGGGATTTCACCATATTTAGCAGACAGCCAATCAGTTATTTTCGTTAATGCAGTGATATATGTTCTAGAGACTTGTTTACTATGAGGTAACCAATACAGGCCCGAGGGGTCTAAGCCATCGTTCCCAATAGTTCCAGTATATAATCGACTACTAAAACCTTCGAATAAAGACAGGGGAGTAGCAAAACAATTAATATTTGCATTCATATATTCCAACAAAAGTTTTGATGCATTTACATATTGCGAAAGAGTTGCATAACTTTTGCCATTTCTTTTTAATGTAAGAATATATTCTAAAAGTGGCATGAGAACTTGTTGATTTTCGTCCAACAGAACTGGTATTTCAAGATAAACACCAGAATTATCCTCTACTATTTTAGCGATTATTTTTACCATCTATATACTTATCCACTTAAACTAAAAGTTAAGAAAAAAAGCAGAAAGTACGTAAACATTGATAAAGTTATTAATGTCTCATAGAATAGAAATGTCTTGCTACGGCACGTAAAAAGACAAACCTATAAAGACTCATGTTGGCGCATGGGTCTTTATACTTTCTGCATCAAAAACTAATCTATAGCTTTCTGACACTTGATACCAAGTTGTACAGCAATTTTGTGACTTTCACCACGCCGTGGGATTCTATTATTTTTTAGAATCCGATAAACAAGGTCAGGAGAAAAGTTATTTTCTCTTGACCACTCGGCAATAGATTTTCCTGAAATTAAAAAATCATCTTTTACTTGCTTAATAGATTTGAGCATTTTAGATAAACTCTGAATAAATTTGATCAAAAAATATCGAATATAATTATTTAAGTCAAGATAATTAATATTAATTAAATGATTAGTTTTATTTAAATATAATATTTATTAATTGTTTTGTTTATATTTTTAATTATTATTTTTTAAATATTAAATTAGATTTATTATTTCATAATTACTAGGGTAGTAATTACTTGTGTGTAGATTTTATATTTATATAATTTTTACTAGTAATATTCATTGAAAAATTTACATTAAAAGTAAGAAATAATCTATAAATAGTAAAAAAGATCCCTGTTAGGGATCTTTTTTAGGGGTTTTATATATTATTACCAACTAGTAATAACATAAGCCCTTTTATTTTAGATCTGAATCAAACATAACCGATTAGAAGTTATATTCGATACCAGTACCTACAACAGTTTGTTTGTCGTCTTCTTTAATCCAGTCGCGTTTTTGTTGAGCAACGATACCGTAGAAGCGAGCTTGTTTGTTGATTTGGTAATCAAGACCTAAACCGTACAAGTCGATTTTACGATCTGATTGACCACTTACTTGTGTTTCAGCTGAAGCATATTCTGCTTTCACTTTTAGTTTAGTGTTAGGAATTTTATAAGCAGCTGTGACTGCATATGCTTCTTCTTCTAAACCACGGTAAGCTTTACCAGCTTTATCGATTGAACCATCTGATTTATATGATTGACCATATGCAGTCAAGTCATCAGTAGGTTCAGCGTGTTGCCATAAAGCACCTACTACAAAACCAGATTTAGCAATGTCATAAGAACCAGTTACACGGTAAGCATCTGTATAGACATCTTTTAGACCGTAAGCTGCATATTTACCTTTAATACCAAAGTCACCAGCAGCAGCAATTGCTAAACCGATATCTTTGTTTTCGTAACCAAGCGAAGTTGATACAGAGTCAAAGCTATCATTTTTGCTGTCTTTACCAGTTTCACCTTGTTTGCTATCAGAGGTGCTTTCACCAGTTTGAGCCATGATATTGAATGTTAAACCAGCTAATAATTTAGGGTCTAATTCAAAACCGATCACGTTGTCTAAACGGTTTTCACCGTACATGATATTAGTAATATCTAAACGTGTATCGTCATTAAAGATGTCTTGGTTACCACCAGCAGCTGTTTTAAAGTAAGAATCATACTTACCTACTTTTAATGTACCAACACCTTCAGTTTTTAAACCGATAAAACGGTTACGAGCACTAAGGTCAGTATCAGAACCTGAACCATCAGTAGAAATTGCCCATTCAGCTAAATAAACAGCAGATAACTTGTCAGTTAATTTCTCTTCGCCTTTTACCCCAATACGAGAAGAGTTTGAGTTAACTTCGGTAACGTCACTTTTACCATCGAAATTTTTATTATCAACTTGGTTAATAGAAACATTTAGTTTGCCATACAAAGTTGGCGCTGCTTGCACCGCGTTTACGCTCAAAGTTGCAACTGCGGCAGCGAGTAGCAATTTCTTCATTGAGATTTCTCCAAAAGGTATTTAAAAATGGCGTATGCCTAGCTAACTATTTATTTTGTAGTTGACTTATGTACAAAAAGTTACAAAAGCTCACCAACTTGCTAAGCAGTATCGGCAAATTTTGTGACAGAGAAGTGAAGAATAAATGACAGTTTTATGACGTTTAAAATTTAGAAATAAATTAGTTATTTTCATTTTTTATAGTTTTTAGACGAAAAAAAGCGGAGCCTAAACTCCGCTTTAACCCTCTAAAAATCAAAGAGCTGCTTTAATTTTTTCAGCTAATTCTTTAATTTTTTCTTGATCCCCTAACTCAACAGCATGGCGTCCAAGATGATGCACATTTGTTGGAATTAGATGAAAATGAACATGTGGAACAGTTTGTCCTGCTGCTGCTCCAGAAAGTTGCATCAATACAATACCTTCCAAATTGAGTGCTTTTTCCATTGCCTTAGCAATCTTTTGAACAATTTGTATAGTATAGGCTGCTGCTTCAGCAGGTAAGTCCAGCAGTGTTACAGCAGGTGTTTTTGGAATAACTAATGTATGACCATCGGCTTGAGGCATAATATCCATAAAAGCTAGAACTTGATCATCTTCATAGACTTTTATCGCTGGAAGTTCTCCACGTAAAATTTTTGCGAAGATATTTTGATCATCATATGCCATGTATTATTCCTTTAAAATTATTTACATTTCAATTCTTTTTGACGTTCTTTAATAGCGTCAAGACGTTGTTGCTCTTTGTCAGAAAACTTTGGTTTTGTCGTATGACAGTTTTCATTACCATATTTTTCTTTAGCATCAGGATCTTTAAAACAAAAGCCTTTTGATGCATAAATCAAATTGTAATCATCTTGCAATTTTTGACATTCTTGCTCAGGTGTTGCAGCTTGTACGCCTAAACTAGCAATGCTCACCATGCCAGTAAAGACTGCAACCATAAATTTATTCATGAGCTTTTCCTCAGTTAAAGGTATGAACCTGTACTCAATATAAGGTTTCTTACCAATATTTCAATGACTATTAATTACTCAAGTGTCATTTTGGTTTGAATTTTGGGCAAAAAATGAATAAAATCTTTATATATCAATGTTTTAAAAATAAACAATAAAAACAAAAACTTAACTAAATTTTTATATATCTTTCCATAATTTAACTACTATCTAATACCTTGTAATTGCTCATAATGAAGAAAATAGGAAGCTTGCTTCTATTAAATAAAAAAACAAAAAGTTCGTAGAAAAGCCATATTCATGACTCATCTTTTGCTGAAAAGACAGTTTTAGTTTGAATTTTGGTCAATGGAAAAGAAAGATATTAATACCATGATCAAAAAAAAGCGTGATAATTATCACATTTTGTACTTTAGGATTAGGTGGAATTCACTAGGCCCATTTATTTTAGACGGAAATGGGCTTCTCTTACTTAAACAGAGATAAAATTATTTTGGACTTTTATTTAAGATTAAAATTGACCTGAAAGATGCATTGATTTTACATATTTAAAGTCTTATTATATGGCCCATAATTGCTGCGTTTGATAGTTTTTGTTTTTTATAGCCCATTTCTCCAAATGAAATGGGCTTTTTTTATTAAAGTTATTTCGAATCATTAAAATTTAGTATTTTATATTGAGAATAAGTTCGCCTTATATTTGGATTTTGTGATATGGTATAAATGTTGCTTTCATAATTGCCCTGATAGTTACTTTCTACCCTCATACCCTTACACATAGTAATAGTATATTCATCATACTTCCTTAAAGGATCAGTCGTTCGTTAAGACTAAATATTAAAGGAATAGGTGATGTCACAATTTTTACTAATTGCTGAAAAAGTTTATAAAAAGTTCGAAGAAGAAAAGCTTTTCTCCGAGGATGTAATTGGGCACTTGAATAGCTTAGTTAGTATTATACGGCAAGAGATAAAAGACACTTCATACAAATTAAAATATAACTTTATTGATTTTGAAGAATGTTTAAATAAACCTGCAAAGGAATGTTCAGTTAAACTCGATATCAGCTTAATGCCAATTTATAAGAATAAAAGTGAGTACATTATGTGGTTAGCGAGTTTTATCGAAAAAATTACTCTAGGTGGAAGAGAAAAGTTTCCACCGCTTACAAATAGTTTACTTCCGAGCTGTATAGTGACTAATCCTTATGTAACAAAACTGGAGCAGGCCAAGACCTCTTCTGAAAAAAGTGCACAGATGATTGTAAATTACTTTAAATCATCTGATTATAAAAAAGTTAATAAAGTGCCTTCATAGGGAAAATAATAATTTTCTATTAAAACAATAATATTTTTGGTAAATGCACCAGTACACGAGGGCTTATTGTAGCCAAGCCAATAAAAGCAATGGATTGAATTATGGCCTCATTCTTAAATTTGCGTTGATCGTTCGGTGAGCCATTTTGCTAGTTGTGGCCAGAACTCCAATGCACTTGCCTGACTCGACATGAGGCCCAAATGTCCGCCAGGGATGAGAGTAAACGTAACATCTTGGCTACTGGTTAACTGGCTTAATGGTTGAGCTGCATCAGCGGTAACCAATTGATCACTACGACCCGCGCCTACTAAGAGAGAGCAGTCGATATTTTTTAATTCAATTTTTTTATCTTTTAACTCAATAAAGCCGCGCTTCAATGGATTTTGCAACCAAACATTGAACAACATGTCCTGATTAATTCCACCCGGGTAATCAATCATATTATTTAAAAAGCTACTTAGTGTGGCATGTTCTTGTACGAACTGAAGATCATTAAGGTTTTTAAGTAATTGAATATGACTATCGAGCCAGCCTTTAGGGTCGAGAATTTTGAAACCTAAAGAATTTAAAATTCCTGGGCTATGAATCAAACGTTTTGGTAGTCCAGAGTAAATACGTTCTTGAATTTTTTTATTGCGACCAATCGCGTTGTTTATGGCTCGGTAGAGTTTTCCAATATAACCAGAAGCATAACTGTCTATTGGACTACCAAGAACAATAAGATTTTTAACATAATTTGGATGATTATGCGCTGTATATAAAGTGACGAATATACCTGCCATACTCCATCCGTGAAGCGAGATTTGTTCACTTCTGGAGTGTGTTCTGACAAGTTGTATGGCTTTAGGAATGAAATCTTCAATAAATGATAAAAAGTTAAGATGTCTGTCCTTAAACTTTAAACGGCCCCAATCTACCAAATAGACATCAAAACCAGCATTTTGGAAGTATTTAATAAGAGAACGATAAGGATATAAATCATATATCGCCATATTAATAGCGAGTGGTGCAACAAATACCAAAGGTTCTTTAAATTGTTTTTGGGTAGCTGCGTAATAACGAATACGGGTTTGATTGAATTCACCAATCACTTCAAAGGGAGTGCTTTGTGACAATACTAATGTTTGAGGACGAAATAGTCGGGTAGAGAGGTGCTTGATTTGACTTTGTTCAGAGACAAGGGACTTTAAGCGTTTCATCTTGCTTTTACCAACTATTTACTAAAGTTGAATAAAGTCTAAGCGATAATTTTAAGGTTTACCTTGACCTTAAATACCCTAGACACTCAAAATGATGATAGTTTTTTAGTACATGACCAGTAAAGGCGAACATTTAATGAACCAGTCTGATGATTTAGAATACCAACTTGATACTTTAGCCATTCGTACCGGACATACTCGTAGTTTTGAAGGCGAACATGGCGAACCGATTTTTTTGACTTCATCATTTGTATATGAAAATGCGGCTGAAGCTGCAGCAAAATTTTCTGGTCAGGTTCAAGGAAATATCTATTCTCGTTTTACTAATCCGACTGTATCGATGTTCGAAAAACGTTTAGCAGCTTTAGATGGTGCTGAACGAGCTGTAGCGACGAGCTCTGGAATGGGCGCAATTTTGTCAGTTGCTATGGCATACCTAAAAGCGGGTGATCATGTTATTTGTTCAAGAGCAGTTTTTGGTTCAGTTGTTGCTTTGTTTGAAAAATATATAGCTAAGTTTGGTGTAGACATTACATTTGTTGATTTGTGTGATTTAGACGAGTGGAAAAATGCTGTACGTCCTGAAACCAAACTTTTCTTTGTTGAGTCACCTTCTAACCCTCTAGCTGAGATTGCAGATATACAAGCGCTAGCAGATATCGCCCATGCGAATGGCGCATTACTTGCGGTTGATAACAGTTTCTGTACACCTGTTTTGCAGCAACCACTCAAGTTTGGTGCGGATCTTGTGATTTACTCTGCGACTAAATACCTAGATGGCCAAGGCCGTGCATTAGGCGGTGCTGTTGTTGGCAATCATCAGTTGTTAGAAGAAGTTTTTGGTGTTGTTCGTACGCTTGGACCATCAATGAGCCCATTTAATGCATGGGTTTTCTTAAAAGGTCTAGAAACTTTACGTTTACGTATGAAAGCACACTGTGAGAGTGCTCAAATTCTTGCAGAATGGTTATCTACTCATGAAAAGGTAGAGAAGGTTTACTACGCTGGTTTACCAGCTCATGAAGGTCATGAACTTGCTGCTAAACAGCAAAATGGATTTGGCGGTATTGTATCCTTCGTTGTTAAAGGCGAGCGTGAAGGTGCGTGGAAGGTTATTGATAATACTAAGTTTATCTCGATTACTGGTAATCTAGGTGATGTGAAATCGACAATTACCCATCCAGCAACCACAACTCATGGCAAACTTTCTGTTGAAGCAAAAGAAGCAGCTGGTATACAAGAAGGTCTAATTCGTGTTTCTGTTGGTCTAGAAGATATTAATGATATTATTGGCGATATCTCGCGTGGGTTAGATTTAATCTAATTAAGTTATGTTTGTTATGGAAAAGCCACATAGATTTTAATGTGGCTTTTCTGTTACTTATAAACAACAATAGCAATAAAAAGTCTACGTTTTGTTATAAATCAGTCTAAAATTTCAACGTATAAAAGTTCTAAATTTAATAAAAATAACAAAGAGAGTCTTTAGTCATGCTTAAACCAATAATTATTTTAGTTACGATAGGGGCAATTGGTCTGGTTGGATATAGAGTATTTGCCCAAAAAGATGAACCAACACAGATGAGTGAAACTGTATTATTAATTAATGATGCAAACAAATCTGTTCAAGATGCTGATCTTTCAATAGAAAAAGCCAATACTTCGTTCAAAAAAGTTCCCTTAAGTGAATATAAAACAAACAATAAAAGTCTACAGGCTGCCCAGTAACTTTTCTAAATTTTACTTTTTTCTACTCATCAAAAGTTTTCTACATAAAAGCTTTATAGTGGATTGACCATAGAAAATAGTTTCATAGATACCAATAGAAAACATTGATTTATTGTGTCAGAATTACGGATTAATTTTGATTTAAACGTACTAACCTCAATGATCTTGATGATCTATAGGGGAATAGAAAGAGTTTAAGTTTTGCAGTGTTATGTGACTATCAATAATACTTGAAATATTTGATAGAGATACGGAGTTAGGTTTATGAATATCAATATGCTTATGCAGCAAGCGCAGCGCATGCAAAAAGATATGGAATCAAATATAAAAAAGGCTAAAGAAGAGCTTGCTCAAACTGAAGTACATGCTGAAGCGGGCGGTGGTTTGGTTAAAGTCACAATGACTGGCCGTTATATCGTAAAACGTATCGAAATTAATCCAGAATTACTTCAAGATGAACCAGACATGATTGAAGACTTAATTGCTGCTGCAGTAAATGATGCTGTGCGTCAAGCAGAAGTGATTTCTGAAGAAAAAATGCAAAAAGCAAATTCTGGTATGGGTTTACCACCTGGCTTAGCGGGCATGTTCTAAGGAAATTCAGTGTTTAGCGATAGATTTGAACAACTCGTTCAAGCTTTACGTATATTGCCAAGCGTTGGTCCGAAGTCGGCTCAACGTATGGCTTTACATCTTTTGATGAAAAACCGAGAAGGGGCATTTGCATTAGCGCATGCTTTACATGAGGCTTCAAGTTATATACATGAATGTAGTGTCTGCCATTCTCTGACTGAACATGAAATTTGTGATATTTGCGCCTCAACTGACCGAGATGATCAGTTATTGTGTGTGGTTGAATCACCAGCGGATGTGATGGCGATTGAGCAAAGCGGTAGCTTTCGTGGAAAATACCATGTTTTAGGTGGCCATCTTTCCCCATTAGATGGTATTGGTCCGGAAGAAATTGGTATTCCTTATCTCATTCAGCGTCTAAGCCAAGGTACTATTGAAGAAGTCATTTTGGCAACCAATGCGACGGTAGAAGGACAAGCGACAGCCCATTATTTGGTAGAGGCGACTAAACATTTACCAATACAAATGACGCGTATTGCTCAAGGTGTCCCGCAGGGTGGTGAACTCGAATACGTAGATAGCCATACTTTAAGTCAGGCAGTGCATAACCGCATGAGAATGAAATAAGCATTCCGATGCTTATTTCATTAATGAATGTACTATCAATTTGATTAAATTTATTAATTAAATTCAGTTATTAAACATAAATATTATTCTGTCTTTTATTATTAAAGATAGTTTAAATAAAATATGAATATAAGAATGAAAAAGATCTTATAAATTTTAAATAAAGAACATTTGGAGATAAATTTAAAAAGTACAAATAAAAGATCAAAAAATTATCTATTTTCGAAAAATTGTTCAAAAATAGAGTATTCATAAAGGTTTAAGTGGCATTTTTCTGCTTCTATGTTATATATACCAGAGTTTAAAGCACTCTTTGCAATACTTGAGAAAGCATGTTTCAGTTTATCCAACAGCAAACCGAATTGGTTGATGTTCTTCAAAAAATGGATCAATGTTCAATATATGGACTTGATACAGAATTTATTAAGGTTGACACACTCTGGCCTAAACTTGGAGTATGCCAAGTCAATGTAAATGGTGATGTCTATCTGTTGGATGGTGTTTCATTAGATCTAAGTCAGTTTTGGAAAAAGATTTTCCTCGCGCAGCAAAACATTTTTCATGCATGTGGAGAAGATATTGATTTAATCTATCATTATGCTGATCAAGAAGATTTGCTTAATGTGTTTGATACTCAAGTGGGGCTTTCTTTTTTAGGTCATGGCCTGCAAGTGAGTTATCAAGGTGCTTTAAAACTTTGTCTTGATATTGATATTGAAAAAGATCAAACCAGATCTGATTGGTTAGCTAGACCGTTATCGCCTCAACAACTTTGTTATGCTGCTAATGATGTTTTGTATCTAATGAAGTTAGCTCATCATATTCAAGAGCAGCTTAAGCAGAAAGGGCTTTATAATTATGTTCTTGAGGACTGTAGTAGTCTAACTAAAGAAATCATTAGAGAAACCCCTAACGAATTACTATATACCGATGTGGGAAATTATCGTCACTCACGTCGTCAGCTAATGCAGCTACAAAATTTAAGCGAATGGCGTGAATACATTGTGAAAGCAACGAATCAGCCACGTAGTTTTATTCTTAGAAACTCAACTATGATTGATATGGTTGAAAAGAACCCACGCAATAGCTTTCAACTGTCGCAAGTGAAAGATATTCGTCCAAATGTGGTTCGCGAGTACGGCAAAACGATTTTAGAACTTCTTAAAGATTTGCCAGTCGAAAGCAGATGGCCATCAAAGATTGCAAAACCATTTAAGATTACGTCTAAAGAGACTTTAAATAAAATGGATATGGTGCTTGCTCATGCAATAAATGAGACTTCTATTCCTAAAGAAGTGTTGTTGAGAAAAAAATGGTTAAACGCCATTCATCAACATGTTCTATGTCAAGGGGATGAACAGGATTTACCCGACTATCTGTTAGGATGGCGTTATGAGTTATTAACGCAACCATTAATCCAGTTGTTTCAAGAGGAAAAACAAAGTTTATCTATTTAAAATGAATAAATAATTAGAAATTTAAAGGCTCATCATATGATGAGCCTTTTTAACTAAAGCATAACCATTCTGTTAAATTTTTAATTAATTACTATTTAAAATGAGCTAATTATAATATCTAAGTATACAAAAAATAGATTTTCTGTAGTTTATCTAAAGAATTATTTAGTCTAATAAAATTCATAAAATAATGTAATAAAGTAAATATAATTTGAAATTTCAATAATGAATTAAATTAACTTATATAATGAGAAAAATTCAATTGATTAAACATACAGGTCTGTATATTCTTGGATTTAAGAAAAACAACTTCAATTTATATAATATATAACTATAAGTTTGTTTCGGTGCAGAAATGAAAAGCCTACCCAATTGGGTAGGCTTTTTTATTTTTAATGATATGGATCAGTTAAAGTGACTTAATTTATGAAATTTAAAAATGAGTATTAAAATCTACAGATATTACCTAAATGAATCAGCAAGTTTAGACACAACTTCTTCAGTTTTTCGAAAAGCATTTTCTAATGACTCTCTATGCCTTTGATCTCCAAACTCTTGATACTCACAAGTAATTTCATAAATTTTTTCTACGCCTAAATATTTGCTCAGTGTGCGAATGTGGGGTACAAGATGACTCATATCATGCCGAATCCCATCTTTCTCAAAGCCAAATTCACCGCTGGAAGTGATAATAATTAAAATTTTTCCAGCTAAAAGAGGTTGTAAGGGAAAGTCTCCACGAGCTAGGTCAAAATCAAAGGTTTTATTGATACGAATAATTTGATCAAACCATGCTTTCAGTTGAGCAGGCATGCCGTAATTGTACATAGGTGAAGAAATTACAAGAATATCTGAGCTCGAAACTTCTGCTATTAACTGATCTGATATAGATAAAACATCACATTGAGCTTGAGTTCTTTTATCTTTAGATGTGAATACAGCATCAATCCAATTTTGATTAATAAAGGGTGGTGGATTCATTCCTACATCACGATAGATATACTCATCTATAGGCAATTGTTGTTTCCAAGAGTTGATCAAACGACTGGCAATATTTTTTGAAATAGAATTATGATTTGGATTAGCGTTAATTGCAGCTCTGACACTAGCATCTATATGTAATATTTTACTCATCATTAATTCCAGAAAGGTTAGGATTTAATTTATTTTGAGTTTTAAAACATAAGTAGACAAACGAGAAAATTACAATTATAGATGATTTTAGTTCATCTATAATTGTAAATGGGGAGGAGACATGCAAGTTTCTTTGCAAGCACTTAAAGCATTTGAATCAGCCGCTCGATTGGGTAGTTTTAAATTGGCTGCTGAAGAACTCTCGCTTACACCGACTGCAATTTCACATCATGTTGCGAATCTAGAAAGCAGATTAAATGTTGATTTGTTTCATCGACAGGTAAGGAAAATAACCCTTACAACGACAGGGCAAAGACTTGCTGGAGCAATTTCTGAAGGATTTCGTAAAATTGAAGATGCACTAGATGAAATAACAGTAAATGGAAACATAGTAAGAGTCGCTAGTACTTCTTCACTAGCTGCAATGCTGCTAATTCCTTCAATAAATGAATTTTATCAATTGTACCCCGATATCTCTGTTGAGTTTTCTACAGGTGAAACTTTAGATAATCACTTATATACATTACCTATTCGTTATGGTGACGTATCTTTGGTCCAGTCTCAAGATATCGTTAAATATGAGTCTTTTAATGTATTTGGTTCATCCAAACTTGATCTGCTTAAATGTTCTAGTGAACCAATAACGTTATTTACGACAGAATGGAAAAATAAGGCGTTACCAAGCCCACCACTAGAGGCTTGGCTTGAGGAAAATGAATGGAACCAAGATAGGGTGGCGATTAAGAAATTTGATCAGGAAATTTTTGGAATACACGAGGCTTTATCTGCCAATGGATTAGTATTTTGCTCTACTACACTTACCCAAAGGTTTGTTAAGGCGAATCTTTTACGGGAGTTTAAAACTAAAGCCGTTCAATCAAAGCTGTGTTACTACATTCCAAATAAGGAAGATCTTAAAAATAGAAATACCAGAAAATTTATTGAATGGATAGAAAGTTTATTTAATCAATAAACCTATATCTCTAATTAGTTTTAACTACATAACACTAAAACTTATATAGCCTTTTTATGATATAAAATTAGATAAATTAATAATTAGAGAGATAAATATGCTTAACAACTTTAATGCTGAAGAAGCTCGTCAAAATGCTAAAAACTTTAAAATAAATCAAGACGTCATATTGGAAAAAATTTTAACTGGTACTGAGTCTGAATCTAAGGAGGGGAAACGAAAAGCAACTTTCTGGTTTCCTGTTGATGCTATAAGTCCTGATCATCTTACATTGGTTGAAGAGGAGCTTAAAAGTAGAGGTTTTAATGTCTCAACTGATATTGAGCACTCAGGTACTACGATCACAATTGAAATAAGCTTCTAATCATTGATAGGTTTTAACTAAACCATTCTTAAAGCAAGAGTGGTTTTTTATTACATGATTTATCGTGATCTAAAAGAAGTTAAATATAAATTTATTTACAATTAAACTTATATTAATCAGGATATTATTTGACAGCTTCCATCTTCTTCTGTAGCTTTACTTTTTGAGTGGAATATGGATATGAACTTCCAAACAATACTTTTATCTTTCAAAAATCAATCTACTGGTACAGATGCATTTAAAGACTTAAAAAATGCATGTGAGCAGTCTCTTAAAGAATCTCAAGATACAAAAGAAAAAGCAGCAGTTTACCTAATCTACGGTTTTGCACGTAGTTATGTAATCTTATATGAAGATGAAGCTGTAACGACCGAATTCGCCCATACTTCTAAAACCCAACTCATTGCTTATATGGAAAGTCTTAATGAAGCTTTATTAAGTCAAGTTGATAGCGCTATTTTGAGTGCCTTAAATCAAGTAAGCGATGACTATATAAAAAGCACTCGCGTCTTTTAGAAAAAAATTAACACGTTCTTAAATAAGAAATACTTCTTTAGTTTGGGCTAAAGAAGTATTTATTTTTATAAATTAATGGGACTTTTTCTTACCGCCACCATCTTGTTTGTTGACGGTAGACCATGCGATTCGTTCGGCTTCTTCTTGAGAATGGCCTCTATCAACCTCACTCTCAACAATATGTTTGGCCTGACGTTTTTGCTTGGCTGTATAAGCAGTTTTATCACCACGAGGCATAATTTTGTCCTCCATATCTATGAACAAGATACTTATTATTGAAACATATCTCGCTATTAAATGAGTTAAGTAACATCTGGTGATGTGTAGTGAAGTAGTTAAAAGTTTTACTCAAGTGTGTATTCTTAAATAGGTGAAAAAGAAATTTATTATTTTGATAGCTTAAGTATAAATCTTGCAAGAACACTATTATCAAGTATTTGATGATGAATACTTTTTTAAAAGTCCTAAAACCGGTTTTATTTTAATAAAATAGATTTTGCATTTTAATATTTAAAATCATAAACTTATATTGTTTTTACAAAAGCTAACACCTGTTTGGAACAAAGTTATTATCGACCTTAATCAATGTTGTAGGTTAATATTTCTCAAGAATTAAAAAAACGACTGATGCGTAAACAAACCTGCGTGTGTGTGTCGTTTTTTTTCATGTATGCTGTCCTTAGTTCAAGAGTTGATTTGAAATGCACTGTGATATTTATAGATCGAGCAAAAAAGATGAAATGTACATGTATATTGCTCGTCCAAACTATCCTGACAATACGGAACAAGCTGATCCGTTTGAAAATGTTCCTGAAGCTGTTTTACAAGCGTTTGGTCGTGCAACGTTTGTCATGCATTTAGAGTTGGCTCCAACACGTAAATTGGCGCGTGTTAATGTTTTACATGTTTTAGACTCATTACAAACAAAAGGTTTCTTTATTCAGATGCCGCCAGAAGGGTTAATTAACCCGAATGCAGTTGAACCAGAGGGCTTACGTGGTGCGTGAAGATCAAACTGGAATAATGAATCAATTATTTTCTTTTTTGGATGTTATTCCTGAAGGTGTTATTGCTTTAACAGCTTATGGAATAGGCGCTATTATTGCTTTGTGGTGTTGGTGGCGATTAATGCGCCGTCTTCCTACCACCTTTGGTGCAATTAGCTGGCTGATTGTATTTGCTATTTTAGTTACACCAACAGTGTCTGAAGGACCGAATGCATCTGTAGCACCTGCTATTTTTGGACTCCTTTTTGGTGTTTTAACTAAAGATAGTCCGTTGATTTGGTCAAATTTATCTTTAATTCTGTTTGTAGTTGGTCTAGGTTTGGTAATTGGATATTGTTGGTCAAAATATTCAACAAACAAAAGCATGCGTTCCATCTAACCATTGAAATAGAAAAATAAGGTCTTTACATGTCTGCTGATACCCAACATTTTACCGGTACAGATCAATATATCGCGACTGATAGTCTTAAGCTTGCTGTAAAAGCAGCTCGTGCTTTGCAAAAGCCTTTACTGATTAAGGGTGAACCGGGCACGGGTAAAACTTTACTTGCTGAACAAGTAGCACAAAGTTTAGGTTTAAAATTGATTACTTGGCATATCAAATCTACAACTAAAGCACAGCAAGGGTTGTATGAATATGATGCAGTTTCTCGTTTAAGAGATAGCCAGTTAGGTGATGACCGAGTTTACGATATTAAGAACTATATTAAACCCGGTAAATTGTGGGAAGCTTTCACCAGTGAAGAGCGTTGCGTATTATTAATTGATGAAATTGATAAGGCCGATATCGAGTTTCCAAATGACTTGTTGCATGAACTCGATAAAATGTCTTTTTATGTTTATGAAACGAATGAAACAATTACGGCAACGCAACGCCCAATTGTAATTATTACTTCAAATAATGAAAAAGAATTACCAGATGCATTCTTGCGTCGTTGCTTCTTCCATTATATTGAGTTTCCAGATGAAGCCACAATGCGAGAAATCATTGCGGTTCATTTTCCAAATATCTCTGCAACACTAGTAAACGAAGCTTTACAGGTTTTCTTTAAACTACGTGAAATTCCTAACTTGAAGAAACCACCATCAACCTCTGAGTTAATTGATTGGTTAAGCTTGCTCATGGCAGATGATATGCCTGAAGATGTATTACGTAATCGAGATCCCTCTAAAGCTATTCCACCTTTATATGGTGCTCTCATCAAAAACGAGCAAGATGTACAACTTCTCGAACGCTTGGCTTTCATGTCTCGACGTTAAGGGAGGGAGTAACCCATGTTTGTGCGGTTATTTTACACCTTACGTAAATATGGTGTTCCAGTTACCACTCGTGAACTCATTGATCTAAACCGTGCGGTGAGTGAAGGTTTGGTTTTTGCCGACCAAGAAGAGTTCTATCAGCTTGCTAAAACTATTTTAGTTAAAGATGAGCGATTTTTTGATAAGTTTGATCGTGCCATGAAAGATTACTTTGATGGCATTGAAACTTTTGATATCGATGAGTTGCTTAAGCAAGTTCATAAATTACCAAAAGACTGGTTCGATTTAGAACTTCTCGAAAAGCATTTAACCCCAGAGCAAAGAGCTGAACTTCAGAAAGCAGGTTCTTTAGAAGAACTGATGAAAATGCTAGAAGAGCGTTTACGCGAACAGCATAAGAAACACCAAGGTGGTAACCGTATGGTTGGCACAGGTGGAACTTCACCTTTTGGAGCTTTTGGTGACCATCCAGAAGGCGTCAGAATTGGTGGGCCGGGGCGTAAACGTTCGGCGGTTAAAGTCTGGGAACAGCGGAAATACCAAAATCTAGATGACGACCAAGTTCTTGGAACTCGTCAGATGCAAATTGCGTTACGACGTTTACGCAAATTTGCTCGCCAAGGCGCAGCTGAAGAGTTAGACGTTGATGGAACTATTCGAGAAACAGCCAAACAAGGTATCTTGGATGTTCAAATGGTGCCAGAGCGTCGTAATCGAATAAAAGTACTCATGTTGTTTGATGTGGGTGGTTCGATGGATGCGCACATTGCCCAGTGTGAAAAACTTTTTAGTGCTGCTAAAAGTGAGTTTAAGACACTCGAATACTTTTATTTTCATAACTGTCTCTATGACTATGTTTGGAAAGATAACTACCGAAGAACAGCAACCCGCATGAATACGTGGGATTTGTTCCATACTTACGGACGCGACTATCGTGTAATTGTCGTAGGTGATGCCAGTATGGCACCGTATGAGCTGAAATCGGTAGGTGGCTCGGTTGAATATATGAATGATGAAACAGGTGAGGTTTGGTTACGTCGCCTACGTCAATATTTTGATAAAACAGCATGGTTAAACCCTGAAACTGAAGGGTATTGGCATTACACTCAAACCATTGGTTGGATTAAAGAGATTTTTGAAAACCATATGTATCCAATGACCTTAAAAGGCATTGAGGACTTAACACGCTACCTTTCTCGATAAACTTGATAACTTTAATAATTTAAAAAGAGGGATGATATGCAACATCAAATTAATGGTATTGCTTTGCCAAATGAACAGGGATTTTTTGGTGAATATGGAGGCCAATTTATTCCTCCGCATTTAAAAGAAGCAATGGATGAAATTAATGTTGCTTATGAGGAAATTCGCCATACACCAGAATTTCAAAATGAACTATCAGACCTCTTTACAAATTATGTAGGTCGTCCAAGTCCTTTATTTCACGCAAAACGTCTTTCTGAGCAGTTAGGCGGTGCACAAATTTATTTAAAACGTGAAGACTTAAATCACACGGGTGCCCATAAAATTAATCACTGTTTAGGTGAGGCTCTTCTTGCCAAATATATGGGCAAAAAGAAAGTTATTGCTGAAACAGGTGCGGGACAGCATGGCGTTGCTTTAGCCACGGCTTGTGCTTTAGTTGGTATTCCATGTGAAATTCATATGGGACAAGTCGATATTGAAAAAGAACACCCTAATGTGGTCAAAATGAAAATTTTGGGTGCTCATTTAGTTTCAGTAACACGTGGTACAGCAACCTTAAAAGATGCAGTTGATAGCGCTTTTGAAGAATATTTAAAAGACCCTAAAAACTTTATTTATGCAATTGGTTCTGTGGTTGGACCACATCCATTTCCAAAAATGGTTCGAGATTTTCAATCGATTATTGGTAATGAAATTAAAGAGCAGACGCATCATCGTTTTGGTAAAAACCCAGATTATGTTGTCGCATGTGTTGGTGGCGGTTCAAATGCAATCGGTGCCTTTACAGCATTTCTAAATGATTCGGATGTGAAATTGGTTGGGGTTGAACCAGCAGGACATGGTTTAGAAACTCACATGCATTCGGCAACTTTAACCTTAGGTAAACCAAGTCAAATTCATGGTATGGCGTGTTACGTGCTTGAAAATGAAGCTGGTGAACCGTTACCCGTGCATTCTATTGCTTCAGGATTGGACTATCCTGGTGTTGGGCCACAGCATAGTTTCTTAAAAGATTTAGGCCGTGTGGAATATAGCACTGCAACTGACCAAGAATGTTTGAATGCTTTTATGACCTTATCTCGTGTAGAAGGAATTGTTCCTGCGCTTGAAAGCTCACACGCTGTCGCATGGGCAATACGAGAAGCACCAAAGCTGTCGAAAGAAACCATGATTGTGGTTAATCTTTCTGGTCGTGGAGACAAAGATTCAGATTATGTGGCAGAAAAACTTAAGCTTTAAACCAACTAAACACAAAAAGCGGTCTTTAAATATTGACCGCTTCTTTATTTCATAGACGAAATCTATACCTGATTAAAAGTTCATTATTTCTTAATTAAAACAAAGTATTCTGATTTTAAGCTGTGATTGTTAGAGATAGGTGTGTAAAACACTGCTTCACAAGGCAAAGCGTTGCGTTGCTTTGTCTCACTCAGTAGAATAGTCACTTTGCAAAATTTGCCTTTGGAGACGCCTAAGTGGAGCGACCGACGATTAGCCCTGAACATTTACAGGAAGCTGCTGAAAATTTATCTACAATTCGAGATTTTATTCGCTTTGGGGTATCAGCATTACGTCAACATGATGCACATTTAGGACAAGGTACTGAAGATTATTTTGCAGAAAGTTCTGCATTAGTTTTACAAACCTTATCTCTTGAATGGTCAGCAGACTCAGAGATTTTAGATGCTAAGCTTTTGCCAAGTGAAAAAGCAGAATTCTTAAGTTTGTTAGAACGTCGTATTAATGACCGTATTCCGACTTCTTATTTATTAAATTTAGCTTACTTCTTTAATAAGCCATTTTATGTGGATGAGCGCGTACTTATTCCGCGTTCACCAATTGCAGAATTAATTGAGCAACGTTTTGCACCATATTGTTTAGATGAAAATGGTCAAATGCGTGAAGCTCTCAATAATTTGCCAGAAAATGCAAAACCTAAAACTCCACAACGTATTTTAGATATGTGCACAGGTTCTGGCTGTATTGCTGTAGCTTTGGCTTATGCATATCCAGATGCGGAAGTGGATGCAACGGACATCTCTAAAGAAGCTTTAGAAGTAGCATCGATTAATGTTGAACACCACAATAAGCAATATCAAGTTGCGTTACTTGAATCTGATTTATTTGCCAAGATTCCAGCTGAAAACCAGTACGATTTAATTGTAAGTAACCCTCCGTATGTTGATGCTGAAGATATGGCTGACTTACCAGAAGAGTTTTTACACGAACCTGAGCTTGCATTGGCAGCAGGCCAAGATGGTTTAGACCTCGTGCGTAAAATGCTTGCTCAAGCGGCAGATTATTTAACTGAAGATGGTTTAATTGTCATTGAAGTGGGTAACTCTGAATGGGCTATGCGCCAAAACTTCAATACGATTGATTTCAACTGGCTTACTTTCCAAAAAGGTGGTTCTGGCATTTTTGCTTTAACCGCAGAACAATGTCGTCGTTATAGAAAACTATTTGAACAGCAACAAGCATAAGGAGTTGTACATATGGCAGGGAACAGTATTGGACAACTCTTTCGTGTAACGACATGTGGTGAGTCTCATGGCGTTGGCTTAATGGCAATTGTTGATGGTGTGCCACCTGGCCTTGAGTTAACCGAAGAAGATCTACAAAAAGATCTGGACCGCCGTAAGCCGGGTACATCAAAATTTGCGACTCAGCGCAAAGAACCTGATCAGGTTGAAATTATTTCTGGTGTGTTTGAGGGCAAAACTACTGGTACGCCAATTGGTTTACTCATTCGTAATACTGACCAAAAATCGAAAGATTACGGCAATATTGCTCAGACTTTTAGACCGGGTCATGCGGACTACACCTATACACAAAAGTATGGTTTCCGTGATTATCGTGGTGGCGGTCGTTCGAGTGCACGTGAAACTGCTATGCGTGTTGCAGCGGGTGCTATTGCTAAAAAATATTTAGCAGAAAAATTTGGTGTATTGATTCGCGGTCACGTCACACAAATTGGTAATGAAGTTGCTGAAAAACTGGATTGGAATGAAGTTCCAAATAATCCATTTTTCTGTGGTGATGTAGATGCTGTTCCTCGTTTTGAAGCATTGGTTACGTCTTTACGTGAACAAGGCACAAGCTGCGGGGCTAAGCTAGAAATTTTAGCTGAAAAAGTTCCTGTAGGTTGGGGTGAACCTGTTTTTGACCGTCTAGATGCTGACATTGCTCATGCCATGATGAGCATTAATGCGGTTAAAGGTGTTGAAATCGGAGATGGTTTCGCAGTTGCTGGGCAGTTTGGTCATGAAACACGTGATGAGTTGACGAGTAATGGCTTCTTAGCGAACCATGCAGGTGGTATTTTGGGCGGTATTTCGAGTGGTCAGACGATTCGAGTTGCCATTGCATTAAAACCTACTGCAAGTATTACAACACCAGGTAAAACGATTAATTTAAGCCGTGAAGATACTGATGTATTGACTAAAGGTCGTCATGACCCATGTGTAGGTGTGCGAGCAACTCCAATTGCAGAAGCAATGTTGGCTATTGTCCTAATGGATCACTTCCTACGCCATCGTGCACAAAATGCAGATGTTGTTTCACCGTTTGCACCAATTGAACCATAGTCATAATTTTGACTGTAGTAAATTAAGCCCCCATATTTAACTTAAACTTGGGGGCTTTAATTTTTTATCACATTCGGCTCTATTAAATTTTAAATTATTTCCTTGTCTTATAATCTCTATATAAATATAATACCCGCGATTTATTTCTGAATATATTTATCTGCTTAAGTAAAAAATTAAAATCTTATTAATTTTTTACTTGCACAAGATATTTATATCTTAAAACTAATTTTATTCAAATTAGTTTTATATAAGTTTATTACATATTTAAATTTTATTACTTTAAACAAATAATTTTCAAAGTCATCATTGAAATTGGGGAAATATCAATGAATCAATGTACATATAGAATTGGCTGTATGTCAAAGGATAAACTATTGCCTAAAAACTTAGAGGCAATGATAAAAGTTATTCATGACTTATCTTTATCCTCTCAACTATCTGAAAACTGGATATATAGTGATGATAATCCAGATATATATATTATTGATTTAGACAGTGGCTATACAAATATTCTTATTCCTAAAAAAATTAAAATTGTATTAAGTAATAATCCTGAGCTTTTAAAAGGTTATCAATATGGTCTAAAAAGACCCTTAAGGTATCAGGAACTATTAAAAATTTTATTAGAAATTGAAAATAATGAATATTTTAAAAAATCTTATCGAGAACGAATAGAAAATATAACTGCTACAGATCCATTTGAGACAAAAATTCTATATAAACTTGTTTGTTATCCAAACTTTAAAAATATTCATGCAGAGCAGATTGTTAATGTCACTAGAGTTTGTGCTTTATTATCTATTGAATCAAAGACAGTCCAAGAAATTAAAAAATTCTTGAACTTATCTGTAGATGAAATACAAAAAATTATAGAGATTATTAAAAAAGAGGCTCATCCGAACTATGAAACTATACATGAGAATATTGTCTCGATATTGCCGTTTTCAAATGAAGTTGTTCAGACAACACCTCCAAGGATGGAGCAAAACTTATTGCTCTATCTTATAAATAAACTTTGGAAGAAGTTAAAAGGAGAATTCTGATGAACTGGAATTTTTTAGGTTAGAGTAGGTATGTATTAATCTTAACTAAACCATTCTTAATTTAATATTAAGAACTAAACAACAATATTTTGTATATATTAAATCTAGATTACATTTTAGCTTTACCACGGATGGAAAAGCTAAATAGAGAATTCTTTCATTATTTTAATTCAAAAGGATAATATCAAAAACAAATAATGTAATCACTAGCCAAAATATATCCTCAATTGTTATTTGCTATTATTAAGTTAAATCTACAATTTGTTCTTCGTTTACAGCAATCTTATATTGATTACGTCCATTGGTTTTTGCTTTATATAATGCATGATCAGCTCGTGCAACAAAAGCAGAAATAGAATCGTTTAGACGTGGAATTGTGGTCGCAACGCCTACACTAATAGTGACATGTGGTGAAACATCACTACATGGGTGTTTAATCGCAATTTTATTAATCGCATTCATTAAACGTTCGACCTGTATCAAAGCTTGCTGAGAATTTGTCATTGGGAATAGTAGTAAGAACTCTTCACCACCATAACGAGCAACTAAATCACCACTACGAGCAGCAATAGAAGAAATAGCAATTGCGATTTCTTTTAAACATTCATCACCTTTGAGATGTCCTAGCGTGTCATTGTATGCTTTAAAATAATCGATATCGACCATCATAATAGTGAGTGGGGTTTCGTGTCGTAATGCACGGCGCCATTCATTATCCAAGGTTTCATCTAGATAACGTCGATTGGCTAAACCAGTAAGTGCATCTTGCTGCGAAAGTAAGGATAACTGCTGCGCTTGTTGCATGAGCTCAATGCGGTTCAGCTCAATCATACAGTTTTGTAAATAGTTTTCTCGATGTTGACGGTCCGTTGCATAGGCGAGGGTCATTCCCAAAAAACTACTAAAAGTGTAAGTTCGGTTTAAGAATGTCCAGTCGATCACACCATTTAAGTAGTTACTTACTAAAATTCCAACTAGTCCTCCCATCCATCCAGCAAATATGGCTGTATAGAAGCGCATACCAACAGCACCATAAATAATAACGATTGCATACATCATCGCAGCATGAAAAAGAACATTATCTTGTCCATTCTCAATAACGTTAATTAAAATAAAAGTAATTGCTACCGCTAAAGCCGAGCCAACTCCTACATAATAATCAAAATACTGATTTAATTTTTTAATAAATGATAAAATCCAAGCGATAAGAACAATTACACCAACCCAAGAATAATAGCTAAACCAGGATAAAACTTGTTCACTTGGTAAAACTTGATATATACCAAAGCTTAAAAATATATATAATATTAAAATAATAGGCGCTCTGTAGCGGAACTCATAGGCAGCACCGTTTTGGTATTGAAAACGATAAATCGTTTCAAGCTGCTTTGGAAACCATACAAAGTTTAATCCTCGTGTGGTTAATAAATCTATTTGTTCCTGTCCCAATATATTGGAACCCTGCAACTTCATAATTAATGCTCTCTATATTGGAAGTTGTCATAAAATGAGACTTATTTTAAGTAAAGTTCCATCTAAAAATATTGATTATATAATGTGTGGTTTATTCAAAATAATAATACAGATTTTTTAAAAAAGTAATGATTTTTATCTATGTTAAATGTGATAAAAATCACGACATTTCAATGATTAGCCTAATAATTATCTAAAGTTCCCCAATCCATCGAAAAAAGTTACAAATGGTCGATTAACGATTGTATCTTTATCATTTTCGGATAGACTTATAGCGTGAAATACAGATGATTGCTGTCATATAAATAGGAAAATTAGCAATGACTGCTCTAAATCAATATGGAATGAATTTAGAAATTACGCCGCATAATGGATGGTCACAACGGTTCTGGGACGACCTGTTACCAGCTAAAGAACGGGTGAGTAAACATCCGTTTTTTACGGAAATGGCCAATGGGGGATTGAGCCTAGATAGTTTCCGTTATGCTTTACTTAATTTCTATCCATTAGTCGCCCATTTCCCGTCATATATGGCTGGAGCCTTGGGGAAAGCGACTGGATTTTCTGAACCGGGAGTTACTGAAGCGCGAGATTGGTTAATTCAAAATATTAAGGTAGAAGAGCGACACTTAAAATGGTATCGCGATTGGGCTGGAGGTTTTGGCTTAACAGTTGAAGAACTTGATCATGTACGACCACCCGCTGCTATGAATGCTGTAAACCATTTTCTATGGAATATGAGTCATCGAGGTAATTTGGCAGAATGTCTGGCTGCAACAAATTTGGCGATTGAATGGGCAACTGGAGATTGGTCTATTCAGGTGTATAAAGGTATTCATACCTATACTAATCATCCTGAAGTCACGATTGATAAACGTTCTTTAGCTTGGTTGCGCGCTCATGCACATTACGATGATCTTCATCCATATGAAGCTATGGAATTGATTAAGCGCTTATGTAATGACCGTCCTGACTGGCAGCAAAAAGCATTTCATGCTGCTGAAGAAGGGCTGCGATATTATGAATTAGCTTTGGACGACTGCTATAGGGTACAGCTTCAAGCCTCTGCTTGATCTAGCCTTAAAAAGGGAGAATATTGTATGGATATTCTCCCTTTTATTTTATTCGAGCAATTTTAAGAGTTTAGTTCGATAAGGTGTTTCTTCGGGTAATAATTCAAGTAAACGTTCAACAGCATCTACACGGTCTGGTACGCGACTGACTACTCGCAATAATTGATCAATATCTTCAATTTGATAAATCACATGACTCAAACGAGCGTCAAAACAATCTCTCCATGCGCATAAAAAAGGACTTTCTGATTTAGCTAAGAAACTTCCTCTATAGAGTGTAAGCGTAGTTGATGTGAAGCCTAGGTTTAATGCTTGTTCGGCCATTAAAAAATCACATTGAATTTCGCAGTTAAGTCTATATGGTCGCGACTCGATAACGTCAGGTATTAAGTTTCTGAGTTGAGAAAGTTCTGCTTTTAAAGTGGTAGTACTTACAGGCCGATCACCATATAAAGCATAGTGAAGTTCTTCAAGATTAATCCCTTCGGGACAAAGAGTTAAAATACACAGAATCTCAATTTGACGTTGAGTCAATGTAAGGCTGTGTTGGTTATATTGAACTTTAGGAGTGCCGAAAGCTTTAATATATAGGATATTTTTCTGATGAAGTTGAATTGCTTGTTTAACAATGTCAGCACAACGCTCTACTGCTAAAACTCCAAGTGAATTATGTTTTTGATATTTAGTCGATAAATTCATAATTCCATAAAACTGACCTGTATTTGTATCGGTAATCGGTGCTGCATAACAGACCCAGTCTCTGACACTATTCATTTGGTTTTCATGTGAGTAAACACAGCTTGCAGAATGTGTATTTAATGCTAGACCAATGGCGTTTTGACCTACTGCCTGAGTAGACCACTGACCACCTTCAACAAAGTGTACTTGCTCAGCCGATGAGCGCATAGGGTGACTACTCCATGTCCAAAGTAGAGTACCATGAGGATCAGTCACACCAATGGCCATATCGGCATCTTCGGCAATATGCATCAAATTTCTATGACACTCTTGGATTGAACGACCAAATAATGAGTGTTCCCATTCCTCACCCAGATCAAACAAAGGTGCTGCTTCAAGGTCAAGTGATGGTTTTTTTCCTAATTGTTTAGAATGAGATGAGGATTCCGACCGAAATAAGGACGGACTAGTGTCTATTAAAGGCGATGATAATTGTTCTGACATATCCATATCGAAATTCCTTTATCATTGAAATGGCGTATCCGTAGCCGCTCAACAGTTATAACTTTCTTATTGTGACTATTTCCTAGTTATCTCCTTACCTTAAATAATTTTATAAGTCTTGACCATTATCCTATTGGATAAGTTTTGTTAATTGCCTAATCATTAAGATAAGACATCTTGTCGGCTGAAAGGCTTTGGCACTTCTTCTCCGAAATATTGTCGATCAGCAAAATAGCTAGAACGAACCATAGGTGCACTCCAAATATTTTTAAAACCTAATCGCTTACCGTGTCGGGTATATCGTTCAAATTCTTGTAAATTTACAAACCGATGAATAGGCGCATGTGATTTTGAAGGCTGAAGATATTGACCAATCGTGACAAGATCGACTTGATAGTCTTTTAAATCGTTGAGTAGGGCAAGCACTTCAGCCTCTATTTCTCCTAATCCAACCATCAGGCCAGACTTGGTTTTGATATCGGGACAATATGCTTTAAAGCGTTTAAGTAACTCAAGCGAATGTTGATAATCTGAACCGGGGCGCATCGCTTTATATAAACGAGGAACCGTCTCAATATTATGGTTAAACACATCTGGAGGAGATAAGCTTAGAGTTGAAAGCGCTGTCTCTAAACGACCGCGAAAATCTGGTACTAAAATCTCAATCAATGTTTCTGGACAATGTTTTCTAATTTCTTCAATACACTTTACAAAATGTGCAGCACCGCCATCATGTAGATCGTCGCGGTCTACAGAGGTAATCACGACATACTTTAAGTTTAGATTTGCGACTGTTTCTGCCAAATGCTTAGGTTCATCTTCATCTAGCGGTTTTGGGCGACCATGAGCGACATCACAAAATGGGCAGCGACGAGTACAAATATCGCCCATAATCATAAATGTTGCCGTACCTCCACCAAAACATTCCGGTAAATTTGGACACGCCGCTTCTTCGCAAACACTGTGTAACTTCTGTTGGCGCAGCAAATTTTTTATGCGTTTAATTTCTTCAAAATCGGTTATTTTTGCTCTAATCCAGTCAGGTTTAGTCGGTAACTCTTCTGTAGGTAAAATTTTAATCGGAATGCGAGCAACTTTATCCGCTCCTCTTAATTTAATACCAGTTTCTATTTGCCTTTTTAAGTCCATATATAAAATTCCATTTTATATTAAATAATTTTCAACTAAACTCTATATAATAAAAATCCTTATAATTTAAATAAAGTACATGGAGTTTATTAATGAGCGTAGTACACAGCTAATATTATAAATTAATAAAGGTTGGTTAAAGGTTTGTTTCACAAGCCAATGAAATGTATTAAAATTTTTTAATTTTATTTTTGCTGTTCAAGTTTTTGAAAAATAAAAAATAATAGCTATAAAAACTATTTAAAACTTTTTAGTCTAATAGCATATTAAATTAAATTGAGCTTTATTATTTATAGCGAAATATATAACTCTCGCTGAAACTTGGTTGATTTTTAATAATCAAGATAATAAAGGAAAAGGATATGCAATTAACGGAAGAGCAATTACTCGCAGCATATAAACGCATGCGTGATATTCGTGAATTTGAGGATCGACTTCACGAAGAAAATACCAATGGTGATATTCCAGGCTTTATTCACTTATACAGTGGTGAAGAAGCTGTAGCAGTCGGGATTTGCGAAAATTTAACCGACAAAGACTATATCACTTCAACACACCGTGGACATGGACACTGTATTGCAAAAGGTTGTGACATTCACGCCATGATGCTGGAAATTTTCGGTAAAGATGACGGGCTATGCCGTGGAAAAGGCGGTTCTATGCATATTGCCGATTTAGATAAAGGTATGCTCGGTGCCAACGGGATTGTGGGTGGTGGACCTCCTTTAGCAATTGGTGCGGCGTTGACAGCGAAAACCTTAAAGACTGGTGGGGTCGGACTGTCTTTTACAGGTGACGGTGGCTCAAACCAAGGCCTTACTTTTGAAGCGATGAATATGGCTGTTGTACTTAAACTTCCAGTAATTTTCGTTTTCGAAAATAACGGCTTTGGTGAAGGAACAGGGCATGATTACGCTGTAGGAAGTAAGGACATTGCTGGTCGTGCAGCAGGTTTTGGTTTACCTGCAGTTAAAGTTGATGGTACCGATTTCTTTGCCGTCTATGAAGCCGCTCAAACTGCCATTGAACGTGCACGTCGTGGTGAAGGTCCAAGTGTAATTGAAACCATTACAAACCGTTTTTATGGCCACTTCGAAGGTGACCCTGGCTTGATTCGTTCTAAAGAAGAAGTCGAGTTCATCAAGGAAAATAAAGATCCTTTGAAAATTTTCCGCGAAAAAGTCAAAGGCAAAATTGATGAAGCCAAACTAGACGAGATTGATGCATCTTCTAAGGCAAATGTTGATGATGCCGTTGCTAAAGCTCGTGCTGCGGCATACCCAAAACCAGAACAACTCCTTACTGACGTCTATGTCTCTTACTAAAGGAATAGTAAAGATGCCAAATAAAAGTTTTCGTAATGCAATTAAAGAAGCCATTGAATCAGAAATGCGTCGTGACCCAACTGTATTTGTTGTTGGTGAAGATGTTCGCGGTGGGCACGGTGGTAAGAACACTGAAGAAAATCAGTTAGAAGGTTTCGGTGGTGTATTGGGCGTAACCAAAGGTTTATGGACAGAGTTTGGTTCGGAACGTGTTATTGATACCCCAATTACCGAGTCTGCAATTATCGGTATGGCCGCCGGTGCGGCTGCAACAGGTTTACGTCCTGTTGCTGATTTAATGTTTATGGATTTCTATGGCGTGTGTCATGACATGCTTTATAACCAAGCCGCTAAATTCCGTTATATGTTTGGCGGGAAAGCAAAAGCGCCAATGGTTGTACGTGGCATGATTGGCGCAGGTTTTTCTGCGGCAGCTCAGCATTCTCAGTCACCATATAACGTATTTGCCGCGGTTCCGGGCTTAAAAGTTGTGGTTCCATCTAGCCCATATGATGTGAAAGGGCTATTAATTCAGGCCATTCGTGATGACGACCCTGTGGTGTTCTGTGAGCATAAAATGCTCTATGACATTAAAGGCGAAGTTCCAGATGATGCCTATACCATTCCTTTTGGTGTAGCAAATTACACCCGTGAAGGGACAAACGTGACCATTATTGCTTTAGGCTTGATGGTACACCGTGCCAATGAAGTAGCAGATAAACTAGCAAAAGATGGCATTTCGGTTGAAGTGGTCGACCCTCGCACAATTTCACCTCTGGATGAAGAAGGAATTTTAGAGTCTGTTGCATCAACTGGGCGTGTAGTTATTGTGGATGAATCAGCAGCACGCTGTGGCTTTGGTCATGATGTGGCTGCGCTGATCGCCCAAAAAGGTTTCCACTATTTGAAAGCACCTGTTGAACTCGTAACGCCACCACATACGCCTGTTCCATTCTCTCCAGTTTTAGAAAAAGAATGGATTCCAAGTGTAGAGCGTATTGAGCAAGCTGTGCGAAAAACATTGGAGGCTTAGGATGAGCGAAATTAAAACGCTGGAGATCCCGAAATGGGGATTATCCATGGAAGAAGGCACGATCGCCCAATGGTTGATTAAAGAGGGTGATAGCTTTAATAAGGGCGATGAAATTTGTGAAATTGAAACCACAAAAATTGTCAATGTGTTAGAAGCACCTTTTGCCGGAACGCTCCGTAAAATTTTAGCAAAAGACGGTGATACTTTGCCGGTCGGTGGCCTTATTGCCGTATGTGCTGATAGTGAAGTTTCTGATGCAGAAATTGAAAAATTTATTGCGTCTCTAGGCGGTTCAGCAGCAAAAGCACCTGAAGCACCTTCGGAGCAAAGTAAGGCGGAAACATCTGCACCTGTTGCTGAAAAAGCAGAACAGCCACAGACTTCAACAGCTAGCGCTCCAGTTCCTGTAAAGGTAGGGAAAGGTGACTACGCTGTACCAGAGTCATTACAAGGCTATCAAACATCTGATGATTTATTTGCAACACCACATGCGTTAAAGCTTGCAGAAAAGCACAATGTAAACTTGGCAAAAGTCACAGGTTCTGGTCGTGAAGGACGTATTAGTGTTCAAGACATCCAGAAAGCTGTACAAGCTGCTGGAGGTCAGTGGCCTGATATTAAGCAGCAAACTCAAGCTAAAGTAGTTAAATCTACGGCCGATGATAGCCAAGTTTTAGCGACACCTGTAGCACGGCGCTTAGCAAAGCAATGGGGTATTAACCTAAATGACTGCCGTGTTTCAGGTACTCGTGGCCGTGTCTGTAAAGAAGATGTTGAGGCAGTTTACTATCGTAATAACCCAACGTCGGTAAATGAACAATCTGCTCAATGTGCTGTTGCTCAACCACAATCTACAATTACGACTGTGGCGATGAATGGGATGCGTAAAGCGATTGCTTCACGGTTACAGACTGCAAAACGTAATGCACCGCATTTCCGCTTAGTAGTCGATCTCAACGTAGAGGCTTTGCAAAAACTACGTAAGCAGATTAATGAGACTGTTCCACAAGTGAAACTTTCTATTAATGACATGCTAATTAAAGCAGCTGCTGCGGCACTGATTAAAGTACCTGAGGTAAACGTTCAATTTGATGAGGCTACTCAATCAATTTTACAGTTCTCTCAAGCGGATATTTCGGTGGCCGTAGCGATTCCAAACGGTTTAATTACACCAATTGTGAAAGCTGCGAATCAAAAATCGTTGGCACAAATTTCTGATGACATGCGTGATTTAGCAACCCGTGCCAAGACGGGCAAGTTACAACCTGACGAGTTTCAGGGCGGCAGCTTTAGCATTTCAAATTTAGGAATGTTAGGCATTAAACAGTTCGATGCCATTATTAATCCACCGCAAGGTGCAATTATGGCATTAGGCGCTTCTGAATCTCGCGCTGTTGTTGAAAATGGCAATGTAGTGGTTCGTGAGATTGTCACAGCGACGTTGTCATGTGATCACCGTGTCATTGATGGCGCAGTTGGGGCGAAATTCTTGGCCAGCTTTAAGCAGTTTGTTGAAAACCCTGCTTTAATTTTGGTGTAGGGGAACCCGCATGTCAGAAGCTCAATTTGATTTAATTGTGATTGGCGCGGGACCGGGTGGGTATGTGGCTGCAATTCGTGCAGCCCAGCTCGGATTAAAAACCGCAATTGTAGAAGAGCAACATTTAGGCGGAATTTGCCTAAATTGGGGCTGTATTCCAACCAAAGCTTTGCTTGCAGGGGCAGAGCTTGCAACTCAGTTTAAACATGCTGGACAGTTTGGTTTTCAGGTATCTCAACTCGATTTTGATATACAAAAGCTTGTGCAACATAGCAGACAAGTTTCAGCACAGCTTGTACAAGGTATTGATTACTTACTTAAAAAGAATCAGGTGACGGTTTTTAATGGTCGTGCTCAGCTTACGGCGAAAGAAAAAATTGAAGTGACAGATGCTCAAGGTAACAGTCAGGCTTTAAGTGCGCCACATATCATCTTGGCAACTGGAGCTAAAGCCCGACATGTTCCTCAACTTCCTGTCGATGGAATATATGTCTGGAGCTATAAAGAAGCACTGGTTCCCGAGCAGTTACCAAAAAGCTTATTGGTTGTAGGCTCGGGAGCGATTGGCAGTGAGTTTGCTAGTCTTTATCAAGACTTGGGTTGTCAGGTGACATTAATTGATTTAGCCAAGCAGATTTTACCTACTGAAGATGCAGAGGTTGCCCAATTTGTCAGAAAACAATTTGAACAAAAAGGTATGAAAGTCTTAACCGATGCTGTCGTTCAAAGTATTCAGATTGAAAATGAGCAAGTCCACTGTGTGGTTGAAACGGCAAATGATATTCAAATGCTTGTTTTTGATCGCGTGCTTTCGGCAATTGGTGTACAGCCGAATACCGCGGGGCTAGGACTAGAACGTTTAGGTGTAGAACTCAATCCACAAGGTTTTGTGGCAATTGATGACTATTGTAAAACCAACGTAGCGGGGCTTTATGCAATTGGTGATGTGGCTGGTGCACCGTGTCTTGCACATAAAGCAAGCCACGAAGCCATGATATGTGTCGAAAAAATTGCTGGTGTAACAAACGTCCATTCACTTGACCGTAGCCAGATACCTGGTTGTATTTTTACGCATCCACAAGTGGCGAGTATTGGTTTAACGGAAAATGCAGCAAAAACTAAGAATCTACCTATACGAATCGGTAAGTTTTCTTTAACTGCAAACGGCAAAGCTTTGGCAATTGGAGATGCGTCAGGTTTCGTTAAAACGGTGGTACATGCAGAAACGGGTGAATTACTTGGTGCACATATGGTGGGTCATGAAGTGACCGAACATATCCAAGGATTTGCCATTGCCAAATATCTGGAAGCAACTGATGAAAGTTTAGCTCAAGTGATTTTCCCGCATCCAACATTATCAGAAGTCATGCATGAATCCATTTTGGCTTCAATGCAACGAGCGATTCATATGTAGAAATTCTACATTTACAGGAGTTGAACATGGTTAAGGGATTAAAAAATAAAGTCGTTTTAGTGACTGGGGCAGCCCAAGGCATTGGCCGTGGGATTGCCCTGCGCTTGGCGCAAGAAGGGGCACATATTGCATTAGTTGATATGAAACAAGATCAACTGAATGATGTGCAGCAGGAAATTCAGGCTTTAGGTGTAAATGCGAGCACTTTTATTGCTGATGTAAGTGACCGCGAGCAAGTGTATGCCGCTATAAATCATGCTGAAGAGACTCTTGGTGGGTTTGATGTCATGATTAATAACGCTGGAATTGCACAAGTACAAGCGATTGCGGATATCACACCTGATGAATTCCAAAAAATTGTTGATATTAATATTGGCGGCGTACTGTGGGGAATACAGGCTGCTGCTGCAAAATTTAAGCAACGTCAACATAAAGGAAAAATCATTAATGCTTGCTCAATTGCAGGCCACGATGGGTTTACTTTACTCGGTATTTACTCGGCAACCAAATTTGCGGTACGAGCACTTACCCAAGCTGCGGCAAAAGAATATGCCAGTCACGGTATTACGGTAAATGGATATTGCCCCGGAATTGTCGGAACTGATATGTGGGTTGAAATCGATAAACGTTTTGCTGAAATTACCGGTGCCGCAATTGGTGAAACTTATAAAAAGTATGTGGAAGGTATTGCTTTAGGTAGAGCCCAAACACCAGACGATGTAGCCGCATTAGTTGCTTTTCTGGCAAGTGAAGATTCGGACTATATTACGGGTCAATCCATTTTAACAGACGGCGGAATTGTCTATCGCTAAAACAACATCCTGATTTGAGGGAGATAATAATGAAAGCAGCACGTTTTTATGACAGAGGCGATATTCGTATTGAAGATATCCCTGAACCAGAAGTCACTCCCGGCACTGTAGGTATCAAGGTGGCTTGGTGTGGAATCTGTGGTACAGATTTACATGAGTTTATGGAAGGGCCAATTTTTATTCCACCGTGTGGACATCCGCATCCTATTTCAGGTGAATCTGCACCGATTACCATGGGACATGAATTTTCAGGTGTGGTCTATGCCGTAGGAGAAGGTGTTGATGATATTGAAATTGGTCAACATGTCGTCGTGGAGCCTTATATTGTGGCCGATGATGTGCCGACTGGACCGGACGATAATTATCATCTTTCCAAAAATATGAACTTTATTGGTTTAGGCGGTCGTGGCGGTGGTTTGTCGGAAAAAATTGCGGTTAAACGCCGTTGGGTGCACCCAATTTCCAATAAAATTCCACTGGATCAGGCGGCCTTAATTGAACCGTTATCGGTAGGTCATCATGCCTATGTGCGCAGTGGTGCAAAGGCTGGTGACATTGCACTGGTTGGCGGAGCCGGCCCAATTGGTTTATTGCTTTCGGCAATTTTAAAAGCGAAAGGGCTTAAGGTCATCATTACCGAGCTAAGTGCAAAACGTAAAGAAAAAGCCAAAGAGTCGGGTGTTGCAGATTATATTTTAGACCCGTCAGAAGTTGATGTTGTTTCTGAGGTCATGAAAATCACTAATGGCGATGGTGTCGATGTCGCGTTTGAATGTAGTAGCGTTAACAAGGTATTAGATACTTTGGTCGCGGCTGTGAAACCAACAGGCGTTATAGTTATTGTTTCGATTTGGAGCCATCCAGCATCAATTAATGTGCACAGTGTTGTAATGAAAGAGCTCGATGTAAGAGGCACTATTGCCTACGTAAATGACCATCAAGAAACCATTAAACTGGTCGAAGAAGGTAAAATAAATCTAGAACCTTTTATTACCCAGCGTATTCAACTTGATGATTTGATTTCACAAGGTTTTGAAACTTTAATTCATAATAATGAGTCAGCCGTTAAGATTATCGTACATCCATAAATAGATACTTAATCCTATAAAAAAGAGCGATGATTCGCTCTTTTTTATTAAAGTAAATTGTTGTTTTGAGCTTCAATAATAGGCGGCAATGGCTGTCCTAAAGAGCTTAGAGACTCACGTTCAATCAAACGTACAATTGAATCGAGCGGTAAATCATTTTCTTGCAAACCGAAAGGTTCTTCAATTTGAGCACTTAACGCATCTAAACCTAAAAACATATAAGCGATTAAGCCGACAATAAGTGGTGTCCAGATGCCTAAAGCTGCTTCAAGGCTAAAAGGTAAGATGAAACAGAAACAGTAAACAGCGCGATGTAAAAGTACTGAATATGAATAGGGCAAAGGTGTCCCAGCAATTCGGTCACAACCCGCTTGAATATTACCTAGCTCAACAATATGGCGTGTCAGAGTGCCATAGATAATGTCACTAATTTCGCCGTCTTTTAGAGCTTTGACTAAATCTTTTTGAATATTTTCGAGTACAAACTGCGGTGCATTAATATGCTCATTTAAATAATTAAGTGAAGAATTATTTAAATAGGCATGCTCAAGAAATTTTGTGGGTTCGACTGTTTGTTGACGTAAACGATCACGCAATAAATTACTAAAAATTAAGACCTGATGAATTAAATGTTCACGTTGTTCATTAGATAAAACATGGCTATCTCTAACAATATGTCTAGCATTGGCAATTAAAGCACCCCAGAGCTTGCGACCTTCCCACCATCGGTCATAACACGCGTTATTTCTAAAACCCGTACAAATCGAGAGAATCACACCAAAGATTGTAAATCCGATCGCGGGTACGGTAGGAATTTGAATCCAATGATAATAAGAGAGCCAGACCACACATGCTGAAATAAAGACAACAAAACTCAGTGCTGGCAAGACCTTCGGTAAAATTGTTCCTTTCCAAGCAAATAATAATTTAAATACATTGCTTTTATCACGGACAATCATATAAAGCCTTTGAACTAACGAACCCAACCAAGTGCAATATGATACGCCTTAGATGGGCTAAATACCTAGCTAAAGCTTATGCTTTTGTCTATATCGCCAAAGAGTAGTGCGGCTAATACCAAAAATATTAGCAACCATATTCAAGTTATGGTCATATTTTTCTAAAGCAGCTTGCACATTTTCTGGACTAAGCTCTGTATTTGTCTCAGGTAATTTAACGTAATCCTCTGCATTTAAGAGCTCATTGGGTAAGTCTTCGACTTCAATTTCATCTTTACCATTTGCCATGGTTAACGCATAAAGCAGGGTGTTTTTTAACTCACGAACATTTCCCGGCCAGTCATAGTTCAATAAAACCTGCATGGCTTTTTGATTGACATGACGAGGCATGGTGTCGAGTTGAGTTGAGCTCTCTTTTAAAATCTGATCGACAATAAGAGGAATATCGACTTTCCGCTCTCTGAGTGGCGGTATAAAAATTGGAATTACGCGTAAACGGTAGAGTAAATCATGACGGAAACGCCCAGCCTTAGCCTCTTCGCGTAAAGCTTTATGTGTTGCTGTAATAATGCGGACATTGGCTTGAATCGGTTTTTCACCACCTACGGGAGTAAATTCACCTGTTTCTAGCACCCGTAATAATTTAGCTTGAAGCTCTAAAGGAATCTCGGCAATTTCATCTAGAAACAGTGTTCCGCCTGCGGCACGTTCAAACACACCTTTATGGTCGCGAATTGCTCCCGTAAAAGCACCTTTCACATGTCCAAATAGTTCACTCTCTAAAATATTAGAATTTAAAGCTGCACAGTTAATGGCAACAAAGATCTTGTTTTTACGTTGGCTATAATCATGAATTGCTTGTGCTACAAGTTCTTTGCCGCTACCAGATTCGCCGCGGACGAGTACTGGAAACTCAGTAATTGCCACTCTTTGAATAATTGAAAACATACGCGCCATTTCTGGTGAACAACTATTAAAAACTTTAGCCAAGTCTTGCAATTGTTCTGTTAGCTCTCCTTGATCAGCAATATCATTCTCTATGCTAACGGGCTGTAGAATATGCAATTTCCCGATAATGCGATGCTCTGCGATGTAAATATCATTTTCTTGATAGATAAATCGCTTTCTCATTTTAGAAGTATTGATTTCGAGATATTGATTGTGATGGTCTTGAGTAAGCGCTGCCATGCTCTCAACAGAAATGTCATCTGTATTAAATTTATAGTGAATTGCTTGAGTCGTTGTTTCTGCTAAAAACAGACTCGCATTTGGGAATAAAGCTTTTAATTGCTCAAATAAAATAAAAAAATCTTGTTCTGACTCAAAATTTAACTTTGCCATTTCATATGTTTCACAATCGTTTCATTGAAACATACTTGAGTTTCATAGGAACATCAAGCTGCGTTTGTTTTCTAACTTTAATTTCATTTTTTATTTTAAATATTTGATTTTTATATTTATTATTTAATTTTAAATAATTGGCATCTTATTTGCAAAATATAGGAAAGAAATAAATTATTGGGGTATAAATCATGTTCTTTAAGCAGTTTTTTGAAAAAGAAAGTTCGACTTATACATATATGCTTGGGTGTGAAGAAACACGAGAGGCTGTTTTAATTGACCCAGTAGCATCAGATATAGAGATTTATGCAAAAGAATTAGAGCAGCATCAATTTACGCTCATCTATACCTTAGATACTCATGTTCATGCAGACCATATTACCGCTGCAAATTTACTTCGTGAACGTTTCCATTGCAAATCAGTTTTACATAGAAATTCGGATGTAAGTTGCGGAGATATTTTAATTACTGATGGTTGCATGCTTAAAGTTGGCGACCTCAGTATTGAAGCGCGTTACACACCAGGTCATACCAATGCTTGTACGAGTTACCTAGTTGGAAACATGATTTTCACTGGTGATGCATTATTAATTGACGGCTGTGGTCGAACTGACTTCCAGCAAGGTAATGCAGGTACACTTTATGACAGTATTCATAAACAACTTTTTAGCCTGCCTGACGAGACTATTGTGTATCCGGGACACGATTATAAAGGTCGTCTGTCTTCAACGATCGGTTATGAACGCTTAAATAACTCACGTCTAGGTCAGAATCGCTCGCGTGAAGATTTTATTGAATTAATGAATAACTTAAATCTGCCATATCCAAAACAAATCGATAAAGCGCTACCAGCCAATCAGGCTTGTGGTTCAACCTCACAATCATAAGGTGGCAATATGGAACTTAAACGAGTTAATCAAGATTTTTATGTTGCTGGCCAGATTACTGCCGACGATATTGTAAAAATTGCAGACCAAGGAATAAAAACTCTGATATGTAACCGTCCAGATGGAGAAGGTGCAGATCAACCTAATGTGATTGAAATTGAAGAAGCAGCTCAGCGGCATAGCCTAAACGTAATCTATCAGCCTGTGACCAGTGGTAAAATTACCGATCAACAAGTTACCGAGTTTAAGCAGCTTTATCAGAATGCTCAGAAGCCCGTTTTAGCGTATTGCCGTTCTGGTATGCGTGCAATCAGTTTATGGGCTTTGGCTGAAGTTGCTCCACAAGATGCAGCACTGTTAGTAGAAGCAGGTAACAAACTTGGTTTTAACTTAAAAGGCTTAGTGCCACGTATTTTAAAACGTGATCATGAACCAGCCACAATTCCTTGCTATAGCGTTGTGATTGTGGGCGCTGGCGCAGCAGGAATTTCTGTAGCATCGAGCTTACTGTCTCGTGAACCTCATTTAGATATTGTCATTATTGATCCGGCAGACACCCATTACTATCAACCGGGTTGGACTATGGTCGGTGGTGGTATCTTTAAACCTCAAGTAACCGCACGCTCAATGGCAAGTGTGATTCCTTCAAAAGTGAAATGGATGAAAGCTGCTGTTGCTGGATTCGATCCTGAGCATAATCAGGTCATTTTGGAAGGATGCCAACCGATTCAATATAAAGCTTTGGTCGTCTGTCCCGGTTTAAAACTAAATTGGCATGGAATTGAAGGTTTAGTTGAAACCTTAGGAAAAAATGGGGTGACGTCTAACTATCGTTATGATTTAGCACCGTATACATGGGAACTGGTACAACAACTAAATGGTGGAAAGGCAATTTTTACCCAGCCGCCTATGCCGATTAAATGTGCCGGTGCTCCTCAAAAAGCGATGTACCTTTCAGCCGACTACTGGTTAAAGCAAGGCAAACTTAAAGATATCTCTATCCATTTTTATAACACTGGTGCTGTTTTATTTGGTGTGAAGGAATATGTACCTGCACTAATGCAATATGTCGAAAAATATGGCTCTGAACTTCATTTTAACCATCAACTTGTCAAAGTAGATGGGCCTGCAAAAAAAGCATGGTTTAAGGTAGTGAACAATGAAAATGCAGCATTGGTCGAGACTGATTTCGATATGTTGCATGTTGTTCCACCGCAACAAGCCCCAGACTTTATTCGTGCCAGCACACTCACTGATGAAGCAGGCTGGGTGAGCGTGAATCCTCAAACCCTACAACATACACAGCATGCCAATATTTTTGCTTTAGGCGATGTGATGAATGCACCTAATGCCAAAACTGCTGCTGCGGCACGAGCACAAGCTCCGATCGTTGCAGTAAATGTTCTAGCACAACTGAACGGTGAGCAAAATTTATGTGAATACAACGGCTATGGCTCATGTCCACTTACTGTAGAACGTGGAAAAATCGTTCTGGCTGAGTTCGGTTACGGCGGCAAATTACTCCCAAGCTTTCCGAAATGGGTGATTGATGGGCAAAAGCCATCTCGTTTGGCATGGTTACTTAAAGAGCAGATTTTACCACCGATTTATTGGCAAGGCATGCTTAAAGGCCGCGAGTGGATGGTCAAACCTGAGCGAGGATAAGTAAAGCAACGCTTTACCCGAGCGCAAGGCGAAAGCTGTGCTTGAGCGGAAGAGGATAAACAAAGCAACGCTTTGTCCGAGCGCAAGGCGAAAGCTGTGCTTGAGCGGAAGAGGATAAAACAAAGCAACGCTTTGCCCTGAGAAGCGGTTAAAGCTTCGCAAGAAGACGAGATCTACTTCCTCATTAACCAGCAGTCTACTGCAAATGATGTATATGCAATTTTAGGCTTTTGATATGTTATTACTTGTCGTTGAAGGCATCGTGATTGGCTTTTTACTTGGTCTTACTGGTGCAGGTGGGGGTATTCTTGCTGTACCCGCGCTCATGACCAGTCAAGGCTGGAGTGTGGCGCAAGCTGCACCGATTGGGTTGTTGGCGGTTGCGCTATCTACTCTCATAGGAACCATTGAAGGCTTATTTAAAAAGATTGTGCGTTATCGCGCTGCAATCTGGATTGCCCTAATTGGTGCTCCTATGGCACATATCGGTATTTTAATAGCTAACACGATTTCACCTATTTGGCTCATGTTAATGTTTAGCTTGGTCATGTTTACAGTGGGCTATCGACTTATTAGTAACCGAGTATCAGACTTTCATAACCCGCTGTGTCAGGTTAACCCAAGTACGGGACGCTTTATCTGGAATTTTAAAACGGGAAGCGTTCTTGCCAGCATCGGAATTATTGCTGGGCTTTTAACAGGCATGCTAGGGGTTGGTGGCGGCTTTGTAATTGTACCAGCGCTTAGAAAAGTCACAAATTTGGATATGCATAGCATTGTTGCAACGTCACTTATGATTATTTTTCTCATTAGTGGAATGAGTATTGTGATGCATATTGCAGAGGGTTTTCACTATCCAGTAGGCATTACTAGTGCGTTTGCGCTCGCATGTGCAGTTGGTATGTTATTAGGGCGCAGAGCTATTCGTTTTATTCCGTCTGCAATTGTGCAAAAAGTCTTTGCTTTAATGGTTTTTGCTGTCGCAATTTATATGGTCATTAAGATTGTTAATCTAACAAATATCTAAGTAATATAGTATTTTAACTATCTCTATAGTTAGCAATTTTCCAAAGATGAGATATTAAAATTATCTTGGGAAAATTGTTTTAAACCATTTAAATTTTTGAGAAAGCGATATGAAGCGAGTTAACTTGGCAATTTGCGGTTTTGGACGGATTGGACAACAAATTGCAGAGCTCCTTTTAAATCGAACGACCTACTATAAACAAAAATATCAAATTGATGCCCGTTTAGTGGGTGTCTGCAACTCATCATCAGGTTTAATTGATCAAGAAGGTTTACAAGCTTCAAAGTGGCTAGATAAAACAAAATATCAAGTAGGTCTAACTGAGCAAAAGTTTTTAGAACAGGTTCAAGCAGATGTCATTATTGAGACAGGGCCAAGTGACTATGTGACAGGTGAGAAAGGCCTATTTTATTTAGATTATGCTTTAACACATAGCATGAATGCGATTGCGGTATCTAAAGGTGCTTTAGTTGTAGAAGGTAGAAAATTAATTAACTTGGCGCATCAGCACAATAAAAAACTTTTTTTTAGCGGTGCGACAGCTGCTGCCTTACCGACTGTTGATTTGTTTGAATATAACTTAGCTGGCTGCCAAATTTTAGAAATAGAAGGTGTGTTTACAGGAACCACAAATTTTATTTTGAATGATATGTTGCAACATGAATGCACATTTACAGAATCTCTTGAAAAAGCTCAAGCAAAAGGTATTGCTGAACCTGACAGTTCTTTCGATGTAGATGGATGGGATACCGCTGCCAAAATTACGATACTAGCCAATACTGTTTTGGGAGCTGATGTAAAAATTAAAGATATTCCAAGACAAGGAATCAGTCATGTAACTGCCGATCATATTCGTGATTGGAAAAAAGAAAATGTAATTCCTCGTCTGGTCGGTTTTATTCATATGAAAAATCAGCAAATTCAAACAGGTGTAGAGTTACGTTTAGTTCCGATAAATCATTCTTTTGCTCATCTGCAAGGTTCTAATAAATGCATTCGGGCGTTAACGCAAGAAATGGGTGAGCTTGTTGTCAGTGGAGGGGCATCTGCGCCCTTAGCCACAGCAGCCGCAGCTTTAAAAGATTTCGAGTTGATGCTAAAAACGGGTTGCTAAAATTAATTATTATTTATAAAAAAAAGCAGGCTTTTATGCCTGCTTCTCACAATTTTTTTGACTGTTAAATAACTTTTTTCCAATTTCTAACTTACTAAACATTAAGTAGTTACCAAGTAAGATTAATAAAATTCCAAATACCGCATTTAAAGTCCATACATATCCTTCAAAGAAAGTAGAAACTGTTAAAGCAACTAAAGGGAAGAGCAACGTGCTATATGCTGCTTTGGCTGCACCAATTCGCCCAACCAAAGAAAAATAAGCCGAGAACCCAATAACCGTACCAAATACAGCCAAGTAAAGTACCGAACTTAAAAATGGGAAATTCATTGGAGGCATTAAATCTTGGCCAGTAAATAAAGCTAGACTTAACATTACCAATGCACCATAAGTCATAGCATAACAGTTTGTTGAAAAGATATTTAGCCCACGTTTTTGGTGTCTAACACTAATCATATTTCCTAAAGAAAAACCGTAAGTGCCTATTGCACATAGACCGATACCCATTAGTAACTGTGCATTAAACTGACTATTAACAAGGTCATGCCAGAACAGTAAAACAATACCTATGAGTCCTAGAATTGCAGCTGGGGCAAAATTTGGTGATGGTTTTTGCTTAAAAAAGATAAGTGCATTAATAGCATTAAAGAAAACGGCCATCGAAAAAATGACAGACTCTAAACCGCTGTTTACATATTTAACTGCAGTATAAAAACAAATAAAGTTTAGGCCGAAAACACAAAGACCTTGCAGCATACAAAACAAGTGATCTTTTAAAGCAATTCGCTGTAATTTTCCTGAAAATAGTAAAACAACCCACAGTAATAAGGCTGAAATAGCAAAACGCCATAAAATTGCGACAACTGGTGTTGCATAATGGCTTTGAACGGCAATTCCAATCCATGTTGTTCCCCAAATCAACACCACCGCAACATAGAGTAAAATATTCATAACTTCATCCTCGATTACCAAACTTAAGTATCTAGGATTGCTTCATTTTTCACGTATATATTCTTGTGTTGTACATGCAAGATCTTGCGTTTTTTATAGATCTAAACTAGCTGAATTTTGCGGAATATGGTTAACTTAAGCTCAATGATATTCGTTTTAATTTTGCATGGCCTATCAAACTTTAGAACAGCTACAGCAATCTAAAGCCAAGCTTCACGAGACTGTGGTGCTTGATGAGAATATGCAACTTGCATTTTGGTCTAATCAGCAAGATCGTGTAAGTGTGTGTAGCGATCACCACACATTAAGTCTCTATATTCAAGATGGCTATGAAAGCTATCAAAAAACCCCTGCGGGCTGGAAAAATGGCGGTGGGCCGGGTCGTTTTTGCTTATTGCCTGAACATCAGGAGTCGACTTGGGATATACGAGGTGGGCTTAAATTCGTTCACTTGTATTATACCGATCAACATTTGCGTGATGTTGCTGAAAAAATATGGGACAAAGAACCCAATCAAATTGAACTAAATGAAGTTGTCTTTAATGATGACGAAAAGATTCGTGCGCTATATCAGTTTTTCCTACTTGATTGTGATTGGAATGATTCATCAAACCATCTACAAATGAGTACTACTGCCAGTTTATTGTTGAATCATTTAATTCGAAGATATAGCAATGTTAAGTGGCAGCAGCCTGTCATTAAAGGTGGACTGGCACCTCATAAACTCAAATATATTCAAGACTGGATTGAAGGGCATTTAGACCAAGCACTCACTTTGTCAGACTTGGCAAATGTTGTGAATTTAAGCGAATACCATTTTGCCCATATGTTTAAACAGTCTATGAATATGGCACCTCACCAATATGTCATGCAAAGACGTTTAACCAAAGCCAAAGGGCTAATTCAGTCATCTCAGCTTTCCTTACAAGATATTGCCTTAGTGTGTGGTTTTAGCTCAGCAAGCCATTTAAGTCATCGCTTTAAACAGTTTTATGGTATGAGTCCTTCACAGTTACGTTAAGTGTCTAAGGTAATTGGTTTATCTTGAGCTGCATCAAACGCAGCTCTTGCAGCATCAATATCCGCAATGTGCTGCTGAGCCCATTGGCCTAAAGCAATTACAGGTTCTGTAAGTGAATGACCGAGTGGGGTTAATTCATATTCAACATGAGGTGGAACTACAGGATAAACCGTACGTTTAACTAATCCATCTCTCTCTAAACCACGCAAACATAAGGTAAGCATACGCTGCGATATTCCATTGATACTTCTTTTAATTTCAGAAAAGCGATGAGAACGTGATGCAAGTGTCATTACAATGAGTATACTCCATTTCTCGCCAACTCTAGCCAATACTTGACTGACTCTTTGGCAATCTGAACTTTGGATATCGTGAGGTATGGTTACAGCCATATTACTTGGTTCCCTAAATGTGCCTTCTTGTGCATCAGAATAATAGTAGTAACATAATTAGTTCAAGTAACAATTTTATACTGTAGGTATAAACGATGAAACTACTTCAAATTGACACAAGTATTTTAGGTGAGCAGTCTGTTAGCCGCCAACTCACCTCATCTGTTATTGGAAAGCTAAGCGCAGCTTATCCTGATGCAGAAATTATTCATCACGATTTTGCTTTAGAACCAATTCCTCATTTGTCTGATGCTGAGTTTTTGGCATGGCAAGGTGTTGAACCTAATAATGAAACAGCGCAGCAACGTGTTGCACGAAACACCCAATATTTGGAAGAGTTCTTATCGTCAGATATCGTTGTAATTGGCGCACCAATGTACAACTTTAGCTTTCCATCACAGTTAAAAGCGTGGCTTGACCGACTATCTGTTGCTGGAAAAACATTCCGTTATACGGAAAACGGCCCTCAAGGTTTAGTAGAAGGTAAACGTGTCATTATTGCTTCTTCGCGTGGCGGTGTGTACTCAGAAGGTTCACCAGCCGAAGCTTTAGACTATCAAGAAACTTATATCAAAGCGTTTTTCAATTTTATTGGTGTGACTGATATTACTTTTGTGCGCGCGGAAGGGATCGCTTTCGGCCCAGAAGCACGTCAAGCTGCCTTAGATAATGCAGCAGCACAAATCGCACAATTAGCGGGTTAAAAATATAAGCAGCCGAACAGTAAAGAAACTGTTCGGCTGTGTTTATGAGTAATTAAAAAAGTTAAATCAATAAATAGCTAAAAGAAAGTGACAGCGAGTCCAACCAGCGCTGATGCAAAAATCACATATAGCACGTTCACGTTAAAGCGGAATAAGGCAATAAATGCAGCTACGGTAATGAGGGCTGCAACTATATCAAAATGCCCTGAAAAGCCTTGTGGCCATAACACATGATAACTAAAAAATAGTGCGAGATTTAAAATTACACCGACCACAGCCGCGGTAATTGCAGTCAGTGGCGCAGTAAATTTAATTTCATTATGTGTAGATTCAATAATAGGCGCACCCGCAAAAATAAATACAAATGAAAAGAGAAAGGTAAACCAAGTCACAATGACTGCACCAAGTGCTCCAGCAAAAAATAGATGCTCAGAGCCAAGTAGTGAATGATTGACGCCTCCTAAAAAACCAACAAAGGCCACTACCATAATCAATGGACCCGGTGTAGTTTCACCTAAAGCTAAACCATCAATCATTTGTGTAGGTGAAAGCCATCCAAAATGATTTACAGCCCCTTGATAAACATAAGGTAAAACTGCATAGGCCCCCCCAAACGTAAGTAAAGCAGCTTTGGTGAAGAACCATGCCATTTGAGTATAAGAATGATGCCATCCAAAATATGCGCCTAAAGCTAAAATTGGCAATAGCCATAAAGCGATTGCTAAAAGAATAAGTTTAGCTAACCGCAACCAATGGAATTTAGCGTGCTTTGGTGTTGGGGTCTCATCATCAATAAATGCCGGACCATAATCTTTTTGACTAGCTTTATGTCCAGCCGCGGAGGAAAATAGTTCTGGGTACTTTTTACTCGCTAAATAGCCAGCAATACCAGCTGATAAAACGATAAGCGGGAAAGGAAGCTTTAAGACAAAGATGGCAAAGAACGCCGCAATCGCGACGATCCATAAAAACTTATTTTTAAGCGAACGACTACCTATACGGTACGTTGCATGGAAAACAATTGCGGTAACGGCAGGCTTAATTCCATAGAAAATACCTGCAATAACGGGAACATCTCCAAATTTTATATAAACCCAAGACAGCCCAATTAAAATAAATAAGGAGGGTAATACAAATAGAATACCGGCAACTAAACCTCCAGCAGTTCTATGCATGAGCCAACCAATGTAGGTTGCTAATTGCTGTGCTTCAGGACCAGGTAATAACATGCAGTAGTTCAGGGCATGCAAAAATCTTTTTTCAGATATCCAGCGCTTTTGCTCAACGAGTTCCTGATGCATCACAGCAATTTGTCCAGCTGGTCCCCCAAAGCTAATAAAGCCGAGCTTGAGCCAAAATAAAAAGGCTTGCCAGAAGGTGACTTGAATAATACTTTCAGGTAAAGGGGATTTTTCGTTTTCCATTTTTTATCCCATCAAAAAATTGATTCATACGGATCAAGAACATCAAAAACTAGTAACTTTTAGTTAATTGAATAAGTTAGATGTGCTAGGCAGCTATAGCATACAGAACAAAAATGACTTTCTTATTATTTTAAAAAGATATTCTTCTAAAAAATCTCTAGAAGAATATCTATCTTTTACTTTTTAATGATCATGTTCTAAATAATCTGGTTTTTTAGGAAGCGCAAGGCTACATAAGAAACAGATAATCAGCATGACAATGACATATATAAAGAAGATATTTTCAATTCCGGCAGCTTTAAACTGTAAGGCAACTGAAGGTGCAGAACCACCAAACAGCGCATTACCCACCGCATAAGAGAAACCTACACCTAAAGCTCGCACATGAGGTGGGAACATTTCAGCTTTTACCAAGCCACTGATAGATGTATAGAAACTGAGTAACATCATCATAAAAATGAGTAGCAAGGCAATAATGATCGGCGAATCAATATAGGCACGCATCCCGATCACCATGACTGGGTAGATAAAAATCGCAGACAATAAGCTAAAGGCCAGCATTGAAGAGCGTCGCCCAATACGGTCGGAAATAGCACCAAATACAGGTTGAGCACACATATAGACAAATAGGGCGAAGGTCATGATATAACCAACGGTTTTTCCATCCATCCCTAAATTGGTTAAATAGGTTTTTGAATAAACGGTCTCTACATAAAACGTTAATGAACCAGCAGAAGTGTATCCAACCACTAATAAAAAGGTTTTCCAATGTTTCTTAAAGAGTTCTCTTAAGCTACCAGATTCTTTTCGTTCGCTGTCTTGATGAGAAAGTGTTTCTTCTAAGCGACTACGTGCAAGCAAAGAAAAAATTGCTGCAATACCACCAATAACAAACGGAATACGCCATCCACCATCATGTAATTGTTGTTCACTTAAGAACGTTAATAAAATTACACCAAGTAAGCTTGCGAGTAACTGACCACCAGAGAGGGTGACATATTGGAAAGACGAGTAAAAACCACGTTGACCTTTTAAGCCTAATTCACTCATATATGTTGCTACTGCACCATATTCACCACCAACCGATAAGCCTTGAAGTAAGCGCACTACCAGTAAAAGAAAAGGGGCAAATAAGCCAACTTGGTCATAAGTAGGTAGGGCTGCAAATAGAAAAGAACTCAAAGCCATCAGACAAATTGAGATGACCATCGACTTTTTTCGACCATGCCGGTCTGCAATTCGTCCAAATACCCAACTACCAATAGGACGCATAAAAAAGCTTGCAGCGAATACGCCCCACACATAGATAGATTTAGTCGTACTATCCATATCTGGTGCAGTTAGAGCTTGTGTAAAGTAGGCAGCAAATACTGCATAGATATAAAAGTCGAACCATTCAACTAAATTACCAGAGGCTGCGCCTACAATCCCACGTATTCTGCTACGTTTTTCTTCCTGAGTGTATGTCATATTTCTTCCATCATTTTGCAGACAAAAATGAGGAATTTTTAGATATGCTGGATAGAAAATAGAATGAAACTTTAAATATCACTCAATCCTGAGCACTTCCTTAAATTCCTAACCATTCATTTTTTCTAATTTTAAAATTCGTTTCTAGTAAGATTACGTCCTTTTGTTCGATTTAAAGATAATTTTACCAATGATCGAACACTTCCTTTCATTTAACTTAATAATTAATTCTATTTAAAATCAGTGAGCTAATTTACAACGGTACTTTTCTATTTTATTTCTCCTTTTAAGTTTCATTTCGAGCTTAAGTTTATTTTGAATATTTGGTAATACTTAAAAAGTTATAGCGCCAATTCCTAATAAAATAAATGAAATTTATATAATGATAAGTTTATAAAATTTGTGTCAAATACACTTAATCGAAAAAGTACAGAATGTATTGTTTCTCAATATATGTAGCTGTATTCTTGCGTGGCTAAAAATAGACTCCGCACTCATTTCTAGCGCTTTAGAATTATGCACGGTATGGCAGGTAGTTATTCAATGGAAAGACGTTCGATAAATCTTCACTTCATGACATGCTCTAAAACAGCATTGGCTTCATCTATTGCACTCATAACATCTGTCGTCTATGCAAATGAAGCGGAGGTTTCGCAGCTCCCAACTATTACTGTGAATGCTACACAAAATAATGATGCACTATATACGTCTAAAAAAGTTAATTTATCTGGTTTTCAAACTAGTGATGTAAAGAAAGTTCCTGCATCTATTACAACCATTACCTCTGAGCGTATAGCAGACCAACACGCAAAAACTTTAACTGATGTTATTAAAAATGATTCCTCTTTAGGGGATGGCTATGCTGCAATTGGCTACTATCCAAATTTTGTAGCACGTGGTTTTGCGCTTGATTTAGGCTCAAGTTATCTCATTAATGGCCATACTATACGTGGCGAACAAAACGTGGCTTTAGAAAATAAAGAACTAGTTGAAATCTTAAAAGGTATTTCTGCAATTCAATCTGGAATGTCGACGCCGGGTGGTGTGGTTAACTATGTAACCAAAAGACCAGCCGATGTTAAAAACATTACTGTAGATGCAAATTCAGAAGGTGGCTATACACTGGCAACAGATGTTGGCGGCTTTGTTAATAATAGTTTTGGTTATCGAATCAATTTAGCCCATGAAAGCATCCATCCAAATGTTGATCACGCAAATGGTAAGCGTGAGTTTGGTTCAGTTGCTTTAGACTGGAAAATTAATGAGCGTTCTAAATTATTGTTTGATATTGAAGCTCAGCATCAAAGCCAACGCTCCGTACCGGGTTATCAACTGCTTGATGGGCAAGAAGTACCAACAAATGTAGATCAAGACCGTTTATTGGGTTACCAGTCTTGGAGTAAACCTGTTGTAAATAACAGTGTAAATGCAAGTTTAAAATATCAATATGCATTTAATGATCAATGGAATGCTAGCTTAAGTGCATCGCAAAGCCGTGTTGTGATTGATGATAATAGTGCTTTCCCATGGGGATGTTATAACGATATTTGTGAATATTCTGGTTTGGGCAATACTTTTGATAAACACGGAAATTATGACATTTATGACTTCCGCAGCCCAGATGATACACATATTACTAACCAGTTCGCTGCTGGGTTAAATGGTCAATTCAACACTGCTAATATCCAGCATCAAATCGCTTTCGAATTACAACGTACATATAAAACCTTAAAGCACCATACACCACTGAATGTAGCGGTAGGAACAGGCAATATCTATGAAGATACGATTGACTATAGTCCGTCATCGGAAAGCTTAGGTGATCGTTATAAAGCCTTAGAAAGTGATCAGACTGCATTTACTATATCTGACCGAGTTCAATTTAATGATCAATGGTCAACTTTACTCGGTGGAAAACTTATTCATCTTGATGAGCAAACTTATAATTCAGATGGGCAACAAAGTCGTGATACCGACTTAAACAAGTTCTTGCCACAATTAGCGCTCATGTATAGTCCAACTGCTGGGACTAACCTTTATGCTTCATATGCCAAAGGTTTATCGGATGGTGGTGAAGCTCCGTGGTTCGCTAATAATGCTCTAGAAGTTCTATCTCCTAAAAACTCTGAACAATATGAAATTGGTATTAAGCAACAAATTCGGAACTTCTTAGTAACAGCAGCTATTTTTGATTTAAAACAAGACAATCAATATAGCAAAGTGAATGCAGAAGGAACTTTCGATTTTGTTTCACAAGGTGAACAACACAATCAAGGTATTGAATTAGGTTTAACAGGTGCTTTAACTGATAAACTCGATGTAAGTTCAGGTATTACCTATACCAAATCTCGTCTAGTTGATATTGATAATGACAGCTACAAAGGGCATCAAACTCAAAATGTACCAAAAGTCCGCGCAACTGCGCAGTTATCTTATAAAGTTCCGTCAGTTGAAGGATTAAGATTATTGAGTGGTATGCAATACAGTAGCAGTAAATATGCAAACAAAGAGGGAACGGCAAAAGTAGGTGGTTATAGCGTCTTTAATATTGGTGCTGCCTATAAAACAAATTTTGCTGGGCATGACACAACTTTTAGATTCAATATTGATAACTTGTTTAATAAGAAATATTGGCGTGATGTAGGGGCATTTATGGGTGATGACTATTTATTCTTAGGTAATCCACGTACAGCCCAGTTCTCTACAACTTTCAGTTTTTAAAATATAGAACAAATAAAAAAGGAGCTTATAAAAGCTCCTTTTTTATTTTCAGGAATTAAGCCGACATTTTTGGTTTAACCATATTATTAATCGACAAGATATCATCAAGCACTTGTGCCGATAATAAACCTTCATTTTGAACTAAAGCCAATACGCTTTGTCCAGTTTCGTTTGCAGTTTTAGCAATACGAGTTGTAGTTTCATAACCTAGATATGGGTTAAGTGCAGTCACAATACCAATTGAGTTTTCAACCAAAGCTTTACAATGCTCAGGGTTCGCCGTAGTTGTATCAATACACTTACTTTGGAACATTGCCATTGCCTTACCAAGCATATCCATAGATTCAAACAGTTTGAATGCAATAAGTGGTTCCATGGCATTTAACTGTAATTGGCCTGCTTCAGCAGCTAAAGTTACAGCTAAGTCATTTGCAATGATCTGGAAACAAGCAAGGTTCATTGCTTCAGGTATAACTGGGTTTACTTTACCCGGCATGATCGAGCTACCCGGTTGGCGAGCTTCTAAATTAATTTCATTAATGCCAGTACGTGGACCACTTGAAAGTAAACGTAAGTCATTGGCAATTTTTGAAAGTTTAGTTGCGGTACGCTTTAATAAACCAGATAAAAGAACAAAGTCACCCATATCTGAAGTTGCTTCGATTAGATCAGGAGCAGACTTAATTTTCTTACCAGAAATTTTTGCAAGTGCTTGAATCGCAAGTTCACGGTAACTATATTCAGTAGTAATTCCCGTACCAATCGCCGTACCACCAAGGTTCATATACGCTAAAACATTAGGAATAAGCGTATTAATTTGCTCAAGGTCTTTTTGTAAAGTTACTGCAAAAGCTCCAAACTCTTGACCTAATGTCATTGGCACAGCGTCTTGTAACTGTGTACGGCCCATTTTTAGAATATGAGCAAATTCTTGAGATTTATTGCGGAAACTTAAGATTAAGTTGTTAAAAGGAAGATTTAGTTCATCTAAGCTTAATAACAAACCTAAGCGAATCGCAGTAGGGTACACGTCATTTGTTGACTGTGACATGTTAATGTCATTATTAGGATGCAAATATTGATATTGGCCTTTTGCGTGTCCCATATATTCTAAAGCGACGTTTGCTAATACTTCATTTGCATTCATATTGGTTGAAGTACCAGCACCGCCTTGCATCATATCAATTGGGAACTGGTCGTGAAAATTACCACGAATAAGTTGATTACAACTGTATTCAATCGCTTCAAATTTAGTCTGATCTAAGCTTTTTAAATTATAGTTCGCTTCAGCACAAGCAAGTTTTACCATTGCTAAAGCTTTAATAAGGTGAGGGAAATTTCCGACCTTGCTTTGAGTTAAATTAAAGTTTTCTAGAGCACGTAATGTTTGAACTCCGTAGTAGTCGTTATTATTGATCTCTCTATAACCAATAAGATCCTTCTCAATACGGGTGGTAATTTCAGCGTTCATCATTAAACTTCGAATTAGTAAAGAAGATAATTCATATTAGATTTCGAAATGCTTCACTTCTAATGCATTTATCAAGTTGATTATGCATTTTTTGCATATCACTTTTTTAATTTTATAGTGAACTAACTTGGAGGGTTCATTTTTAACTATTAATTTAACTATATGAATTAATAACTTAATATTGAGATGAAGTTAATTTCAAAATTTGCTTGATACAATGAATGGTCATCTAATTTTTGAAAGAAACCCATTGTAAAAATTAAGACTGATTAATTTAAATGAAATATCAACTTAATTATCTTTATTATTAGCTTTTAAAGTGAAGCTTATCTAACAAATTCATATAAAAATGTGATGCATTTCACATAAAAAACACTATAATACGAAAAAATCTTAGTTTTAAGTTTATGTTAAAAGTCACAGCCGCATTAATTATTTTGGGAAGTTTTACATACTATGTGCTTTTCCACGGTGAAGAGAAAAGTGAGTCTAAAACTTCTCGTCTGCTTAAAGAAGCAGAGCAATCAATCGCTTCTGCTGAAACCTCGGTAAACAAAGCTAATAGTATTGTGCCCATATCTTACAAGTAGCCTCAGTTCTTAGGTTAACTATTTCATATTATCCATCAAAATATTGTTTTATCTAGATTTTTTTAAAATTTGGGTAAAAGACTGTATGTATAGAGACAAAATTCATGAGAATGAAGTTTATCGCCTATGATCCCAATTCTGGGGAAAAATTAAGCTTAAAAGAGCATATCCACCATATGGATAAATACACCACTTATATCTTTTTTAGTGATGAAAATGACAATATGGTGTTCAATCCACAGAAAAAGCAAGTTTTTGAAATTACTCAATATACTTCTAATATGATGGTTGAAATATCAAGAAAGTTATATTACCTCATTGGTGAATATTAAGAATTCTTTTTAATTCATTCTTAAGTTAAATACTTTAGTAGAATAGTCAGGTTTTGTGGACTGAGCTATACTGCAAGCATATCTTCTGATTTAAATGAGTTTATTGAGTCAGAGAGCTTAATTCCTGAAATAAGCTAGATAGTCATTTTCAGTTTTACAGTCCGTATTCTTCCCCAAGGTGCGGACTTTTTTTATAAAAAATAAAACATGAGTAAAGCATAGGATTATTTCTTTTTTTTATTAACTTAAAACTTGTTATTTACTTGCGTTATATGCTCCTTACTTTTTGATTTAAAATAATTTTTAAAGTAATAATTTTATATTTGTATGAGTTGTTGAGTTAAATCAAAGTCTTTTATTCTCTTACGCTCTTTTCTATGTCAGAATTATTTAAATACTTACTTTTATTGTTTGGCTTTGCCAACCCTCCATCGCATTTTTGCAGGTACTCCCATGTTTTATAGTTTTTATTCATCTATTCAGCTATTTATTCAGCTTCCCAACCAGACAGATTAAGGACATAAATATAAAAAGGGAATGCATAAAATGAACTTAGAAGTACGTTGGGTAGAAGACCTTTTGACACTTGAGCGTGAGCGTTCTATTTCAAAAGCAGCCGAAAAACGATTTATTAGTCAATCTGCGTTTACGCGTAGAATTCAGCAAATAGAAGAGATGATCGGAGCTGAAGTTATTATTCGAAATAATAAAAATAATATTGAATTTACAGACATCGGGCGGATTATGCTGGTGATGTCTAAAAATATTGAAAAGCAGGTAGAAGAAACAGCAAAGCTGATTAAAAACATCAAAAATGAAACCGAATCTACGATTCGTTTCTGTGTTGTACACTCATTAGCCTCAGGTTTTTTAACCACTTTTTTAAAAAAATTCCCAACATTTATGCGCGATTTAAAAATCGAAATTGTCGCGACGAATAGTGGTGAAGGCTTATCTCTTTTAAAAGAAGGTGCCTGCGATTTTATGATTTGCTATGCAGATCGATCTAATATTAATCGAGTTGGCGATGATATTTTAAGTGGTATCAAGATCGCTGAAACAGAGATTGTTCCAGTATCAGCTACCGAAGCAGATCATACGCCTAAGCATACAATTCAGAGTAATTTTTCATTACTTGCTTATAGTAAACATGCTTATTTGCGCAAATTGGTCGATCAATTAATTGAAGGAAAACTGATCTATAAAACCTTATATGAAACTGACAATGCCACCAACTTGAAAGAGCTTGTATTACAAGGTTTAGGTGTAGCATGGATTCCAAAAATTAATGTAGAGGAAGATCTCGCTACCGGAAAATTGGTCATGTTGGACCATAATGAATACTGCCTGCCGCAAGATATTTATATTTTTAAAAATAACTTGAGTGATAACAAATCAGTTCAGCAAATCTGGAAGGGCTTCCAAACTCAGCATGATTAAAATTTATAATGATATGTGATGTCCTCAAGATATTTACATACAAAGTAATCAATTAAAGAGCTCATACCTTTGTCTTTATGATGAAAGGCTTTATAAAGCATTGCTCATGGTCTAGATTCTTTGTTAATTTAGACCATATATCAATAATTCAGAAATTTAGTGGGCATTTTTATATATGCTGTACCTGATTTCATTCCTTTTGAATGGATTATTTGATCCAGACGGAGACAATTTTGTTTGATCTAGATAGTAGATTACTAAATATTTTTTATCATATTTATCGGTTTAAAAGTGTTTCAATGGCTGCTGATGCTATTGGCCTTACACAACCGAGTGTTAGTAATGGACTGAACAAAATCCGTCAGCATTTTAATGATCCACTTTTTATTCGTGTTGGGAATGAGATGATCCCAACCGAATTAGCAAAAGAGATTTTTCCACTCATTAGTGAAGTTATTGATAAAGTGGAAAGCATTAATAACTTTAGTGTGAACTTTGATCCGCTAACTTCAGATCAGCTTTTTACAATTGCCATGACAGATGTATCTCATCTGGTTTTATTACCGCAATTAACAAACTATTTAAAAGAGAAAGCCCCTTTAATTCGCTTGAATATTAGGCCGATTACACCAGAAACCAGCTATCAAATGGCAAATGGTGAGATTGATCTTGCAATTGGCTTTTTACCGCAGTTAGAAGAAGGCTTTTATCAACAAAAGTTTTTTAAACAACATTATGTTGTGATTAGCTCTAAGAGCCATCCTCGTTTAGACCCAAATAATTTTACTTTAGATGATTATATGCGCGAGTATCATATCGATATTGACGCGGGAATCGGTCACTACCATATTAAAAATGAATTGCAGAACAAAGGATTGGATCGAAATATTTTAATTCGATTACCGAGCTATCTTGGAGTGGGATTAGTCGTTCAAGAAACAGATGCGATCGCAACGGTGCCTTATTATTTAAGCCAAGTCTTATTGGTGAGGGAAAATTTACAGATTTTACCAGCACCTCTAGACTTCCCAACTTATGATGTTAAACAACATTGGCATATGTCTTGCCATCATAAAAGTAGCCATAAATGGTTCCGTCAAACCTGTTATGAACTTTTTAAAGTCTAAAAAAAGAAGATGTAAGAAAATTCTTACATCTTCCGTGCACTTTAATTTTTAGATTTCAATTGCAACAGCTGTAGCTTCACCACCACCAATACATAACGCAGCAACACCTTTCTTTTTACCTAGGCGTTTTAAAGCATAGATAAGAGAAAGAATAATTCTTGAACCAGTTGCGCCAATTGGATGGCCTAAAGCACAAGCACCGCCATGGACGTTTACTTTTGCTTCATCAATGCCGAGTTCATGAATTGGCGCCATTGCTACCATTGCAAAAGCTTCATTAATTTCCCAAGCATCTACCTCATCAACAGACCAGCCAGCACGCTTAAGTACTTTTTGAATTGCACTAATCGGAGCAATGGTAAATTCGCTTGGATGTTGTGAGTGAGTAGATGTTGCAACAATTTTTGCCAAAGTATTTAAACCATGACTTTGAGCATATTCTTCAGTGGTGAGTACTAAAGCAGCAGCGCCATCAGAAATTGAGCTTGAGTTAGCAGCTGTAATTGTCCCATCTTTACTAAAAGCTGGACGTAATGTTGGGATCTTCTCAAGATTCGCTTTTAATGGCTGTTCATCTTGATCGATAACTTCAACACCTTTACGTGTTTTTACTTCAACAGGAACAATCTCTTCTTTGAAGTAACCTTCCGTAATCGCAGTTTGCGCTTTTTTAAGTGAAGAAATTGCAAAGTCATCCATTTGCTCACGGGTAAAGCCTTTGGTATTTGCCATGTCTTGAGCAAAAGAACCCATTAAGCGGCCTGTTTCTGCATCTTCAAGACCATCTAAAAACATATGGTCCTTAATTTCACCATGCCCCATACGGTAACCACCGCGAGCTTTCGGTAAAATATAAGGTGCATTGGTCATAGATTCCATACCGCCAGCTACAATAATATTGGCACTGCCTGCTTTTAGAGTATCAGATGCCATTAACACCGCTTTCATGGCAGAGCCACACAGTTTATTAATAGTCACTGCACCGACATGGTCAGGTACACCAGCTTTACGCATCGCTTGACGAGCAGGACCTTGACCAATACCTGCACTCAATACACAACCAAAAATAACTTCATCTACTTGTTCAGGGGAAACACCTGCACGTTGGATCGATTCACGGATAACAGCAGCGCCAAGTTCTGGTGCAGTTAAAGCCGATAGACTGCCTTGAAAACCGCCCATTGAAGTACGGCTACCTGAAACTATAACAATTGAACTCATCTTAATATCTCTTATTGATGTATTTGCTAAATTTGCCTTTAGCCGAAACTAAAGGCGCCAGTAAATTAAAAAGTAGGTGGGGTGTAGCTAAGTGTTCTTCCAAAGAACCATAATAAAAATAAAACTAATGGAAAATGCACAACCAGCTGAGTGACTGTAAAACCAATCACATCTTTTGCTTTTAGTTTTAGAATTCCTAACATTGGAAGCATAAAGAATGGATTGATTAAGTTTGGTAAAGCTTCGGCTGCATTATAAATTTGTACAGACCAACCCAAATGAACCTTTAAATCATTTGCTGCTTGCATTACATATGGGGCTTCAATAATCCATTTTCCACCGCCAGATGGCACAAAGAACCCAAGGATGGCAGAGTAAATTCCCATCACAATTGCGAAGGTTTCTTTTGAGGCGATTGAAACGAAAAACTCAGCTATATAATGCGACAGCGATAAATCTTGACTGTTTAAAGCTTGCGTCATAATAAAGGCGATGCTTCCGTAAAGTGGAAACTGAATTAAGATTCCTGAGACAGCCGGAACTGCCTTTGAAACAGCATTTAAGAAGTTTCGTGGTGTTCCATGTAACGCTAAACCAAGCATTAAAAACACAAAGTTGTAGGTGTTTAAACTTGAAATAGCAATAATTGGATTACTTTTTGAAAACTCAAAAAACATCCAGATTAAGCCTAATGCGACCACAATAATCGTTAAGATAGGCGAGTTTTCTAACCAGTCACCTGGACGATTAGATTTCTCATCATGTGGTTTATCTTCTTCAAACTGAACATCAAAACTATCAATCGTTTTAACATTATTACCTTTTGGAGCTGACCAGTAAACGATTGCGATTGAAACAATCACCAAAATAATGGTCATCGCAATTGATTGCCAAAGGAAAATCGTTTCAGTAAATGGAATAATGCCAGTTAAGTTATAAATTGACTCAGGTAAACTGGTTTTATTTGCCTGAAGCTGTGCTGCCGAAGAGCTAATCCCCAGTGCCCATGTTGCTCCCATACCAATAATCGCAGCCGCAGCCGCAGCGCGGTAATCCATATTCAGCTCTTTACGTTTCGCTAATGCAATCACTAAAAGTGCTGTAAGAATCGTGCTTACTGCCCAGTTGACCAGAGAAATTAATAAGCTGACAGTTGCAACTAGAACAATAGCACCACGTCCCGAATTTGGAATACGTGCCATTTTTTGGATTAGGAACTTTACGGGCTTAGATACAGAAACGACATAACCTACAATAATGAGCATCGTCATTTGCAGGGTAAAGGGAATAAGACTCCAGAAACCGTTACCGAAGGAAGTCGCAACATCGTGAATAGGCGCACCAATACCTAAAGCGGCAACTGACACGATAATGACGCCAAGTAATGCAAAAATATATGAATCAGGAAACCATTTTTCAGACCAGTCACTAATCCGAAGAGCAAATCTTTCAAAAATTCCTTGCTGTTTTTCCATAGCTGAAAAAATCCTTCTCATTCTTATTTATAGACAGCACATCCGGTGCTTTAAAGGGCTAAGACTCAAGCTCACTTTCTAACTTAAGTCTTATCTGGCTTACTAAAAATTAAAATTTACGCAACTAAGGTTTTATAAAACTCAACGCCAGTAGCAGCTTTAATCTGTTCAAGCGTGACATCTTTAGCAAGTTCAATCAGCTCTACGCCTTGTGGTGTAATGTCCATTACACCTAAGTCAGTAATGACACGATGAACCACACCTTTACCTGTTAAAGGTAGGCTACAGTTTTTAACGATCTTTGGCGTACCATCTTTTGCACAGTGTTCCATAAGCACTACAACTTTTTGGACACCAACAACCAAATCCATGGCACCGCCCATACCTTTGACTTTCTTGCCAGGAATCATCCAGTTCGCTAAGTCACCATTTTCGGAAACTTCCATTGCACCTAAAATTGCAATGTTGACATGGCCACCGCGGATCATGGCAAAAGATTCTGAGCTTGAGAAAAATGCTGCACCAGGGCGAGCAGTAACTGTTTGTTTACCGGCGTTAATTAAATCAGCATCAACAGTTTCTTCAGTTGGAAACTCACCAATGCCTAATAGACCATTTTCAGATTGAAGCCAAACATTAATATTTTCTGGAATATAGTTAGCAACTAGAGTAGGTAAGCCAATACCTAAATTGACATAAAAACCGTCTTCAAGTTCTTTTGCAGCACGTTGTGCCATTTCATTGCGTGACCAAGCCATTTTATACTGCCTCCGTGCTTAAAGTTTTATGCTCAATACGTTTTTCAGGTGACGCATTAAGTACAATGCGGTTTACATAGATACCCGCTAAATGGATCTCATCCGGATCTAATTCACCAATTTCAACAACCTGTTCAACTTCGGCAATTGTAATTTTTCCAGCCATCGCACATTCAGGGTTAAAATTCTGAGCAGTTTTACGGAACACTAAGTTACCAGCCTTGTCTGCCTTATAGGCCTTAACGAGGGCAACATCTGCTGTTAAAGATTCTTCTAAAATGTAGTTTTTGCCATTAAAGGTACGTTCTTCTTTACCTTCGGCAATGAGTGTACCAACGCCGGTTTGTGTATAAAACGCCGGAATACCAGCACCACCAGCACGTAACTTTTCAGCTAAAGTACCTTGCGGAGTAAGTTCTACATCAAGTTCACCATTTAAATATTGGCGCTCAAATTCTTTGTTTTCACCAACATAAGAAGAGATCATTTTTTTGATCTGTTTGGTTTGAAGCAAAATACCTAAACCAAAATCATCTACACCTGCGTTATTTGAAATACATGTGAGACCAGTCACACCACTTTGCTTAACTGCAACAATCAGTTTTTCCGGAATTCCACATAAACCAAAACCGCCTACGGCAAGTGTTTGATTATCTGCAATAACATCTTTTAGTGCTGCCTCTGCATTGGCATAAACTTTATTCATTCTATTGTTATCCTATATCCCTTAGTAATCTTAGTTTTAGCATCACATTTTGCGTTATAGAAGTTAATTTTTTTAAATGATTAATAAGTATAATCAATGAATGGTTTCAAATCGTCTACAAAAGATCAGACGAACATAAAGCAAAATACTTTAAAAAACTACCTCATATCATTGAAAATTATTATAATTAATAATTTTAGCTTAAGCGTATGCTTAGCTCATCCTAAAAAGCAGTCTTTAATTTTTTAAAATTTATATTGAATCAAAGCTTCAATAAATTGAGTCGAAATATTTGAAATTTCAAAGTTCTTTTTATAAACAATTCCTACAGTCTTATGGATAGATTCATCCTTTAACTCAATGAGTACGTTATGTTCTTTATCAATGTGTTTAGCAAAATGTCTTGGAATTGCACTTACCCCAATTCCATAAGCCACAAAACTTGAAAGTGATGAAATTTGATGACATTCAACTTTCAAATCGAGCGTTATATTATTTCGCAAACAATTCTGCTCAACCAAATATCGAACAATTGAAGGTTTTTGCAATGTCACGAATGGATTTGAACAAAGCTCTTGCCATGTAATAGAAGATGATTGAGCAAGTGGGTGAGTCTTTGGTAATAGAGCTAAGAAATCTTCTTCAAATAGTGGTTTGAACTCTAGGCCTTCGGTGAGATCAGGTTCAAAGCAGATACCAAGCTCGAAAATACCATCTTGTACTTTTTCTATAATGGTTTCATTGGGAATATCGTGAATTGAAAAGTTAAGATTGGGATGAAGTTCTAAAAATTGATGAATCACCTCAGGCAAAATTGCATGGGTCACAAAGGGCATTGAGGCAATACTTAAAGTTCCACGATTGAGCTTAAAACGTTGTTTAACATCGTTTTCCATTTCATCCCAATTGGCGAGTAATTTTTTAGCATAGGGAATGAGGGATTTACCTTCTTGTGTAAGCTCAACACGGCGAGTATTACGGTTAAAGAGCTTTCCGCCTAATTCTTCCTCTAAGCTTTTGATGGTGAGACTTAAAGCAGACTGGCTGAGATGTAGCTCTAAAGAGGCATTAGCATAGTTGAGGGTACGCGCAAGGGCTAAAAAAGCTTTTAGTTGTTTAAGCGTCATTTCATTCCTTTAGATTACCCAGCTCACTTAGAAGGGTAATTTATACGAAAATTTGTTTAATATGATGTTTTTTTAAAAAAATTAAGAAAATAAAGCAGGGGACAATAGGCTGAGCTACTTCAGTAAATTTTCCCAACAAAACTCATCTGTGTTGTTAGCAAAGTATAGAGCCATTCCAACTACATGGAAAAACAAATAACCTAGCCAAATTGCTTGAGGAGCAACTTTTAAGCCTTCTAATAAAATTATGGTTGAATAAATTGCTACTAAAAAAGTGAATAAGATGATGTATGTAATACTCGCTACAAACTTATATTTTGGTGCTAATTGAGGAACTTTATAACCAATCAAAATTTGCATACCGCAATTTATGATCAGTGCAATTATAGCTACAATTATTTGTGGTGCATTTAAAAATTCTAAAGAAAGCTGTTCGATGATGAAAATGATTTGCCACAATACAAACATTCCCAAAGGATATATTATAAATTTAATCCATATCATATTTTGTTTTCTTATCAAGATTTTACATTGTTATTCTATTGAATAATTTAAATTAAATAAATGCTATTTTTAAAAAATTAGACTACTGATGGGTGATTTGTATTATCCTTAACTTTTAAATTTAACTCATTATTAAAGGTAATAGTAACATGAAAAAAATCATTTTTTGGGGATTAGTTTCAAGTTTTACTTTTATTAGTGGATGCCAATCTATAGAACAACAAACGGAAAATAAGCCTGATGTGGTACTAACAACTCAAAAGTCTACAGCTGAATACAAAAATTGTGTTCTTGAAAAAACATCTGTGCTTTTGCCTCTAACTACAACTGAGACTAAAAATGGTTTTAGACTTGCTAAAGGAGAAATGGGATATGCTGGAGTGACGATATACATATCAAATGAAAATGGTGCCACGAAAGTAAAAGGACATATCCCATCATCTTCTTGGGCAGTTATACCGAAAAAAATGAAACAAGCACTTAACGATTGTGCGTAAAAAATTAAAATGTAATAAAGAATGCGTAATCTTCCTTAAGTTTCACACTTTGAATTATTGGTTTTGAAATGATCTAAATATTCCCGATATTGAAAGAAAATTGGTTTTGCATCTTTCTGTTGTAAAAGCTTTGGATAGTACTGCATATATACTGCCAGAAGTTTTTGAGCATCTGCAAGATAATCACATTCTGCCTGAAGCTTATCTTGTAAATTCTTTGCAAATTTAATTCTTGGTTCATGGCGAGCTTTAAAGATATCAACCTGTTTTTCCATTCTTTGGTCAAAAATTTTTCTAGATGCTTTTTCACCATCCGAAAAAAATACATAATGAAAATCAAAACCCTGCCAATTTAAATCATTTTTAGGTGTGTAAATAGTTTGTGCTGCATGGGTAAATTTATAAGATATTAAAGAAAGAATAATAATTAAAATTGTCTTTTTCATCGTTGTTTCAACTCTTTTGAACATTTTAACAATGTTCCGTTAAATAACTAATCTATCATAATAATATCTAAGACTTAATTTTACGATGATACTAGACAAGTAAGAAATTAATTTATATTTATAGGCCCAGCTAGCCAGTAACCATGATTTACGCAAGTATGGGGAATAGAAGGAGTGACTTGTGCAGATTTTACTTCATATAAGCCACCACTTATTGATATCTCTTCACCAATTAAAGTAGATTGATTTGTAAAACCATTGGTAACTTTAAATTTACCATGGCCTAAATTTACTAATTTGCTGCCATTAGGCCAAATAATCAACGGACCTTTTTCATCACCCAGTCTGATACATCCATTTTTATCTGCTATAAGCTTTCCTTGTGCTGAAGCCATCATTGAAATATTACTTTTCGTATTGCTTGTAATAAGTATCGGTTGAATAGAAACCTCTTCATGATTAGTTATAGTAGGTTTTACCATGCAAGATATTAGGCTAAAAGCAGTTAAAGAGGCTAAGAGTTGAATTTTCATATAGGGGCTTTTTTCTTTACTTTTTAGTAAGAGGTTCTATAAATTGATTGATAATAACGCCTTTACTTAGATCACATGTAGTATCAGGTTTAATTATCCATTTGTAGTTGTTCAAATTAATGGGATAAGCTTCTCCGCTGCCATAAGCAATCGTGTCACCATCTTTATATTCTTTTGAGTCAACAATTAAAAGATATTTATTGCTATCCTAATGAGCATCTTTAGTTGCAAAAATAGGAATCACTCGATCATTTGTATTCATTAAATAAACACAAGAGCCTTCAATCTTGATTTGTGCCTCACTATAGCTTGCATTATCAGCATTACCAGAGTAACCAATTTTTGGAACAATAACCTTATTTTGAACCAGAGAAGTATCGGTACATCCATTAAGTAGGATGATCAATCCAGTTTGAAGAGTGAACAAAATATTTCTTTTATTCATAACTTATATACTAGTGAAAAATCTAAATTATAAATTCTATCAGTAGACATGTAATAGTATTCATTACATGTCTAGCTCTAGTGACAGAAGTAGAAGTTATCTTTAATAAACAAGCGCCGTTTTCGAGTAAAGATGAGAATATTAAAAACACGACTCTATATTCCTGTTCTAATCTTTTGATGATTAAGCTTCAAATTGCTTTATTCAAATAAAGATAGAAAATTATCTGCGCAATATTTCAAAAGAATAAGATGAATTATATTTATCAAATTAATTTAAAAAATATATTATTTAATTGTCTTTATTAAATAATATAGAGATATTAATTTAATTTACTCAATAATTAATAAGTTTTATTAAATAATAATATTTTTTAAATAATTGAATTTTACTAATGAAGCAACTTAACTATTTGTATTGCATGTATATTTTAAAATTTAAATAAATTGCATTGTTTTTAAATGTTTTAGTGATATTTTATTTTTAAGCTCATTTACCTATTACCACTCATAGATACTGTGATTTTTATCATTTTAGGTTTGGGATAACCTAAATATCTTTTGGTAATTTTATTGAACCTAATATCTATTCTTTAGGGAGAAGGAATATATGTGGGAATTATTTGTAATTCTACTTTCGCTTGGGCTGTTGATGTATACAGCTTACAAGGGCTTTTCAGTCATTCTCATGGCACCAATTTGTGCCTTACTCGCTGTTCTTCTCATTAACCCTGCCAATGTCTTACCGTTTTATTCGGGTGTATTTATGCCCAAAATGGTGAACTTTATTAAAGATTACTTTCTTGTATTTTTACTCGGGGCAATTTTCGGTAAAGTCGTTGAGATGTCAGGAATTGCTGAGTCTATTGCACGAACCATTGTGAGATGGATTGGAGCAAAAAAAGCAATTTTAACCGTTGTATTGTTAGGTGCAATTTTAACCTATAGCGGTGTAAGTTTATTTGTTGCTGTATTTGCCATTTATCCTTTTGCAAACCAGCTTTTTAGACAAGCTAATATTCCAAAACGTTTAATTCCGGGGACCATCGCGCTTGGTGCATTTACATTTACCATGGATGCATTACCGGGTACGCCACAAATCCAGAACGTAATTCCAACTACATTCTTTGGCACCAATATTTATGCTGCACCATTTCTAGGAATTATCGGTGCTATCTTTGTTCTATGCATGGGTTTGGCTTACTTAGAATGGCGTCGCCGTGCAGCTGTAAAAGCTGGTGAGGGATACTCTGGTTTTGGTGTAGACGATACGCCGTCTCAAGAAATTGAAGCCGATATGAACTTACAAAATAATGAAAGTACGGCTCGTCAGTTTTTAGCGTTTGTACCCCTTATTCTTGTTGCAGTAATGAACAAATATTTGTCTAAAGCAATCAAAGAGTGGTATCCAAATGGTTTTGATTTTGCCGCAGTTGGATTAGCGGATTACACCGTAGATATTGCAAAAACTGGTGCGATCTGGGCAGTGGGTCTTGCGCTGATTGTTGGAATTATTTCTGCAATTTTATTTGATTATCAACGTGTAGTGACGAACTTCAAAGAGGGCATTAATGCCAGTATTGGCGGCTCACTTTTAGCAGTGATGAATACGGCTTCTGAGTATGGTTTCGGTGCAATTATTGCGTCATTACCGGGCTTTGCTCTGATTAGCCATGCAATGAGCAGTACCTTTACAAATCCATTAGTAAATGGGGCCGTAACGACAACCGTTTTAGCAGGTATTACCGGTTCAGCTTCAGGCGGTATGAGTATCGCTTTAAGTGCGATGGCTGAACAATATAACGCCGCGATTTTAGCTGCGGGTATTCCACCAGAAGTCATGCACCGTGTGGTTGCGATGGCGTCAGGCGGTATGGATACACTTCCGCATAATGGTGCTGTTATTACTTTACTGGCTGTTACTGGGTTAACCCATAAACAATCGTATAAAGATATTTTTGCGGTTACGGTAATCAAAACGTTAGCGGTATTTGTGGTGATTACAGTCTTTACCGTAACGGGTATTGTTTAAATCAGCGCGTTATAAGTATTAAGGAGTAAATAAATGACAAAACTTTTAGACGGTAAGGTCGCTTTTATTACAGGTTCTGCAAGTGGTATCGGTCTAGAGATTGCTAAGAAATTTGCTCAAGAAGGTGCCAAAGTTGTTATTTCTGATATGAATGCTGAAAAGTGTCAAGAAACGGCGAACTCACTTAAAGAACAAGGTTTTGATGCATTATCTGCACCATGCGATGTAACTGATGAAGATGCTTATAAACAAGCCATTGAGCTCACTCAAAAGACCTTTGGTACGGTTGATATCTTAATTAATAATGCTGGTTTTCAACATGTTGCACCTATTGAAGAGTTTCCAACGGCTGTGTTTCAAAAGTTAGTTCAAGTCATGTTAACTGGGGCATTTATTGGTATTAAACATGTTCTTCCAATTATGAAAGCTCAAAAATATGGCCGTATCATTAATATGGCCTCTATTAATGGCTTGATTGGTTTCGCTGGAAAGGCAGGTTATAACAGTGCTAAACATGGCGTAATTGGTCTAACAAAAGTTGCGGCATTAGAATGTGCGCGTGATGGCATTACGGTAAATGCTTTATGTCCGGGTTATGTAGATACACCGTTGGTTCGTGGGCAAATTGCAGATTTGGCTAAAACCCGTAATGTAAGTTTAGACAGCGCACTTGAAGATGTAATTTTGGAAATGGTTCCTCAAAAGCGGTTGCTCTCTGTTGAAGAAATTGCTGACTATGCGATTTTCCTTGCGAGTAGCAAAGCAGGTGGGGTAACTGGCCAAGCTGTTGTTATGGATGGTGGTTACACCGCCCAATAATTTAAGTATTTTATAAAAACCGCTTATTTAAAATAGGCGGTTTTTTATTTGTTGAAATTTACGATAGTCTGCTGTTTAAAAGAATGATTTATCTCTACTCTAGTTGCTTATAAAAAATCTAATAAAATAAGTTTGTTAAGGTATGAAATTATACTTTAAAGGTATTTAACTTATTTCTATTTTTAAAATTTAATAGAGTATGAGAAAGTAATCTTTACTCTCTTTCTTGATTCGATATTTTTCAGGAAAACTCGTCAATTAAAGGATATTAATTGGCATACAAGTTGCTTTTTAAGCAATAAGTTATTTAGCTAGGTGAAAAGGATATGATATCACTCAGCCAACAGATGGAACTCAATCATTATTCACGCAAAGCTGAATTTGCGCAGAATTTGATGTCCACAATTTGTGGTGAACACCGTCTAGATACAATTTACAAAGACACTCTCGATTTTCACTATGACGGAATGCGTTTGCCTAATAAAAAAATGGCGATCGGTACAATCAGTTATGGTGCAAACGTTGCCATTAACATCTCAAATTTAAAAGCGTATAGCATTAGCTTACCTATACAAGGGCGACAAGCTCTCAATATTCGTGGCGCTCATTATCAGTCTGATGAAAACAGAGGCCTTATTGTTTCAAACAACGATCAGCAAGATTTGATTATTGATAAAGATTGCAGAAAATTTCAAGTGGTTATTCCTGAGCGAAGTATGCAGATTGTTCTTGCAGATCTACTGAATAAACCTATAGAGGCTCCCATTATTTTTAATCCTGAAATGCACTTAGACTCTGAGCAACTTATTGGTGCGTGGTGGAAAAATATTCAGAATTTTTTACAGCTAAAATCGCAATATAGTAATTTTTATGGTTTGCAGATGTTATCTGAAGACTATGAAAATTTTGTAATTAAAGCGTTATTGTTGTCTCAAGAAAACAACTATTCTGAAGCTTTAAAGTCACTTTCACATCAGGATGAGCCTGCTTATATCCGTAAGGTTCGTAATTTTATTATTGAACATGCACATGAAGAAATCTGTGCAGAAGACTTACAGCGTTTGGCTGGGGTTTCAAAATCAAAATTGTATGATGAATTTCAACAATACTACGGCACCAGCCCAATGTCGTATTTAAAAAAATATCGCCTCCAACAAATTTACAAAATCCTGAGCACCACAGGTGCAGATAGAAAGGTTTCTATTTCAAAGCTTGCCTATGACTGGGGCTTTAACCATTTAAGTCGTTTTTCTCAAGAATATCGTGAAGAGTTTGGAGAAAATCCAAGTGAGACCAAAGGCAAAATTTTCTGATATTTAATTTTCGCAATAAAAAACTGATTTAGGCAACTAAATCAGTTTTTTATTTATTGATTAATATTTATAGACTTTCTTCGAGCTTTAACACTTGTTTGTTTTTAGATTTCTCATAAATCACTTTGAGACTAAGTGCAATAAATGAGATGAAGGTTGGTAGCGCAAGAATAAAGAAAATACCGCTTAAGCTTAAGTTAAAAGTGAAAATGAGCGAGCCAAAGAAAGCGCCTAAAATTGCACCGATACGGCCAATACCATGCATCCATGAAACACCAACCGCACGACAGACCGCTGGATAGAATATAGCTGCAAGTGGCAGTAATGAAGACTGTGCACCAGCGAGTAAAGCACCAATTAAGAAGATAGTAAGACCTAACAAGAAAATATTTGAGCTTACTAGACCTGCGACAATGAATAGGGCGAAGGCAATTAGATATGAATATTTAATGACTGTGGTTGGGTTCAGTTTATCCATGTACCATCCCATAATCGTTGCACCAATCACACCACCAAAAGGGAAAATCGCGGCAATTAAACTAAACTGTTGGGTACTAAAACCAGCTGTTTTTAAAATCGTTGGCATCCAGCTTGTTAAAAGATAAAACACTAAAAGACTCGTAAAGCAGCAGAGCCAAAGCATACTTGAACCCCACAGATATTTTCCTAAAACCACTTTAACTGGATTTTCATCTGATACAGTTTCTGCTTGAGTTAAAACAAGTTTTACTGGCTCTTGGAAGGAATGACCTTGAATATCTTCTAAAATACGCTGAGCTTTGTCTTGTTGATGACGTGTAATTAAGTATTGAGTTGATTCAGGTAATTTAAGCAATAAAGCAACCACTAAAATGAGGGGAATGCTTCCGCCAATAATAATAACCTTAGCCCAACCATAGCTTTCTAACAGATAAGCGGATAGCACACCGCCGCAAGAAATACCCAGCATAAATCCACAGCCAGCAAGACCTGTAAGAAATGCTTTACGTTTTACAGGCATATACTCAGAAACAATCGTACTGATGTTTGGCATGGCTGCGCCTAAACCAACACCTGTTATAAAGCGATAAATCATTAAGTCTTGAGTTGAGTTGGCAAAGCCACACAAAATCGTAAATATGGAAAATAAAAGGCTTGTAAAAACAATAACGCCTTTGCGGCCAAACTTATCAGACAGAGGCCCAGAAATAATTGCACCAATCGACATACCGACTAAAGCAGCACTTAAAACTGGAGCAAGCTGAGGCTTAGTAATTCCCCAATCATCGAGTAATGCTGGAGCAACAAAACCAATAATTCCTGTATCTAGACCATCACAGAAGAAGACAAAAAAGCCTAGTATAAAAACCATCCATTGTAATGGAGACAGTTTTTCGCGATTGATAATCGTGTTTGCATCTATCGTTTTCATACGTATTCCTTATTCATTAAAATTTTTTGCTGTAATTGACGAAGAAACGGTTTTCAGAGAAATCGTTTCCATGCTTAACGTCGTAATTGATGAAGATGTACTGAAGGGCTAAACCTTTGAGAAAAGGCTGTTGAAGGGCATAATTGATGATAACGTTGGATTCACTTTCTTTATTTTTTAAGCCATCTGCTGTCTTAAAGTGATCGCCATATACATATTTGAAAGTGGTATTTAAACCAGGCACATGATCTTTAAAGTCATAGCCATAGATGAAGTGATAAGACTTTTCATCTTGTTTGAAGAAACCAGTCGTGTTCCAGTTAATGAAATAAGTTTCAGGCAAGAAGCCATCTGGTAACGGGTAAGCAGACTCACCAATAATTTGCTGATAACCCACACTAAAGCTGTGATTTTTTACTTTAAGCGTTTCTAATAACCCTACGTTTTGTGCGTCGATGTCAAAAAGATTTCCATTATCTTTAGCATTGAAATATTTGAATTTTGAATTAACTGAAAAATTAGAATTTTTCCATAGATGGTCAATGCCGACATAGTGTTTGTTATATAAATCCTCCATATTCCCAAAGTAATATTCACCCTTCAATGTAGGCGTAAATTGATAGCGCAGATCTATGTAGTTAAGTCCGTCGGAGTAGCCAGTCACACCTTTTGAAGTAAAAGAAAATCGATGGAAATCTTCTTCATTTCGCGGTGATACTTTTTCAATACGGCCAATTTCAGCAAAAAGTTTGTCGTTTAGCTGGCTCTTAAGATTAGTTCCCCAATAAGACGTCAGTAGTTGTCGGCTTGCATCTACAGTGGTTACGGGTAAATCCAGCCATAATTCACCAATGCTGAGTAGCGTCTTGTTATATCCTAACTTTAAGGTCGCACCATATTTTAGATAATCGGGTGCTTGGGACTGCGTCGCTTTATCAAAAGGTAATACCGTATCTGCAACATGTTTATCTTGGCTTAAACGAACCGCATATTGTGCTGAAGCATTTGCGCCAATTTGAATCGGGGTTCCTCCAATTTCTAACGGCGTATCATGCATATTTGAGTTGTAAAATAGAGAAACTGATTGTGACCAACTACCTGTGTCTTTTACATCTGGATTGTCATAGTTTCTGTCTATATATGCATTTTTTAATGTAAATTTCCATTCTTCATCCGCTGAATAAGCCTGAGTAGAAAATGCACTGCAACATAAAATATTGATGAGCATTAACGTTTTTTGTTGTCCATAAATTGGCCATGGTCGATGCATAAATAAACGCCTTAATTTAGAAAATGACTGGGCTTTTTTTATGTAATCAAACGAATTACATGACTTGATTGAACTATTTTTAGCCAATCGTCACTATCCAATAAGTCCTAATCTTCATCCATTTTTTCCAAATTAGATAAAAAGCATTCATTTCCATTTTTAATTTAAAGTTTTGAAATATAGGTGTTTCTTTGTTTTTAATTTTTTATCCAGTTTGATTGATTTTGATAATTGCGCAGAGATTGGATAGTGCTTGCAGCTTTTGGACAGTCTAAAAAAAAATTCGGATAGAAGATAAAGCCATAACAATGTCAGGAGTTGACACTATGGCTGGTCAAACCGTTCAAATTAAAACAGCATCTGGAAAGCAGTTCAGTGCATATCTAGCAACACCAGAAACAGGAAAAGGACCTGGAGTTGTGCTTTGTCAGGAAATCTTTGGGGTTAATGCAGCCATGCGAGAAAAAGCAGAATTTCTTGCAGAAGAAGGCTATACCGTTTTGGTTCCTGATCTATTTTGGCGTGTAGCACCTAATATTGAACTCGGTTATACACCAGAAGATTTTCAAAAAGCTTTTGAACTTTATCAGCAATATGATGAAAACCTCGGTGTTGAAGATATTCAGGACAGCTTAGCTTTTTTAAAGACACAACCAGAATGTGATACCTCTACAGGTCTCGGCGTAGTGGGCTATTGTTTAGGTGGAAAGCTTGCGTATCTTTCAGGCTGTCGACTTTCGGAAGTGGCATGTGCCATAGGTTATTACGGTGTAGGCATTGAAAAAGCCTTAGATGAGTTAGCCAACGTAAAGGGGCGTTTGGTTTTACATATTGCAGAACTGGACCAATTTACACCGCCAGATGCGAGGCAAGCGATTGTCGATGCAGTTAACCAATATTCAAATGTACAAGCTTATGTTTATGAAGGTGTTGATCATGCTTTTGCACGACCAAAAAGCAACCATTACCACAAACCTTCAGCGCGCTTTGCCCATGAACGTACAGTAACAGCTCTACATGAAACGATTGGGCCGAAATATGACCTAGTTGCACTATGGGAAGAGCATATTCGGCATGAGTTCGATACGCGTGACGTACCAGCTACCATGGCAACGATGGTTGCTGAACCTTATGTCAACCATATTCCAACCTTAACTGGCGGTGTAGGCCAAAGCCAGCTTGCCCGTTTTTATCAATATCACTTTGTGCATCAAAACCCGAAAGATATGAAGATCACTTCGATCTCTCGTACGGTTGGCTCAACGCAAGTGGTAGACGAGTTCATTATGAGCTTTACACACGACGCTGAAATTGACTGGTTATTACCGGGTGTAAAACCAACTGGTAAATACGTCGAAATCCCAATGTTAGGTGTAATTCAGTTCAGAGGTTCAAAGCTGTGTCATGAACATATTTACTGGGACCAAGCATCGGTGCTCGTTCAAATTGGTTTATTAGACCCAACAGGCTTACCAGTTGCAGGTGTCGAGACAGCGCGAAAACTTCTTGATGAAGATCTTCCTTCCAATACGTTGATGCCATCTTGGTCAAGTAGTGAAGGCAAGCCAGTTAGTTAAGGAGGATCTGCAATGAATATAGATTTAAAAGGAAAAGTTGCTGTGTTGAGCGGCGGTGCAACCCTGATTGGTAAAGCTGTTGTACAAGCCTTGGTGAGTGCAGGTGCTCATGTCGCTATCTTAGATATTGATGCCAAAGGTAAGGCGATTGCAGAAAGCTTTAACCATGATGTGATGTTTATTCAAACCGATTTAACCAGCGATGCGGCTATTCAACAAGCTGTGATAGATATTCACCAACATTTAGGTGAAGTGAGTTACTTGGTGAATTTGGCATGTACCTACTTAGATGACGGTTTTAAATCTTCACGTCAGGATTGGTTACAAGCACTTGATATTAATTTGGTCTCTACCGTTGAGTTGAGCCGTGCTTTATACAATGACTTAAAAAAGCAACAAGGTTCAATCGTTAATTTTACTTCAATCTCGGCCAAAGTGGCGCAAACAGGACGCTGGTTATATCCGGTTTCTAAAGCCGCGATACGTCAACTCACACAAAGCATGGCAATGGATTTTGCTGCCGATGGTATTCGCGTCAACTCAGTTTCACCGGGTTGGACATGGTCTCGTGTCATTGCAGAAGTCAGCGGTAATAACCGCGAAAAGGCCGATAGCGTGGCAGCCGATTATCACTTACTAGGCCGATTGGGTCATCCCGAAGAAGTCGCCAATGTTGTTTTGTTTTTATTGTCACCTGCTGCGAGTTTTGTCACCGGAGCAGATTATGCGGTCGATGGCGGATATTCAGTGATGGGCCCTGAAGGATCACAGCCCGCTATTCCACGTTTAGCCGAATAGCACAGCGTTTTAAAGCACATTTAGAAAATTATGGAGAAGATTATGCGCCGTATTGCAATTGTTGGAGCAGGACAGTCTGGTTTACAGCTTGGTTTAGGCTTATTAGATACAGGTTACGACGTAACCATGATCACCAACCGAACTGCCGATGAAATCCGCCAAGGTAAAGTCATGTCAAGCCAGTGTATGTTTCATACCGCTTTACAAACTGAACGTGACTTGGGACTAAATTTTTGGGAAGAACAATGTCCAGCGGTAGAAGGTATTGGGCTAGCTTTAGTCAATCCTGAAAATGGTGGTAAAGCATTTGAATGGAGTGCTCGTCTTGAGCGTTACGCTCAATCGGTCGATCAACGCGTCAAAATGCCATATTGGATGGAAGAATTTGAACGCCGCGGCGGTCGATTAGTGATTCAAGATGTGGGTATAGAAGAGTTAGAACAACTCGCAAACGACTATGAGCTTGTATTACTTGCGGCTGGTAAAGGTGAAGTCGTTAAACAGTTTGAACGTGATGATGTGCGCAGTGTTTTTGATAAGCCTCAACGCGCTTTGGCTTTGACCTACGTCAAAAACATGAAGCCAATTTCACCTTATTCACGTGTGACTTTTAACATTATTCCTGAAGTCGGCGAATACTTTTCATTTCCAGCACTTACCGTTAATGGTCCTTGCGACATCATGGTGTTTGAAGGTATTCCAAACGGTCCAATGGACTGCTGGCAAGATGTCAAAACACCCGAACAGCACCTGCAATGCAGTTTGGATTTACTCAAGAAATTTGTGCCTTGGGAATATGAACGTTGCACAAATGTTGAGTTAACCGATGCTGGTGCATATTTAGCAGGACGTTTCCCACCGACAGTACGCAAACCCGTCTTAACCTTACCGTCTGGCAAGAAAATTTTTGGCATGGCAGATGCCTTAGTGGTCAATGATCCAATTACCGGCCAAGGCTCAAACAATGCGGCTAAGTGTAGCAAGATCTATTTCGATGCCATTTTAGCCAATGATAATCAAAGCTTTAGCGAACAATGGATGGTTCAAACTTTTGAACGCTATTGGGCTTATGCAGAAAAAGTCGTGGCTTGGACCAATAGCTTGCTCGTACCGCCACAACCGCATGTTGTTGAACTATTAGCAGCTGCAAGCCAAAACCAAAGCATTGCTTTAATTATGGCCAATAACTTTGATGACCCTCGCGCTTTTGCCCCTTGGTGGTTTGATGCAGATCAAGCTCAAGCATTCTTGGTCTCAAAAACCGCAGCAAAAGTCGCTTAAGGTCAAAATATCAAAGGGAGATTTTAAAATGGACACAATTGAAACTTTAGCTTTACAAGCCATTAATGCTGAAAACCCGAGAGAAATCCGTAACTTGCTTGGACAGTTTGCAACTGGCGTTACCGTAATTACAACTCGTGGTAAAGATGGTCGGAAAATAGGCATGACAGCCAACTCATTTTCATCTCTGTCTTTAGATCCGCCATTAGTTTTGTGGAGTCTTTCAAAAACCGCGCCAAGTTTGCCTGATTTTGTAGAAGCTGAATATTTTGCCATTCACATGTTGGCACAAGAGCATCATCAGCTTTCGGGGCATTTTGCTCGAGGTGCTGAAGACAAATTTGCAGGCATTGCCCATCAACAATGCAATGCTGGTGTTCCAATTTTGACTGATGCACTCGCAACCTTGGTTTGCCGTAATGTAAATCAGTATGAAGGCGGTGATCACCTGATTTTTATTGGTCAAATTGAACAATACCAACAACGCCAAGGTGAACCATTGGTATTCCACGCAGGAAAGTATCGGATTGCCGCAGAACATCCAGAATTAGCACATTAATTCACCATAATCACGATCAATCCGGTCGTGATTTTTTTATAGGAAATAAGAAGATGAAAAGCACTTTAATTAAACATGGCTTTTTAGCAGGGACATTGTTGGGTTTGCCATTGGTTACACATGCCTATGATTTACCGACCGTAAATTTAGGCATGACCAGCTTTCTCGATGGCGGATTACCCGCAGGGCCTGGCTGGTATGCTCAAACCTATTTTCAAAATTACGATAGCAATAAACTGGTCGATTCCAATGGACAAAAACTCGGTTTACCTAAAACAGATTTAAATTATCAAGTACTGGTTGAGCAGATTAGTTATTTATCGAATGTCCGAGTAAAAGATAAAGCCAGTCTAGGCATAAATTTTTTAATTCCTTCTGTCAGCAAAATGGACATGGATGATGGCTTAAATAATGCTGCTATTAAGGCCCAAAGTGGCTTTGGGGACATTATGATCGGACCTTTTATTCAGTTCGATCCAGTCATGGGCGCGCAAGGGCCGAAGTTTGTACATCGTTTTGAGTTTCAGGTCAATTTACCTACTGGGGAATACGACCAGCAAAAAGATATTAATCCAAGTAATAACGCTGTTTCATTTGATCCTTATTGGGCTGCCACATATTGGTTTAATCCAAAATGGACAGCTTCAACGCGTATCCATTACCTCTATAACTTTAAAAATGATGACCCAAGCTATGCTTTTGCTGGAGCAAATGATATGCAAGCTGGTCAAGCAATTCATGCAAACTTCGCAACAGACTATGCCATTACTGAACAGTTCCGCTTAGGACTAAATGGTTATTGGCTAAAACAATTCACGGACACCGAAGTTGATGGTGAAAAAGTCAAAGGTCGACGTGAACAAGTGTGGGCTATTGGCCCCGGTGCGATGTATAGTTTTTCTAAAAATGACCATTTAGTTGCAAATGCTTATTTTGAGCAAGATGCTGAAAACCGCGCAGAGGGAACACGACTGCAAGTTCGTTATGTTCATCATTTTTAAACTATAAAAAAAGCCTTTTATATCAATCAATATAAAAGGCTTTTCTATATTTGTTTTAAGAAAAAATTGAAGTAATTAAGCCTGAGCCTTCATTTTGACCAGAACGGCGGGTAGAAGAAGGTAATTCACCATAACGGCGTTTATATTCTTGAGAAAAACGGCCTAAGTGAGTAAATCCCCATTTAAATGCAACGTCAGTGACAGATAGATTTTCATTGTGCATCAGCTCTAAATGGGCTTGCTCAAAGCGTAACTCTTTTAAATAAGACATTGGGGTTGTCCCCAAATAATTTTTAAAACCGGTAAATAGCGTTCTCACGCTCACGCCTGCATGTTCAGCCAAAATTTCGACATTAAGCGGCTCATGTAAATGTTCTTTTATATAAGCTTCTGTACGCTTCACGAAATAAGGAGAGACTGTTTTTTCTTTATAATGATCAAGCTTATGTAATGCGTTATTGGGTTGACCATAAATGAGCGCATTAAACAAATTTGACTCAAATTGTTTAAAAGCTAAAGGATGATGGAGTGGATGTTGCTCACATGCTAAAGCATCCATTAATGTTCTAACGAGCTGTAAAAAGTAGGCTCCACTTTGTGTAGCAAAGTCTAATTTTGGGTCGAAAACGAGTAAGTTATTTTCTGAATCGGCAATGTGCTGACGGCAATGGTAAGTAAAATCATCCTTTGAAACTTTTAGAATGAGCTGTGGTGAGTTCGCATGCCAGCGCATACGTAAAGATTGCTGAGGAGAAATAAGAGATGCAACTTGAGAATAAGAAATAAACTTTTGTGAACCAAACTCGATTTCTGCATAGCCCTGAGTTGGAATTTGAATTAGGTAAAAGTTATCAAGGTGATCTGGTTCAATAATGACATCCGCGCCATATTCCAAGCGGCTAATAGACAGTGCGCCTGTTTTAACATGGTGCATGGTTGCACTGAAATCTCGCTTCTGATGAGAGATTTTAAGATCATGCGGTTTAAAAATTTGCCCCACATTTCGGCAAGTTTCGCTTAAATCGTGGTGATCAAACACCAAATTATGAACAGTAAAGATCGACTCATTTTGAAAATGACGTCCATTGAGTTCGTGGGAGTTGGCTTGGTTCATATTTATCCCTTTTGGCTCACTCCTGTATTTACTGTGCAAAATATGTGAAACCTTAGCTTTGCAACACGTAAATACGGCACTTAAAAAAATTAAGTTACTCGCAAATTACTATGAGATATAAGCAAAATACAGACCAATTTATCCGCTAATTAATATGATTTTCTCAAATTTTTACTTTGGATTTTGTCCATCAATTTAATACATTCGAGAAATAGAATAGGGGGATATAAAAGGTGCTATAAGTTAATCTCATCATGATCTTATTCCTTAAGATCTATCAAAATTTATAGCAAATCCGAGTGAGCTGGTCAATTTATTTTGTCGGAATTAATTATTTTATACTATTGATATATAAAAACTTTTGATTTAAATGCAAAAATTCAATATACCCTTTATAAGAGTATATTGAATGATTTCAGGTTTAGTGGTTTTTAAATTATTTATACTTCAACGTGATGTATTGCTCTGTAAAAACTTCTCGCTATAAATACGATAGTTTTGCAAAGATTGTTCATCTAACCAATTTTTCACGGCTTCAATCATTGGCGGTGGACCACATAAATACATATCAAAATCCTGCTCGGCCAGTTGATCTTTATTTAAGTGCTCATGGATATAGCCTGCTTTACCTTGCCAAGCTTCGGTTGCTTTAGTCACAATCGGATGATAACTAAAGTTTGGAAGCTGTTCTGCATAGGCATGTAAACGTTGTTGTTCACATAAATCGGTTTCATTATTTACGCCGTAATACAACTGAACGGCAGGTGAGTTCGGTTGATCCACCAAGTTATCTAGCATTCCCAAGAAAGCTGATAAACCTGTTCCACCCGCCACAAAAACCAGTGGTCGTTCTACTTCACGTAAGTAGAAACTACCAAGCGGCGCTTCAATAAGTAGGCTTTGTCCAACCTGACAACGGTCACGCAGGTAATTGCTCATCACACCGTCTGGCAATAGACGAATTAAAAATTGCAATTGATTGGTTGTATTTGGTCTATTTGCAAAAGAATAAGAACGCCAATCTTCAGTATTCGGTATTTGCAAACGAGCATATTGACCCGGTAAAAACTGAAGTTGTTCAGTATGACTGCTTGCATCAAGGTGTAAGATTGCTGTCGTTTCAGAAACCAGCTCAACCGCAGTCACTTGGGTTTCAATTTTTAAAGTATCACCAGCGTTACAAATAGCAGAATCATGATCGAAATAAAAAGCTGCATCGGATTTTACACGCGTCTGGCAAGCTAACATTTTTCGCTCAGCCAAATCACGTTCACTTAATGCATCTTCATCGACATATTCTTGTTCATAAATACCAGTTTCACACTGTCCCTGACAGGTACCACAAACACCTTCGCGGCAGTCTAACGGTAGGTTAATTCCTTGGCGAACTGCTGCATCAAGCAACAATTCGTTGTTATTTACCGAAATGAAAAAGGTTTTGCCATCGGCAAAATTAAGTGCAACTGAATGTCCCATTTTCATTCCCCTTAAACGTGATAGAAGTCTAAAACGGAATCAATTTTGTCATTCAGCAAAATGCTGTGCTGACGACGAATGCGGAAACCATCTGCTGTTTGGCGTAAAAGATAGGTTGCGTGTCCGTAAAAACAGCCTTCTAAACTTTGACGGTTATAAAGCGTTTGCCATGCAACTTTTGCTTCAATTAATCCATCATCCAATGTTTTAACTCGGATGTTGTTTATGCTGTGCAAAGTACGTGGTAACGGAGTTGCAGAAGCTGCTTTACCTGTACGAATACGGAATACACGGTCTTCAAGGCCTGTACGGTCCGCATAATAGATATAAGACAAGCCCTGATTTGGATCTTGAACATAGTTATGATCATCAATCCACTGTGGAATATGATATTCACTATCTTCATCGTAAAGATCTAGATAGGCATCCCAGTCATAAGCATCACAAAGTTCTGCTTTTTTGTACAAAAACTGAGATACAGCAAAATTTAGTTCTTGTGACATGGTTACACCTCATCCATTACGGTATTGTTTTCAAAAGTAATATCCTGCATTTTCAAGGATTTCTTGTTTAAGCCGTCGAGCATGAGACGTTGCCAATGTCCATGCTGGTTTACATAGAGTCCTTCATGAGTAAACTCACGGCCAGTAATGACGGGTTGAATGCCTAAATCTTGTGAGTTTTTGGTTGCACCGTATTCCCAAGACTGACAACCGCGAGAAATATCACTCCAACGTTCAAGACGTGCTTGGAAACCTTTTTGTTGCTCACGGAATTCGACTAAATCGTCTGGCGTACCAAGGCCGGACACGTTAAAGAAATCCTCGAACTGGCGAATACGGTTACGGCGTGCTTCTGCAGATTCACCTTTAACACCAATACACTGGCTAATGACTTCAGTTTTATTCCATGCCACAGGGCGAACGATACGAAGCTGTGAACTAATTTGGTCCATAAAGAATAGACTAGGGTACAAGTTTAAGTTTCTTAAACGATGCATTGCCCATTCAGCATATTTGTCGCCATATTTCTCGACCATATATGGCATAACCGTGCTGTAACCCGGACGAACAGTTGGGTTCGGCATGTCACTAAATAATACGCTATGGCCATTCTTAAAACTAAACCAGCCATCGTCAGTTTCTGAGTCACCCGCACCCAACTTGCTATAGTCAAGCGTATCGAGTTCTTCACCTTTTGATGCATTGACTTGTTGACGATGTTGAACTGTAGAGACATAGTTATAGTGAACAGTGCTGACATGGTAACCATCTAGACCATTTTCATTTTGTAGTTTCCAATTACCTGCAAAGGTATAAGATGATTTGCCTTGTAGTACTTCGAGTTCACCTGTTGGTGACTGGTTAACCATTAAATCAAGAAACAGTTTTGCATCACCTAAAAAGTCTTCAAGAGAATCTGTTGCTTGAGTATCAAGACTTACAAATACAAATCCACGATAGCTGGCAATACGGCCTTGTTTTAAGCCTCGGCTTGATTTATCAAAATCTTCACAGTATTCACCAGGTGCTTTTACTTTAACTAAACGGCCATCTGACTTATAGCACCATGCGTGGAATGGACAAGTAAATGTAGATTGATTGCCTTTAGCAACGCGTGTTAGGGTCGCACCGCGGTGTTCACAAGCATTGACCATGGCATGTAGTTCACCTTTTCCATCACGGCTTACAATAATCGGTTGACGACCAATTTGAACGGTTAGGAAATCATGATTATTTGGAATCTCACTTTCGTGGCATGCATAAATCCAAACCTTTTCAAAAATAAGTTCCATTTCCAAGTCAAATAGTTCAGGCTCGGTAAACATATTACGTGCAATACGAAACACGCCATCGTTAGGACGGAAGTCGATACATCCATCTATAAAATCATTCCATTGTTTTAAATTAGATGAGGTCATTGCTCAATCCTCCAATCAATCAGCTTTTAACTGATTGAACCGCGATTAAGCCTTTGCCTCTATCCGTTTTTTCCAGATCTTTATCCACTTTGTGCAGTTTTGATTTTTTGATCGAACTCTTTTTAGGAAAGAGTATAGATTTAAATTTGTATGTGTTTTAACCTATCAAAGTTCCTTATAATGTTAAGGAGCATAAAATGAAATTTTGTGAACTAAGTCTATGAAAGAACAAAACTTAAAATTACAAATTAGAATTCTTTTAGAGCAAAACATCGCATTTGGTCCGGGTAAAGCAGATTTACTTGAAGCAATTGAAAGAACTGGTTCGATCTCACAAGCTGCAAAATCTATGAATATGAGCTACCGCCGTGCATGGCAGTTAGTCGACACCATGAATCAATGCTTTGAAACAGCTTTGGTGGAAACTCAAACGGGCGGAACACATGGTGGTGGGGCAGCCGTTACAGCTTTGGGCCAGAAAGTCTTAGAGCATTACCGCCAAATGGAAATCAATGCTCGACAAGCCTTAGAACATGATTATCAAATTATGAGTAGCCATTTAAAAGGTTAAGATAAAAGATTGTTTAGGCATGAAATCTTTTAATTTGGTATAGCTTTTGCTTAATTCAAATTACGTGCTGAAAAAGCACTGCTGCAATTTTAGTTACACAGACAATGGCGTCTATTCTGCACTATCGTAAAAGATGGTTTGGGATAGGCGTTTTTTATTGCGTATCTAAAAAAGTAGCTGGCATAAACGACTGATCTTTATGGTTATCTCTATGTGTTTTTTGGCATAGGGATAACCATAAAACCAATTAAATTATTCACTAAAATTTAAAAGAAAATAAGTTTTATATAGTGTTCTTAAATGGTTAGTTCGCACTACCGAGTGCACCAAAATGAAGTTCTAAATACAAATTGCGCTATTTACCTTCATTCCGATCATCTATATTTGACGAATTATACTTTTCATAATCTTTATGTAGCGCTATATTCTTGGGTATATATCGCTGCAAAAACGACAAAAAGGTAAAAATAATGGTAAGTGATACGAAGATAAAAAAATTGGCTTTAGCTTGTTCAATGCTCAGCATAGGATTGGTCTTTAATGTTCCAGCCAAGGCTGAATCAGTTACTGTTTATGCAGCAGCAAGTTTAACCAATGCAATTAATGATTTAGAAAAAATTTACGAAAAACAGAATAAAGTAGAAATTAAAACTTCGTATGCAGGATCATCGACTTTAGCGAAACAAATTGAAGCAGGTGCGCCAGCAGATATTTTTATTTCAGCAGATACCCAGTGGATGGATTATCTGCAAAATAAAAAATTAGTTGCAACAAATGACCGTATAAATCTATTAGGCAACCGTCTGGTTCTAATTACCCCTAAAGGGCAGTCATTCAACATAAAATTAGATAAAACCAATGATCCAAACAAAGTGTTTAAAGGCAAGATTTGTACAGGGGATACCAAAAGTGTGCCTGTAGGCAAATATGCTAAACAAGCTTTTACCAATTTAGGTTGGTGGAACCGTATTGAGCCAAAACTAGTCGAAACAGAAGATGTTCGTGCTGCTTTAAACTTTGTTGCACATGGTGAATGTCAGGTTGGGATTGTTTATGCAACCGATGCAGCAATTAGCAAAGACGTGAAAGTAGCTGGCATATTTCCAGAAATTACACATTCGCCAATTATTTATCCTGTAGGGTTGATTAAAAAGAACTCAAACTCAGCAAAGTTCTATCAGTTTTTACAAAGCAATCAAGCCAAAGCTGTTTTTAAAAAATATGGCTTTAGCGTGTTGGCTCCAGCAAAACCATGATGTTTTCTTTAACCGCAGAAGAGCTCAGCGTACTACAACTTTCTTGTAAGGTTGCAGCAAGTTGTCTTGTGGTCAGTATTATTCCTGCAATTTGTGTGGGATGGTTTCTGGCACGTAAAGAGTTTTGGGGTAAGTCGTTTATTGAAACATTGGTGTTTTTACCTTTGGTGTTACCGCCAGTGGTGCCTGGTTATTTGCTATTACAGGTATTTGGCAGTCGCGGCATTATTGGACAATATTTGGCACCGCTCGGAATTGATTTTGCATTTAACTGGAAAGGCGCTGTTCTTGCTTCGGCAGTGATGGGTTTCCCGCTACTGGTGCAATCTATTCGACTAGCAATTGAATTGGTCGATCAGCGTTTAGAAATGGCAGCAAAGACATTAGGAGCTTCATCTTTAGGGGCATTTTTTCATGTCACTTTACCTCTTGCCAGCAGTGGCATTTTAGTTGGTGCTATTTTATGTTTTTGCCGTAGTTTAGGTGAGTTTGGGGCCACCATTACCTTTGTAGGTAATATTGCAAATGAAACACGGACTTTGCCTCTAGCCATGTATAGCTTAATGCAACAACCCGATACCGAGGCCGCTATTCAACGGCTTATTGTTTTATCGTTGAGTGTGGCTTTTTTAGCGCTATGGTTTGCACAGTGGTTTCATCGTTATCAAAAGAAGCGCTTAGGGCGGTAAAATTATGTTGATTGATTGCCGTTTTGAGCTACAAATGGGCCAATTTCATATTGAACCTAGTTTCCAGTCAGATGCTGCTGTTATTGGCTTATTCGGTGCATCGGGTTCAGGTAAAACATCGATTTTACATGCCATTGCAGGCCTGAATACTCCGCGTAATGGACTCATTAAAATACAGGATCAAACATGGTTTGATTCAGATCAAAACATTAATTTGAGCACCCAAAAGCGACATGTTGGATTGGTTTTTCAAGATGCTCAGCTTTTTCCGCATAAAACGGTAAAGCAAAACTTATTATTTGGTCTTAAGCATCTTTCCCAACAAGAACGTCACTTTGAAGCAGATTATATTATTGAGTTATTAAAGTTAGGGCACTTATTACAACGTATGCCCATTAAACTCTCAGGAGGGGAAAAACAGCGCGTGGCACTAGGTCGAGCATTGTTATATTCACCTAAACTGTTACTTCTAGATGAGCCTTTATCAGCATTAGATGCGAATCATAAAGCTGAAATTATTCCTTTTTTTCAGAAAGTAAAAGAGGAAATAAAAATTCCAATGATTTATGTGAGTCATGATATTCAAGAGATTAAACAACTGACTGAAACAATGTGGATTCTATAATTTTTCATTTTTTATACACATTTCCAAACTTATGAGAGTCCGAGTTATCTAGAACTCATTCTGAGCCTGCTGGAGATTGAACCCTAAAAAGTTACTAGGTTTGATAAACCATAAATCTGATTTTAGCCGAATAAATCAAAACCTGCCTTATTGAAAATGATTATTAACAATAAAATATTTCTGACCTTCTAATTTAATAAAACGAATATAAAACAACAATTTAATTTAAAATTTTAAGCTAAAGCTCATTTGTCTGAGATCATAAATTAATCTTTTATCTTAATTTGCTCTTGATAAGAATGATAATTATTTGCAATTATATTTATAGATTTCTTTATAATATAAATTGGAGTATCCACATGCGCTCTACCATCGTGGTCACAGGTGCTGCAAGAGGGATAGGAGCAGCTATTGCCAAGCAACTACTAGATCAGGGCTATCATGTTATTGGTATTGACCGACAAGAAAATCCTAAACAATGGGATATCAACAAAACAATAACGCCAGATCAAACTTCACAATGGCAAGGCATCTCACAAGACATTACCCATCGACAAGAAACACAAACTTTAATTTCAGAGCTTTTAGAAAGATACGAAATTACGGGGTTAGTAAATGCAGCAGGAGTATTAATTATGCGCTCCATGCTTGAAGCCAAAACGGAAGATTGGGAAACACTTTTTGCGGTCAATGTCATGGCACCTATTGCGATTAGCCAACAAGTTGCTAAACATTTTTGTGCAAAAAGGCGGGGTAGCATTGTCACTATTAGTTCAAATAGTGCGCGTATGCCGCGTATGCAACTTGGTATGTACGCCACCACTAAGGCTGCACTGAGTCATTTTTGTCGCAATCTGGCACTTGAAATTGCACCTTATCAAGTCAGGCTAAATATTGTTTCACCTGGATCTACTCTCACTCAAATGCAGCAACAACTATGGACTGATAATACACCTCCACCTGCAGTAATTGATGGTGATTTGAGTCAGTACCGAACAGGTATTCCCTTAAGAAAACTCGCGCAACCAGATGATATTGCCAATACCGTGAGCTTTTTACTTTCGGACCGAGCGGCCCAAATTACGATGCAAGAAATAGTGGTAGATGGGGGAGCTACACTTGGGGTCTAAAGATTACTTCAGCACAACAACCATCTGAAATTAAAAATATTTTGAAAGATAGAAAAGGAAAATACTAATGAGTATTCCAAAGATTGCAAGTTATAGTATGCCCCAAGCCCATGAATTTACTCCCAACAAAACAAATTGGTTATTGAATACCAATCGAGCTGTTTTATTAGTTCATGATATGCAGCAATACTTTTTAGATTTCTATGACTTAACTCAAGAACCTATTCCAGAACTCCTTAAAAACACCAAAGCATTAATTGATGCTGCTCATCAATCTAATATTCCCGTTGTTTATACAGCACAACCGGGTAATCAATCACCTGAACATCGACAGTTATTAACTGATTTTTGGGGACCTGGTTTAAAGAACGAGCCGAGCTTTACGCAGATTTTGCCAAAAATTTCACCTCAAAAAAATGATACGGTGCTTACCAAGTGGAGATATAGTGTTTTTAAATTTTCACCTCTCGAACAACTCATGCGGGAGTCTGGTCGCGATCAACTGATTATCTGCGGGGTATATGCACATATTGGTTGTCTTATGAGTGCTGCTGAAGCTTTTATGCTAAACATCCAACCATTCTTATGTGGTGATGCACTAGCTGACTTTAGCCGAGAAGAGCACGATATGGCGTTAAAATATGCTAGTACACGATGTGCTCAAGTCATGACAACACAACAAGTGATTCATGCATGGATGCAAGAACAAGATGCACTATCCCTAGCATAATAGTCATTTAACTTATTCTACTTAAAATATAAAAAGCAGATCATCGATCTGCTTTTTATATGGGTGGAAATGAATACTTATTTAGTAATATATAATAGTTATCATTATGTATTTGATAATTACTTAATATTGAATATTAAAACTTATATGTATATGATACACCGCTAAACACAAATGATAATATTTATCATGTGTTAATCATTATATAGAATAAGGTCGAAAAATGACTTAATGAAGAGGGTCGCAATATGGTTCAGCTCAAGAATTCTTTTATTCGCCAAGGGCGTACATGTAGATAGTGAGTTAGGAATAATATTAAATTATTCAGAATCTTATAAACAGATCAAAGCTTATTTATAGGGTAATAAGCTCTGATTTATACATCAAATCATTTCCATAATTTTCAAGTAAGTATAGACAAAATAATTTTAAAAAATTTCTATATTTTTTCAACATTAAGGTTAATTAATCATGACAGCAACTTCAAAATCATTATTAAATGGACTACCAATAAAAAAATCGAGAATACAGGTTTTTGAAATTTTAAATCAAAATCCACAAGGCTTAAGTGCTGTGAGTATTTATACGCAAATTAAAAATGAACATAAAATAACGCTAGGAACGATTTATCGAATCTTGTCAGAATTTGAAAACCGTAAACTCATCAAAAGAGTATTTCTAGGAAAAAGCAAAAGTATTTATAAGCTTAGAAAAGACAAGATGAGTTGTAACCTCATTTCGCTCAAAACCTCTGAAGCCTTGAACTTTGAACATGACAAAGTTAAAGAATTACTTCATGAGGTTACTGATATTATTTTTGCAAATACCGGAGTCGATATCAGTAGTGTTGAGCTCAATCTATATACCGAATAAAAATCTTTTAAACTGCCATAAAAAATAAAGGACAGCATCATACTGTCCTTTATTGTTATTAAATCAGTTACTTGATAACTTTAATTCGAGTTGTAGCTGGAATAGTTAAAGGTGAATCTTTAGAGTTTTCAGCAACATAGTTTTCAAGCGCATCAATATCTTGACCACCACCGACACGGTTTTGGCCTTCTTTTAATACCGTAAAGTTGTCACCACCATCTGCCAAGAAGCTATTTACCGTCACGCGATACACTTTAGTGTCAACTAACGGAGAACCAGCAACTATGATGTTACTTGCTCGTGGTGAAACAGATGTATTTGCTGCATATTGGTAACTCAACTCTTTAGATGGCTGTAAAATTCTAGGTGAATTTGCATTTGCACCAGACCATTGCTGTTCAAGCACATCTCTAATCTGTTTACCGGTTAAGCTCAAAGTCACAATAGAGTTACCGAAAGGTTGAACTGCAAAAACATCGCCAAAGGTAATCTGGTTACTACTATTAATGAGTAGATCCGCACGCACACCACCTGGATTCATTAGCGTAAAGTCTGAGCCTTGATTACTTGCTTTTAAGGCAGCCGCTTGCTGAGCATCTGCAATCATAATACCTAGCGGACTTTCACCACTTTCGACTTGAGTACGGCTCACAACTGCAGTAGATGTACCAACCACACGACTTGAAATGGTGGTCACAGCTTGGCGGTATTTATCTAAAATTGCTTCAATGCTTGGGGTTTTACTAAATTTTTGATAGAGATCTGTAAGACTTACTGTGGTTGTACCAGACGTATATGCTTCACTTTGTACAGGAACCTGTTTCGCATCTTTTTTAATTACATCACCAGTTTTACCATCTAATTCAATCTTGATGTCAGTAATAAGCGTGCCATATTGTCCAGCTGAAGTAAGTAAGAATGGTTTAGCCGGATTTTTTGTTGCATAGTCACAAATATAAGATTGATGTGTGTGACCTGAAACAACAATATCAACTGCTGGATTAAGCTTATCCAAAATTCCTAAAATCGGACCACTTAAACCATCACATGTTTTTTGATTGAGCTTCGTACTTGGCGCTGCACCTTCATGGACAACGACTACAATCGCTTCAATTCCTTGTTTTTTTAATTCAGGAATCAGGGCATTTACCGTATCTGCTTCATCACGGAACTCAACATCTTTAATGCCTGCCGCAGAAACAATACTTGGCGTCGCTTTAAGAGTTAAACCAATAAATGCGACTGGAATTCCGCCATAAGTTTTGACTTTATAGGCTGGGAAGATCGTTTTACTGGTGTCATTTTTCATTGCTACGTTAGCAGCAAGGAAATCAAATTTTGCACCACTAAAATTTTTATTAATTTGACAAGGTGCAGTGCTGGTATATTGCTGACATCCACCATTTTTTAAACGGCGTAATTCGTCTGTACCCCGATCAAATTCATGGTTACCCACAGCATTAAAGTCAATTTGAATATCATTCATGACTTCAATGGTTGGTTCATCTAAAAATAAAGAAGAGGTGAGAGGAGAAGCGCTAATTAAATCGCCTGCCGAAACCACAGCATTATTTGGATTTTCTGTTTTAAGTTTTTTAATCGCATCGGCGAAGTAACTCACTCCTCCTACAGGAATACGAACAGATTGAGCAGCATCATTTGGATTTGGTGCCTCGACATAACGCTTAGGTGGCTCAAGATTTCCGTGAAAGTCATTAAAAGCTAAAATATTTACGGTTTGATTGCTTTTTTGGGCAGGTGGTGCTGTGTCATTATCATCATCGTCATTACATCCCGCCAATAATGCTACAGCCAGAGAAAGTGTTGTTACTTTAAAAAGTATTGTTAAATTTTTCATTTTTTTATCATTTGATCAATTAAGACGGATAAAAAAATACGCTTTTAGTATGAATGTTTGATGAAACACCCAAGTAAGTAAATATGTTCGAAATATTAAAATTTGGACAAAAAACACAATTATCGAACAATATCTTAGCTAGGGGTGGTCTACAAACCCAATTTTTTTATTTAGAATAAATTTTTAATTGCCTTATAAATCTTAATCAAGTGATTCATTTCATAAGATTAATATGAACCGGAGATAATTTATGCAATGGACTAAACCAGCTTTTACTGATTTACGCATTGGTTTTGAAGTTACAATGTACTTTGAAGCACGTTAATCAGTTTCATCAAATATGTCATAAGCCCTAGTCTTGTTCTAGGGCTTATCTCTTTCTAATAAGATATTAATTTTATGTATATTTATGTTTTAGGTTCAGCTGCCGGAGGCGGGTTTCCGCAGTGGAATTGTAATTGCCCGAATTGTCATGGTGTGCGTACAGGTACAATCCAAGCCAAAGCCCGTACTCAATCATCGATTGCTGTTTCTGAAAATGGAACAGACTGGGTTTTATTAAACGCGTCACCTGACATCCGTCAGCAACTCTTCGAATTTAAAGCAGCTCAACCAGCGCGTAAATTGCGTGATACAGGAATAACAAGCGTTATTTTAATGGACAGTCAGTTAGACCATACCACTGGGCTTTTAACCTTACGTGAAGGTTGCCCAATGAATGTATGGTGTACAGCAATGGTCCATCAAGATTTAACTAGCGGCTTTCCAGTTTTTAATATGCTCAAACACTGGAATGGCGGTCTTCAATATCATGGGATTAACCCTAAACAAGCTTTTAAAATTAATGGTTTCGAAAATTTAGAATTTTTGCCTTTAATTATTAAAAGTGCTGCACCACCATATTCACCGCATCGAAATGACCCACATGACGGCGACAATATCGCTTTAATTATCAAAGATCATAAGACACAAAAGCAGTTGTTCTATGCACCGGGTCTTGGAAAAATTGATGATCAAATCATGCAGATTATGCAGAGTTCAGACTGCGTCATAATTGATGGTACGCTTTGGACAGACGATGAAATGCAACAAACAGGGGTTGGAACTAAAACTGGCCGTGAAATGGGGCATTTGTATATTAGTGGTGAAGGTGGTTCACTGTCTTATTTAAACCAGCTGAGTACACCTAAAAAAGTGCTGATTCATATTAACAATACAAATCCGATTTTAAATGAAAACTCTAGCCAGTTTGCTGAGCTTAAGGCAAATGGTGTAGAAGTTGCCTATGATGGCATGCAGATTGAACTCTAAGGTGAAACATGACTCAAACACCTGAAGCTTTAACGACTGAACAATTCAAACAAGCTATTATCGATAAAGGCCAGTATTATCATATTTATCACCCATTTCACGTGATGATGTATGAAGGTAAAGCCACCCAGCAACAAATTCAGGCTTGGGTTGCAAACCGATATTACTATCAAATTAATATTCCGCTTAAAGATGCGGCGATTATGGCGAATTGCCCTGATCAACGAGTCCGTCAAGAATGGATTCAACGCATGATCGATCAAGATGGTGAATATCCAGATGGCGGTGGTCGGGAAGCATGGCTACGGTTAGCTGAAGCTGTGGGCTTGAGTCGTGAACAAGTTATTTCTGAAGAGTTAGTTTTACCGGGCGTTCGCTTCGCGGTAGATGCCTATGTAAACTTTGCACGCCGTGCATCATGGCGTGAAGCAGCAAGCAGCTCTTTAACTGAACTTTTTGCCCCACAGATTCATCAGTCACGACTTGATTCATGGCCGCATCATTATCCATGGATTGATGATAAAGGCTATGAGTATTTTCGTTCTCGTTTGAGTCAGGCACGCCGTGACGTTGAACATGGTTTAACGATTACGCTTGATTCATTTACAACTCATGAACAACAAGAACGAATGCTTGAAATATTGCAGTTTAAGCTGGATATTTTATGGAGCATTTTAGATGCTTTAACTTTGGCATATGTTCACAATGAAGCACCGTATCACAGCGTGACAAGCAAACGAGTTTGGCACAAAGGACTATTTAAATGAATAAAGAGCAGTTTGATTTAAACCTTGTGCCAACATGGCGACAAGGTTACCGTTTTCAGTTCGAGCCAGCTCAAAATGGTTTTGTGATTTTATATCCTGAAGGTATGATCAAATTAAATGAAAGTGCAGGGGCAATTGGACAATATATTGATGGGCAGCAAAATGTTTCTGCAATTATTGCTCAGTTAAAGCAAAAATTTGGTGATATTGCTGAGATTGATCAGGATGTAGTGGATTACATGCTGGTCGCAAAGCAGCAACACTGGATTGATTTAGTATGACAGAAGGTGTTGGCCTGCCTTTATGGTTATTAGCGGAGTTAACTTATCGTTGTCCGCTACAATGCCCATATTGCTCAAACCCATTAGACTACGCTCAGCATAAATATGAGCTAACCACCCAAGAGTGGTTTGACGTTTTTGATCAGGCACGTCAAATGGGTGCTGTTCAACTCGGCTTTTCTGGTGGTGAACCACTGGTACGTCAAGATTTAGAACAACTCGTTGCACATGCTCATCAGCAAGGGTTTTATACCAACCTCATTACCTCAGGCATGGGTCTTACCGAACAACGTATTGCTGATCTAAAACAAGCGGGCTTAGACCACATTCAAGTGAGCTTTCAAGCTAGCGACCCTGTGGTGAATGATGCCTTGGCAGGTTCAAAACATGCTTTTGAACAAAAATATGAAATGTGCCGATTGGTTAAGAAATACGATTATCCAATGGTGCTTAACTTTGTTATTCATCGACATAACATTGACCAGATTGAACAAATTATTGAACTTTGCCTTGAACTCAATGCAGATACAGTCGAGCTAGCGATTTGTCAGTTTTATGGCTGGGCTTTTTTAAACCGCCAAGGTTTATTACCCACACAAGAGCAACTGACACGAGCTGAACGGATTACCAATGAATATCGAGAAAAATTAAAAGCGCAAAATCACCCTTGCAAACTCATTTTTGTAGTGCCTGATTATTATGAAGAACGACCAAAAGCCTGTATGAATGGCTGGGGTAAAATCTTCTTTACGGTTGCTCCAGATGGTATGGCCCTACCTTGCCACGCAGCACGACAACTGCCCATTTCGTTTCCAAATGTCCGCGAACATAAATTGTCAGATATATGGTACAAGTCAACTGGATTTAATCATTTCCGTGGCGATGCATGGATGCCAGAAGGGTGCCGTAGCTGTCCCGATAAAGAACGTGACTTTGGCGGATGTCGTTGTCAGGCCTATATGTTGACTGGAGATGCGGCTAATGCCGATCCTGTATGTGGGAAATCGCCGTATCATCAAATGATTGAACAAGCACGGGCAGAAAGTCAGTTGGCTGCACCTTTGCAAAATTTAGTATTTCGTAATAGTAGAAACTCTAAATCTTTAAGCACCACCCAAAATATTCCAGTCCACACGATTACAGATATATAGCAAGTAGGAATACTCATGGAGCCTCGCCATATTCCAGTTTTTGATGGACATAATGACGCATTAACACGTTTATGGCTAAGTGACCATCCAGATCCTGTACATGCTTTTATTCATGACCGTTTAGCTGGCCATCTTGATTTAAAACGCTGTCAAGAAGCTGGTTTTACTGGAGGAATGTTTGCGATTTTTTTACCTCCATATGGCTATGTGCAACAGCATCATTCCAATAAATTATTTGATCAGAATGCTTCTGATTTTACCCAACAGCAAATTGAACAAATTTGTTTAGAACAACTCGATTTAGCTCACCAGCTTGCTCAGTATTCTAAAAATATTAAAATCTGCACATCGGTTCAAGATATTCAGGATTGCCGGGCAGAGAAAAAGCTAGCAATTGTATTGCATATGGAAGGTGCTGAAGCTTTACAGCAAAATCCTGATTTACTCAATGTATTTTATGAAAGAGGCTTGCGTAGTATTGGCCCACTTTGGAATAGACCTAGCCGCTTTGGGCATGGTTTAAATGCTAAGTTTCCTCACTCACCTGACACAGGAGCAGGTCTCACGAGTGATGGCAAAGATTTTATAAGACGCTGTGCTGATAAAAAGATGGTGATTGATGTTTCACATATGAATGAGAAAGCTTTTTGGAATACTGTAGATATATTGCAGCAGCCAATTGTAGCAACCCATTCTAATGTGCATGCCTTATGTCCCCAAGCACGCAATTTAACTGACCCACAACTCAAAGCAATCCGAGAAAGTAAAGGGATGGTGGGGGTAAATTTCGATGTCGCTTTTTTACGGTCGGATGGACAACGAAATGCAGATACATCGATTGATGTAATTTTGGAACATTTAGAATATTTAATGGATCATTTGGGCGAAGAACATGTGGGCTTTGGTTCAGACTTCGATGGTGCACTTATAGGTACTGAACTTGAAGATGTGACAGGCCTACATCGCTTAATTGAACGTATGCAACAGCGTGGTTATTCAAAAACACTGATTGAAAATATATGTCTTAATAATTGGGTGAGGGTGCTTTATAGAATTTTTGGTCAATAATGAATGACTAAACAGAGTTAATCTACAGAATCATAACTATTTTTTTATTGGCCGAAATGACTAAAAAAAATACAAATAGTTTAATTGTCAACCATTCGGTATATTCACTACACTCAACCTTACTGAATGTAAGAACATTTGGTATTTCAGGTCTTTTGTGGTTTTCACATCACCCATTTCTTTATGAGAAGTAGAAATGGGTTTTTTCTTATCCTAATTATATAAACGTGACAGTCATCACAATAATCGCTAATTATTGGTAAAAACCCTCAATCCCATCTTGACTAAAAGTTCAGCATTAAATACATTTGTAATGTATTTTTAAAGATAATAAGATTGCCTAAAGCGATTCATAATACTGCTTAATCCTGAAATACAGTGAAAAGCCTATTCTTTTTTAGAATAGGCTTTTTGCTTTGTATCAAAATTTATTTTTCGGGATTATTTTTCTCTTCAATTAACATAAAAAATAAACACCTTACAAAAGCGGATCAAATCAAAGCCGTTAAATAACAAATTTTATGCTATTAATTTAAGCTAATTTCTCAAAAGTTACTCCATTAATCGAAGAGGTGCAAAATGTTAAAGTCAATTATAGTATTGGGAACAGGTATCGCGATTGGGATGTGTATGTACAAGAAAAAGCAAAAAAATAGCAAAAGCTTTACCACAGATAGTGATACAGACTCATTGATTAGTAAAGACACTGCTAAAAATAAAGATGATGGTTCGCTGGATAACGCAGTACAAGTTTAGAATTAAATAAAAAGGGTTCAGTTAATGAACCCTTTAATTTTGATTAAAAGTAAATTTTTTAATAAGTAATATTTACATTGAATAGATTAACTTAAAAATAATATTTAAATTAAATAATCACTCAACTATTCATTTAATTATTACAAAAATATGATTAGAACAAAGAAAACACTTTCATTATTAAAATTTACATATTGTATCAGTGCAATCTTTATTATTGTCGATGCGGATAATAAAAAAATGGAGACTAGTATGTCAAAACGCCATATCTTAAAAGAAGTGAATGCTAAAAGTATGTGTGGTATGGAAATCGTTGTCGAACAAATTTATGAAAATATCAATGAAAAAAACTTTATAGACGTTGAATTGGAACAGAGCTGGTTACCACTTTCTAAAATTGTGATTTCGGATAAAGTCATCAATTTAGATCCAGATAATAGCTTTGCTCATCCAAGAACAGGTAAAGTCTTTAAAGTCCTTAATTCTTAATCGTTTTCCTGTCAGTAGACTTTTCATATTTCTAAGTCATTGAGGCGAAACATAGATACGTTTCGCCTCAATCCATTTAACTAAGAATTAATTTTCTTTTTGGAAAATAGTTTCTCTGCGGCTCCCAACACAAAAATAAAGAACACGGGAACAAAAAAGATGGCCAAGATGGTGGCAGATATCATACCTCCAAATACCCCTGTACCTAATGCATGCTGAGTTTCCGAACTTGCTCCAGTTGCAATGACCAATGGGATAACACCACAAGTAAAGGCAAGGGAAGTCATCAAAATTGGGCGTAGACGTAACTTTGCTGCTGCAACGGCTGCTTCAATTAAAGTCATGCCTTCTTCTTTGAGCATCTTTGCGAACTCAACAATTAAGATCGCATTTTTGGCAGATAAACCAATAATAGTGATAAGACCAATTTTGAAGAAAATATCGTTTGGCATTTCTCTTAACATAATGGCCATTACCGCACCAAAGATTCCTAAGGGAACAACAAGCATGACAGATAACGGAATTGACCAACTTTCATAAAGTGCAGCTAGAACTAAAAATACGACTAACATTGATAAAGCAATAAGGAATACCATTTGAGATTCAGATTGCTTTTCTTGTAATGAAATACCTGTCCACTCATAACCAATACCTTGAGGAAGTTTAGCAATTAGCTTTTCCATTTCTCGCATCGCATCACCTGAAGATACCCCTATGTTAGGCACTCCAGCGATACTTAATGATGGTCGGCCATTGTAGCGATTATATTGCTGCGGCAACTTATTCCACTGAGGAATCACGACCTCAGATAAAGACACCAGTTGTCCGTTTGCGCCTGCAACCTTCAAACTCAAGATATCTTTTAAATGCATTCGTGATTTTGCATTGGCTTGAACAATAACTTGCTGCATTCTGCCTTGATTTGGAAAATCATTGATATACATCGATCCCATTGAGGTCGAAATAATATCTGAAACAGAAGCAAAGCTTACTCCTAGAGTGTTTAGTTTTTCGCGGTCGATCTTCAAGCTAATATTGTCACCTTGAGGTAGACCTTCTGGGTAAACCATGTAAAATTTTTTGTTTTGGGCCGCCATTTCCATAAGCTTTTCTTGCGCCGAAATTAAAGCAGGCATTCCTAAGTTTGCTTTGTCTTGTAAACGTAAACTAAAGCCTGAAGATGTACCCAATTCATCAATGGCCGGAGGAAGTACAGACATAGTTGTACCTTCTTTACTGTTTGCCATTTCTGCATTTATGAAGTTGGTATAGTCAGTAGTAGATTTATCACGCTCACCAAAATCTTTTAAGGTTGTAAAAGCGAGTGCAACGTTTTGGCCAGCGCCACTAAATCCCCAACCCATAATTGAAATATTGCTTTTAACATCCGACTGCTCATTTAAATGGCCTTCAAAATCTTTCACAATTTTTGTTGTACGTTCAGCAGTCGCATCTGAAGGTAATTGGAAAGACGTTAAAAACCAGCCTTGATCTTCCTCTGGCATAAAAGCAGTTGGCCAATATTTCATACCTGCACAAGTTAAACCTGTAATCACCACAAAAATAATTAAAGTCGGAATAGTATGTTTAACGACTTTAAGTAAAATCGCTTCATATTTTTTTGTGACTTTATCAAAGCTACGATCAAACCATGCATAAAAACCTTTCTTTTGATGATTTGCATCAACAGGTTTTAATAAGGTTGCACAAAGTGCAGGGGTGAGTGTTAAAGCTAAAAATGCCGAGAATAAAATTGAGACTGACATCGTAATGGTAAATTGGCGGTAAATAATACCGACCGAACCACTTGCTAAAGCCATTGGTAAAAATACGGCTGCCAACACCAAGGTAATACCAATAATCGGACTGGTAATCTCTGTCATGGCTTTAGAAGTCGCTTCTTTAGGAGATAGACCTTCGGTTGCCATAATTCGTTCTACATTCTCAACGACTACAATCGCGTCATCGACAATAATCCCGATCGCAAGCACCATACCGAACATAGTTAACACATTAATTGAGTAACCGGTTAAAAGCATGATGGTAAAGGTGCCAAGCAGGGCAATTGGAGCGACAATCGCAGGAATTAAGGTATAGCGAACATTATGAAGAAATAGATACATCACAATGAAGACCAAAACCATGGCTTCAATTAATGTATGAACTACCTTTTCTATCGAAATTTTAACAAAAGGAGCAGTATCGTAAGGAACGCTAAATTGCATGCCTTCAGGTAAATTTACTTTTAATTCTTCGAGTTTCTGTTTTACCGCATCTGCTGTTTTTACTGCATTTGCACCAGGGCTCAACTGAATAGCTGCAGCTGTTGCAGGTTTACCATTTTCTAAAATCGCAAAATTATATGACTGAGCTCCCATTTCTACATCGGCGACATCCGACAACTTAATATTGGCGCCGCTAATATTGCTCTTTAGACTAATATTTTTGAACTGCTCTACATTTTCAAGCTGTCCTTGAGCGGATAAAGGTATGGTAATTAATTGACCATTAACTAGAGGACGGTCACCAAGTCTACCTGGTGCAATATCGATATTATTGTTACGAATCGCATTATTTACATCACTAATCGATAGACCATAAGAAACTAATTTATTTGGATCTACCCAAATTCGCATCGCTTTTTCAGCACCAAATGACTGAATTTTTCCGACACCTTCAACACGTTTAAGCTCTTCGACCACATTACGAACCAGATAATCACTCAAATCGACTTCTGAATAACGATGGTTAGGTGAGTTTAAACCAACAAGCATTAAAAAGCCTGAGGAAGATGCCTCTACAGCTAAGCCTTGTTGGCGGACGACTTGGGGTAAGCGTGCTTCAACCGCTTTAATTTTGTTTTGTACGTCGACTTGTGCCATATCCACATCGGTACCGGGTTTAAATGTCGCGGTAATTTCAGCGGTTCCTGAAGAATCCGTTGTAGCACTATAGTAGAGTAAGTTTTTTACTCCTGACATTTCCCGTTCAATGAGGGTAATCACACTATCATTAATCGTTTTGGGAGTAGCGCCAGGATAACTTGCTGTAATGTTTACTTCGGGTGGAGCGACACTCGGAAAGCGTGCAATGGGTAGCTTTGGAATACTCAGCACACCAAATAGAATAATAAAAATTGCAATTACCCATGCAAAAACAGGACGGCGAATAAAGAATTGAGACATCATTTAGCATCTCCTTGCTTCACCGTATTTTCTGTTGAAGCCGCTTTCCATGCTGAAATGGCCAGTTTTTGGTTGGGCTGAATACGCTCTATACCTTCAACAACAACTTTGTCGCCTGCTTTCAGCCCTTTATTGATGAGATAAAACTGCTCATATTGTTGCCCTAACTCTACTGAGCGAACATCTGCACCACCTTTAGCATTCACTACATAAACTTGAGGATCGCCATTCATATTGCGCTGAATAGCTTGTTCTGGCACGAGTAAGGCCTGAGGAACCGAAGCACGCTCAATATTAACGCGGACATACATACCCGGCAGTAATTTTCTTTCAGGATTGGTCACTTCAATACGAATGGTGACATCCCCAGTTTCAGGGTCCACATTAATATCTTCAAACAGCATTTTTGCTGTAACGTTATAGGGCTGTCCCAAACTATTCAAAATCTGTACAGCTTTTTGATTGTTGGCAGATAACTCACCACTTTGTAGAGCCGCCTGTAGGCGCTCATATTCTCCAATAGACTGCTTTACATCGACATAAACGCGGTCAATTTGTTGAATAGTCGCCATAGTATTGCTATCAGCCTGACTAACCAAAGCGCCTTCCGTTACGAATGATTTACCAATACGTCCGGAAATCGGTGCTCGCACTGTCGCATACTGTAAATTAAGATTTTGTCGAGCTAATAATGCTTTCATTTGAGCAACATCTGCAATCGCTTGTCGATATTGCGCTTCGATATTACTTACTTCTTGCTTGCTAATCGCATTACTTGGTAAAAGTTGCTGATAACGCTCAAGTTGTATTTTTAAGCGGTTTACTTCTGCTTCAGCTTTATTTAAACCCGCTCGATTACTATTTACATCAGCCTCAAATGTTTCTGAGTTTATTTTATATAGAGGTTGTCCAGCTTTAACTTCACTACCTTGAGCGAATAAAACTTTTTCGATAATACCGCCAACTTGAGGACGAATTTCGGCAGTTCTGAAAGCGTGAACGCGCGCCGGTAGATTTTCACTAAAGTTAATAGACTGCGGTTGAATTGAAATAACGGTAACCTTAGCCGTAGATACTTGTGTTTGATCACTTACTTGTTCATTGCCACAGCCGTTTAACACAAAAACGAAAGATAAAACGAATGGAACTAAAAAATGCTTTTGCACTTTTATAACACCTAATGGACTTCTAGATGCTGGCATTATTTTTGATGTGTGTGTAACCAAAATCACGAATATGTGGAAAAAGTGTGGAGATCTATCAAAAAATACGCGTATGATAAATCAAATTTTTCCCGCGTCTTATTGCTATGTTCGAGTCAACCTTTACGTTTAATTGTCAGGATAAGCTTATTCTCGTTGTAGAAGATGAATATGATATTGGCGATATTATTGAACATTATCTTAAGCGTGAGGGTATGCGTGTTGTACGGGCCATGAATGGTAAGCAGGCAATTGAAATACACGCAGCGCAGCCTATTGATCTGGTGATTCTCGATATAAAAATGCCGGAACTGAGCGGGTGGGAAGTACTGAATAAAATTCGGCAAAAAGCAGCAACACCAGTCATTATGCTTACGGCTTTAGATCAAGAAATTGATAAAGTCATGGCTTTAAGAATTGGAGCAGACGACTTTGTCGTAAAACCCTTTAATCCAAATGAAGTGGTCGCACGTGTACAAGCAGTACTAAGACGTACTCAACAAAACCAGCAAACTCCCAGCCGAAATCTGATTTATAAAAATATTGAGGTGAATACCGAAATTCATACTGCTTACATCCATTCGGGCGATCAAAAACAAACACTCAATTTAACTCTAACTGAGTACAAAATTTTATTACTGATGTTACCGCATCCTCATAAAGTCTTTACTCGTTCAGAGCTCATGAATCAGTGTCTACCAGATCGAGATGCATTAGAACGTACGGTCGATAGTCACGTCAGTAAGCTACGAAAGAAAATAGAAGATCTGGGTTTACGAAATATGCTCATTAATGTTCGTGGTGTAGGCTACAGGTTGGATCATCCACATGAAAAATAAAACGGGAATTAGTAAGCAACTGATTATTGCACTGAGTTTTACCAGCCTAAGTGTTACGCTGAGTTCGCTAATTTTAGGTTATGGCACCTACTATGTTGCAATTGAAGTAGGGCTTATATCTCTCGAAAAGCTGAAAGAAAGTGATGAGTTCTTCCACTATCTAGATGGTATATGGTTATTCGCCGTGCTTTTGTTTGGCACAGCATTATCAATTATTTTAGGCATTAAGCTTGCTCAACGCTTTATCGTGCCTATTAATCTATTAGCAGATGCAGCAAAGAAAATTAGTCATGGCGATTTAAGCGCACGAGTTGAAAAACCGATGCATCATTCTTCTGAAATTGGTGAGCTTATGGATAATTTTAATGATATGGCTCAAAAACTAGAGACCTCAGTTGAAAATGCTCATGTCTGGAATGCCGCAATTGCACATGAGTTAAGAACGCCAGTCACCATTTTGCAAGGTAGGTTGCAGGGAATTATTGATGGTGTTTTTGAAGCTGACCCTATTTTATTTAAAAACTTACTGAATCAAGTAGAAGGTCTTTCAAACCTAGTCGAAGATTTACGTACATTGAGTCTTTTTGAAAACCAACAGCTTAGACTTAACCTCGAAACGATTTGTTTTAATGAAACTGCTCACAAAGTCGTGCACATGTTTGAAGAAAAATTAGAAAAAGCTCAGCTTAAAGTCATTTTCGATATTGAAGCGCCAAAAGTTGAGTGTGATCAACGGCGAATTGAACAGATTTTAATTGCTTTACTGGATAACGCTACACGTTATGCAAATCCGGGAAAGTTAATTGTTTCAACGAGACAAGAACAAACTAGCTGGATTCTTGAAATAGAAGATGAAGGACCTGGCATTTCAGCTGAGCATCGCAAAGATTTATTTAACCCTTTTTTCAGGTTAGAACAATCAAGAAATAAAGAGTTAGGCGGCACTGGGTTAGGTCTTTCGGTTGTACAAGCTCTTGTCATTGCCCATAAAGGTCAAGTCGATTATTTAAATCAACATTCACATAGTATTTTTAAAATAAGTATTCCTCAATAATGATCGCTTTTGTACAACCTTTAACGCTTTAATTAAGAGAAATTGCATTTCATGACTCGTGATTAACTAAAAAATAGGTTAATTTGTTTATAAAATTTTTAAGTAAATACTGATTTTTTATGATAATTGAGATAGAAACTCATCCACTTGAGCCATTTTTACCTGATAATGCCCGTTTATTAATGTTGGGCAGTTTTCCACCGCCACGTAATAAATGGAAGATGGATTTTTACTATCCTAATTTCCAAAATGATATGTGGCGTATTTTCGGTTTAATTTTTTTCCAAGACAAAACTTACTTTTTAAGTGAAAGCCAAAAAAATTTTAATGAAGAACGTATTCGAAACTTCTTGATTGAAACTGGTATTGCAATCTTTGATACCGCTTATCAAATTAAGCGGTTGAAAGGGAATGCCGCAGATAAATTTCTTGAAATAGTAACACCAACAGATCTTGCTGTTTTGCTTCAGCAGATTCCTCTATGTCAAACCATTATGACCACAGGCGATAAAGCGACTGATACTTTAATATCAGTTTTACCAGAACACACCGAAAAACCGCTTATAGGAATGTCTACCTCGACTTACTTTGCTGGACGAAATATTAATTTATATCGTCTACCATCTTCTTCTAGAGCATATCCATTAGCGCTAGAGAAGAAAGCAGAGGCTTATCAAAAATTCTTTAAAGAGATAGGCATTTTATAAGTAAACTTGAAATGCTGTTACATCATCCATTCAACTGGCAGATATGAAACAGCTTTAATCATGGTACGTTGGAAAAGGCTCGTATCTGGATCTTTTTCATATTCAACAATCTTTCCATCCGACTGATAATCTAACCAAACAATTTTGCCTTCACTATTTAACTTAAGCTGGTAAGCAACTTGAGGTAAGTGCTGATCGAGCATGACCGAAATTTGCGCTTGTAATTGACTCGACTCAATAACCAGACCGACCTCAGTATTTAAGTAAGTCGAACGAGGATCAAAGTTAAACGAACCAATAAATACTTTACCGTCTACATCAAAAAACTTGGCATGTAAGCTCGATTTATTTTTACCTTTAGCAGGGATCACACTTCCAGTCACCACTTCATACCAAGTTCTGCGTCTGCGTTCTAAAAAGGGCTTAAACTCAAATAGTTCTACACCACTTTTAAGCATCTCGACTCGATATTGACTATAAAAGGCATGCACAATTGCCACGTCATTTGCAGCAAAAGAGTTGGTTAAAACCCTGACTTTAACACCTTGCACCTTGAGTTGCTTTAAATAGTAAGTGCCTTGTTGGGTAGGAACAAAATAAGCAGAAGCTAATTCAATATGCTGCTTTGGTTCACCCATAATCTTTAGGACTTGCCCATAAAGCATTTCTTCTTTAGCGGCCAGTCCTAAGATTTTTTTAGGTGAATCGGCAACAAAATATGCTTTTGACCACTGGATTGGATAGTGCTCTAAAAGTTCTTTTAAATAGCTTTGAGCATCGTAAAGCTTATCTTCAGTTTGAGTATGATTTTCACTTTCATGAATTAAATCATGGTAGTGCTGCCTTAGTGTTTGCAAATGGTGAACAGCACATGTTCCCACCAGCTCAGTAGCATTTTGACTTAAATCACTTTGCCAAAAATCATTAAAGACAGACTGTGCATGTTGTACGGTATGTCCATAAAATAAAATATCTAGATCTGTAAACTGAAATTTACTACTTGCGTCAAAATATTCACTACTAATATTTCGACCGCCTGTTACCGCAATCACGCCATCCGCAATAATTAACTTATTATGCATGCGATGGTTTACTTTTTTGAACCGAAAAATATAGTCTAAAATTCTTAAATATCTAAACTTGTATGGATTAAATAATCGAATTTCAAAATTGGGGTGGTGGAGAAGGCTTCTAAGAACTCCATCCAGCTTTACTCCATTTTGATCATCAATGAGTAACCGAACTTTTACACCACGATCTGCCGCCGTTAGTAACTCGTGCAGCATTAAGTTTCCAACAAAATCATTGGTCCAAATATAATATTGTAAATCGATTTTTTCTTTTGCATTTCTAATCAGATACATACGAGAAGCGATACTGATAAAGGCATCATCTAATGCCACAAAAGCAGTCAGTCCTTGTTCTGTTTTTTTTGTAGCTTGCTCATCATTCAACCAATTAAAGCTATTCGTCACTATATCATTCTCATCAGGGTCGTATGTACCGTTATACGAAGGTGTATGTGTAAAGCCCCAAGCATTTAATGCCATACTACTATACTGCTGATAAATTTGATTAATCATGTAAGCTTTTAAAGTCGCATCCAAGATAAGCACATCACAGCATTTTTATATTCAATTTATATGTCAAAATTCATATTAAACGTTATAAATACATTCTGCCAAGCCTCAACGCTAGCAATTCTTTATTTTTATAGAGATATATCTATTTAAAAATATAAAGTTAAATTTAACCCTTTTATGCCTAATGCTATATTCAATATTATTTTTTTAAGGATGCCTGAGATGAGCCACGTGGGTTCTTGTCTGTGCCATGAAGTCAAATTTTCAGTTACTAAGAGAATAAATACTGTCTATCATTGCCACTGTAGTCTCTGCCGTAAACAAACCGGAACCGGGGCAAACGCAGCAACATTAGTAAATAAGGATAAATTTGAGTGGTTATCAGGTTTAGAACTTGTCCGCACCTATAAAAAAGAAACAGGCTTCACATCTTCATTTTGCAGTCAATGTGGGTCACCAGTACCTAACTTAGTAGGCACTACTGATTTTATGTGGATTCCATTAGGTTTATTAGATCAAGATATTACTGTGCTAAAAAAGCTTAATTTTTGTATCGTTTCAAAGTCAAATTGGGTAAACACAATAGATGCAGATGAATCTTACGATGAACTTCCAACTTTAAATGAACTAAACATATTGTTTGATTAAAGAATTTTTAAAAATGAGACTTAGTCTGCATTAAATTTAATTTTTTCGGATGGTTATGCTTGTAGGTTTCACAAAAACACACTAATTACAATTGGCAGTACAACAATTACATTAGAAAACATGATATCTATCATACTTCCTTAAAGGGCTGAGTGAGTAGCTTAATAATAAAAGGGAGAAAATAGAGATGCCACAATATTTAATCATCGCTGAGAATGTATATAAAAAGATTGAGGACAAAAATTTATTTTCAGAAAGCTCGGCAGAAAACTTAAATCAATTAGTTGGTGTAATTCGTAATGAAATTAAAGGCACCAAATTTAAACTTAAATACAATTTTATAGATTTTGAGGAATGTCTAACCAAGCCCTTAGAGGAGTGTGCCATTAAGTTAGACATGAGCCTTATGCCTAAATATAAAAATAAAGACGAATATATACTTTGGCTCGCGGGTTTTATTGAAAGAATTACGACAGGAGGTGAGGCGAAGCTTCCGCCGATCTCAAAATTTATTCCTCCAGACTTTAAGTTTAATTATGAGGAACCACCCAAAGTATCCTCTTCTACACAAGATGGTGGAGAGATGATCATTAATTATTTCAAATCAGATGCCTTTAATAAAATTATAAGCCAAGAAAAATAAGTACATAAAAAATATAGAAGTGATCGTCCACTACACTTCTATATCTCGCTGTAAATTCAGCAACCGCCTACTGGGGCGGTTTTTTAATTTTATCCACCTTATTCATAAAAAATATATTGTTATAACTTTTCACAAAAGTTTGCATAACGCACAGAATCAGTCTCATTGGCCTAAAAACAGATACAACCTTCAATGTTAATTTTAAATTTACTTAACTATCGTTTGGAGATAAGTATGTTCAAGGCTATGTTTTTCTTTAGTGCTGGTGCTGTTTTCGGATACTGCTGTAAACACAAGGAGGATAAAGCTAAAGAGGAAAACTCATCAAAATAAGCTAAGTGCATTCATAAAGAACTTACTAATGAGTTGGTTTTTTATAAGGAGGTGTCTATGCTCCACAACCTTAGACAAGTTTTTTGTATTCATGTCTGGGAATATGACTTTGATATTACTCATGACGAAATTAAAGAATGCAGAAAATGTGGGAAAATTCATAAAATCAAGAGTTTCCCTAAATTTACTTAAGATATAAATTTTTACTTTTAGTCTTAAGTGAATATTAAAAATTAAATAGGCTTAATATATTTAATATTGAGCCTATTTAATATAAAACTTAATTAATTATCCTGAGATAAGGTTAAAAAACCAACTAATTTAATCAGAATAAAATCCCAAACAAATCACATTTTAAATCAATAAAACAGTTATATTACACATAACTTATCAATTAAAATTAAAAATACAGAAACAATTTAATAAAAATTAAAAACTTATTTTTATAGCTTTCATCTTATACTTATATTTTACAAATAATTAATAAGGAGATAGAAATGCCAAAATACTTACTATTAGCAGAAAAAATTAATAAAAATATTAAAAGTTCTTATTCAAACAATCATTTTAGAAATTTAAATAATCTTATTGTAGAAATAAAAAAAGCTATTGCAGGCACTGAACTAAAGTTTTTATATAACTTTGTGAACTTCGAAGGTGTTGTTATTAGTGTAAAAAATGAACTCCCTATTAAGCTAGATATGAGTTTGATTCCAAAGCATAAAAGCGAAGATGACTTCATTTTATGGTTGGCAGATTTTATTGATCGAATCACTATCGATACAACCAAAAATCTCCCTTAAAAGAAACAATTGCAAACTCTCATCTTTAGAAAAATTTTTACACCAAACTACAATGGCTAAAGTATTTAAGGTTCTTGTCTAAGAACTGAATTCATATCATGTCGAACTCTGCTGATGTTTTCATAAATGACTTTACGCATTCGGTTTACTGCGCCTAATGGTTTATGCTCAGGTAGGGCATGCCAAGGTGTAAAAGACAGATTCTCACAAAACTTATTTTGTTCTGGTGTGTCAAAGTTCTGCTTGGGAATATGAATAGTTGCTACTTGATAGAAAGGAGCTGCTTTTTCATCCCATTCTGTCATTGAGTCTTCTACCAACATTTGATTTGAAGTTCGTGGTTGAATAAGAAATTCCATACAAGCATCTGTACTTTGCAAAGTTTTCTTTAAAGCTTCTCTTAAAAAATCATGACTAGGATTCTTGGGTAGATTGTTTGGCTGCATTGAACAAGCACGTACTGAATATTTAACTGCTTGTCGATCATTGCCAAGTCCTAACTGATAGGGAACCATAGACCAATAACGTGCGTATAATGGATTTGCAATTTGTGAATTACGTGCTCCAAGAGCATTCATTGTTCCCTTAAAACCTAACGCAAATGGAATGTGAAGTTTTCTGACCATATTATGGCTATTCACGTCATTCATAAAAGAAAGATATCGTTTAGCATCATTCGCAAAAAAGACTGGATGATTAATCATAATAAAATCTTGAGTGGTTGCTTGCTTTTCACTTTCTAAAATTTTCTGTCCAGACACACCTAAAATTTTTATTGCGATGCCACGTGCATCTTTTTTAATGTCGGCATTAGAGGCGTCATTTGAAGCATTAGAAAAACGAATCCATGCTTGATAACTTCGATCTGGAATAAACATTCCTTTAGCAAACTGGACAGGTATATTTTTTGAGACATGAAAATCGGCACGAACACAACCATGCGCCTTAGGATGTGCATCACGTAAAGCATTTCCAGCCGTATACTGTTCCCGAATTGACTTTTCAATGACTTGAGCTATGTTTTGAGCGAGCAACTCTTCGTTAGGCTGTATCTTTTCTCCTAATGCTGTGTCGATCTCTGGATAAGCGTTACTTTCCGAAAAGGTCTTTGCGGGTGACGTTGTGTTGGAATATAAAGTTTCAGTACAACCTGATAATGCAAATACAAGAGGAGTAAATAAAAACAAACCTTTAAAATTTATAGGCTGTATAAAAGTTGCCATTTATTAACTCCTCAGTGTAAAAATATTTTAGGATAATATTAAGATTTCATGTTTAATTTTATTTTAAACTTTATGAAAAATATAAACTGTAAATAATTTAAACGTCATTGTTACTTATCTGAACAATAAAATAGGAATTATTATTTAATATAAAACCTCTTAATACATTAAGAGAATGTAGACATGATAAATAACTCACAGAATGTACAAAATAATACTAATACATCACCTCGTCCAATCACTCAGAATACACTTATTGATCGGTTTAGCCCTATTTATTGGAGAATAGACGGCCCGCAAACGATGTCTTTCGCCATTACGAACTATGGAAATGGTTTTGAAGCATCTTTTAGATCACGTATGACAAATGATTTGGTTGGAATTACTTGGGATTCTTATGACACTAAAGATCATAAATTTTTAGCGTATCAAACCAAATATAGCTATGCAGGGGTAGTGTGGGATTTTGATATTGAATTATCGGCTTCTATGCCAGTGCTAAACAATCCAAGTTTAACGCCCACTTTAACGGTGTACTACAATGAAAATGGCGTAAATAAAATTGCATATATTGTTCTATTTAATTACGCAAATAATCCTTCCTCGCGAACGGCGCATATTCGTATTAATTGGGATACAGTAAAAGCAGGCTTCTCTGCTACAGATAGCTTTCCGGTAACCAATATTCAGCGAATTTCATTTTCTGGCTTTACCAGTGACTATAATGGTCAAACTGCTATACCTTTAAGTCAACCAAAAGATGGCTACATTCGTCTCACCAACTCCGTTGTAACTGGAACAAATGCAAAGTTAAATTTGAGCCGTGTAGTTGTGCCACAGCACAATTATGGCATCTGCACCAGCTATGATGACCACTATGACTTAAACCCGCAACGCCTAGTCAACAATATGGTCGCTTTGGGATACCAGGGTTTCGTTAACCACTATTGTGGAATGTCGCATTATCCAGAAATGACATGGAAAAGCGATATTAATAAATGGCAAATACCTGATACGTTGGTGACAGGCGAGGCGGTCGTTAACTCATGCACTCGTAAATGGCATGAGAAATATGCTCAGGCTTTGCATAGTGCCAGTTTGCAACCCATTTTTGGGGTCAGCTTTGAAATGTATTCCTTGGGCGCCAATGAATATTGGGCACAGCGTGACTGGAACAGTAATTTAGGTAAAACAGGCTACCAACCACCGAGCTATTTTTTTAGTTTAAGTCATCAGAATGCTTTGGCATATTTACATAAAGTCTTTATTGAGTTTGCAGATGCAATGGTAGTGAGTGGATGCGATGTAAATATGCAGATTGGTGAACCTTGGTGGTGGTATAACACTGACACCAATCTACCTTGTGTGTATGACTACCCAACAAAATTGGCTTTTAATGCAGATACAGGATTATATGCACCAGATTTAGGTACTATTTATGAGGCAATGAATAAAACAGGAACGCCATATGATGAGTTTAAAACATGGCTTAGGAATAAATTAGGTCAAACCTGTCAAAATATTCGTACCGTGATCAAAGCAAAATATTCCAGTGCCAAAGTTAGCCCGCTCATTTTCTTTCCTTCCATTCAATCTCCAATTCAGACTTTAGCTACTTATATTAACTATCCAAGCCAACATTATTCATATCCTAATTTTGATTACATGATGACAGAAGCTTATGACTGGTTGCTAGAAGCTCGCTTAGACTTGGCACATCAGGCAGTTTCCCAAATACCTATACAAGGGTTAGGCTATCCTGCCAATAAAGTCATTTATTTATCTGGTTTTGTTCCTGATGCATCTATTGCTTATATTTATGGATTTGACAAAACCAAACCTTATCGAACACCCATTTGGCAACGAATTTTTGGTGACATGAAAAACAATGTTTCTTTAGGGTTAATGAAGCAATTTATCTGGGCATATCCACAAGTTATGTATGATTCAATTACGATTGATACCACTCAAGCACCAAATGGCTTCTTTGTTGAAAATACGCTTTATTCTCCAATTAGTGATAACACACCATATCCACCAGATATTTACCTCTAAGTAAAAACAAGCTGCTTATAAGCTAATGATTTGATAAGAAACCTCTTCAACTAAGAGGTTTTCTTCTTTTTTAAATGTAGGCTTGCTTAGATGTATCTGACTGGCTATGCTGTGATGGATTGTCATGAAAGCCAATTTTAATTTAAGCAAAATTAAGCTCTTGTATTATCAATATATAATCTATTTTGCTCGACTATAAATACCGAATGATTTAAAGGAAACCCAAAGATGAAATCTCGTGCAGCTGTCGCCTTTGCCCCAGGAAAACCTTTAGAAATTGTTGAAGTTGATGTTGCACCACCTCAAGCGGGTGAAGTTTTAATAAAAATTACCCATACAGGGGTATGTCATACCGATGCTTTTACATTATCTGGCGATGATCCAGAAGGTGTTTTTCCTGCTATCTTAGGTCATGAAGGCGCAGGTGTTGTGGTTGAAGTGGGTGAGGGCGTAACAAGCGTTAAACCTGGTGACCATGTGATTCCACTTTATACAGCTGAATGTAAAGAATGCTTATTCTGTAAATCTGGAAAAACTAACTTATGTGTTGCGGTACGTGCTACTCAAGGTAAAGGTGTAATGCCAGATGGCACCACACGCTTTTCATATAACGGCGAGCCAATTTACCACTACATGGGTTGTTCAACTTTTAGTGAATATACGGTAGTTGCAGAAGTCTCTTTGGCTAAAATCAATCCTGAAGCAAATCACGAACAGGTTTGTTTACTGGGATGTGGGGTGACTACTGGTATTGGTGCCGTGCATAACACAGCAAAAGTACAAGAAGGTGATTCAGTTGCTGTATTTGGTCTAGGCGGTATTGGTTTAGCTGTTGTACAAGGTGCACGTCAAGCGAAAGCAGGGCGCATTATTGTCGTAGATACAAATCCAGATAAATTTGAACTTGCTAAACAGTTTGGTGCTACCGATTTCTTAAATCCAAAAGATTATGATCAACCTATTCAGCAAGTGATTGTAGAAATGACAGGCTGGGGCGTAGATCATTCATTTGAATGTATTGGTAACGTCAATGTTATGCGCTCGGCTCTAGAGTGTGCACATCGTGGTTGGGGACAATCCGTTATTATTGGTGTTGCTGGTGCAGGCCAAGAAATTTCGACACGCCCATTCCAGTTAGTTACAGGCCGTAAATGGTTAGGTACTGCTTTTGGTGGAGTAAAAGGTCGTACACAACTTCCTCAAATGGTCGAAGATGCTATGAAAGGTGAGATTCAACTTGAACCTTTTGTGACTCATACTATGCCTCTACAAGACATTAATACTGCTTTTGATTTAATGCATGAAGGTAAATCAATTCGTACTGTCATTCATTTCTAAATGAAATAAAAAAAGGGCTGTGATTCAGCCCTTTTTTACCACTTATAGGTTTATATCTTAAATGGCATTACCACACATGTCTGTTGTACCTTGAGGGTAGTTAAACTGTAGCGCATTACGGTCAGTAATCAGTTCATTTGACAACTCTTGTCCAAATAATTGTTCAGCATCTATTGATATAGCACTTGAAGCAGAAAAACTTATATTCTCAAGTGGGGCAGGTAAAGTAGATTTATATCCCTGATCAACACCATTTATAATAAAGCCAACTTGCTTAATGTTCTGATTAATATACACACCTAATCTTTGGTATCCATTTGCATTATTTGTCAGCTTCTGACCTTTATAGTATGGATGGTCGGGGCCGCTATTATCTCTAAGCCGATAAGCTATATTATAGCTTAATTTAGTAGGATTCTGACCAAAATCTGGATCATAAGTGCCCATATCAAACCAATAGTTGGATCTAACTGTATAGCCATTATTTGTTACGCCATTAAAACCAATGGCAGAGGAGTAATAAGCAGAATTACCAAATGATGAGTTTCCAAGAGCTGAGATTGGAAGCTTAAGCTCCATTTCAAATGCAATAATACCTGTGTGAGGTAATATGAAATCTCCAATGTTATTGGATGAATGAAGACTAGCTTTACTTTTAGCTACATACTCTACAATACCATATTCATTTTCTGGTATAGGCTGATCCACTTTAAGACTAAATTTTTGGCCAATTATCAATGGGAATTTTTTCATAGACCAATAATCAGAGTGTTCATTATTCCAAAGATCATAATCTTCTTGAGTTGCATCAAAATTGTATTGGCAGACTGGGGCAGAGGAATTAAGGGAATTCGTTTGAGCCAAGAGGATTTGAGGCGCTAATTTTTCATTCTTTACAGTTGATGAAAAGTTTTTAGATCCGGCTTTTTTGCTTGAATCATTATGTGTTACTGTATTGGTATTATCAGGATATACATCATATATAGCCCAACATAATGTAATTGCACTAAGAGTAACTATACCTATTTTTTTCATAAATATTCCTATCAAATTAAGTATTAACTTTTTATAAAGTATTGATAAAGTAAAATTTATTATTAATATTTAAAATTATTATGTTTATAAACTATTGAATATGATTAATCATATTCAATAGTTACAGTGGCCATTGCACGAACTTTACCAGGCGTAACATTTGCTGCAGTTTGATAGTATCGAGCTGTTAAAGGAACATCATATTGAATGGTTTGATTTGATTGTACGGTTCCCAATTCTAGTTTATTACCTACGCCAATAACCTGATTCTTATTTTGATAATTCCATACAAGTTGAACTCCAACACCATTTGCTTTAGTTGTATTTGGTTCAAGATTTTTTAAAACTTGAGTATTAGTGCCGTCTTGTTGATAATCAAAACTCAAGCTAATAAGGTTTTTTTCTTCATAACCCGTTGGGTTTATACCGCCATTACACAGAATATTTAGTTCGAAGGATTGGTCTCCTTGAGTTGAACCAACACCTTTAAAACCTGCCTTTGTAACCGTTGGCAGTTGTACCTGTTTATTAATAGCACCACGCCATTCACAAGAAGACGAAGCGATAGTAATTGCGTTACCATATACGGTACTGGTTAAGAATGGACGATCACTTCGGTTTCCAGCATAATAACTACTATAAACACCAGGAACTAAAGTTCCGGCTCCAGTACTTTCAGCTGTTTTCACAATTTCTACAACGAAATAGCCTTCTGCAAGATAAAAGCGACTGCTTGGGACACGACGAGTATAAGGGTAGTAACCAGAGAAATTTCCAGCATTAAATGCTTCACGATAGAGACGAATACCAATTCCTGGGATATTTGTTGAATAGATACTATCCCCAAGTGAACTAATTGGGTAATTTTGTAATAACTGTGCCGTCAACATATCCGAAAGACTACAGGTATAGTAGGTATAAGAATCTGGTCTGATCTCAAAAAGTGATTTAACTAAAACTTTACCCACAGGGTCGCTTGGTCGAACTACAACTCGTCCAACCCTCATAGGAACATCAATTGTTTTGAAGCCCGAACTAGGTGAACACGCAGCTTGAGTCGCCGTATTAATACAAAAACCTACTGCGACTAATGCACTGTTTAAGAGTAATTTTTTCATTTGCAGACAGCCTCAGTCATTACCATGCTTTGTTGCTTATTTTGCAACTGATTACTAATGTTGTACTCAACCGAACAACGTTCATTGCTTTCATCGCCCCATTTTACATAGAGACTATCTTGAGCAAGTGGGGTACGTAAGTAAATCATACTACCTTGTGCAACAATACCTACAGCTTCATCTTTTTGATTAAAGACTTGAGCGCCAAACGGTAAACTGTTGCCATCAGCAGTTTTACTATTAATGTAGACTGCATAACCTGTCTTAGTCGCAAAATCTACTTTAGCAATTGCGCCAGCAAAAGGTGCGATACGTTGACTAGTTTCTTCAAGCTCTACTTGGCTCGACATTTCTTGTGGGTCAAGCGTAATATCGTTTAGGCGATAAGGTGTTACATACGGGATAACCGCATAACCAGCCTTATTAACGCTTAAACCAACAGTATTATTAACTTTTGCTCCAGCTGCATCAGGTGCATGTACAAGTACCATTGTTTGGCCTTGCTCAGGTCCAAATAAAATACCATCTGAATGTGCAACTACACTACCACTTAAGCTAACCATTGCTTGTTGGTAAGAATCAGCAATACTATAAGAGCCGCCAACAGTTGCATAGTTAGTACGATAACGACCATTAGCATTAAACGTTGGGTTTGCATAGTCTTGATGTGAAACAGAGGCACCATAACTAAAGCGATCGCCAACCATCCCACTTGCACCAACAGTACGGCTGTCTTCAGAAGCAGTAACGTTGACGTTGACTGAATTCTTCTTAAAGTTAATCGGGAATGAAAGCGTCATTAAATATTCAGTATCATGCGTCGCATCATTTGAACCGTACTCAACCTTACGGTTAATCGCAGATAAACCATAAGTTAAACCATGGTAGTTATTGCTATAACCAATTTGGTACTGTTTAGTACTTTCGCTACGGTTCCAATAGTCAACCCACGAACCCACGACATAGAAGTTACCCCAACCTTCAGGAAGTCCTTGGTTTAAAGTAATTTGGAATTCACTACGCTGGTGGCCCGAAGCCGCATAAGTGTTTACACCTTTTTCTTCTAAATCGCGAATAAGTAGAGCATCACGTAATTTATAGAAATTTTCTGTCGAGTAACGATATGCAGCAAGGGTTAAGTTTGTGTTAGTCGGAGAAATTAACTTACTATAGCTTAAACGGAAACTTTGCCCTGATTGTGATGACTGTTTTTCAAAGTCGGCTTCAGAGTGGGTCACATCTAACGCAACAGCACCAATTGGTGTAGCAAAAGCAGCACCTAACAATACAGCAGCATAATTTTCTGTAGCTTGTATGCCTGTATAACCTGTTAGGTAGTTGTTAATACCTTGTTGGTATTTACCCTGAACTACCCAAGGATTAAGGTCAATATCTTGATCTCGGAACTGACCTACAGTTAAAGAATAACGGTTTACACCTGGACGCAACATTTGTACAACTGAAGCATATGGAACCGAAAATTTTTGTACTTGACCATTTGCTTCAATAATAGAAACTTCTATTTCTCCACCAAAACCAGTAGGGTAAAGGTCATTAATCTCAAAATTACCTGGTGCAACAGTTGTTTGATAGATAAGTTGGCCTTGTTGACGAACTTCAACTTTTGCATTGGTTTTTGCATTACCACGAATACGTGGAGCATAGCCCAACATACTATTTGGTAGCATGCGGTCATCGCTTGAGAAGTCAATACCACGATACCCAATAGAGTCAAATACTTCGCCGTTTGTAAAACTATCACCTAGCGTTAAAACACCACGGTATTTAGGGAAGGCTCTTTGCAAGTATGTACTTGTTTCTTGATAATCTGATTTAGATTGGTTTTCAGCAGGTGTATCTTGCCACTGCCACTGGCCATTATGACGTAATTGCCAGCCAGCAATATTTAAACCGGCTGTAACGCCCATAAATGCGTTTGTTGTTTCGCTTTGATCATTCGATTGATTAAATGTTTTATAGGCACTACCACTATAAGATAGAAAACCAGCATTAATACCGCGATCCCATACGCTTGGGTCGACATAGCCTTGCGCATTTTTTTGCAAAGCAACTTGCGGAATAGAAATATCTACACGTAAACGAGAGGTATCAAATTCATAGAATGCATTTTCAACCCACTCTTCAATTTTATAACAACTATTATTTTCTTTTTGAAGGGTAGTGTGTTTAGACAAAACGTCTTGTTTAACGCCGTACTCAAGCAGGTTCATCCCTGTAAAACAGGTTACCGCATTTTTATTAGGGTCTAATGCTTTAAAGACCATACGACGTTTACCAAACCATTGACCATTTACATATACGTCAACGTTATATTCGCCTGGTAAAACAGGGTTTCCATATTTAAAACGAGAAATATCAACTTTCTGAGCATCCCCAATTAAAAAAGCAGAATCAAATTCAGCCTCTACTGGAGCACTCGTAGTTGTTTCTTCAGCATGCACGAATACAGGCATTGTCATTGTGACAACACCAGAAGCCAAGTAGTAACAAATATGGCGTTTTAATAATTTATAAGATTCTTGCCTTTTTTTTGGCATAGCTAAGTCCGCCTACACATATAGGTGCTTAAATTTATTAAAAAGATAAATCTGATTACTGAAATTTTATCGGGTGCTCAACGCGACCACCGTAGTCATTGACGTTAATAAAACTCATATCTTGAAGGTTGCCATTCTTAAGCTGAACTGACGCTTCAGAGAAAGGCTTAATCATTAGCCCCTGAGGTAATAAATCAACCTTTTTATCACCTGCCTTTTGGTAAACAGAAGTCATTGTGATATGAAAAGGGGTAGGATTTTTTACCGTTAAATTTTGACCAGATTTAATCCATTGAAGCTTATCTGATGCTAAATTCGCATCTTCTTTAATCGATGAAGGACGATAGAAGAATTTAATACGTGAACGAATTGCAAGTTGTAAGAAATTATCAGGCGTCGTATCTTCACTTTTTGAAGTAGGTCTTGGTGGAATATCTAAGATATTCAACCACAGAACTGTTTCTTGCTTCTGATTTAACTGAGAAGCATTTGGTAAAGCTGTAATACGAAGAGTCTGACTTTTCGTTGCTTCAACACGAGAAATAGGAGGAGCAATCATAAAAGGAACTTTTGATTGGTCCGGTGTACTTTTTGGGTCACCTTCGTCAATCCAAGCTTGGACAAGTGCTGGCTTTGAACCGTTATTGCTAACTTGTAGCGTAACTTCTCTAGCATCTGACGGGTAAATTACACGAGTGCCATGAATTACAATTTCTGCTTGAGTAGCAGGTGCAATAACTGCTGAAGCAAATGCTAAACCTAACAAAAAATTATAACTGTTCAATTTCATTTTCGAGTTCTCAACCAAGAAAGATTCAGGAAAGTGTTACACAAAACAGGGTTTCCATGCGGACATAGAAACCCCGCTATCAATTAATTATTGATAGATAATTGTGTATTGAACAGAAGTAGTTACTTTACCAGCAGTAGAAGCGCCAGTTGCATAGTATTCAGCATAGTAGTTAAGGTCAGCAGTACCAGTTGCACTTACATCAACCCATTGAGAATTAGCTTGAGCACCATTTGTACCCGCAGCAAGTACAGGTATGAAATTATTGTTACTACCTAAAAGTTGAACATTAACGTTTTTAGCGCCAGTAGCATCTGTGTTAATTAAACGACCAGTATTGAAGTCAACAGTTGCACCTGGCTCAAAGTATGTAGCTACTTTACCTTCAGAACATTTATCTAATTTAATTTGGAAAGGAGTACGACCAGCAACATTCCCAGCAGCAGCTAAAGTTTGTTTAGAAACAGTTGGAAGAGTAACTGTGAAATCTTTACCAGCTGGAGTAGCGATGTTACAAGTTTTGTCTGTAACTAAACCATTAATTGTAATTGTACCATCAGCAGCTTGAGCATTAGCAATCCCTACAACCGAAAGAGCAGCGATCAAAGCAAGTTTTTTCATAGTGTTTTCTCAAAAGTCTGGATAAAAGTTTATTTCCTTACTTTTCCAGTGTTTGACATCTTGAAAAGTAATGCGGCGATCTTAACACTTCTTAAACAAAATGCAAACTATATCACATTATTTTTTCATAATTTTAATTAAATCACGTTTTATATTTGAAGTTCAGGCCGACCATCAATAACCTATATTATTGTTTATGAAAGTTTTTTATTTTATAAAAAAGAAAAGCTATGAAGAGAAGAAAATTACATAAGTACACGATGTAAATAAAAAAGAATTAAACAAATTATGTGAAAAATAAGCTTAAATTCATAGAATACAATTATATAGAATAAATTATGCATATGTATACAGAAAAAATATACAAATAGTCATTTTTTATAAAAAAAGAGTGACTCATCAATCAATTCATCAAAACATGCGATGGATTCGACAAATCACTCTTTTATCAAACTTACTGCAAAAATAAGTTTGGATATTAATGGTAATTAATAAGCACGACTTTGTGGTTAGAACTTATGCTCTCAATGCTTGTGTCCATTTTCTCAGTATGTTGAGCTAATTTAAAAAGACTATCTTTATTTAAATATTCACTATCAAGTTTAATATTTAAATTATTTACCTCAACACATTCTATCTCGCTATGTTCTCTTGAACATGTATCTTCAACAATATTTCCTCTTATCATTATTGTGTTACTTGCATAACAAAATAGTGGGGAAGAGGAAAGCACCATCAAAACAAGAATTTTAAATATATTATTTTTCATTTTATATACCTATTTATAAAATAGTTTATATATATTTGATACCTTATTTTTAATTTAAAAACAATCATTAAGCTTTAAATAATAAAAAATCATTAATTTATACGTGATATAAATCACATTAAATACTTTAAATAATGTAATAGTTATAATTTCTAAAAATTTATTAATAATAAAACCACAAAAACAATATTAAGTTATTGTTATTTTTAAAAATTTAGAAAATAATGATTAATAAAAAAACAGGCTGCAAATTAAAAAATCATGATATACATTAAAATATTTAATAAAAATATAATTCATTTTTTAATTTATAATTTATATTTCAAAATTATTACTGAGAAATAAAATATAGATTTTAATAAAAATGTGACTAAATATACATTATTAAGCCAATCTGTAATTAAATTTGCTTTATATTGCGGATTTGAGCATATCAGAGCTAATAAATTAGAATTTAGCATAGACTTTAAAGATTTTAGGAAAATGGTGTAGCGAAATATAGTTTTAATTTCTAGGAGCTCTAGGTAGAGAAAAAGCTCAATAAAAATCAAACAAGCGATTATTAGCCAAACCTAATCATAATTTCTATTTAATTAGATTTTATGAATCCTATTTATTATCCATCAATAGCAACGTCAGACCACATAGCTAAAAGTACCGCAATAGCTAGAAAGAAATAAGCACTACAAACAAATGAAGGATAGCGTATGTTTAACTCAACTTGTTCCTTTTTGGTCTTATAAAATTCAATAACTTAAGTAATAAGGGTAACAAGTTGAATTATTTTTTTTAACTGAACTTGTTACCTTAATGAGCAGTAATATAACGATATTTTTAATGAAGCCTATGTAGAATTGATTTCAGTCCATAGTATTAGTGAGATGAGATAACTGATGTTTTTTTTATATATAAACATTGAATCCTTAGCTTTCTGATACTTATATCTAGAAGATAGTGTTCTGGCATCCTAAAAAAATCATTGAATTAAAAAAGTGGTCATAACAAATATATAGAAAGTTATATTTGTCTAAAATAATTGTTGATAAAACAACAGTGACATTGAAAAATGATGAAATATAAACATTTCCAATCCTGCTATGTTTGCATAAATAATTGAAAATAAATAATAAATTGAATTGGCATAAAAGCTGCTCAATGTAAGTGATGAAAGTGGAATTATCCTAAGGAATCCGTATGTCACTTGTAGTAGATAAAAAAGAAAATTCTAAAGAATTTGTAAAAAACATCCTGTCTGAAATTTGGGTCACTCGATGTCCAGTACCTACAGCAACAGGTATTTCATTAAAACGCGGTACTTTAGTTAAAAAGTTTGAAAAGCACGGCATTGATGTTGCCGTCTTACAAGATGCGCGTAAAGGTTTATCGGTTCATCATTTTGATCACCAATTACCAGCTCTGTTCCGAGAAGGTGGAAATGTACCTGCATTAGCTGCACGCTCTGAAGGCGCGCCAAGCCGACTCATTGGATTGACTTGGATTGATGAGTGGCAAGTCATTATTGTGCGACCTGATTCAGATATTAGCCAGCCAGAGCATTTAAAAAATGCGAAAGTTGCTTTACCAGAATATGCTGACAAACGTGCTGGTAGTATTTTTAGAGCCATGTCATTGCAAGGTATTCGTGGTGCTTTACAACTTGCCAATCTCACTTTCAGAGATGTGAATTTTATTGAAGTACCTGAGCGTGCCGGATCTAAAGAGAATCGTGATGCGAGTACATATTGGTCAGGTCTAGACGCATTAATTACAGGTGAAGTTGATGCTGTGTATGTAAAAGGAGCATCTGCTGTTGAAGCTGCAACTAAACGCGGCCTTAAAGTTGGAATTGATTTAGATAAATTTGAAGATGTGACTTCTCGTGTTAATAACGGCACACCTCGTCCCATTACCGTCCATGAAGATCTATTAGAAGATCATTTTGATGTGGTCGTCGATTTTCTTGAAGAGTTGTTTGATACCGCAGATTGGGCACAAGATCATTTAGATGAGGTTTTAGTCATTCTAGAAGATGAAACGATTGCAGGGGCAGAAAGTGTTGCGACAGCCTATCGAAATAATTTTCATAAGTCTTTACATCCGTCATTAAGTGAAGACCGTTTAGAGCTTTTAAAACAACAAAAAGATTTTCTTTGGTTGCATGGTTTCTTAGAGCGCGATGTCGATATTGAAACATGGGTTGATCATCGTCCCTTACTCGAAGTTTTAAAACGCCGTCAAAATAAAAAATTTTAAAGAGGATTTGATCATGACAACACTTATTCAAACGCCATTGTCTCGTGAACTCAACGATTTTATCGAATTGAACCGTGAAAAAGCTGAATTTGCTTTTGAAGTATTCCGTGAAACAAGAACAATTACTGCAAATGGAACAGTTAATTTTGTTGAACGTGGACCTGAAAATACCTTAGTTACTTTTAACTATGCAGGCCCGTGGTCTAAAGATAAAAAAAGCAAAGTATTGGTGGAGACCATTGATGGTGAAGTTTTATTGGGAAGAAAAAGTGCAGGTGGGCGCTATAACAAGCTTTTTAAAGAACATGCAGATGTCACCACAATATCTCATGTACACGCGCCGAATTTAGGCGCTTGGGCTCAAACCCATCGCACTTTACCGATTCGTTATGTGCCTGTTCAGCGCTTCCATTTGTTTAAAGAGTTGCCGATTTACATTGATCGCCGTCAAGCTGAAGTGGATTTTATTTTAGATCAACTCAAAGTTGATATTGAACATCGGGCCATCTTAGAAGCCAATGGCGGAGCGACTGTATGGGGACGCCAAGGACTACAGGAAACTGCTGAATTTATTTTATTGCTTGAAGAAGGTGCTCAAATTCAGCTGCTGGCTGAATTAGTCGGTGGGAGCCGAGAATACGGGCAAGGGGTTTTACATCAGCAATGGAAAATGAGCGGATTGACTGAAAAAGCAAAATCTCTGGGCTTACTTCCTCTGAATTAGATAAAGATTTAAAAAATAAAGATCGAGAATACTATGGCTGTAAAACTTTTATGGTATCTCACTTCTCCAGATGGACCATATCCTTGGTTGGAGTCTGGGCGGTGGGATACCGATTATGAACACTTACAACAGATTGCGATTACCGCAGATCGACTTGGTTTTTACGGTTCACTCATGGGTACAAGTGAGTATGAGACACTTGCTATTGCTGCGAGTTTAATTCCATTTACTGAACGTTTAAAGTTTCTGGTTGCCCAACATCCCGGAGAAGTCCAGCCAGCAGTTTTGGCAAAATATGCGCAAACTTTTGATGCATTTTCTAAAGGACGTTTGTTATTTAATGTCGTTAATGGAAATGATAAGGGGTTGGCAGCTTTAGGTATTCACTATACTCATGATGAACGTTATGACTTTAGTAAAGAATACTGGAATGCATTTCAACAAAACTACTTAGGTGATACCTCGGGATTTGAGGGCGAGTTTATTCACATTGCTCCACGCTTAGAGGGTGGATCTCCAATGTCCAAATGGCGTGGTCCAACTCAAAAACAAGGTGTTCCTTTGTGGGGAGCTGGAACTTCTGTCAAAGGCGTTCAGCATTCTGTTGAATTGTTAGATGTGTATTTAAGTTTTGCGAATACACCGTCATTACTTGGAGAAAAGTTTAGCAAGGTTGCGGCTGAGGCAGCAAAAATTGGCCGAACTTTAGAATTTGGAACTCGATTACAAATTATTGTTCGGGAAACAGAAGAAGAGGCTTGGCAATATGCTCAGTCGTTACTTGACAAAATTGATGTAAATTATGCAATCGAAGCTGTTAAACGACAGCTTCCTCCAAATGAAAGTTTTGAGAGTTATCAAAGTAACAACCCATCTATTCAAAAAAACTTAGAACAATTACGACAAGGGGTTTTGCCTCAAGCTAAAGATTTTGAAATTTATCCTAATGTTTGGACTGGCCCATCTTTATTTGGTTTCGATATTTTAAACCCAGCTGCGGGGACTGCCTTAGTGGGTAGTGCTGAAAATATTGCCAAACGGATTAAAGAATACGAAAGCTATGGTGTATCAGCCTTTATCTTGTCTGGTTTCCCTTTAATTGGAGAAGCCTATCGGGTAGCAGACTTATTGTTTCCATTATTAGAGCTTGATCATGGTTTTGAGTTACCTAAGCTAAATAGAAATTCATCCATTGATTCCCTCTTGAATCAAGAAATCGTGGTTTAAGGGAAACGGCATGAATAAAATTACACGTAGAGAACTCATTAAACAGACTGGATTAGGTGTTGGCGCATTTGCTGCAATTAGTCTTATAGGATGTTCTAAACCCGACTCTTCATCGTCTGAAAGCGCTGCTGCCGCTTCACCCCAAAATGATACGCCGAAAAAAGGTGGTGTGATCAAAATTGGAGTGATTAATGGGAACCAAGCAGGCAATTTAGATGCACATAAACCTATTGGTATGTCCAGTGCGTTTAGAGGCTGGCCTTTATATGCAAAGTTATGGGAATGGGGCAGAGATATTCAGCCAAAACTTGCCCTTGCTGAATTTGCTGAACCTAATAATGACGGAACGAAATGGACCATTCGCCTTAAAAAAGGACTCGAATTTCACCACGGTAAAACCATTACAGCCGATGATGTTATTTTCTCTTTACGCCGTTTGACCGACCCAAAACTTGCCTCGCCATTCGCAGCTTATCTTTATTCTTTGCAAAGAGATGCAATTAAAAAGCGCGATGAATACACCGTTGAAATTCCTTTTTCTCAAGGAAAGGGATTGGTTGCTTTACCAGAAGCATGGATGAGCTGGGGTGGTATTGTTCCTACAGATTATGACCCAGTTAAAAATGTAGTTGGTGCTGGTCCCTTTAAGCTTGAAAGTTTTACACCCGGCCAGCGTTCACGTTTTGTACGTTTTGAAAATTACTGGAAAGAAAATCAACCTTATGCCGATGCAATAGAAATTATTGATTTTAAAGATCAAACAGGGCGTCTTGCTGCTTTGCAATCTGGTCAAATTGATATTGCATCTGGAGTAAGTGCTGAGCATATTTCTTTAATTCAATCTAATAAACGGCTAAATCTTGTTTCATCAGAAACCGATGCTTGGCAATCATTTGATATGAATACGGCTAAAGCGCCGTTCAATGATCTTCGGGTACGACAAGCTTTTAGATTGATTGCTAATAGAGACGATTTGGTCAAACGTGCTTTAGCTGGGCAAGGACGAGTTGCAAATGACCTTTATTCGTTTAGTGATCCTGTATATGACCACAGTATTGCGCAGCGCAAGCAAGATTTAAATAAAGCAAAAGCGCTACTCAAAGAAGCTGGTTTTAATAATAGTTTGACTGTCGATTTATATACAGGCCCAGATAGCAATGCTGCATTAGTTTTTGCTCAACATGCTGCTCAGGCAGGTGTCATTATTAATGTTAAACAGGTTGAGGCTGCTACCTTTGCGGATGCAGTAAAACAAGATTGGGCATTTAGTACAGGCTCGAACGTTTCACGTCCTTTCTTATTAACAGTTTTGCAAATTGATGGACCAGGTGCGGCAAATAATAAAACTCGTTTTAAGAATGAGCGTTTTACGGAACTAGTGCATGCAGCATTGCAACAACCCGATTTGGAAAAACGAAAAGTTCTTGTTCATGAAGCACAGCATATTCAACATGAGCAAGGTGGTTTACTCATTTGGGGCTTTAATAATGTCCTTGATGCACATTCGAACCAAATTGGTGGTGTAACGCCTGATCGCACTGGTTTTGCTGCGTGGCGTACAGATGAATTCTGGCGTAGAGGGTAACCGATATGACAATTCAATCCAGCAAAATAGAAGCATCTATTCAACAACCAACAATTGCCAAGTCATTTGAATTTCCTGCATGGTTACCTTGGTTTTTGACACGTTTGGTGTCAGGGGTATTGGTTGTATTTGTTATTAGTCTCATTGTCTTTATTGCGACACAAGCACTTCCATCTGACCCGGCTCGTGTCATTTTAGGACCAGAAGCGCCTGAAGCGACGGTACAAATACTTCGTGAACAATTGGGATTAAATGATCCGATATTACTTCAATACTGGCATTGGTTGAGTCAATTGTTGCAAGGTAATTTTGGACGCTCGATTGATTCCAATGTGCCTGTTTTAGAAATTATTAAGAATTATTTTGGTAATACAGTTGCACTCACGAGCCTCGTGATTGTCGTTACTGTACCGATTTCAGTCGTGTTAGGTGTGTGGCTCTCGCTTCATCGCGATAGCAAACTCGATCGTATTATTGTCTCTAGCTCTATTGTGTTTAAAGCGGTGCCGGGGTTTGTTATTGCGATTTGGTTAATGATGTTTTTTTCAACATCGGTTTTACACATATTGCCAGCCGCATCGTTGCTGATTCCTAATGAGTCGCCTTATAGCCAACTAGAGTTTTTAATTTTACCAATTTTAACTTTAGCTTTATCACTCATTCCATATCTGATGCGTTTAGTACGTGGTTCCATGATTGATGCGCTAGAGTCAGAATATGTGACCTCTGCACGACTGCGTGGTATTCCTGAGCGCCGGATTATTTGGAAACATGTTTTACCTAATGCATTGGTTCCTCTGGTGCAGGGTACAGCATTGACCATACGGGTTTTGCTGAGTGGTGCGCTCATTATTGAGGTGGTTTTCAGTTACCCCGGTATTGGTAATGCGCTCAATGCAGCAATCGAAATGAGGGATATCCCGACCATTCAAGCAATCGTTTTATTGCTCACCATTTGCGTGGTGATTGTTAATTTAATTGCAGATTTAATCACGACTTTACTCACACCAAAAATACGAACTGCAAAAAGACATAAAGCACGTTCGCCAGGCCGACGTCAGGCATTACGTTTATGGAAGTCTGGCCGACCAATTACGGTAAAACCTGTCGATCGTCGCAATGCTTTAAAGAATATTCAGCAAGGAGGTGGGAAATGAGCTCACTTCATTGGTACCAAAGAAACTTTTTTCAAACATTAATTCGTGAAAGACAAGTACGTTTTGGATTTGTAGTCACAGCTCTAGTTTTGATTTTCGCACTGGTTGGACCGTTATTTGTTGCATTTGAGCCCACTGCATTGGTTGGCATGACTTATGGACCACCCGAAGGAAAATCATTTTTAGGTTATGACTATATTGGTCATGATGTTTGGTCACGTGTACTTGCTGGCGGTGCTTCAATTATCTGGATGACGCTGGCTGCTAGTTTGGTCGCATTAGTGATTGGTTCTAGTTTAGGCATATTAGCTGCTTTTGCCCGAAATAGGATTGATCAGTTCGTGACTTGGCTAACTGATGTTTTCATGGCCTTTCCGGATCTTATTTTGGTCTTACTTATTGTTTCGATGTTAGGTCGACAGCCTTGGCTCATCGTTTTAACGGTTTCAATTGCTTTTATTTCAGGAGTCGTGCGTCTTGCACGAAGCGTTGCACTTAATTTAGTGGAACAGGAATATATCGAAGCTGCCCGAATTCTTGGTTATTCAAAAACCTATATTTTATTTCGTGAAATTTTACCCAACATGTTGACGCCTTTACTTATTCATCTTGGGGTGATGCTGACATGGGCAGTGGGTATGTTATCTGGTTTGGCTTTTCTGGGTTATGGCGTGGCACCTCCAGCAGCAGATTGGGGGCTCATGATCAATGAAAATCGCGCTGGTTTATTAGTCCAACCATGGGCCGTGTTTGTTCCTGTAATTTTAATTGCTTTGTTTGCACTCGGAACGAATGTATTGGCAGAGGGCGTTGGACGTGCAGCAGCTCGGATTGAGGAAAAATAAACATGGCAAATACATTTAAAAATACAGTATTGACCGTAACAGACTTAACCGTGGCATTGGTAAACACTGGCAATCATATCGTTTCTAATATTTCATTTAGCTTGCGAGAAGGTGAAGTTCTAGGGCTGGTCGGAGAGAGTGGTTCTGGTAAAACGACATTATCGAGTGCCTTATTGGGCTATGCACGACATGGTGCCAAGATTATTCAAGGCACAATTGAACTGGATGATGAAGATATTCTCAGTTTAGATGATCATGCTTTACGTCAGGTTCGTGGCTATAAAATTAGTCATGTCGCTCAAGATCCTGGAACGGCACTCAACCCAGCATTAAGTATTGGTCAACATTTATTTGAATTATTAGAAGTCCATCAGGCCCAGTTATCGAACGCTGAAAAACACCAAAAAGTAGCCAAAATATTAGATGAAGTGGGGTTACCTCATGATGAGCTATTTCTCAAGCGTTATCCCCATCAACTTTCAGGTGGACAACAACAACGAATTTTATTGGCATTGGCATTCTTGCTACAGCCACGTTTGATTGTTTTAGATGAGCCAACCACCGCCTTAGATGTGACGACGCAGACCTTGGTATTGAACATCATTCGTAAATTATGCCGTGAATATAATGTTGCTGCTATTTATGTATCGCATGACTTAACGGTTGTAAAAGACATTGCAGATCGGGTGATTGTTTTATATTCAGGGCGAATTGCTGAAGATGCGGTATTAACCCAACTATTTGAAACTCCTAAACACCCTTATACACAAGGTTTACTTAACGCCATTCCCGATGTGGCCATTCGTAAATATTTATCTCCAATTGAAGGGCACGCACCATCACCAAATGAGCGTCCAGCGGGATGTGCTTTTGCAGTACGTTGTACTTTCGCCACCGACATATGCCGTCAAAAACAACCTGAATTAACTCAATTAAAAGATGAGTTTGATCCGCATTTTGTTGCTTGTCACCATTTGGATCATGTTGGTGTGATTAATTTTAAAGAGATTGAACATCAGGTTATTGAACGAGAAACTGATCGAGAAGCACTGCTAAAAGTTGAACATATTAATGCATGGTATGGGCAGCAACAGGCTCTTTTTGATATCTCATTTCAACTCAAAAAAGGCGAATGTTTAGCATTAGTTGGTGAATCGGGTTCAGGTAAGACGACTTTATCACGTGTTATTGCAGGCCTGAATGAAAATGCAGATGGACAAATTACCTTAGCCCATGAAGTCTTGTCATTGCGTGGGCAACAGCGTCATTTACGGCAGCGACATAAACTGCAATATATCTTTCAAAATCCTTATAAAGCCTTGAATCCAGCGCATACGATTGGACAGACCTTAATTAAAGTTGTGCAGCATTTCTTTGGAGCATCTCGACAAGAAGCCATAGAAAAAGTCACACAGGTACTTAAACAAGTCTCTCTACCTATACAAGTTCAGGAACTCTATCCAAGAGATTTATCGGGTGGGGAGCGACAACGAGTGGCGATCGCGCGAGCTTTATTGTGCCAACCTGATGTTTTGATTTGTGATGAGATTACCTCTGCTTTGGATGTTTCAGTTCAGGCATCTATTTTAAAACTGTTACAAGACCTTCAGCAGCAAGGTGTGACCTTACTATTTGTGACTCATAACCTAGGGGTTGTTCGTGCAATCGCAGATCGAGTCGCCGTATTAAAAAATGGACATATTGTTGAATACGGTGAAACAGATCAAGTGCTTAGTCATCCTCAACATATATATACCAAAACTTTGCTTACCCATGCGCCAAGCTTGTTTAAAAACAACGTATTAGAAGTTAGCGCATAAAAAAGAACAGATTTTTCGGAGTTAAAAATGAACGATATTAACCAACACAGTTTTTTAGAATTAGGTAGCGTAAGACATATTCAAAGCGAGCAAGAAGCACTTGAGATTGCAAATGAGGTGGCAGATCAACTGAATCAATTTGCTCGAGATCCAAGTTATAACAAGACTGTCCCTTATGATCAGGCGCGTTTAATTTCAGAAGCTGGTTTAACCGCGATTATTGTGCCCAAGCAATTTGGAGGCTTAGGTGCCAGTATTTCAACCTTGGTCAATGTGGTGAAAATTATTTCATCTGCCGATGGTGGTGTAGGGCAGTTATTACAGATTCACTTCACTATGTTCCGAGGAATTTTAACTGGCTATGACGATGAAATTCGTGATCAATTACTTGCCGATGTATTAAGTGGAAAGCGTTTAGGCAATGCACTTGCAGAAGTGGGAGGCAAAGATAAGTTCCAGCATAAAACACGCGTAGAAAGGAATGCAGAAGGACAATTAATTCTAAACGGCAGTAAGTTTTATTCTACGGGCTCTTTACTTGCAGAATGGATTTCTTTATTTGCGGGTAGTGATGATGGACCAGTCTCGATTTTAATTCATCGAGATACAGAGGGAGTAGAGTTGCTTGATGACTGGGATGCAATGGGACAAAATAATAGCGTCAGTGGCACTGTTAATTTTAAAGATGTGATTGTTGATGAACGTTATATTGCTAAGCGGAATACTGGTGGTTTAGGCACGGTTTTACGTACGGGACTCACTTGGCCTCAGATTTTACACGCTGCAATGGACACAGGAATTGCCAAAGGGGCATTACAAGGCGGGATTGATTATTTACAACATCATGCTCGACCTTGGGTAGAAAGTGGGGTCGATTCACCTACACATGAATCTCATATTATTAAACAAATTGGTGAGTTTTCTGTTTTGGTCCGTTCGGCTGAGGCATTGTTAGATCGTTCAGCACAAATTTTTGAACAGCATTTGGCAAATGTAGAAGATGAAGAATTACAAACTGAACTGATTTTATCGGTTGCTGCCACCCGTAGTCAGTCTGATCATGCATCTTTAAAAATTTCGAGTGAAATTTTTGGATTACTCGGGGCAAGTTCAACCTTATCGAAATGGAATCTAGACCGCTTCTGGCGAAATGCACGAACTCACACCACGCATGATCCGATTCGCTGGAGGCTATATCATGTTGGAAATTATTATTTAAATAATATTCCACCAGGAGAATACAACTCAGTGCTTCTGAAGAAGCAGGCGGAAAATGTGACTAAATTTAGTAAATAACCCGAGTTCGAAAGTAAATATGATACTCGGAACGTCATCTGCAACCTGCATGGTTTAAACAAGAGACTGTTTCTACGAGAGGTTTTAATAAATCCAAGAAAAGAACAGGTTTTGCAGATGACAATGCTTTTGGTTACTTTGGGCGAAACCAAAGTAACTCCAGCTGAAAGCTAATCCTAAAATTGGATAAAAACTCGATAAGACTCCGTTAAAATAATTGTTATTAAAGAGATTAACATTACCGATGCTAACTACTACGATAGTTTACGGTTACTTGAATTTGTATGCTAAAAATAAAAAAGGTTGTCATCAAGACAACCTTTTTGCTTTTGTACTGTTAAGCCACTTGAGCTTGAATAGAAATATCCTGCGCCAGCCATTCACGAACATTAATTTCTGCAGGAATAAAGTTCCAGCGATAGAGAAAGTCACTCAAGTCTTGTAAAGCAATAATAGAGATTTCATCAAAGTTAGTGTTCAGTTTCAGATGTGCATCTGCACCGTAAGCAGCATGAACCCATTGCTCACTACTATTACATTCTTTTGCCAAATAACGATGGGTTTCATCGGCATGGGCATGTGCCCATTGTTCTGCTTGTAAAACAGCATCGACAATTGATTGGGCTTGCTCTGGATATTGTGTTAGAAAATCTTCATCGACAGTCAGCGTTCTTGGTGTTCCATTATTAGAGCGTAGAATAGGGTCTGGATGTGAGCCAATATCAATAATGGTATGCAGGGCAAAATCATGAGCAATTTGCGCAGCGTGTGCACCTTTTAGAAAAATAGCATCAACATCACCTTTAATTAATGCCACGATCTCTGCACTTGCATTAATTTTGTTGCGATTACCATAAAAACTAGAATCATTTTCTTCAGGTTGTTGTTGCTGTGCGGCTAGAATATCTGCTCGTAAACAATCTACCAACTCAAGATCGCTTACCGTCAAATTCACTGTTTTTAAAGCATTTTCTAAACCACGAATTGCCTGTGCACGCGAGAAATCAATAATTGCATCTTGATTCAGTGGAATACCAAAACGTTTGCCTTTTAAGTCTGCAACAGTTTTGATGTTTGAATCGTAGCGCGTTAACAATAGTTGAACTTCATCCGCCCAAGATAAGCCAATTACTTTCGTTTTTTGACCAGATGAATATGCCCAGATAGCTGGAATACTACCGCCGTGTCGAACTGAGTTGGCAAGGGTGTGGTTAAAATGAGAGTTACGAATATCTTTGGAGTTTGATTCTCGAATTGATTTTATTTCAATCTGCTGCTCATTAAACTTTGCTTTAAGCCAACCTTTTTGAATTGAAATGCCTAGACCAGTTGGTACAGGGCAGCGTGTATACCAAAGTGTGTTTAATGGTTGAGTTTGAAGTGTTGTCATCGTGACATCCTTTTGTGGTTTTCATGCTTTAAAGCAAAATTGATGCCATTCATTAATTTGTTGATATTTATTAATTATTTTTAATATCTTTTTTGTGATGTTGATATATCAAATTTTGTTGCGATTACAACACAAGAATTGCGCTGGTGTTTTAAAAACAACACCCCCATACATAGCACCATATAAAACCAATATAAAACAATGGTTTAAAATATTTTTTAAGACCATTAATTTGGCATGAATCTCGCAATAAAACGGAATCTTCAATTTTTACTATCTTTTATGTTTAAAAATTATCCATTACTACGAAGTTTGGCTTTATATCGTTTTATGCCATTTCGTTTCTTATTGACGGCAACCTTATTTGTTATTGCGAATATAGGGTTAGCCCTTCAACAGTATTCAATCGGACATGCGATTGATACCTTAAAACATAGTGAACGAGAAACCTTATTTCAGCATGCTATCACTGATCCTTTAAATCCTTGGTTTTGGTTCATTCTACTTACGAGTATTGCCAGTATTAGAGCTGTTATTCAGTATTTGGCAGGGTTAAGTGCTTTAACCATTGGCCAGCAACTGCTAAGTATTTTAAGAGAAAGAATCTTTAGTCAAGTACAGCATTTAGATGTTTCATGGCACTGGAAACATGGGCTAGGAGAAGTATTATCTCGTACAACACGTGATTCAGATAAATTAAAAGAAGCACTCATCAATTTTTGGCGACAAGTGTTTGAGTCAAGCTTGGTTGTTACCGTAACTGTTGGACTCTTGTGTTGGTATCATCCTTGGCTCGGCCTAGTTCCTTTATTATTTATTTTTTTAGGGCTTTGGGTTCTATTTAAACTGACCAATCAATTGGTGGTTCTGGACCATCAAGTTGCATTTGCATATGAAAAAGTCAGCGATACCTTGGCAGAGAGCGTGAATGGAATTCGGGTAGTTAAAGCTTTTCAACTCGAAGAGAAACTTTTACAACGTTTTAACCATGCTGTAGATCTATTTATTCATCATTCTATTCAGACCATCAAGACAAGTGCGAAAAGGTTGCCTATTCCACAAGTGATTATTGCAGGTTCATATTTATGGGTCATTGCTTTTGGTGCTTATTTAATTGGTCAAAATCAGTTACAAGTAGGGCAATTTGTTGCTGCCATTCTCATGGCAAATTTATTGGTGTTTCGTATTGAAAGCATTGGTCAGGTCTTACATATTTTTGCTGATGCGCGTTCGTCTGCAACAAGAATCTGGCAAATGCTAGATGAGAAGTCCGCAATTAAAGATCAACGATGTCCTCTGCCTTTGCAATGGCGTGATGAGTTAAATATTAGATTAGAAAATGTAAGCTTTCAGGATGAAACAACGCAAAAGCATATTTTAAAACACTGCCATGTTGAATTTCGAGCAGGTGAAATCGTCACTGTTGTTGGTAAGACTGGCTCAGGTAAAACGACATTGATGAATTTACTAAATCGGTTTATTGACCCAACAGAAGGGCAAGTTTTGATTGGTTCCGAGCAAACGGGCTGGACGAATATTAAAGATTTAAGCCTATTTGAATTACGTCATTTGGTTCAGATCATTCCTCAGGAATATTTCTTTTTTAGCGGCACATTGGCAGACAACTTAAGAATTGCTAAGCAAGATGCAACTGAGCAAGAGATGAGGGATGCTTTACATTTAGCGTCTGCATCAGAACTATTACAACGACTTGATCATGGTTTAGACACGTTGATTGGGGACAAGGGTGTTACCTTGTCTGGAGGACAAAAACAACGACTTGCCTTAGCTCGTTCTATTTTAAAAAATTCGCCAATTTTAGCGCTAGATGATTCTACCAGTGCCTTAGATGCGACTACAGAAAAACAAGTTTTACAGCGTCTATCAGCGCTGTCTGATAATGGAAACCATTTTAAGAAAACAATCATTATTAACTCTAATAAACAAACCACGATTGCTTTATCTGATCGCGTTATTGTGCTTGATCAGGGTCATATTATTGCCCAAGGCACACATGCTGAATTGGTTCAAGATTGTTTGTTTTATCGAGAGTTGATGGGTTTTCAGTTAGAGCAGCAGGAGATTGATGCATGAATACCGATGTTAAAAATTTCCGCCCATTTGCAAAATCAGCTGATCTACAAATTGAAGAAAATTTGGCAAATACTTCAATTCATAGAGGCATGCTAAAAAAACTTATTCCTTTAGTTTATCCCATCCGTTACTTGCTGCTTGCTTTAATTGCAGTAGAAATTTTACAAGTGATGAGCGTTTTTGTTCGGCCTTGGGTGGTGAAATATATTTTAGATTCGGGCTTTCAACACATTGCTGGAAAAATGGTATTGAATCAGCCTGTTTTATTCATTGCGATTAGCATTTTAACCTTAAGTTGGATTTGTCGTTTTGCTTTAGCGGGCGTATCAAAATATCTTTCAGGCCGAGCAGCTTTGAAAGTAATTAATGGTTTAAGGCGGTCGTTATTTCAGCATATCCAAAGTTTAAATATTGGTTATTTTGATCGTACCAAGGCTGGCAGGATTATTTCACGGGCTGATCGTGATGTCGAAACACTAGAGCCTGTTTTAATACAAGGACCACCAGAGCTACTTTCGGCAATTTTGCGTTGTGGATTAGCTTCAGTACTGCTTTGGCATATCTATCCACCATTTTTCTGGTGCTTATTTGCGACGCTACCCATTTTATTTGGTATGACCGCTATTTTTAAAAAGTCATCACAAAAACATTGGGGACGAGTTGCGGAGGAACGCAGTCGATTTACTGCTCATTTGGTTGAAACAGTAAATGGAGCAAAAATCATTCAGCAGTTAAATTACACCGAAACCAATCAATCTCGTTATCAAGAATTATTAAAAGACTTTAATAATTCTATTATTTATGGAAGCAAGCGAACCAGTTGGTTTGCTCCCTTTACAGGTTTACTTTCAACTCTAGCTACTGCCGGATTCATTGTGATTGGTAGTTATGCTTTTAGTGATGGCATGATTAGTATAGGGCAGTTTGCAGAGAGTATTTTCTATGTGTTTTTATTCTTAGCACCCTTACAGGAACTGACCGATTTATTTGAACGTTATGCAAATGGAGCCGCGTGTGCGCAACGAATATTTTTACTTTTAGACACTCAATCTACGATTCAAGAACAACCGAATGCTGTGAAGCTTGAACACTTGAATGGTCATATTCAATTTCAGTCTGTAGATTTTGCCTATACTCACAAACCTGTTTTACAAAACTTTAATTTAGACATTGAAGCTGGAAAAATAATTGCGATTGTAGGTCCAACAGGACATGGCAAAAGCACCATGGTTCAGTTGCTAACGCGATTTTATGAACCCCAGCAAGGTGGAATTTTTCTAGACCGTTATCCAATACAGAGTATTCATCTTGCAAGTTTAAGACAGCATGTGAGTATTGTTTTACAAGATAATGTTTTATTTAGTGGAACAATTCTAGATAACTTACGTCTAGTTCAACCTGATGCTTCAGATCAGAAACTTATCCAAGTTATTGAAGACTTAGGAGCGGATGAGATATTGCAACAACTGCCGCAAGGCTATTTCACCGAAGTTGGGGCGCTTGGTAAAAATCTTAGTCATGGACAAAGGCAACTTGTTTGCTTAGTTCGCGCTTATTTAGCAAACCCCAAAATATTAATTCTGGATGAAGCTACCTCTGCAATCGATATTTATACCGAGCAAAAAATACAATATGCGCTCAGACGCTTATGCCAAAATAGAACATGTATTGTCATTGCACATCGGCTGAGTACCATTCGTGAAGCCGATAAAATTGTTGTGATTGAAAATGGCCATGTCGTAGAAGAGGGTTCGCATGAGCAGTTAATACAGCAGCAGTCAGCTTACTTTCAGTTATATCAGTCATATTTTCAAAACCAACTTGTTTAAGCGATTTGCAGATTTCACAACTGTAGTTTTATAAACATTTTTTTGAATCATTGTTTAAATTTAAACAATGATTCTTTTATTTGTGCTTCTTAATGTATTGATAATAAATAATAAAATAGTTGGCATCGGCTTTGCTATAACGGTCTAGATCGTTAAGGAAGCCAATATGCGTACATATTTTTCTCAATTCATTCTTCACTCCTCAATTTTTGCACTGAGTACACTCACGGCCTCAATTACTTTGGCAAATGATCAAAAGAATTTGTCAGAGAAAGAGTATGTCATCACATTACAATCTGTGGTTGTTACAGGGTCTAGACGGGCAATTAGTAATTCTCTCGATACACCTGCACCAGTTGATATTTTAACTGCCAAAGAGTTACAAGAGACTGGTGCAACTGATCTTGCAGCAGCATTAACAAGGTTGTCTCCCTCGGTGACTTTACCAAGTTCTCCAGCAGGTGGGTTTGGGGCATCGGTTCCGCCAAGTGTTGCACTTAGAGGATTATCTGCTGATCAAACTCTAATTTTAATTAATGGAAAACGTCGTCATACATCAGCTTATTTCACCCGCCAAGCGTATGCAGGTGGAAGAGGCGCGGCGGTAACGGACCTAAGTTTAATTCCAGTGAGCGCGATTGAGCGTATAGAAATCTTGCGAGATGGTGCTGCCGCACAATATGGGTCAGATGCAATTGCCGGTGTCGTTAATATTATTTTGAAATCACGAGATCATGGAGGTGGTGTAAACTATCAAACAGGTGGCTACACTCAAGGAGATGGTGAACAACATAAAGTGAATTTTTTGAAAGGTTTTGCGCTCCCTAATGATGGTGCATTGACGGTTGCATTAGATTTAGGCAAACGTGAAGCTGCAAGTAACACAGCACCTGATACACGAACTTTTTATGATGGTTCAACCAAGGCTCAATATACAGAACAAAATACACCCTATAGAACTTGGAAATTTGGCTCCCCTGAACAAAAAGATCAAATCAATGTGACTGCCAATCTAGATTTGCCTTTGACAGATGACGTTGCACTTTATGGTTTTAGTAGCTATGGCCATCGTAAAACAATAGGGGAAAACTTTTATGAGCCCCCAACAACCAAAACATTACTGAATCAATCCAGCTATTTTAAAGAACGTTATCCAGATGGACGCTCGCCATTGAGCTTAGTCACTGTAGATGATTTTGCAACGACAGTTGGAGTTAAAAAAGGAGAGCAAAAGTCAGGTAAATATGATCTTTATGCGACCTATGGACAAAATAAAGTCAGCACAGAACAAGGCAATGGCATTAATCCAAGTTACGGGCCAAATTCTCCTTCAAACTATGACTTGGGTGAAAATATTTTTTCACAATTAAATACAGGGCTAGATTATAGCCGTGATATTGCAATTGACTGGTTAGCAAGCCCACTCACGTTATCTACAGGGGTTTTATATCGTTGGGAGCAATATAAGCAAAATGCAGGTGATCCAATTGCCTACACCCGCGGTCCATATTTCAATCCAAGCACAACTTTAGGCGTTGGTGTTCCGGGAATATATGCAGGAATTACAGATCAGGATCAACGAAAAATCAGCCGTGATGTTTACGGTGTCTATCTAGATTTAGAAGCAGATATTATTAAAGACTTGAATGTGGGTGCCGCTGTTCGAAGTGAAAAATATTCAGACTTTGGTTCGACCACAAACGGAAAATTATTTGCTAAATATGATGTATCACCTAAATTTACGGTACGTGGTTCAGTCAATACAGGCTATAGAGCGCCGTCATTGGCACAGCAGGGCTATTCGGCTTATAGCGTACAAACAGTGCAGACCCCTTCAGGTTGGCAAGACGTTCAACAAAGAACTTTAGTTGCAGGAAGTGAGGCGGCTTTACTCATTGGCGGAACTTCTCTTAAACCTGAGAAATCGACGAATTATTCTTTAGGTTTTGTTTGGAAGCCGCTTGTTAATACATCGGCAACTTTGGACCTTTATCAAATCGATATTAAAAATCGTATTTTGCTTTCAGACAATATTACTGGAAGTGTAATTACCAATGCTTTTGCCAATACACCGTATTCGAATATTGCCAATGTGGCGTTCTTTAATAATTTATTAGATACACGTACTCAAGGCTTAGAGCTCGCGCTTAAACATGATTTAAACCTTGAACAATATGGCAAGTTAAATCTGAACCTGGGGCTGGCATATAACAAAAATGAAATTACCGAAACTCGAGATTCTATCACCGCAAAAGGTGAGCGAATTCCTGTTTCAAGCATTGCGGGACGAAATACACAAAGCCTGATTGAGTCTGCTGCACCGAAAACAAAGCTAACGCTTGGCGCACTTTGGTCAAATCAAGCATGGAGCGTGAATACGGCTGTCCGTCGCTACGATAAATGGACCACTTTAAATAATACCAATACTGCACTAGACCAAACTTTTGACCCTCAATGGATTGCAGATTTGGATATTGGCTACAAAGCGGATGCATTCGTGAAAGGCCTGAAATTCAATTTAGGGGCGATCAACTTATTTAATAGCCATCCTGATCAAGCCAAAGATTCCTCGGTCGGCAATATTGTCAAATATAGTTTTAATGCGCCTGAAGGAGCATTTGGAACGTATTTATATGGCCGCGTAAGTTACGAATTTTAAATCAAAAATGATGAGACAGTTTTTAAGGTAAATAACAATGCAACATACTTTTTTATCAACTTTATGCAAGTTTTCTTTAATCACAACGATTTTAACTTCTAGTTGTTTGGTGACTGCTCAACAAGCTCCAGCGCCTGAAGATAAATATGGAGATGGACGAGTTTCCGAGTTTTACACATGGAAATCGGCTATTCCAGAACAGGCTGGAAAATTATTAAAAACAGAAGCGATTCATAATCCTTATATTCGTTTCGCAAATGACAGTCAGGCTATTCGGATTCTCTACAGTTCTACGAGTGGTAAAGATAGCAAAACACCTATTGTGGTTTCAGGAAGTATTCACTTACCGAAAGGAACTCCACCGAAAGAAGGTTGGCCAGTGGTGCTATGGGCACATGGTACTGTAGGCTTGGCCGATGCTTGTGCGCCGTCTTGGAGTGGACGATCATACCGAGATGTACAATATTTAAATCGTTGGCTTAAAGAAGGATTTGCTGTCGTTGCCACAGATTATGAAGGGTTAGGTGTTGCAGGACCGCACTTGTTAATTAATAACCCAATGCTGGCTTATAGTATTTTAGATAGTGGTAGAGCTGCTTTAAAAACCAAGTTGCCACTCGCTAATAAGTTTGTGATTGTTGGCCAATCACAAGGAGGCGCTGGGGCTGTTGCGGCTTCTTCCTATTCGGCAACGTACGCACCTGACTTAAATATTAAAGGTTCAATTGGTACAGGCGTGATTTATCAAGATCCTGAAGCGACGCCTGAAAAAAATCAGTTAAAGTTAAACCCTTACGAAGTCAGCCCATCACTCGCTTATGGCATCTATAGTTTTTTAGTGACACAAAGTTTATATCCAGAAATTAAAACAGAAGATATTTTCACTCCTGAAGCTGCTCCTTTAGTTGAACAAGCAAGAAATACCTGCTTAACAAGTTTTATGGGCGATATTCAGACCGCAGGGCTTTCGCCAGCACAAGCATATAAACCTAATCCGCCGGCAAGTTATAAAAAGCTGCAAGAGAAACAGTCAAATGATTATGGTTATTACCCTACATTAAAAATTAGTCATCCATTATTTATTGGGACAGGAGCAAATGACCGAACTCCAGATGCTCGTTCTCAAATGAAGCTAGTGGCAGATGCTTGTAAAGCAGGTACAGTGGTCGAAGGTCATTTGTATCATGGCTTAGGACATAGCGAAACTGTTAATGCTTCCTTAAAAGATTCAATTCCGTTTGCTAAAAAGGCGATTGCGGGAGAGAAAATTCAGGCTATTTGTAAACCTGACTTGCAATAAAAGATGGACTAAAGATTTTCTCACTGAAAAAATCTTTATTAAAAAAAGCCGCTCTTCAAAGATATTGAATGAGCGGCTTTTTGCTTTAAATGTTTAAGCGATTTGTTTTAATCTTTTGGCTGCCTCTTCACGTACAGCGGGGATAATATAACGACCATAATCGACCGTATCATAGATCGGATCGTAGCCCCGATTTAAAAAAGTCGTAACCCCTAAATCTACATAATCAAGTAACGAGGCAATAATGGTGTCTGGTGTACCAACAAGGGCAGTCGTATCGCCATAAGCTCCTACAGCAGTTGCGGTTGGCATCCATAATGCGCGGTCATGTCGATCACCTTGCTGGGCTGCTGCTAATAAGCGCTGTGAACCGATGCCTTTGATTTTATGTCCTGATAATGTGCCGTTATTTTGAAAAGTCGGATTATTTTGGATGTCTGCAAGAATCCGTTCTGCTCGTTGCCAAGCAAGTTCTTCGGTTGCACCAATAATAAGACGTACAGATAAGCTAACAGGAGGCTGCGGTTTATTGGCTTTTTCTGCTGCGAGCTTCAACTTGGTAATTTGCTCTTTTACTCCTGCCAGTGGCTCACCCCATAGTGAATAGAGATCTGCATGGCGAACTGCAATATCATAAGCAATGTCTGATGAGCCACCGAATGAAATCGGGATTGTAACGTTGACTGGCTTTAACGGGCAAAAAGCATTATCTAACTTAAAATATTTACCTTCATAGCTAATCGGTTGATCGCTTTTCCAAAGTTTCTGGATGATATCTAGATATTCACCCGTCCGTTCATAGCGCTGAACTTTATCAACAATATAATCGCCTTCTTGAGGCTCCGCTGTAATTCCCGTAATTGCATGTAAACGAATTCTTCCTCCACCTGTAGTATGGTCAAGCGTAGCAAAAGAACGTGCAGCTAGATTTGGAGTGAGGAGTGCAGGACGATGGGCAATCATAAATCCAAGACGTTCTGTATGTTGGGCAAGGTATGCCGCGATTTGTGCACTGTCTGGACTAGTTGGTCCGCTAGCAATTAAGACTTTATCAAAACCAGCATATTCATGTGCCCGTGCGTGGTAACGTAGATATTCGAGGTCAATTTTATGGCCAATTCGCGTTCCTTTGGTTTCAGACCATTGGTTAGGGAAAACCATACCTACAAATTCGATGCTCATTATTAAACCTATTTTATGGATTTTAAATGAATGAGCAAAATAAATGCCAAGCTTTATACCTATATAAATCAAATATAGAAATGGATTATAATTTTTTAGAGTGTTTGGATTTAATCAAAAAATAAACATTGTGTTTGAGAAGCAACATATCATAAAAAAAGAATTGTGTTTATTTTTAATTTATAAGAGAAAATATTTTTAGAATAAAATAGGTGAATTTTGGATTAAATATATTTATTTGTTATTTATTAAAAAACGCACTGAAATGTAATATAGCCTTTTAGAATGCTTATATCATAAGTTTTATGGGGTAATTATGAAGACCTTTTTAGATAATGATTATAAAGTAATTACTTTGCCTGATAATGGTGTACCTGTAAAACCAATAAGAGCAAAAGCAATTATTTTTTCAGATCAGAACTCCCGTAAATTATTAAATCAAGTTGAAACGATTGCTCCAAGTTCTGCTAGTGTCATCATTCAAGGAGAATCTGGGACAGGTAAAGAGTTAATTGCACGCGAAATTCATTTGAAAAGTGATCGTAAAAATAAGCCTTTTCTTGCTGTCAATTGTGGTGCTTTGGTCGAGACTCTTGCCGAATCTGAACTGTTTGGCTATGAAGCTGGAGCTTTTACGGGTGCAAACAAAACTCGAGCTGGTATTTTTGAAACAGCCGATGGTGGAACTTTATTTTTAGATGAAGTAGGTGAGTTGCCTCTATCCTTACAAGTTAAGCTATTAAGGGTGTTGCAAGAAAAAGAAGTCGTACGTGTGGGTGGTCGAAAACCAATCCCAATTAATGTCCGTATTTTGTCGGGGACACACGTCGATCTACGCAAAGCTGTAGCAGAAAATAAGTTTCGTCTAGATTTATATTATCGCTTGAACGTGGTTGTGCTTAATATTTTGCCACTGCGTGAACGTAAAGGAGATATTTTACCTCTGGTTGATTTCTTCTTAAGTTCATACTCTCAGAAGCTGATTACTACTAAGCCAAATATCAGTGATAGAGCAAGAAATGCACTGCTGAACTATAGCTGGCCCGGCAACATTCGTGAGCTAGAAAACAATATTCATTATGCTTTGCTCGTAAGTGGCGGTAAAACGATTGATCTTGAGCATTTAAGATTTTCTGAGGAAACTGGGTCCGCCGTGTTACCAGACAATGATCTTATTCAAGAGTTTGAAAGTATTTTGAAGCGTTTGTTTCAAGAATATGATGGGGAAGCATGGCATATTATTGAAGATAAAATAGTAAATACTGCATTTTCAAGTTGCTGGAATAATCAGGTCAAGACAGCAAAAATGTTAGGCCTATCACGTAATGTTTTACGTAATCTTCTATCAAGATATAACTTACTACCTAATAAGAATGAAAATGAAATTGCTTGAGGGTTTTACATAGAAAAAACATCCATTTTTTAATGGATGTTTTTTTGCGTTGTGAATTTTGTGACCCATAAACCCAATTCAAATAACAACCACATTGGGACTGCAAGAGCAAGCATGCTAAAAACATCAGGAGGGGTAATAAACATTGCAATAAAAAAGAAGAATACAATGATGTGTTTACGATGTGCTTCTAGCTGTTGAATAGAAATAAGACCAATAAAAATAAGAATATAAGTTAAAACTGGAATTTGAAATGCCAGACCAAAAGCAAGAAAAAGTTTTAAACAAAAATCTAAATAGCTATTGATATCCGTCATGGGTAACACATTATCAGGCGATGCCAAGACAAAAAACTTTAAAGCGAGAGGCAAAATTAAAGTGTAGGCAAACACAATTCCTAAATAAAATAGTAGGTTACTCGAAAGCACAAGTGCTATACCGAACCTTTTTTCTTTTTGATAAAGAGCTGGAGCAACAAATTGCCAAAATTGATAAAGAATAAAGGGAATACTTAATAAAATCGCAAAATAAATATTAAGTTTAAATGGCGCTAAAAATGTACTCATCACATCTGTTGCAATCATGGTGGAATTGCTAGGAAGTAATGAAATTAAAGGATGAGCAAGAAAATGGTAGTTCTTCTGAGCAAGCGGAAGTAATAATAAAAAAATCGCTAAAACAATACTAATGCTATAGATCAGCCGTTTTCTTAATTCTTTTAAATGTTCGCTATATTTCATTTCAGTGAGGCTTTCACTGACAATATGTTCCGTCATGCGGCTTGATCCTCACTGAATTTATTGGCTGTTTTAAAATGAGTTAAAAATGGTGTCTTTAACCCATCTTGTGAGCGGGTATAGATGTAGTCATTGATGCGACGTGCTTTGGTTTTTTGTTCCGTAAAAACAGATGTTTGTACATTTTCAATTTCTTGTTGCATAAGAACAAGTTGTTGTTTGAGCTGCTCTTCATTTTGTTTTATTTTTTGCAGCTCTTCTTGCATGACTCTCTTAAGTTCGATCAGGTCAAGTTCGTTTTCAATATCATTTTGAATTTTACTAATTTGGTTTTTAACTGCTCTGTATTTAAGGAGGACTGATCTTAACGTGTGAGGAAGCTTTTCAGGTCCTAAAATAATAAGCGCAATAATTGCAAAAGCTAATAACTCTCCAAAGCTGATATTAAACATAATAATAAATCACTCATATTTTATTTTGTTTTTCATTATGTGATTCAACTGGGCTAATATCCTTGTACTGTTGGTTTTGCAATAACTTCTGATCATCAGAATTAACTGAATCTTTAAAATCTTTAATTGCACCACCTAAGTCTTTACCTAAATTTTTTAACTTTGAAGTTCCAAATAATAAAATAACAATCACTGCAAACAGTAAAATATGCCAAATAGATAAACCCATTTTCTCTATCCTATATTAATTAAATGTAAATAGTATTAATATCACGATATTATCTGTTTTCTAAATCATATTAATATCGATCAATATTCAAATTAATTATGCTGAGTGATCTAGCATATTAAGTGCCTGATTGCGGAAACCAAATAAAAGTTCACTTTCTTTATGTCGAGGATGTGTCAGGGGAACATGAATAATTTCTTTAATTTTTCCTGGTCGGGCTGACATCACAATGACACGGTCTCCAAGATAGACAGCTTCTTCAATATCATGAGTGACTAAAATCATGGTGATTTTTTCATGTTGCCAAATACGTTGAAGTTCAGCTTGTAAATGACTTCGTGTTATGGCATCTAAAGCACCAAAAGGTTCATCCAGAAGTAGAATATCGGGTTTATTGACGAGTCCGCGTGCAATTGCAACACGTTGTGCCATGCCACCCGAAAGCTCATGTGGATAAGCCTTTTCAAAACCTTTCAGTCCGACAATTTCTATATGTTCATTTACCCGTAAATTTCTCTCTTCACGAGTGAGTGGGGTCTCTTCAAGTGCTAAATGAATATTTTCAAAAACAGTAAGCCATGGAAGTAATCGGTGCTCTTGAAAGATAAGACCGCATTTTAAATCTGTGCCTTTTATCTGAGTTTGATTCAGTAGGATTTCACCGTCATAGTCTTGATCTAATCCAGCAATAAGACGTAATAATGTTGATTTTCCACAGCCACTACTCCCAACAATCGAGATAAATTCACCTTGCTCAATGTTGAGATTAATCCCATCTAAAACGGTCAAAGTATTTTGATCACGTTGAAAAGATTTATTGAGTTTTTTAATAGAAAGTAGTGAGAACGACATATAAATTCCTAACAATATTTTTTAAAAAGACAAATTAGGTACGCCATTGCAGCAGGCGTTTTGAAATAAGATGAATACTTGCCGTCATAAAGGCCCCACAAAGGGTAACTGTTATGGCGCAAACCAACAGAATATCCATTTCAGCGTTAATCTCGGCTTTCATCATTAAGTTGCCGAGTCCTGCACCCGCATTGAATAGCAATTCACTTGCTGTAGTGGTGATCCAAGTAAAGGGTACGGCTAAATTTAGACCAGTTAAAATATGGGGTAAGGCTTGGGGAAGGCGTATTTTTTTAAATTTGTGCCAGAATGAAAATTGATAAATACGTGCGATTTCCTCGTATTTTGTATCATTGTGGCTGAGGCCCTGAAACGTATTGATTACTAATGGAAAAAACGAGGCAAGCGCGATAATAAAGATTTTTGCTTCTTCTCCATTACCAAACCATAAGGCAATTAAAGGTGTTAAACCCAGTAACGGTACTTGTCGAATACTGTTAAATAGTGGAGAAACGAGAGCATTTAAGACCTTAGAATAGGCAAGCAAAGTACCTAAAATTAAGCCGCTTATTGAACCTAATATGAAACCTATTCCAGCTTTTTTAAGGCTTCCCCACGTGTTTAGCCACAATTCACCTGTTTCAAGCAATTTAATAAATGCGAAATAAATGTTTTGTAAAGGAACAAATGCATAAGCATGACTGGCACCTAAACTTGAGTTGTATTGCCATAAGCCTAATAACAATAATGGCAGTACCAAGCCTTGTACTAAAATAATTGGCCGTTGCCATGCCTGTTTTAAAGTAAATGAACGCTGAGACATTATTTATCCCTCGAACTGAGTGCAGGTGAGATAAAGCGGTGTTCTACTAAACGTAAAACTTTATCCAAACCAAACCCGACCACGCCTGTGATAAACACACCAACCATCACAACATCTAAGCGCAACATTTGACGTCCTAGTTCCATCATTTGCCCAATACCCGTTCCAGCTGCCAGTAGTTCAACGGCAACTAAAATCAACCATGCACGACCAAGTGCAATTCGTAGCCCACCAATTAACGGCGGGAGTATGGATGGAAGAACAATAAGCCTGAGCCAAGCACGTGTTTTAAGCTGGTAGATTTGTCCTAGTTCAATATATTTTTTTGGAATATTTTTGACTGCATCGGCCGTTGCTAACGCTATTGGAAAAAAACAGGCCTTTATAATCAGTAAAATTTTAAATAATTCACCAATCCCAAAAACTAAAATAAAAATAGGAATAAGGACAAAGATTGGAATTTGATAAAAAACGTTGAATAAAATATAGGTGTAATTACGGAACGTTGTGTTTGCTCCATAGGCAATACCAAAAGCAATTGCACTGATTGCCGCGATAGAAAATCCCAAAAACAGACGAGAAAGACTATCTTTGAGATGCATTTGAAGTTCACCACTTTGTAACAACGCAATGAAGGTATTCCAGACAGTTTTAGGTGGCACCAAAATTTGAGTAGGGAAAACTTGTAAAGAACTAATCAACTGCCAAATGAGTAATACTAATAAGGGTGAAATTACAGAGAGCAGCCCGTACACTTTTTTAGAAGAGAACTTGTTCCGAAGTGGGGTTTTAAATAAATCATTATTTTGCTCAATAAGTGGCTTTACTAGTATTTTCATGGTCTAGTTTCCCTGCTTATTGGAGGCATGATTTGCCTGTAAATTTTGAATCGCTTGGCGTGTAAATTGCGGATTCAACAGTTCATCTGCTTTGATTGGTGTTTGAATAAGCTGATTTTTCACAGCGTGATCAATAACTTTTGAATAATGCTGTTTCAGAAAATCGACTTGATAGTTAGGTGACCAGTCTTGTTGCCATGTGCTTGCTGTATTCTGGCTTTCACGTTGAATCACGCTAAGCGGTTGACCAAACTTAGTTTGGCTTTGCTGGAACTCATCTTGATGGTGTGCAATCCAATCCATTGCACGTACTGTCGCATCGGCGAGTAATTGTGTCGTATCTGGATGTTGCTCAATATAACTTTTGCTGCCCCAGAGTTCGGCACGCATTTTCCAGTCTGCTGGCAAAGATTGTGATGACCAAATAATTTTACCCAAATGGCGATCTTGCAAAGTAAGTGCATCACTTAAGGTAAAAAAGGCATCTACACTTTTGGCAGATAAAGCAGCGGCCCCAGCTTGCGGGTTTAAATTCACAATTTGAAAGTCTTTTAAGCTTAGCCCTTTACTTTGTATGAGTTGTCCAAAGTTAATTTCCCACGGACGTCCTCGATGTAAGGCAATTTTTTTACCTTTTAATTCCTCAATAGATTTAATAGGTGAATTTTCTGGAACAATAAGGTAGACGTTATTACCCACACCTCCGGGTACAACAATTTGCGTTTTAACGCCAGTTGCATTAAGGACTACAGCAGGAAGGTTTCCATAAAAAGCAAAATCGATTTTATTATTTAGAAAACTTTCATTAACCAGAGTTGCTACAGCAGCAGTCGTCACTGGTTCCCATTTTAATTCAATGTGATTTTGCTTTAATGCTTTTAGAAAAATTTGATCTTGTGAAATCAGTTGTGGCACACCAATAAAGTCCAAACTACCCGAAGTGCCATTGGCAACGACTGCAATTCGGAGTTGTTGCTGTTCAGACTGTTTTGGCGTGGACTCTTCGGTTTTTTGTGCGCCACAAGCAACAAGACCCAAAAAACTGAAACCTAAAAGTAGACGTGGAAAAATACGCATATCATCATAAGAATTAAAAAATATATGGGTATAGAGCAAGAACCAAGCCAATAAAATTATCCTAAATAAATCAATTAATTATAATTTTTTAAAACTATTATTGAGGTTAAATACCGTAGTTATGTTGTGATTGGGACACTTGTTATTGTTTAAGTGTTGGAATATCAACACAGCATTTAAACTCTTTTTTTTAATATTTATATAAAACAGCACTATAGCTGAAAATTAATTTAAAAAAATATCGGCATGATTCCTGCTCATAAGACCTTTAACGAATTAAATATCGTCAAATCTTTAAATTATCGAGATTCATTATGTCAGTTGAGTTTTTATGGAGAATCCCTGTTCATGGGGATGGTCGTCGAGCACATCAATTACACACACGCGGTGAATGGAATCAATTAACTCCAGCAGTTCAATCTCCACAACGTGTTGTACCGCAACATGAAGATCAGTTATTTGCTTACTATGACTATGTCCAGCAAGTGGCGAAAGCAGCCGATATTGTTGGTTTTCATGGCGCACTCATTCCTGCTTTTCCACATACTGAAGAGCCATGGGTGTTAGCATCTGCGCTGGCAAGAGAGACAAAAAGGCTTCGCTTGCTCATCGCAATTCAGCCTTGGTTTATTCATCCAGCCTATGCAAGCCAAATGGCTGCCAGTTTGCAGCGTTTAAGTCAGGGACGAGTAGAGTGGAATGTAATTTCAGGCGGTGGTGGCGCACAGCAACGCGCGTATGGGGACTTCATTGAACATGATCAACGCTATGCACGGACCAACGAATTTTTAGAATTTGTGAAAGGTTATTCGCATCATGCACCTTTCAATTACGATGGAAAGTTTTTCCATGTTGAACAAGGTGGCCTAAAATACCCAATGAACCAATATGAGGTTCCACGCTTATGGTTAGCAGGTGCAAGCGATGCAGCTTTACAAGTCGCAGGACGTCATGCAGATATCCATTTAACTTGGGGCGAACCTGTAGACCAACAGAAGAAAGTAATCGAACAGGCTCAAAACTTCTTTGAGCAGAATTCGCCAGAACGCAAAGTTAAATTTGGCATGCGTATTGATATTTTAGCGCGACCAACCCAAGAACAGGCCTTCCAAGAGCTTAAACAAATGTATGAAACCATTGCTGTCGATAGCAATGCCTTTGAACACAAAGACACTGAATCGGTAGGAGCAAAGCGCCAGCAAGCCTTAGCACAGGGCAACCGTTTTGAAGACCTATTTGTGAGTCCAAATGTATGGGCGGGAATGTCAAATGTACGAGGTGGCCCAAACTGTATTTTAGTCGGGAGCTATGAGCAAGTCGCAGAACGTTTGCAAGAGTATATTGATATTGGGGTTGGACATTTTATTTTAGCCAGTAACCCGCATTTAGAAGAAGCATATCGAGTAGCTGAAGAAGTCTTACCCTTAGTAGGATATAAATTAAAATAATAAACTAAGATCCCTTTGAGAAATCAAAGGGGTCTTGTTGTTTGAACAGCATAAGACTGTCTGAAAACCAACATCTTTTGTATCAATCATTTGAAAAACATAAATTAAATTAATAAAAAATAATAACTTATAGATTTGGCATGGCTTGTGCAATTTACGACTTAATCTTTTATTTTTAGTTTAAATTTTTATGCGTGATCAAATCTTTAATCCCCATAAACGGGCTTTGCTCTTTGAGCAATTTGCGACAGTTGCAGCCACAACTGAAATTGCAGATCCGTTTGCACGGCATGATCAAGATGTTATTCAACCTGCTCCTGTGAAGTTGAATAAAGTCTTAATCGCAATTATTGCGGTTGCTTCAGCACATCTTGGAATTTGGTATGTCGCAAAACAATTGCCGACACCAGCTTTAGATATTCATAAACCTGAACCTGTGGTGATTGAAATCGTAAAACTGGTTGAACCACCTAAAGTGATTGAACCCAAAATTCCACCGATTACTGAAAAACCAAAAGTTCCACCTGTGGTGGAAAAACCCAAGCCAATTCCTAAACAAGTTGAACAGCCAAAACCAGTCCAAAAAAGTGTGGAACAACCTAAGCCAGTTGCAAAAGCGGTGGCTGAACCAACTCCACAAAAAGTTGCAGAACCTGTGGTCACAAAAGAAGTAGTCGCAGAACCGGTTAAAAAAGTGGCTGAGCCTGTAAAAGCGTCAGATGACAATTTACCTGTGACTGAAGCCAAAGGTTATGCCGGATATCTCAGTAACCCTGCACCTGAATATCCTGAACAAGCTTTAGAACGTGGTTGGGAAGGCTCAGTCATTTTACGGGTCAAAGTATTAGCAAATGGCAGTCCTGATACGGTCAGTGTCAAGCAAAGTAGTGGCAAAAAACTTCTAGACAGTGCTGCCGTAAGAACAGTAAAGCAATGGAAATTTTCACCTGCGCTAAAAGGGAAAACCCCTGTAGAAGGCTGGGTCGATGTTCCAATTCATTATCAATTACCGAAATAAAATTTAAATTAAGAGGATATTTTCATGTCAGATATTAATTCATTGATCCATGACGGCACGATCTGGTTATTAGTTGCTTTCTCAATTGTGACTTGGGTACTGATTGTGGTTAAGGTGGTCCAGACACAGCGAGCGACAAAACAAAGTAAGCTTTTTGTAGAAGAGTTTTGGAAAGCAAAAAACTTATCAGATGCTGTAACTAAGTCTGAACTTGGTGAAGGCCCAGCAGCACGAGTGGCTAACACTGGTTTTCAGACTTTAATTGAAGCAGATGAAAAGACGCATCAAGACTTACAAAATAGTTGGAGCCGTCAGGACTTATTAGAACGCCATTTAAGTAAACAAGTTCTAACTGAGCGCCGCCAATTAGAAAAAGGTTCGGCTTTACTGGCTTCTATTGGAAATAACGCCCCATTTATTGGTCTGTTCGGTACAGTATTTGGGATTATCCATGCATTACAAGCGATTGCTCATTCAGGTAATGCAAGTATGGATGTTGTGGCTGGGCCAATTGGAGAGGCGCTGGTTGCAACTGGTATTGGTATTGCGGTTGCTGTACCTGCCGTGCTTGCCTATAACTACTTTGTACGTAAAGTAAAAACAATTGGCGCAGATCTTGATGATTTTGCAACGGACTTCGTGAGCCTGAATCAAAAAGCAGGATTCCAACTACCAACTGCAAAAAAGGGTACAACCGGTAATACGGCGCTTAAAGATACTTCTGCTAAAGAAGTGAAAGAGAAAGGAGTGTTTGCATAATGGCAATTTCTACCTCTCAAGAAGACGATGTCGTCAGTGAAATTAATATTACGCCGTTAGTCGATGTCATGTTGGTCTTACTCATCGTATTCATTGTGACAGCTCCTTTGTTAACAAATACGGTGAAAGTGAACTTACCAAAAGCGGCTCCAACTCAATCTACAGATCAAAACAAAGCTGTGGTGATTAGTGTAAATCCACAAGGTGAAATATTCCTTGATAAAGATAAAGTGACACTTGCGAACTTTGAACAAGAAATAAAGTCACGTAAAAGCAGTAACCCTAAATTAGCATTAAACTTAAATGCTGATGAGACTGTACCTTATGGAACAGTCGCAAAATTATTGGCAAGTATTGAACGTGTAGGCGTAGATAAACTCTCTGTGATTACAGTGCCTAAATAATTATGCCCCCGTAAAAAAAGCTGCTTCGGCAGCTTTTTTGTATTCTGAGTTTACAGATGAGTATTAAGCTTTCCAGAGTTTTTCAAAGCGCCATGTCGGAAAAATCGTATGTTCAGGAGTTAAACCACCAATATTTTTAGCTGCTGCGTCAATCGTATGGCTAAATCCCCAAATGAGCATTCCACCACGTTCATGTTGAATTTTTTGTGCTTGCGCTAAATGGATTTTGCGTTTGGCTAAATCAGGCTCAGCTAGTGCTTTAAAAAATAATTCACTATATTCTGGGTCTTTAAAGTTCACACGATTGGTCGTAGAAATTGGGGCATCGTTAACAACGGCGGTCGATAAATATGGCGTGCCGACATTGGTCGCATTACTCGATAGCTGCCACTTATTGCGGTCAGGGCCATTAAATGTTGCAAAATCGACTTGTTTAACTCGAATATTCACATTGGCTTGTTTCGCTTGCTCGGCAAAAATTAATGCAGGTTGAGCGCTACTCACTGGGGTAACAAGCTCTACACTCAAACCATCTTTAAAACCTGCTTGCGCTAATAGATTTTTTGCCTCGACAATATTTTGTTGGCGCTGCGGTAAATTGAGAAAGGCAGGGTCTTGCGGCGAATAAAGATCGTTGGCGATTCGACCTTGTCCATTTAAACCTCGTTGTATTAGCTCCTCTCGATTTGCAATCAAACGAAATGCTTGACGCACTCTAGGGTCATTAAACGGCGCCTGTTGAGTATTAAAGTCAAAACTATTATGCGTATTGGTCTCAGAGCGTATGGTTTGAATGTGTTTTGCTTGCTCCAAAATTTTAATATATTCGGGCGAAATCGCATTTGCGACATCAACTTGCCCAGCCAATAAAGCATTTAAGCGAGAGACCTGATCTTTAAAATCAATCACTTCAAAACTATCTGCATAAGGTTTATCAGGTTTAAAGTAATTATTAAAACGGGTAAAAACAGAACGTTGCCCCGGAATAAACTCTTTGACTTTATATGGACCAGCTCCGACTGGATTATGAATAGGGTCAAAGTCGGTCGGTACAATTCCTCCAAAGTTTACCCAAGTTTCGGGCAGTGCAACAAAGCCGGGAATCGTACTAATAAAAGGAATACGAACAGTGTATTCATCTAGTTTTTGAATACGATCTCGGTCAATCCACTGCACCAGATTACGAAATGGTGAAGCGAGTTTAGGATCTGTTAGGCGTTTCACTGAAAAGATTACATCATCTGCGGTAATGGTTTTACCGTGATGAAATTCTAAGCCTTTGCGTAAACGGATAGTCCATTCGCTTGCATTGTGATTAGGTTCAGCAAACTCCGCTAAAGCAAGTCGGGGCAGCATATTTTCATCCCATTCCCATAACTTATTATAAATAGCGAAACCTCGTGTAATACCACTTCCCGATGCTGAAAGATGAGGATCTAGACTGCCTGATTGTTGTCCTCCAATTAGACCCAAGCGTATAACACCTCCATGCTTTGGCGTTGCTGAAGAGGTAGTTTTTAATTCGGTACTATTATCTGGAGAAGGGCCACAGCCTGATAAACCGCCCATCAAAGAGACGCCACCTAGCGCCGTAAGACTTTGTGTTAAAAATTTTCGACGTGATAACAGAAATGTTTGATTTGTCATTATAAATACCTGATTAGATCTTCATCTTCTAAGGTATTGCAGAATAAATGCCAATATTTTTTATATATTTTAATATATTTATCAATTACTTAAATAATTATTGTTTTTGATGAGTGTCTCTATTTCAACAGCTTTGTTGAAAAAATAAACATGAATAGAATTGATAAGTAAACAATGATAAATTAAAAACAACTAAATCAAATGGTTAGGGTGAATTATTTGGCCCTTTAATGGTTGGCATAGGCTTTGCGTAACGCATTGTAAATTTACTTTACTGAGTGTGATATGAGACAGCCTTTTCAATTAAAACCTTTAGTTATTGCGCTTAGCATATTAGGGGCAACTTTACCGTTATATGTTTTTGCCGAAGAAACACCACAACAAGCAGGTGATTCTGAAAGTGATGTAATTACTTTGTCAGATGTAGTCATTACTGGAGCAACCAAGAAAACTACCGTTGTTCCCAAACGCAAAGTTACCTCAATTTATGGAACTGATAGCTCTGTATTGGATACTCCGCGTGTAGTATCCCAAGTGTCAGAACAACAATTTAGAGAAGATGTTATTCGCAGTGCGGATGATCTCGTCAAATATGCGCCTAGCATTACGCGAGGCGGGGGACAAAATGCTAACTTTGCTCCACAAATTCGTGGACAGAACTCGGAAGTTTTTCAAGATAGCCAACGCATTTACAGTACCCGTCATCCAACCAATCTCAATGCTTATGAAGGAGCCGATATTGTGGCAGGGCCAACAGGTGTAATTTTTGCACCGACTTCAGGTTCTGGCGGATATATTAACTACCTGACCAAAAAGCCTAATTTTAATAAAGCTGAAACCAATATCTCTGGCACTGTAGGTTCCATTTACTCAGCTAAAGGTGCAGAGCCTAATTTCTCTGTCAGTATTGATCATACAGCTCCGATTTCAAAAGAATTAGCATTTCGCGTGAGTGCAACAGCACAAAAGACAGATGACTATTATGACAATGTAAAAAATAACTTTAATGCATTTTATGGAGCACTTGCTTGGCGTCCAAATGATCGTTTAAGGGTAGATTGGAATATCAGTTACGATGACTATTACGATTTTAATGTCACACATGGCTGGAATAGAGCATCGCAACAATCGGTGGATCATGGCCTTTATTACAAAGGTAGAGCCACGCCTATTATTCAAAACGGTTCGACTTTTTGGTCTCCTGTATTTGAATCTGGTGCATCAAACTCTAAAGTCATTGGTTGGCAAACTCGTCAGAAGAACGATAAAAACCAATATGTTGCTGTTGGTGGAGTTCAGACCACGCCGTTACCGAACTCAACTGCTGATCAAGCAGGAACTATTAAAGGTTGGGTCTATGATCCTTCAATACCCGGCAATGAGTTGGTCAAGCTAGATGATCATGTTTCAGGACGTAGTGAAGATAAAAATAGTGCCAAGCGATTTAGCACTCAATTAAAAGTAATTAAAGATTTAAATGATCATTGGTCTATTGCAAACAGTACGCTCTATCAAAATAACAAAGATTTAGGTGACTCTGTTGGAAGCTTCTTTACAGATTTAGATCATGAGTTAATTGATAACCGACTAGAATTTTTAGGCGACTATGATTTTGAAATAGGGAGCGTAAAAATTAATAATAAAAGCAGTACAGGGGGAACATATCGTCATGAGAAGTTTACGTCTTTAGCTGCAAATAATAGTTTTAATATTAATCCATATGATTTAACCAATGATCCATCACAGAAGAACCCTGGTGATTTACTGGGGTTGATTAATAATAGCGGCTCAACAGGAGGTTGGATTGGGCAAGCAGGAGTCCCTCAATATTCTCAATATTTTGGATATTTAAATTTAGCGCGCATGTACCCAATTGGAAATGGTTTATATGCAGAAAAAGGTGGCTTCCCACCAAATGGAGGAGGAGCTGTCTATACCGGCTCGGGTTTTTGGGATACGTTGAGCATATTCACTCAACAAAACTTTACCTTTAACGATGTATTCGGTATTAATTTAGGCATTAACCATAGTTCTGTAAGAGCAAAACTTGAAAACCCACTTGTTTTAACCCCAACAGATGTCCGTTCTTCGAGTGATAAATATAGTCTATTGAGCTACCAACTCAGTACGTTTATTAAGCCTACGGCGAAAAGCACACTCTATTTTACCTATGACAAAAGTACTGCATTAAATACAGGAGTATTTGGGCCTTTCTTGATTTGGGGCGCAGGAAATCAACTCAATCCTTTATCTTTTGACAGTCAAAGTGAGCTAAAAGAAATAGGATTTAAATATGAACCTATCACTGACCAGTTATTTTTAACCCTAAGTGGGTTTGAACAAAAACGAGATTTATCACCTGATACGAACGGCAATATGGCTCGCTTTGAAGTAAAAGGTATTGAGTCATCATTAAGATGGCAACTACAAAAAAACATAGCGATTGGGGGTAATTTTACTTATTTGGATGCTGAATACAGCTCTATTATACCTGCTGGTTTTTCACCATTTGGCTTTCACGCAGATAATGCTACGGTTTGGGGAGATAATAATGCTTTAAACCAACGTAAAGCTGGGCGTTATGATGCAGCTGGAATTCCCAAGTACTCTGCTAGTGCTTATGTAGATTACCAACATCAGTCTGGTTTTGGGGCCAACCTATCAGGATGGTGGACAAGCTACTGGTACACGAACCTAAGCCAAACCGTGAAAGTACCGAATAACTATAATCTGGACTTAGGTCTTTATTATCGCCAGCCACAATGGACGGTGGGTCTTAACATTCTTAACCTAACCAATGAACGAAATTTTGTGAATGGTTTGGCAGGAGCGAATAGCGAGTTTTTACAACCCATGCGTCCTCTGACTGTACAGGGTCAGTTTAGTTATAAATTTTAAAACCAATCAATTATTTCCAAGAATCTTAAAAAGCCATACGTCTGTATGGCTTTATTATTAATACGGGATATAAAACACATTAAATCGTGAATGTTGAAATAACAACAATAATACGTTTCAGACTGTCTATCTATCAGCAGTATTAAATCATTTTTATTTTTAAATTTTTATCAAGTATTTGAAATTATTAAAATAAATTAAATGGCATAGAAGTTGCCAATATAAGAATAGATTTATTTAAATGGAGTCACCATGTTTAAGGTTACAAAAATTAGGCAGAGTATTTTAACTGCTATGTGGGGAGTAACGGCGAGTGTTTCGACGTTAGCTTTAGCGAACGATGATAGTGATGCAATTCCTGCTGAGCAACAAGCTCAAGTGGTAAATGCTAAAGATGTAAAAAAACTAGGCGATGTCATCGTTACTGCACAATATCGTGCACAAAACATTCAAAAAGTTCCGACTGCGATTACAGCAGTTTCGGGCAAAGATTTGGCAGCGAAAGGCTCAACATTTATTGGTGATGTTTTAACTTATACACCAAATGCAGCAGCTGAAAACCCAGATGGCGATAGCCGTCCACGCTGGTATATTCGCGGTCTGGGAACTGGCGATGTTGCAGCCTCTACAGTTTTCCCAGTCGGTATTTATGCAGATGGGGTTTATCTAAATGCGCCTGTTGCTGGTGCTGGAGATTTATTCGATTTAGAACGTATTGAGGTTCTCCGCGGTCCACAAGGCACGCTTTACGGTAAAAATACCACGGCTGGTGCAGTAAATTACATTTCACGAAAACCTGTTTTTTCAGATAAACCGACCGGTTATGGAACTATAGGAATAGGCGACCATAATCTTCGTACTTTTGAAGGCGCCGTGAACGGGGCTATATCAGATAATGTTGCCGTACGAGGAGCATTCTATTCAGAAGACCGTGATGGTTATGCAAAGAATTTAGCCAGTGGAGAAGACTACGGAGATGTTGATAAAAAATCATTCCGTTTCCAGATATTAGGAAAAATTAATGATGATTGGAATGCTTTAGTCAATCTGCATAGCCAAACCTATAATGGTCTAGGCAATAATGGCTCTTTAAGTATTGGAAAATACTGGGGTGTTTATGAGAGACCAGAAGGCAGAGATACAAATTTAGATTTAGCTGAAAGCAATAAGATTCAACATGATGGTACATCGCTCACATTAACAGGAGATTTAGGGGGCGGTCATACTTTTACATCCATTACAGCGTTTGATAAGACCACTCAAAAATCCATTTCTGATGGTGACTATACACCATACGATGTAGCACGAAGCTATAGCGATAATGAATGGCGCCAATACAGCCAAGAGTTTCGCATTTCATCCGATGCTGAAAAAAAACTCAGTTGGATCGCAGGTTTTCACTACTTTAATGAAGATCTAGACTCAACAGGGGTAAGCGCACGAGTAAACAAAACATTACCGAATGGTGCTCCAGCTCAAACCGCGGGAACGCCTGCTTTCAGGGATATTACCTATAACCAGACCACCCAAAGTTTTGCCTTGTTTGGAAACAGTACCTATAAATTTACCGACAAATTTAAAGTAACAGGTGGTCTACGTTGGACAAGTGAAGAAAAAGATATTGATGTAGATCTTGTTCAAATTACCTCTGGCGACTACACCAAAGGCAGTTGGTGGCAAAAGGATGGGTACAGTAATGCAGTTTATAACCCAGCGCCGAATGCAAATGGTTCAACAAGTCGTAAAAAGAGATGGAATGAGCTGACTTACGATATTACGCCAGAATATGAAATCACTCCTGATATCAACACATACTTCCGTTTTGCTCGAGGTTTCCGTTCAGGCGGCTTTAACACCGGACTTTCTAGTAGCCTGACGCAACTAGCAGATGTTAACCCTGAATATTTAAATAGCTATGAGCTAGGTTTGAAATCTAGCTTGTTACAAGGCAATTTAACGGCCAATGCCAATATTTTCTATTACGACTACAAAGATATTCAAACAAATTTATTGGTTGCCACAGAAGGGCAAGGTGGAGGGGTAACCTCAGTTCTGGCAAATGGACCTAAGGCAGAAGTAAAAGGTGCAGAATTAGAACTAGATTATTTAGCTACCGATAACTTACGCCTACGTTTTGCAGGCGCTTATTTAGACAGCGAATACACCGACTTTGTTGATAAAAACCCAGTAACCAATGTCGTAAATGCTGACAATACAGGTAACAGCTTGGTTCGTTCTCCAAAGTACACCATCGGTTTAGGGGGTGAATATACCTTTAATCTTGATAGTGGAGCACGCGTTATTGTGGGCACAGATGCAAAATATCGTGACCGTGAGTTTTTCTTAGTCAATCGTCAAGATTATTCTGTTGACCCAATCTTGAGTCAAAAAGGGTACACCTTATGGAACGCAAACGTTGGGTATATCAGCGCAAATAATCAATACCAAGTTAATGCTTACGTTAAAAACTTGCTAGACGAAGAATATCAAGTTCATGGGCGACCAAATGGTCCTGCTGGACAATATGTCTTAACCTATGGAAACCCACGTCAAGTTGGTGTTTCTCTCACTGCAAAATTCTAAGCTTTGCTTTACGGAGAAAATAATGGGAATTGAATTTTTTACACGTTTACCACTTCATGGCGAAACAGAATTTTTACCCGGTGACCCACGTAATCGTGGTGATTGGGCTAATATTGAAAATGTTGAAAATACCGGAGCGGTTTCGAACTATGAAGTAGGTGATGATTTTACCTATATTGATTACTTAAGTCAGGTAGCGCGGGCAGCAGAAATTAATGGTTTTGCTGGTGCACTCATGGTGAACGCACCAACGGGTGAAGAGCCTTGGACAGTATGTTCATTGCTTGCAAGAGAAACTAAAAAACTTAACTTTGTGACTGCATTTCAGGCTTATCATTTTAGTCCATATAATGCTGTACAAACTGCGGCAACGTATCAGCGTGCAACGGGCAATCGACTGGTTTGGAATATTATTAATGGCGGATCGGAAGTCATCCAACGTCAGGTCGGCGATGACTTACCACATGACGAACGTTATGCACGTGCTACAGAATTTCTAGATGTTGTAAAAGGATATTGGAATAATCCTTCATTTCACTATAAAGGAAAGTACTATTCGGCAGAAGGCGGTGGTCTAAAATATCCACTGAATAAAGCAAGCCTTCCAATTATTTGCACAGCAGGTTCTTCGGAAGCTGCTCGCGAGTTTGGAGCAAAACATGCGGACTATTATTTAATGAGAGCTGAAAAACCAGCAGAAATTGCCGCATTGATTGCAGACGTACGTGCTCGTGCAAAAAAGTATGGTCGTGAAAATATAAAATTTGGCCTATCAATCGATACCATTGCTCGCCGTACTGAACAAGAAGCGTTGGCAGAGGCTCAGCGCTTTCTCGATGAAGCTGCTGAAAAGCAACGTTTACACGCGGCAGCAACCCATGCGGGTTTACGCTCAGCGCGCGTATTAAGCTTCGAAAAAGAGTATGCCGAAAAAGATGGTAGTAAAAATGTCAGCGACTTTTTTATCCATCCAAATGTTTGGTCTGGATTTGGATATATTGGTGTGCCACCCGGTGTTGCTTTGGTAGGGAGCTACCAACAGATTATTGAGCGTATTGAAGAGTACAATAGCATTGGCATAGAGTTATTCTTTCTTGCAGGCTATCCACATCTTGAAGAGTCATACCGTCTTGGTGAACACGTTCTTCCGCACTTTAAAAAGCAACGTGCTCGATTACAGCCTACGGTAGCTAGCCCAGAATTTGATATTGCGCTTTAAAGTTTAAATGTTCTTTACATAAGCCTGATTAGTAAGCTAGTTGGGCTTTTTTAATTTTTTGTTCTTTATATACGTTTGATCTTTTATGAAAGGTCTATACAAGAATTCTTATCTTTATCTCTTATTTATAAATATAAATATTTTCTGATCTTTGTACCTGTGTAGACAGTTAAACAAAACATCTCTCTTTACACTCATCCAGAGCATAACACCAAAGATGATCACAACACGTCTCATATTAGATCTGCATGACACGGATAAATGATCATCAGGTATACGTTTAGTTAAACATTCTGAGAAATCTATAAAAGCAGAATGTATGGATATATATCGAGATATGAAAGAAATAATTTCGCAAAAAAATTCATCCGGCATTGTTTGGAAAAGTACCAAGAAACCATCGTTCATTTCTGTTGGGTATTTTAACTCGCTTGCGATCTATTGGATTGTACCTCTTTGTTTATTCTTACTATGGTGGGTAGCATCAAATGAGCAATGGATGCCTGCTCAAATTTTACCTACCCCAAAAGACACATGGCATTCTTTCGTTGAAATCGCATCTCAAGATCTATGGTCACAGCTTGCCATCAGTCTTGAGCGCTTTGGTCTTGGCTTATTGTCAGGTGTATTAGGTGGCGTATTTCTAGGTGTTTTATTGGGTTATAGCCGCATTGCAGAACAATACTTATCTGCAACGTTTTATGCGTTGGTCATTATCCCAACATTGGCTTGGTTGCCTTTACTCATGATCTGGCTCGGCATCGAAAATAGTTTAAAAATTTTCATAATTTTTAAGGCCACAATGGTACCGATTGCCTTACATACTCAGGCAGGGGTACGTGACATTCAACCCAAACTCAAAGAAATGGCAGCAATTTTACAGTTTAATCGTCTAACCTTACTCACAAAACTTGTACTGCCAGCCACACTTCCATATTTCTTTACGGGTTTAAGACTAGCTGTTGCAGCAGGCTGGACGAGCTTGATTGCTGTTGAGTTATTGGCTTCATCGGAAGGCATTGGATATTTGATGGTGACATGTCGTCAGCTATTTCAGCTTGATATTGTCTTTGTCACGATTTTTGTGATCGCATCTGTAGGTATTATTTTCGATTTTATCCTCCATCGAATTGAACGTAAGTTTGTGTTTTGGCCACATGCTGCTTTGAGTGCTCATACTTTTCACAAAAAAAGCCGAGCCGATGTTTTCAAATCATGGGTTTTACCTTTGAGTTTAGTGGTGCTTTGGGCAGTAAGCAGTTGGTTTAACTTAATTTCGAGTCAAATCTTACCCGCGCCGTGGAAAGTATTAGAAGCACTGTGGTCAGGCATTCAAGATTTCTCACTCACTACTGCCATGTATTACAGCCTTTATCGTGCAATTTTGGGTTTGATCATTGGCGGGTTAATTGGGGCTTCTGTAGGAATTGTGGTAGGGCTATTTAAACCTATTGAAAATCTGTTGGCACCTACACTCAATACATTACGTCTCATTGCCATTTTTGCTTGGATTCCGCTACTGACAGCTTGGTTTGGACTCGAAGATTTATCAAAAATTGTTTTCATTTCAATAGCGACATTTTTTCCGATGTTTATTGCGACATGGAAAGGCATGTCGAGCATTCCAATGCAGCTTGTTGAAGTCTCAAGTACTTTAAGAATGACATTGCTCCAACGCTTAACGCTTTTGATTTTACCGAGCATTGCACCTTCAATGTTTGCTGGATTTCGATTGGCATTGCTCTATTCGTGGATGGCATCTTTTGGAGCTGAATACTTGATGGGCTCTGGAATTGGCATAGGTAGCTACATGATGGCAGCACAGCAAAACTTTGAAATGGAGCGTGTGATAGCAGCAACCGTTTTGGTCGCTGGTTTAGGGGCGATTCTGGCATGGCTGGGCAAAATAACTGAAAACTACGCAACATCTTGGCGAAAAAATTGAGGTCAGACCATGACAATTACCCTTAATACAAATACTGAAAAACATCACCAATCTTTTCAATCTAATACTCAAACACGTGTGGCATTTCACCATGTTCATAAGTCTTTTGTCGTCAATCAACAACCTGTCAAAGTTATTCACGACTTTAATCTAGAAATTAAAGAAGGGGAGTTTATTGCGATTGTAGGTAGCAGTGGCTGCGGTAAATCTACGCTCTTACGTCTTTTGGCTGGACTAGATCAAGATTTTGATGGTCGAATTTTAATTGATGGTACCGATGTAAGCGGGATTGGCGGCGATCGAGCGGTAGTCTTTCAAGAACATCGCTTATTTCCTTGGCTTACCGTTGAGCAAAACATTGAGCTGGGTTTATTAAATGAGGCGTTAACTTCACGTGATAAGGATATTTTGGTCCAAAAAGCAATTGAATTGATTGGCTTAAATGGCTTTGAAAAGGCATACCCACACCAACTATCTGGTGGGATGTCTCAACGTGTAGCCATTGCACGCAGTCTTGTTGTGCAACCTCGTATTTTTCTGTTAGACGAACCGTTTGGTGCATTAGATGCATTAACACGGCATCAAATGCAAAATGAATTGCTACGTATTCAATCCCAACAAAAAATGACCACTGTTTTTATTACACATGATGTGGAAGAGGCTGTAACTCTGGCAGATCGTGTGGTGATTTTAAAACCTAAACCTGGTCGTGTTGAACAGATTATTCCCGTCAACTTGCCACGTCCTCGAAATCGTTCAAGTTTTGAATTGCATCAATTAAAAGAACAGATTTTTCGGATTTTGACCGAAGACAAAATTGGTTAATAGGAGTTATTGATGAGTGAATTTAGTCAAGGCTCGATTAGAAAAGCATTTTTATTTGAGCAACTATCCAATCAGGTCACCCATACAACGACGGTTAATGATCCTTTTAGCCATAACGTAGATGTTGGAAATGATCCTGCTGAGCCAAAAAAGAATACTTTGGCAATTGCGATTGTCACCGTTGCTGCGGCACATTTAGGAATCTGGTATATCGCCAAACAACTTCCTACACCTCAGCTTGATGTCAAAACACCTGATCCTGTGGTGATAGAGATTGTCAAACCGCCTGAACCACCTAAGGTGATTGAACCTAAAATCCCTCCAGTGGTGCAAAAGCCAAAGATACCGCCTGTTAGCCCAAAGCCTGAGCCTGTACAAAAGCAAATAGAGACACCAAAACCAGTACAGAAACACGTTGAGCAGCCTAAACCTGTTGAACAGCATAAGGCAGTAGAGCAACCAAGGCCTGTAGCGGAACCCTTAAGTAAAAACCTGGTGGCGGCTCCTGTTCAACAACCCGTTTCAAAACCCGCTGAAGCACCTGCGAAAGCTGTTGATGACAATTTGCCAGTTACAGAAGCAAAAGGCTATGCAGGTTATTTGAGTAATCCAGCGCCTGAATATCCTGAACAGGCTCTCGATCGAGGTTGGGAAGGTTCAGTCATCTTGAGGGTAAAAGTCTTGCCAAATGGCAGCCCTGATAGCGTGACAGTCAAACAGAGCAGCGGCAAAAAAATACTCGATAGTGCAGCGGTGAGAACCGTAAAACAATGGAAATTCTCACCAGCCTTAAAAGGAAAAACACCAGTCGAAGGATGGGTCGATGTTCCTATTCACTATCAACTCCCGAAATAATTTTTTAACTTAATATTGATCTATAAGGAATTTTAACATGAGTGATATAAACTCCCTGATCCACGACGGGACTATCTGGTTATTGGTTGCTTTTTCAATTGTGACGTGGGGTTTGATTGTCATTAAACTGGTTCAAACCCAAAAAGCCAACCACCAAAGTAAAGCCTTTGCAGAAGAATTCTGGAGTGCCAAAAATCTGCAAGATGCGATTCAAAAATCGGAAGCAGGGCACGGACCAGTAGCACGCATTGCAAATACTGGTTTTAAAACACTTGCTGATGCAGATGACGATACTCATCAAGATTTACAACATAGCTGGAGTCGTCAAGATTTACTCGAGCGTCATTTACGCAAACAAATTCTGTCTGAACGCCGCCAGTTAGAAAAAGGTTCTGCCTTGCTCGCATCAATTGGTAATAATGCACCTTTCATTGGGTTATTTGGTACAGTCTTTGGGATTATTCATGCATTACAAGCGATTGCTCATTCGGGTAATGCCAGTATGGATGTGGTTGCAGGGCCGATTGGTGAAGCACTAGTTGCAACAGGCATCGGGATTGCAGTGGCTGTTCCAGCGGTACTGGCATATAACTATTTTGTGCGTAAAGTAAAAACTATCGGTGCAGAACTAGATGACTTTGCGACCGATTTTGTCAGCCTAAACCAAAAATCAGGTTTTCAGCTTAAGACAGTTAAGGCAAAGACAACCAATACGAGCACTTCAGCCAGCGAGTTAAGCCATACCCACAATAAAGAAAAGGTATATGCATAATGGCAATTTCAACATCAGAACAAGATGATGTCGTCAGCGAGATCAACATTACCCCTCTAGTAGACGTGATGTTGGTTCTGTTGATTGTGTTTATCGTCACGGCGCCCTTACTGACCAATACTGTTAAGGTAAACTTACCCAAGGCTGCACCAACACAGGTGACAGATCAAACCAAGGCAGTAGTCATTAGTGTTAATCCCAAAGGGGAAATTTATCTAGATAAAGATAAAGTCACTCTTGAACACTTTGAACAGGCCATTCAAACGCGTAAGGCGGCCAATCCTAAACTGGCTCTGAACCTGAATGCAGATGAGACGGTTCCTTATGGTACGGTTGCCAAATTACTGGCCAGCATAGAACGGGTAGGCGTTGATAAACTATCAGTTATTACATCGCCTAAGTCTTAAGTTCTATCAAAATAAACAAGACAAAAAAAATCAAGATCCAAATTTGAGATCTTGATTTTTATATAATTGTTTAATCTAAATTTATATTAAACTTGAATTTCACGATTAGGTTGTATGGTCTATTTTAGAGCTTCAATTTGATGGTGAGATGGCGAATGACAACACTTGTTTATAACGATAAAAGAAGAAATAACTATGATCATTTTTTAGATTTATTAGATCAAACTCATATCAATCGTTATCAAGATTTCAACATTACCTTTGAATATAAAAAACTGGCTGAACAAATGCTGTCAGAATGTGAATTCATGGACGCATGTTCACTTGAAGAAAAGCAGAAATTATTTAATGAAATTAAGATAAAGCATCTTTATCAAGGGCAAGTGCTATATTCGAGAAATCAAGACTGTCGTGAACTCATCATTGTTTTAAGTGGTGTACTCAAATTAGGTTGGAATTCATACGATGGGAAATATCTTATTCATCGTTTTATCCCTACAGGCGCACTATTAAATATTGTCTATCTTATTTCTGAATCTGCACTAGAGCATGAATATGTTGCACACGAAGCAACTGTGATAGCAACCATTCCTGAACATATCTTTAAGCAAACCATACAGCACAATTCACGCATGCTATATCAGGTTTTAAAATTGGTATGTCAGAGAACACGGCTTTTAGACAATGATATCTATCACACCTCTACACAACCTTTAAAGGTACAAATTGCGCGACAGCTCATTTATTTAATCGAATTTTTTTCGACCCAAACTCAAAAAGGCATTGAGGTTTTATTAAAACTCTCACAAGAAAATCTAGCTGAACTTTTAAAAATATCGAGACAAAGTATCAGAAAGGAAATTCAGTGGTTTGTTGAAGAAGGCATTATAGAAACAAAATACAATCATATCTCCGTAAAAGACATCGACAAATTAAAAGCCTTACTGCACTAAAGAGATTATGACGAATTATGAATAATTTTTCATAAATGCAGAAATGCTATGTAATTTTTGTTGCAGAATTTAAAAGGTGTAATTTCTAAACTCATATCATCAATGACGAGAACGATGATATGGCAGATTTATTAATAAGAAAACCAGTGAGTGAGTTAATCGATGTAATCCCTTTAGCAGGTCGTATCGGTGCGCAAATTAATGGTGTTGAATTATCTTCAAACCTTAACCCTGAGGTTTTGAATCAAATTAGGCAATCATTGCTTGAACATAAAGTTATTTTTTTCCGTAATCAGGAACATTTAACCGATCAAGAGCAAGAAAAGTTTGCTGAATTGCTTGGGCAGCCTATTTCACATCCTACTGTTCCAGTGGCAGAGGGTTCGACTTATATATTTGAGCTTGATTCCCGTCATGACGGTCGTGCAGACGTTTGGCATACCGATGTCACCTTTGTATCAAATTATCCAAAAATCAGCATTCTAAGAGCGGTAACTACGCCCAATCGAGGGGGAGATACCACATGGGCAAATACAGAAGCTGCCTATGATGAATTACCAGAGCCGCTAAAGCTCCTTGCCAATCAGCTCCGTGCGATTCACACCAATGATTTTGATTATGGTGGTTTTCGACCTTCTGCAAGTGATGAAGTCGTAAAACGCCATCAAAAAATCTTTGCTTCAACAGTCTACGAGGCAGAACACCCATTGGTCAGAGTACACCCTGAAACAGGTAAACGAACCTTAATTTTAGGCCAATTTTTTAAACGTTTTGTAGGTCTGACTGCTAAAGAGTCCAACAAGCTGTTTGAAATTTTTCAAGATCGTATTACCAAACCAGAAAACACGATTCGCTGGACGTGGAAGGACGGAGATGTCGCTATTTGGGACAACCGTGCCACTCAGCATTTAGCCGTCAATGATTATGGTAATGCTTTGCGTATTATGCGACGCGTTACGTTGGCAGGCGATGTTCCTGTTGATATCGATGGCAAAGAGAGTAAGCAAATTAAGCCTTCTACGTCTTAAGCGTCTAAGCAATACAACGCTGATTTATCAATAAAAATGTGGAAAATATAATGAAACCATCAATTTTTAAAAAATTGATCTTGCTGAGCTTATTGGCTTTTGGACATGCCAGTTATGCTGAAAGCCTTAAAACAATCCGAATTGGTTCTCCCGATTTGACTGCTGGTCAAAAACACGCGGGTGGTGGAGTTGTTGATGTGCTTTACAACAAAAAATGGCTTGAGCAAGAACTTGCAAAAAACAATGTCAAAGTGGAGTGGCACTTCTTTAAAGGTGCTGGGCCAGCCATTAATGAAGCATTGGCCAACAATCAACTGGATTTTGCCTTTTTAGGGGATTTACCTCCGATCATTGGTAAAGCCAATGGACTAGATACCCAATTACTTGTTCCAACGGCGCGCGGCATCACCAATTATCTGGCGGTAAGATCTGATCTTCCGATCAAAAATTTTTCTGAATTAAAAGGAAAACGCGTTGGTTTGTTAAGAGGAACAGCAGATGAATTGTCATTTGTGAGTGCATTGAACAGCCAAGGTTTAAAGCTCAGCGATGTGCGAGTGGTCAATTTAGACTTTAACGCCGTCAACGCTGCTTTGGCCGCAAAAAAAATTGATGCGTCATGGGGACCTTCTCGATTTTTTGCGTTACGTGACAAACACATCGTTAACTTGCCTATAAGTAGCCGTCAATTAAATGGTGCAGGATCTACTCAAGGTGTGTTTTTAGGTCGTCAATCGTTTATTCGACAACACCCAAATGAAACACAACAGGTTGTGACTCAGGTGGTAAAAGGACTGAATTGGCTCTCAAATGAGCAAAATCGAGTACCACAAGTCGCACTCTTTTTTACCCAATCGGGTTATCCGGCATCTATCTATGCTCAGGAACTTAATGGTGTAAATCTGAAGTTTTTATATTCACCGTTATTTGATGGTTATTACACCCAACAATTGCAGCAAAAAATTACTTTGGCTACGCAACAAGGGTTGATACGCAAAAATATTGACGTCAAAAGCTGGATTAATCCGTCATTTGTAAATCAAGCACTCGAACAATCAAATTTAAAGACCTACTGGAAACCAACTCAGCAGTACGAATATTTGAAATCAGTGAAATAAGCACCGTCTTTTAAAACTTAATTATGGGGTAAATAATGTCGATACATTCGAAGAATGTAGCGCGTGATCCGTTCACGTCAGCAACTAAACAAAAAATTTTAAATTTAAGTCTGCTTTCGCTGAGTATCTTGTCAGTTTGGGGACAAGCTCATGCAGAAACAGTCTCAAATACCGCACGTTCTTCAGAGGATGTGGCTCAGTTAGAAACCGTAGTTGTGACAGCAACGCGCCGTGAAGAATCACTCCAAAAAGTGCCTATTGCCGTTTCAGTCATTAGTGGAAAGGAACTCGATAAGCAACAGCGGAACTCACTTGAAACATTGGTAACACAAGTACCGAGTGTTAACTTTCGGGCTGGAGCTTCCAATAAAGATACTTCTTTATTTGTTCGCGGTATTGGAACTGTTACTACTTCACCGGGTGTCGAACCTTCAGTCTCAACAGTGATAGATGGTGTTGTGTACAGCCGACCAGGGCAAGCAACACTTGATTTGTTAGATGTGGATCGTATTGAAGTTCTTCGTGGGCCGCAAGGGACACTTTTTGGTAAAAATGCATCGGCAGGTGTAGTCAATATTGTGACCAAAAATCCAACCAGTGAAACCTCTGGTTATATTGATGCCTATGCCACTAGCGATAGTGAACAACGAATTAAACTAGGAGCATCTGGTACTTTAATTCCTGAAAAATTAACTGCCAATGTCTCGGCGCTATTAGGTAATTTTGATGGCAATGTAGACAACCTAACAACCAATCAAGATGTTAATGGCTATAAAAACTATGGATTTAGAACCAAATTTGAATATACGCCTACCGATAGTTTAGTTTTAGGCTTTACTGCCGATTATCTGCATAAAAAAGGAAGTGCCCCAACAGGCATTGTGGTTAAAAATACCGATGCCAACTATGCAGCAGCATTATCGCCTGTTGTGGCATCTCCAACCAATCGAAGTACGGTTGAAAATACTCAAGCGTCGACTGATGATACCAATCAGGGTGTCGCGCTTACGGCAGACTGGACATTAACCAATCATCAATTGTCATCGATTACAGCCTTTCGCCAATGGAAAAACACACAGATTGGTGACAGTGATCAGCTTGCTGCTCCGACACCAAATTTTGCTGGAATTGCCGATTTAGGGCATGTTAACAGTAAGCAATTTTCTCAAGAAATTAGAATTAAGCCGCTCGATCATGGCTTCTTTGATTATGTCGCGGGTCTATATTTTTCAAAGAACAAAAACGATGAGACTTATCAACGCGAGTCAACTTGGTACAACAATGCCTCTAATGCTTATGTCGTAGATTTTGGTAAGGCAATCTATAACACAGACAGCACCAACTATGCTGCATTTGGTGAAGGTACCTTTCATTTCACAAATCGGTTGAGATGGATTGCTGGTTTACGTGTTACTCGAGATGAGTTGTCTTATGATCACAGCCGAGTTTCAACTGTTCCAAGCAGTGTAGGTGTCCGAAATGCCATTCGTTCTTCATTTAGCAGTGATGGATCGACCAGTGAAACTGGAGTTTCAGGCCGCATTGGACCTCAATATGACTTTACACCGAATATATTGGGCTATTTTACCTATTCGAGAGGTTATAAAGGTCCTGCATATAACGTTTATTTTAATATGCAGCAAAATGATACGCCTGTCATTGATCCTGAAACAGCTAACTCTTACGAACTTGGTCTCAAATCTCAATGGCTAAATAATCGTCTGCGTGTCAATGTGGCGTTATTTAACACTGATTATGATAACTATCAGGCAAATTTTAGAACCCTCGACCCAAATGGTTTCCCGATAACCCGCTTGGTTAATGCAGGAAGTGTCTCTACCTATGGGGCTGAAATTGATTCGGTATATAAGATTAATCCAAAGTGGGCACTAAACTTTTCAGGTGCCTATACACATGCACGAATTGATGACTTCAAATGTCCAGCTGCCGATACCTCTTGCCCAAATGTAAATGGTAAGCCGCTGCCATTTTCTCCAGATTGGAAATTTAATACTCAGCTCGATCGCTATTTTACTCTGGCAAATAACAAACAAATTGAACTTTCAACCCAATATGCATGGCAAAGCAAAGTTCAGTTCAGTCTCGACCAAAACCAAAACACCATTCAGGGTGCATATGGACTTTTGAACGCGAGCATTGCTTTAGCTGATACTGCTTCTGACTGGCGATTGGCATTGAATGTACGAAATATAACGGATAAATCATATGCGACCTTACTGAGCACAAATGGTAGCCGTATTACTCGTCAAGTCCCTAGAGATGATGAACGCTATTTTGGCATTTCATTCCGTAAAAATTTCTAAAAAGTATGTCTAGTACACCTCGTTTTTTTTTCGAGGTGTACGCCCATCCATTGGACTGATTAAAATGAGTAATCCTTCGTCTACAAGAAAGCTTCACCTTAATTTATTTTTAGACGGTTATGGCCATCATTTGGCCAGTTGGAGACATCCAGCGAGCCAATTAAACTTGAGTCCCTATGAGCGTTACTTAAGTGCAGCAAAAATAGCTGAAGAAGGGAAGTTTGATGCCATTTTTTTTGCCGATAGTTTAGCTGTTGATCCAGCAACTGCGACATCAGGCAAAATTCGCGGTAACGAGATTGAACCCCTCACATTACTTTCAGCAATTGCGACTCAAACCCGTCATATTGGACTCATTGGCACAGCCACAACAACCTACAATGAGCCATATCATCTCGCAAGAAAATTTGCCTCTTTAGACCAGATTTCTGCTGGACGTGCAGGATGGAACCTCGTCACCACTGATTTTGCGCTTGAAGCGAAAAATTTCAGTACAAAGGAACATGTCAAACATCAAGATCGCTATGCACGTGCTGAAGAATTTCACGATGTCGTAAAAGGACTTTGGAATAGTTGGGATGAGGATGCAGCTATTCATGATAAAGCCAGAGGTATGTTCTTTAATCCAGATAAGATACACACGCTCAATCATTGCGGTGATATTTTTCAGGTAAAAGGTCCACTCAATATTAGCCCAAGCCCACAGTCTCACCCTGTGGTGGTTCAGGCAGGCAGTTCAGAACGAGGTAAAAATCTGGCAGCTCGTACGGCAGATGTCATTTTTACTGCGCAATCTAACTTAGCCGCTGCACAGCAATTTTATAGCGATGTAAAGCAACGTCTTGAAGACTTTGATCGCCAAGAACATGAGTTAGTGGTCATGCCTGGCGTATATGTGCTTGTTGCTCATACACATGAAGAGGCTGAGAAACAGCAACAGCTTTTAGATGAACTCGTTGATGATGACATTGGCCTAGGGCTTTTAGGAAGAATGCTGGGCAATTTTGACTTAAGCGGTGTTGATGTGAATGAGCCTTTAGCTTCCTTAGATTTATCTGAAACCCAAACAGGGCAGCAAAGTCGCCAGCAATTAATTCAGGCACTCGGGCAAGAGCAGGGTCTAACCATTAAACAGCTCTATCAACGTATTGCATCGGGACGGGGGCATTTTTGTTTGGTTGGAACGCCAGAATATATTGCCGATCAGCTTGAAGAGTGGTTCGTTAGTGGTGCAGCAGATGGATTTAACATTATGCCAGCCGTCATATCAAACGGAATTAGAGACTTTGTCGATCTGGTTATTCCCATCCTTCAACAGCGCAATTTATTCCGCAAAGAATACGAAGGTCAAACATTAAGACAAAACCTTGGCCTTTGGGCTGCTGCCGAATAAAAGGATAAAATATGTATTTCGCAAATTCAGAACGATATCAATCATTCCAATACCGAAAAATTAAAAATAGCGGTTTGGTATTACCACCATTGTCACTTGGTTGCTGGCATAACTTTGGAGATGACACTCCAATTCAGCAACAAAAATCAGTACTTTACACGGCGTTTGATCATGGAATTAATCATTTCGATCTAGCCAATAATTATGGAACACCCTTTGGAAGTGCAGAGAAAAATATTGGGCACTTTTTAAAAACTGACTTCAAGCCATATCGAGACGAACTCATTATTTCGACAAAGGCAGGCTGGGACATGTGGCCTGGACCTTATGGACAAGGTGGTAGCAGCCGAAAATACCTAATGGCTAGTCTTGATCAAAGCTTACAGCGACTAGGGCTTGATTATGTCGATATTTTTTATTCACATCGCTATGACCCTGAAACACCACTTGAAGAAACAGCCAAGACACTTGCCGATATTGTGCAGCAAGGTAAAGCACTCTATGTGGGGATTTCATCTGGATATACACCAGAATTAACTTTACAGTTAATAGAATTGCTTCAGGCCTATCACGTTCCACTTACTTTGCATCAACCGATTTACAATTTTTTTGAACGTCAGATTGAGCAGGGTTTAACAGAGACCGCTAAGCAAGAGGGTTTTGGTGTAATTACATTCTCACCACTGGCCCAAGGCCTATTGGCTGGACGATATCTGAATGGTGTACCTGAAGACTCACGTATTGGGCGTGGTAGTCGTTATTTACAGTCAGAGCATCTCGTTTCATTGAAGCTACAGCAAATACAGCAGTTAAATGAAATAGCAAAGTGTCGAGACCAAACACTGGCTCAATTGTCATTATCATGGGTTTTACGTGATGAACGGATTACATCGACAATCATTGGTGCTAGTCGTCCAGAGCAGATCATCGAAAACTTAAAAGCATTGCAAAACACTGTGTTTAGTGCAGATGAGTTGACTCAGATTGACGCTATTCTAAATACGCCATAACTCTATACAAAATTTGCAGCATGGCTTTTTAGGAGCCAATGCTGCAATGATTATGCATTTTATTTGTTAAAAGCTAAGTTTCACGGTTGCACCAATGGTACGAGGCTGACCTAAACTAGCGAGAACAATACCATTAGAAGAATTCCATGTATTAGTCACATAGGTTTCATTGGTGAGGTTTTTTACCCATAGCGCAACATCCAGTTCATTTTCACCCATATGGTGTCGTGCACCTAGACTCGCATTTATTAATCCATAGGCTTTAATGACACTGTACGGGTTATTATCTAAAGAGCCATATGACCAATCTCGCCAAGCATAACTTCCTGAAACATACGGTTGCCAGTTATTATGCTCAGCTAAGTCATAACGGAAATTGAAATTTGCAATCCACTTCGGTACGCCATATACACGCTCTCCAGACAAATCTTGTGTATTTACGCCTGTTGGAATGCTGATATTGGATGGAGCAGGGGCATTTTTGTATTCTGTATAGGTGGTGTCGTTAAGAGAACCATTAAAATTAAGTGTAAGGCGACGAATAGGTTGATAGGTTGCATCGAGTTCAATTCCTCGGCTGCGTACTTTACCCGCATTTGCCAATACACTCACGACAGAGTTACCGACTTGTTCATAGCTTGTGGTTTGATAGTCAGAAACATCAATCCAGAATATATTGCTATTAAGCTGTAAGGTATTATTAAGAAAATTTTGTTTTAACCCAATTTCATAGTTATCTGCTTTTTCAGGATCAACCTTTAACGAGTTAGCACCCGCTGCTGGTGCAGAACCAATGCTCAGGTTAAAGCCACCTGATTTCTCGCCGTGTGAATACGTTGCATAGGCCAGTGTGCTCGGATTTAAACGATAGCTGCCAGTCAGTAAGCCAGAGTAACTTAATCCATGTTGCTTCAGTTCACCCGAGTCGTATGCTCCGAGCTGGGCATTTAGTAAATTACGCTCTGCCGCACTTAAACCCGAAACTGGTGTACCCCCAATAGGGTCGGTTCTATAGATACTGGCAGATTTATCTTCATAGGTGACTCGTGCACCTGTGGTAATGTCTAACTTCGGTGTCGCATGCCATGTACTTTGACCAAATAATGCTGAGCTTTTTGTCTCAGTTGTTCCATATGAATACGAATCTCGATTATTCAAAATATTCGATTGGCCATTTGCAATTAAGGTTCTCACGCTCGGAACGTTGTAAAGATAGAATGCGTCCGCCGTATCTCCATATAAAGAGAAAGTCGTATTGTCTAACTGTTGCTGAAAGTAATATAGGCCCGTTACCCAATCCACTTTTTGATTTCCAGCAGAGGTTAGGCGTAGCTCTTGAGAGTACTGTTTATCTCGAACCGAAACACCGGCATTAGTTAATGCATTTGAACTAATAAAATCACTGTTGGTTGGAGTGAAGTTCCAAAAGCGGTATGCACTAATCGACGTAATTTTTTTACCGCTATCTAGCGACCAATTGGCTTCTGCCGATCCACCACCTTGTTCAACAGACATGTGTTGAGGGGCATCTGAATGAATCTGTTTGTCTTTCCAGTTGGTGTAAAGATTTTTAGCACCTGACTGTGTGGCATTTTCTAAGTAACGATTGTAGTTATTGCCATATACGGTACTGTTAAACGTTGGCCCAGCGTAGTACACGACCATCGCGCCTTGATCATCATCTTGCTCGTTGTAATCTGCAATTAGACGTAAATTAAAATTCTCTTGCGGCTTCCAGAGAATTTGACCGCGGACACCTTCGCGATCTGTATTGTTATAATCTTTATCATTATAGGTGTTATGAATAAAACCATCCTGAGTCGTTTTATAAAAAGAGAGTCGGCCTGCCACATTTTCGGATAGTGCATCTGAAAACGTTCCTTTAGCTTGCAAATAATTGCGTGAGCCAAAAGAAATTTCAGCAGAATGGTCTGGGTCGAAGGTAGGCTGTTTTGAGCTAATGTTTAATAAGCCCGCCGTAGTATTTTTACCAAACAAGGTCCCTTGTGGCCCGCGTAATAATTCGAGTTGAGCAATATCTAATAAATCAAATACAGCCATGCCTGGGCGACCTAAGTAAACATTGTCCAGATAGACCCCAACACTCGCTTCCAAACCATCACTGGCTGGGTTATTACCCAAACCCCGAACTGCTACACTAGATTGACGTGGGTTCAAGAAAGCAACATTAAGGCTGGGTAGGGCTTGTTGTAGATCTTCAAGTTTACTGAGTTTTTGTGTTTCCAGTGTTTTAGCACTTAAAATACTAATGGGTGTTGGAACATTTTGTGCTTTTTCTTCACGTCTTCGTGTAGTCACAATGACATCAGCAAGCTGAATGACATCATCTGCTTTACTGTTTGACTGTGAATTTGACGTACTGGCTTCCGTTACCGCTGTACCTGAAGTAGTGGGAGTATCCTCGGCATAGACAATAGATGAATATCCTGCACACCCTATAAGTGAAATAAACAGACTTTGCGTGATTTTATTTAAAACTAATCTTTTTCTCTTGAAGTGAAAGGTGTGCTTTTGAACTGACATTAATGACTCCATTTGTGTTTTCTTTGTGATGATTTTAATTTTTATGTAATTGAACACTGTCATTATCAGTACAAACTTAAGTTTATATTTTGATGATCTTATCTTTATATCTAATAGTAATTTTTTAAAACATAGGCCTTTTAAAATACTGTTCAGGCAGCAAATATAAAAGCCAGCATTAAGTGCTGGCTTAGTTCAATCTAAAGACTAATCTCTTCGGTATTTTTATGCTTCAAACGGTTCTAACTGATCATTCTGTAATAATCTTCGTTGTTGCACATTTTCAATCACACCATTTTCTTTCACATAAGTTGCCCATTCTTTGAGTAATTCATCGAGCTTTTCTGGATATTGTTTTGCTAAATCCTGAGTTTCGCCTTTATCATCTTTAAGGTTATATAGCTGCCAGCGATTCGGACCATTTGGCGCAGGGATGAACAGCGCTTTCCATTCGCCTTTGCGCAGAGCCTTTTGCCCAAATAACTCCCAGCCTGTGACATGATCTTCACTGTGAATGTGATCTTGTTGTACTTGTAAATACGGCAAGATAGAACGACCACGGAGGGGTACCAATTGACGACCTTTATACACCTGACCAGGATGCTGAATATTTAAATAATCTAACAGGGTTGGTAGTAAATCCATGACTGTCAGAAACTCGTGACTGATCTGATTTTGGCGTTTAAAACCTGCGTAGTGAATGAACGAAACTGTTCTAATTCCACCTTCGCTAGTGTGTGCTTTATATAGGCGAGCAGGGGCAGTGGCTGCTTGTGCCCAATGTTCTCCGTACCAAACATAAGAGTTTGCTCGTCCAATATTATCAATACTGTTGTCGTAATATTGCTCGATAATTTCATTAAGTTGGCCGCCAAAGACGGGCAGAGCTTCAAGTTGAGCACCTTCTGCACCATTGTCTGATAGAAAAATAACAATGGTATTGTCCAATTCCCCTCGATCTTTGAGGTATTCCACAACACGACCAACGTTTTGATCCATACGATCTACCATGGCCGCATAGACTTCCATAATTCTTGAAGACTTATCACGTTGCTCTTGAGTAAGATTTTCCCAGAATGGAGTTCTAGCGAGGACAGGGTGAATCGTTGTTTCCGCATCTACCAATTGAAGTTGCTTGAGTTTCTCAAGGCGCTGTTCACGCAATTTAACAGGGCCATCCCCATAGCGTCCTTTATATCGATCTATATCTTCCTGAGGTGCCTGTAAGGGCCAGTGCGGTGCAGAGAAAGGTAAGTATGCAAAAAAAGGACGTCCTTGGCGTGCTTCATCATCTTGTAAAAAGTCTAGAAGGCGAGTGGTAAAATAATCTGATGAATAAAATCCTTGAGGCAGTTCTTCCGAAAACTCATCATCTTCTGCATAGAGTCCTTTTGTTGACTTAAGTAAGCGTGGAATTTGGTCTTCTGGAATATCGGCTTCAAATAGATAATGATTAGCTGCACCAGGTAATAGTGCAAAAGAACGTTCAAACCCTTTTTTAATTGGAAAATATTCTGGTTTTAGTCCCAAATGCCATTTCCCAGACATAAGAGTGTAGTATCCCGCATCTTTTAATAATTCTGGTAATGCGGCAACTTTGTTATTTAATACACCTTCGTAGCCTTCTTTACCTTCAAGTTCTGGGGTAAGGGCCTCTGCCATGGTTCCTAAACCAGCTAAATGATGGTCAGTACCTGAAAGTAACATCGCACGAGTGGGGGAGCAGGTTGACGCCGTATGAAAATTAGTAAGTCTTAAGCCATTTAATGCTAATTCATTCAAATGAGGTGTATTGATTTCTCCGCCAAAAGCACCTAAATCTGAAAAACCTAAATCATCTGCCACAATCAATAAAATATTAGGTTGGTTTTTGGTATTTACATCTGTCATGTTTTATCCAACAAAGCGACTAAAACACTTAGTGTAAATATGAAAAATTTTTATTCTGTTTCTATTCTGACAGTTATCTCCTAATAAAATCATATCATTATGACAAAAGCAGATATATCAAATGAACTTGGTGGTACTGTTGAATTGATGAGTCTGTGCGATATCGCTTAGCTTTTCAAAGTCCAAAATAAAGATTTGGTTATATTTAACCTCAATGATGTTTTGGTTCGAAAGCGCTGCTAGTTCTTTATTAATACTTTGTCTTGAAGTCTGCAAAAGCTCTGCCAGATTTTCCTGACTCAATTTGAGATTCAGTAAAATTTTATCTTTGTCCTGATAGGAATGATAATCCACTAGAAAAACTAGTTTTTTAGCGAGACGTGTTTGCAATGTTTCAGTTGAATAAATGAAATTTTGTTCACGATTTAGTTGTGTTCTTACACAGATTAATTTCAACACCATGAATAAAGCATCTGCGTTATTTCTGATGACATCCATAAACAATTGGCCAGGAAGATTGGCAATTACCGTTCTACCTTGTGCAATATGGTCGTGAAGTAGGGGTTGACCCGTTACGATCGGAACAATATTGATTAATGTACCTGAGGGCACAAAAATATCGGTGTGATATTTACCTTGAGATGTGCTCCAGCCAAGTTTAAGTGCGCCTTCAAGCAAAATATTGATATCAGTGCACGGATCATTTTGATTGTATATCGTTTGATTATGATAATACTTTCTTATTTTTAAATGCTGAATAAGCGTAGATTTCTCTGTATTAGATAAAGATTGGATAACCTGATAGTTTTCTAAAATACGAATACTTTTATGAATAAATTCATTGGTTATAATTTGATGATCAGAAGATTGTCCGCCGTCAAAATCATTCTGATATTTTGAGATAGGATTCCTAAACTCGATAATTGATGATGCTTTCATGATAAATCAGAGATATAAACTAAGATTTTAAACAGCTTATCAGAGTTAAAATTTATTCAAATTTCAAAAAAATATAATTTCATATTTAATTTTCATATGTGCGTGTTATTAATTATTTAAATATCAAAATAATTTTTTACGTGATGGATTGTCTCTGAAATAACAGAATAAGCCGCCGTTTCTGATAAAAATTCAGTCATATATTATTACAGGAAATTAACATGACCACATTTATTCAGAAACCAGCACAACAACTACAAGTTAAAAAATTAACTGGTCGAATTGGGGCTGAAATATCAGGCATTCATTTAAGCTCTGAGCTTGATTCATCCACAGTTCAGTTTATACACAATGCGCTACTAGAGCATAAAGTACTCTTCTTTCGTGGCCAGCAACATTTGGGGGACACAGAACAAGAGAAATTTGCAGAATTGTTTGGTTCACCCGTTAAACATCCAACAGTACCAGCGGTGGATGGCACAGATTTTATTTTTGAACTTGACTCACAAAAAGGTGCACGCGCCAATTCTTGGCATACTGATGTCACTTTTGTGGATGCCTATCCTAAAATTAGTATTTTGAGAAGTCTAATCATCCCTGAAACAGGTGGCGATACAACTTGGGCAAATACTGAAACTGCTTATGAAGATCTTCCTGAGCTTTTAAAGCAATTTGCGGAGCAGTTAGTTGCTGTACATTCAAATGAATATGATTATGGTGGACCAAAACAAAATGTCGAGCCTGAACAATTAGAAAGACTGAAGAAAATTTTTGTATCTACCAAGTATGAGACTGAGCATCCAGTAGTCGTATTACATCCAGAAACGGGCAAGAAAAGCCTATTACTGGGGCATTTTTTCAAACGGCTTGTAGGATTTAGTCAAAGTGATTCGCAGCTTTTATTTAATATTTTACAAGAAAAAGTAACGCGACCAGAAAATACAGTGCGTTGGCAATGGCAGGAAGGAGATGTGGTGATTTGGGATAATCGCTCTACACAGCACTACGCGGTTAACGATTATGGTGATCAACATCGCGTTGTACGCCGAATTACACTTGCCGGTGAAGTAACGACTGGTGTACATGGCTTAAAAGGTAAAACCACATTACCCAAAGATTTATCAGCAGAACAACTCGAAAAAGCCAAGCTTCACGCTGTTTTAAATGCCAACTAAATACCATTTTAAACATGCAAAACGTCACTGTCGTTAAGCAGTGACGTTGTATATGTTGTTGAGAAAAACGATATGGCCACATTATCAAAACGTAATCGATTTATCTGGATTATTCCTGCACTTATTTTTGTCGCTTTGCTACTGTTTATTTTCAAACCATCTTCATCAGCACCATCAAAAACAACAAATCAGACTGAAAAAATTGTAAAAATTAGAATTGCAGTACCAGATCTAAGCAGTAGTGAAAGACACAGCAGCGGCACACCATTAGTTGATTATATATATTTAAATCAGTTACTTGAAAAAGAATTTTCAAAGAAAAATATTCAGGTTGAATGGCAATTTTTTAAAGGTGCAGGGCCTGTAATTAATGAAGCCTTAGCCAATAAGCAATTAGATTTTGCTTTTTTAGGTGACTTAGCTGCTATTATTGGTAAATCGAATCAAATCGATACTACTTTATTGGTAGCGACTGGACGCCACATAGATGCTTATTTGGGTGTTTTGCCAAATAAAGGATATAGCAGTCTCGAACAGTTAAAAGGTAAACGAATAGCAATTTTTCAAGGAACTGCTATGCAATTGTCGTTTGATCAATATATCGAGCGATATGGCTTTACTGAAAAAGATTTCCGCATTATTAATTTAGATCCTGCTGCAGCCAATGCAGCACTTGCAGCTAAGCAAATTGATGCCAGCTGGGGTTTAATGCCAATTCTAGCGCTTAAACAGCAGAAAATTGTAGAAGTTCCTCTGAGTACTGGGCAGAGACAAGATGGAGCTGGAACAATTCAATCAGGTTTGGTGGGCCGTAGTGAGTTTATTAAGCAACATCCTGAAATCGTACAAACATTGGTCAATACGGTTTTACAATCAGCACATTGGGTTTCACAGCCTGAAAACCGCGATAATGCCATTCAACTTGTCACTAAAAATGCAGGATTACCAACAGAACTCTATGCATTGAGTCTACAAGACAAAGCCTTAAAAACAGTTTTTTCACCACTTTTGGATGAATATTATCTAGGGCATCTACAAGAAGGTGTACAGACTGCATTAAAGGCCAAACTGATAAAACGCGATGTTGATGTAAAACAATGGCAAAATGCTGAGTTTGTCGAACGAGGGATTCAACAGTTGAATTACGTCAATTATTGGAAGTCTTCAAAATAAAATTATTAAATTAATTTAGCTGTGCAAAAAGACCTTAACAAAGGTCTTTTTTATAAATTGCATAATACGCATCTAAAATAATTAATGATTCTTTGTAGAGGCAACAAGTATAGCTAAACGTACAGCAACAGAATCAAGGACTTAATAATGAATTATACAACTGTTCGTATAATGTGGTGCACAGATTATGTTACTAAGCCCCAGTGAGAACATTGTTCGTCTCACGGGGCTTTTTAACATCAATCTGCATTATGCGAATCTTGAACGCCAAGCGGTGAGGGAGGGAGAAGGAGCTTCGACGCCCGACCGACCGAGCCGCGGGGCGGAAGAGGAGTCCACGCTTTCTAATGGTGGACTCTAGTCCGATATTTCGGAAATTATTCGTCTTTACCCAGCACTTCCTGTCTGTATCTTATGACTTCTTCTGCCTTTAAATCCTTTAAGTGGTATTTGATAAGAGCGTGAATTACGTCACTTTCTGCCATCAGTGATTTTTTCTGTACGACGAATTTCATCAGTGTTTCTTTCACGTCTTCAACTTCTTCACTGCGTATTTTATAGACCTTGCTCATTTGTAAACGCCTTGTAACTAAATAACTAGGTAACTTTTTTAATATTAACTCGTTTTACGAGTTGACAAGTTACCTAGTAATTTTGTTTAATCTTTTAAACGCGGTTACTTGGTAACTTTTTTATGTTAGATCATATTTGCATTAACGCTCCATTCGAATCGAGCTTTTTTTCAGTCGATTCAGAAGGACGTTATTTTTTTGTAGATGTCGATCTGCATTCAATTGAAATACCACTTGCTTCGCGTTCAGTTCATAAGAATGACGACGGTTCTATTTCTGCTGCTGCTTTATTTCATCCCTATGAATCAGTGCCAACACACTACACAGGTATGGCAATGAAAGTGTTTTTCGATGCAAGTTATGAACCATACGTACAGATCAAGGCTTCGCCTGCAAAGCTGTTACAAGGTCATAACGTATTTGGAAGTGACAACATAGAGCAGGGTGCTATGGAAATGATCGGCTTTCTACATGAAGCCTATCCAGTCTTAGCAAGAATGCTAGATTGGCCTCGTGCTTGGGTATCACATATCGATGTGACTTATTCAGCACGTTTGAAAGACCAGAGCACGGCTAAAAAAGTTTTGGATTTCTTGAGTAATGTCAGTAATGGCCAGACTCGTTTAAGTAATAAGCGTTTCGATAGTTCAGTCTATTGGGGAGGTCAGACTTCAAGGCTTGTGAATCACAAGTGTTATATGAAGCATGATGAATTTATCGCTCAATTTGAAGAGTATAAAATGCTCGCAAAGAAAAATGATAAAGCAGCTCAACGAGTTGTTGAGGTCATGTCCAATTCGGATCTGATTAACTGGACTATCGGTCTTTTACGTTTTGAATCACGTTTAAAAAAGCGTTGGCTCGAACGTAATGGAATTCCTACCAATCTCTTTGATTTAATTAAGTTTCAACGTTCTAACCCTGATTTACTTCAAACACTCTGGAACAAAGCTACTCATAGCATTTTTGAAGCCTTGCGAGGTCAAACTATGAAATTAACAGATGATACAAGTGTACTTGAAGCCATTGAACGCTCAGAAGTTGTTATGACCAAATCTGGCAAGGTTTCTCACACTAAAGTACGTAATTTATTCGCGATGTTTTGTCTTATCCGTGAAAAAGGATTCGATGAGATTAAAAATAATTACGGTAAGTCTCAGTTTTATAACCTAATTTCCCAATTGTGTGAATGTGGCTTTTCAAAGGCATATTTGCAGAACCTTCACGATGAGAAGGCATCAAACATCATTCCATTCGTAAAGCTCGTAGAAATCGACTTCAATCAACAATTGCCAAACTGGTATGAAGAGCCAGTTTCGCAGTTTAACTACAAAATCGCATAGGTGAGCAAATGAACAATTCACAACATCCAATTATGACAGTTACAGGTATCCGTAAATCCGCGGGTGATTTCCAAGATCAGTCAACTGGTAAAGAAATCAAGTTCTCAAATACGGTTGTAACTGTACTTCAAGAATATTCAGAAAAAGAAAAAGAACAAGGCGCAATCGGTTTTAAATCGACTGACTACAAGATTAAAGGCGCTCAGTTCTTCAATGATTATCTTCATCAGGAATTACCAAACAAAGCTAAGTTGATCTTTGATTGGGATTTCACAGGCAAACAACCAAAGGCTGTATTAGTAGCTTTGGATTTTGATGTTGTGGAAGCAGCGTAATAAAGCTATACGAATCAAAGTGTTAATAATAAAACACTTCGTATAATGTATAATATGTAAATAAATCAATAACTTAGAGCAATTATTAGTATGAATATTATAGCAATGCTAGGGGATAATCAAGCGGAGTGCCCAAAGTGCCTCTCTCTATTTCATTGGCAGTATTTGCATTTTCATATGTCTAAGTGTGAGGGTTAATTAATGACTGAATTAGAAAATGCTCGAATTGTGACTGAGTTACTTAACTCATTATCGCCACTATTCATTGCTGTATTCATCTTGGGTCTTCTCACAGGTGTTTTCTTTTTTGGTCGTCTTATTGATTCTATTGACCGCTTAGGGGAGCGTTTAAGACGTCCTAAGCGTATACGTTTTCGAAATATGAATGGTCGTCATGAACGTGGTGACAGTTTCGAATATTTGTATTTGTTTAAGGGTGAATATTTCACTTTAGAACAACAACAATTTTTAAAACGTCAAGCACTTCAGCGTCTTAGAAATAAAGGGAAATAATCATGGACGTTTACGTTTGCTCAGCTATTGAAATCGTTAATAACGTGCAGACGTGTACGGCTTATGTGCCTTTATCTATTGCTCAGGTCTTCAATGGCTTGGCAATAACGCAAGCAGATTCTATCGCTATATCAAAAGCTATAGCGGAGATATGCGGTCTTTTGATCGCTTACAGCTTCATTATGAAAGCTGCAAAACTAGCCTAAATAGGAGAAACATCATGGCTTATTCAAACGTAACACCAATGACTCAACAAGCTCATCAAAAAACTTGGTTCCAAAAATTCCGTGGTCGTTTTGCTGCGGGTACAGGTTTAATTCTTGCGGGTGCTGGTACTGCACATGCTGAGGGTTTAACTGAGGTGGGGACTGCAATTACTGGTCAGCTCACAGCATCACAAGCAATCATCATTACTGTTTTGGTTGCTGCTGCGACTATTACAGCAATCATTATCGGGTATCGAAAACTTAATAAAGGCGCTAACGCTGCTTAAAAACTAGCCCCTTCGGGGGCTTCCTTATTTTGGGGTGATGTATGCCAGAAGCTTCAATTTTTTATTGGATTTTACCTATAACAATAGTGGTGGTCACATGGGTCGTTATAAAAAATATCTAACTATATTATTGATGTTTAGCATACACATGATGCCTTTTAATGCTGTCCGTGCTTCGACTGCTGCTGATGGCTGGTCTATTAGCAAGCGGTTAGTGCAAGGTGCTACGACATTTTATGATGGTGCTAAAGAAGTTGTTTTGAATGGTAAGACTTATGCAGCTAAGGGGACTGCTGCAATTACGCCAACCGTTTCCCAAGTTTCAAAGATGATTGTAAGGACGGGTGCTGTCTTAGCTGTTGATCTTGCAATTAAAGCTCTAATTGACGGTGTTGAGTACGTCATGGATCCTGCAAACAACAGAGTTAAATATAATGCCCCCGGTGAGGTTGGGGACTGGATGGTCAATGGTATTGTGTATCCAGATATGACTCTTGATCAAGCATGTAGTGCTGCTCGTCCTTCATATTTGCATCACAATGGCTCAACTTGCAATTACGGAACTAAAGACCCTGAAGTTATTCAAGCATCTTGGGCTTATGCTCTTGTTAGTTCTACTACAACTGAAGAAAGATATTTACCTTACGATGCTGTAGCATCTCAAATCATTGGTGATGCTGCGGGAAAAGAAGATGCTAAAGCCTACGTTTCATCTGTTGCAGACACTGCTTTAGATAATGATGAACAAAGACAAATTGTTCCACAATCTGAAATTGTTAATCAGCTAAATCAGTCACAATCTATTCCGACTTCGAACACGGCTCAAGGGCAAGCTGTACCTCAAGCAAATCCCGATGATCCTACAGCACCTAAAGCTCCACCGACTGACATTGCATTAAATTTCCCTGTGTTCTGCGATTGGGCACCTTCAGTTTGTCAGGCTGCGAATGCTGTTATTAATTTTCCTCGGACATTTGCAAGTTGGGAAAAGTCTGTAACTGATTGGGTTAAGGAACCTTCAAACTCAAGTGATAAGCTCGAATTTAATGAGCCTAATATTCCTGAGCCAGACACCCAAATTAACTTTGCAACTGGTTGTCCCGAAAAAATTCCTCTTTCATTTTCTTGGAATGGTCAGACTCTTGATTTTTCATTTGATTTCACAATCTGGTGTCAGGCTATATCAACCTTTGTTTATCCAATTGTTGTGTCTCTTGGTGCTTTGCATGCTCTCTATATAGTTTCGGGGGTTCGTCAAGATGGCTAGTTTATCGACTTTATTTGCTAGTGCTAATCGTGGATTTATCAAAAATATTCTTGTTGGTTCTGGTTTGATGTTGGGTACTGCTGGTGTCTCTTTAGCCATTATTAGCACGATGATTGAGCACTTTAAAAGTTCTGTATATCAACTTCCTTCAGTGCTTTTACAGATGGCTAGTGTTACTGGATTACACATTTATTTTTCTTTGGTACTCGGTGCAATTGTCACAAAGCATTTTAGACAATCTTCACCATTACATTTAATGAAGTCAAAATAATAAGATAGGAAATTAAATCATGTTGCACTTAGTTACGGGGACGCCTGGAGCATCTAAAACGGCTTTTGTTGTCACTCAGTTAGATAAATTGGAACGTTCCAATTTTATTAATGTACGCAAAAATAAGACTATATTTGAATTTAATAAACCATTGTTTGAGAAGTTCAAGGAAGAATTTCTTTATTATTCTTATGAGCAGGGTTCGGGTTCTGCTCGTAAAACAATTATTGAACCTTTAACAGATGATTACTTTTTATTCTTAAATGAAGATTTTGACGATTTACGTCCAGATGATTACTTTAAGAAAACAACTCAATACAATGAAATTGTAGACCGTATCAATGATATACATGGTCCTCAAAAGTTCGAATTATTGCAACCTGTACGTACCATTTATACAAATATTAAAGCCTGCAAGATTCCTTATACTAGACCATTGATTCATGATTGGCGTGATGCCCCAGATGGCTCTGTAATCGTAATTGACGAGATTCAGCTTGTAGAACCATATAAGAATAAAAAGTCCGAAGATCCTATGATTATGGAATTAACGATTCATCGTCATAGAGGTTTTGATTTCTATATCATTACTCAAGCTACCCGTTATTTACATCCTGCTGTAAAAGAGTTGATCGGTTGTCACTATCACATTACTCGTCCTTGGGGGTGGACTCCGAAAGTCTATCAATACGGATCGGCTCGTGATAATCCTAACGCTTTAGTGAATAAAATTAATTGTGAAGCTAAATTCACTTTTAAACCTGCTGACCGTATTTTCACGCTTTATAAATCAACAACGATTAATACGCATAAAAAACGTATTCCGAAATTTATATTTTTTATTGGTGCTGTCGTCATTGTGATGGTTGGGCTTTTTTTTCATTTCGCGACTAAAGACAATGTTATTTATGATCAGGTTACTGGTAAGCCTGTTCCTCAACCTAAAGCTAATCAGGCATCTACAACCACACAGGCTGCTACAACTACTAAATCAGAGTTTAATGCTGATACTGAATGTAGAAAGGCTGCTAATGTTGAAAAGCCTGAATGTGTTAAATGGTTTAATGACATTTCTAAAAATGGCTCTTCTGTAGTTCCTGCACAGCAAACAACGACAAACCAAGTCTCATATAACCCATCTAAACCGTATGATGATCAGATTCAAAAGTCTGTTTCTTATCAGGTGAGCGCTAAACCCGTTTTTAGTGGCTGTGTTAAAAAGAATGGGCGTTATCTTGCTTATACCCAACAAGGTACGATTCTGCACGATGTAAGCAGCTCTGACTGCAAGAAGCTTATAGATCAGGGTGATAGGCCATTTAATTACTTTAAGCAAGAACAACCGCAAATCGCTAATCAACCACAACTAGAACCACCAGTTAGGACTGTTCAAGAAGAAAAGCCAATAACAGCAGTTATTTCATAGATTTAAATTTCTTTTCTCTGATTACAAAAACCGTCTATTTGATGTAACGTAGTGTCATAAAGGAGTGTCTTCAGGGGAATTGAGACACATCGCGTATAACAATTGATTTAACGTATTTTTCGAGTGTCTCAAGGCGTAGTCTAGACACTCCGACTAGGGGATATATGATGCAGTTTTCAGATTGGGTTCAACTTATATTTATGGTCTTTTTGACTGTAGCAATTATTATTAAGTTTACTGTGTCTTTTCATCGTGATCTTAGATATCAGCAAGATGATGATCAATATATCCCTTAAGTTGCCCTTTTTAAGCTGAAATGATTTTATGAAAAACTGAAATTTTTCATAAAATTTTCAGCATATTTTTTAGTGTCTGAAAGTTCGCATAATGT